>DAOTMV010000023.1:0-57578 GCA_035450485.1 Anaerohalosphaeraceae bacterium | reverse complement strand
GACGGCAGCGGCACGCCGCGGGCCGAGAGCGCCTGCGGCAACCCCTACATGTTCACCGGCAGACGCTACGATGTGGAAACCCAAACGCCCGACCAATCCGGCCTCTACTACTACCGAGCCCGCATGTACGCCCCCGACCTGGGCCGATTCCTCCAGCCCGACCCCATCGTCTACGACGACGGCATGAACATGTACAGCTACGTCGGCAACAACCCCACAAGCTTCGTCGATCCGTTCGGCTTGTGCAAAGGTGATCGAGGGTTCTTCCGTAAACTCTGGGACGGCGACTATTTCGGCACGCAATACGGTGCAAGCTCAACGGACATCTGGGCCGCACGCGCTCCGGCAGCCCTACCGGCGGCAGCGCATCTGGACGAAAACGACCGTGCCGGTGATCGTGGTGGCGATCATCAGCAGCACGGCTATGAGGCCGACATATGGCAGGAGAATTTCGTAGCTGTGCAGCCCCTGGATCGCGTCGCGGAACGCGCCACGACGTTCGTATAGCCCGACCTTGCGAAACAGCAGCAGCCCGCCGCACACGGCCGTGATCAGCGTCGGCACCGCGCTGAGAAGCCCGATCCACCCATGCCACTTCCGCCACTCCCGCCGGGATACGGTCGATGTTGTCTTCTCCTGATTCGTACCCATGCTCATAGCGTACCTTTCCATCGCAAACCATTCTGTTGCATGCCGTCGTGTTCCGACACGATAGTGTACCGGACCCGCCCGTCGGTTACACTCCGAATGCATCTTCCGGATCCGACGGTCGCCGGTCTGATCGGTATGACCTGGCCTTCGAAGCCATGCAGAAACGTCGCCTTACATTAGTAATTGTGGGAGGAGTTCTCGTGAACCTGGGCTCGATCATCCGGCTGTTACTTATGATAGGGGCTGCGTAAGGAACGGACGAATAAGACTGGAGCCATGGCAAGTCGTACATGTGCCGAGAAGCGTGAATCGGGTCGCAGGCCCCGCCCGCCAAATCTGACGAGTCGTCAGGGGCCACTGACTGCCTTTCTTGATGGTTGATGCGGAGCGTACGGGGGCATCCAAGTGTGTTAAGGGCAAGGCATACCCTGCGCATGCGCAGGGGCGGGCATTGGCAAGCTATGTGCTGATCAGGATCACTGCATAGTAGCAATCTGCATTATGATCGCGCGGCGCAGCAAATCACAAGCCGCAGTATGGGCGCCGGGGCGCCCGCAATGGACGCCCCGGCCGGTTGTGCGGTGGTCAGGCGCCGAGGGCGGCCTTGCAGAAGTCCTTGCACTTTGTGACCTCTTTAACGGGGTCGGAGTCTGCAGGGACCCTGTATTCGAGTTCGATGTCGGCGGGGAAGGTGAGTTTGTTCTGCTTCATGTAGTTCAGGACGAGTGCGACGGGTGTGTCGCCCTGGCCGAAGGGCATGTTGGGGCCGTCGTTGACCTTGCGGTCCTTGAGGTGGAGGCTGATGATGCGGTCCTTGTACTTTTCGATGAACATGATGGGGCAGCAGTTTGTGCCAGCGACATAGTGGCCGATGTCGAAGTTGATGCCGAGGTACTTGCCGTGCGAGAGCATCGGGCCGTCGTAGGTGTCGGGCTTCAGTTGGGTGTGGTTGTGGAAGCCGATCCAGATTTTGTGCTTGTCGGCGAAGGGGCCGAGGCGTCTGGCGGCGTCTTCGTCCATTTCACGGGTGATGCCTTTTGCGCCGAGGGCCTTTGCGGCGTTGAAGTAGTGTTCGATCTGGGCGTCGCTCATGTTGCGGTCGCCGATGTTGCCGAACTTGACGATGTGGATGTTGACGCCGGCGTCGTTGTACATCTTGCGGAGGTCGGCGTACTTCTGCATGGCGTCGGCGCCGCGGCCGGCGAAGCGTTCGGCGGCGTCGCCCATGAGTTCGACGGAGCTGAGGCCGCAGGCGAGAAGGTACCTGAGGAGGTCTTCGGCGGAGCTGGGTGTGCCGCGGTAGCTGTAGGTGATGACGCCGATCTGGACGCCGCTGAATTTGGAGTTGGGCTTTTCGGCGGGTGCTGCGAAAGCGAGGCCGGGCATGGCGGCGGTTGCGCCGAGGCCGGCGGCGGCCTTGATGAACGTTCGTCTTGACGTCTGCTGCATGTTTTTACCTCCTTCGGTAATGGGTACGAATATGTTTGTGCCTGTTTGGCACGGTTATTTTATGCTTTCTTGCGGCGGGCTGTCAAGGCGGGTTCCGGCGCGGCGTGTCTTTTATCCGGAGGCGGGTTGTGGTAGAATGGCGGGGCTTCGGCGGCAAACAGTGATGTAGCGGTGGTGTTACGGCACAAGGGAAACAGTCGGGAGGGCGGAGAATGAGACGGACAACTGTGGGCGGGCTGCTTTGCCTGGTGCTTTGCGCTGCGGCAGGCGCGGCCGAGGGCGAAGGGGCGAAGACGTTCAAGGTGGCGGCGGTGCAGGCGGTTTCGCGGTTCGGGGACGCGGCCTGGAATCGGGAGCACCTGGCGAAGGTGGTGCGCGAGGCGGCGGGGGCCGGGGCGAAGGTGATCGTCTTGCCGGAGACGTCCGTGACGGGGTATATGAGCCATGATCTGAAGCGGACGTGGCGTGTGGGCCAGCGGCGGGTTACGGCCGGGCTGACAGGGGTGGATGTGCGAGGGGCGGCGGAGACGGTGCCGGGGGAGTCGACGCGGTTTTTTGCGAAGTTAGCCGGGGAGTTGAAGGTGTACCTGACGGTGCCGCTGTTGGAGGTGGATCCGCGGAGCGGGGAGTACTATAACACAGTCGTGCTGATCAGCCCGGACACGACGTACTGCGGGTACTATCGCAAGCTGAATCCGTGGCCGTTTGCGGAGCGGGGGTGGGCGACGCCGGGGGACCTGGGGCATGCGGTCATCGATACGCCGTACGGGCGGATGGCGCTGTTGATCTGTTTCGATATCAATTTCGAGCCGCCGCGGCTGAAGGCGCTGGGGGTCGATCATCTGCTGTATCCGATTGCGTGGGTGGAGGATACGGGCAGCGACTGGTTCGAGAAGCGGCTGCCGGCGATTGCGGCGCGGAACGACATCAACATTATCGGGGCGAACTGGACGGTGCCGGCGGGATATGAGCCGGATTGGCACGGGTGGGGGCAGACGCGGATCATCGGACGGGACGGGACGATCCTGGCGAAGATGAAGGACGACCGGGCGGAGGGGATTGTGTATGCGGAGTTGCCCATCCCGGGCAGCGGCCTTGACGAGGACGAGACGGCGACCGTGAAAGTCGAAACGCCGTGAATGAAGCAAACGGTCGTGAATGGACCGGGTGTGATGGGGGGATTCGCCGCCGATTATGGTACGGTTAAAGGCGGGCGGCCTTGTGTGCCGACGCAGCGATGGTTGAATGTGTACGAGGGCGAGTGAGCGTTGATGGCGGGTGGAACCCGGCCGTACGACTTAAGCGTGAATGTTGGGGTGAAGAATGCCTGAGGTGGGCGTGGGAGGTTTTGTGGCGAGGGATTTATTTGATCTGACGGGGCACGCGGCCGTGGTGACAGGGGGGTCGCGCGGATTGGGGCGGCAGATGGCGATTGCGCTTGCACAGGCGGGGGCGGATGTAGTGGTGGGCAGTCGGCATCGCGAGCAGGTCGAAGCGGCGGCGGCGGAGATTGCGAAGGCAGTGGGTGCGGGCGATGTGAAGATGGAGGCGGAAGGGGGCACTGCTGCTGCGGAGGCGCAGCGCAGGCGGGTGGTCGGGCTGGTGGTAGATGTGACGGATGCCGGGTCGGCGGAGGCGTTTATCGATGGGGCGGTAGAGGCGCTGGGCAAGATCGATATTCTTGTCAACAGTGCGGGCGTGAATATTCGAGCGGCGGTGACGGAGATTACGGAGGCGGACTGGCGGACGGTGCAGTCGGTGAACGTGGACGGCGTGTTTCATTGCTGCCGGGCGGCGGTGCGGCATATGCGGGCACGCGGGTACGGGCGGATTATCAATATGGGTTCGGCGCTGGGCCTGGTGGGGATGGAGCAGCGGCTGAGCTATACGGCGTCGAAGGGGGCTGTGGTGCAGATGACGCGGACGTTGGCGGTGGAGTTGGCCGAGACGGGGATTACGGTCAATTGTATCTGTCCGGGGCCGTTTGCGACGGAGATCAATGCGGCGGTCATGAAGGATGCGGAGATGACGCGGAGGTTGTTGGCGCGTGTGCCGATGAAGCGGTGGGGGCGGATGGAGGAGATCCAGACGCCGGTGGTGTTTCTGGCGAGCCCGTACAGCAGCTACGTGACGGGGGCGGTGATCAGTGTGGATGGGGGGTGGGTTGCGGAGTAGGGCGGCCGGAGGGTCGGGTGTTGGCATGGAGCACCGCCAAAGGCGTGGTACTCCGACGGAAAGGTCAGTCATAGTCAGTTTGGAAGGCCAGCAGGACAAGTGCATTGTGCGCACGCATTTGACGGTGGCACACAGCCCGCGGGATGTGCTGGCACGTATGGGCCGCGGGCGTCATGTGCGGAGCACTGGCGGCATGGAGAGGTGTCAGTCGGCCGGCAACAGAAACAGTTTCTTCAGTTCCTGCGGCGAGGGGCGGCGGCCGTATTCGCAGACTTCGAAGGCTTCGGCGCACTGGACAGCTTTGCCGGCTTTTTCGCCATAGAGGGCGATGAGGTCGTCGCGGTATTTGTCGGCGGTGGCGGCGAAGCGCTGGCGGAAGCGTTCCTTGACGCGCCGGCGGGCTTCTTGCAGTTGGGCGTCGTCCCTGGGAACCATGGATTCGTTGCCGCCGCATCCGCCTTCGACAAACTGGGAGTCGAGCAGGGAGAGGGCCTCGGTTTTCTTCTCGAGGACCGAGTCAATGGAGATGACAACGTCAGGGTCGAAGGGGTTGGGCTTCTGGAAGTTGTCGGAGTAGTAGAGAAAGACGGGGTTTCGCTTGAGATGGGGCACATCGGGGCAGAAGAAGGGGACGGTTACCATGTAGGCGGCGTCCTGGACGAGGATGCCGGTGTAACGGTGGTCGGGGTGGTAGTCGTTTGTGCGGGGGGCCAGGACGATGTCGGCCTTCCACTCGCGGATGAGGCGGGTGATGGTGCGGCGGTTTTCGAGCGTGGGCATGAGTTCGCCGTCATGGATGTCGAGGACCTCGGTTTCGATGCCGAGGACCTTTGCGGCGGCCTGGACTTCGGCTGCGCGGCGCTGGGCGAGCGGTCTGCCGGCGTCGCGCCAGTGGCCGATGTCGCCGTTTGTTGTTGAGACGAACTTGACGTGATGGCCGGCAGCGGCCCACATGGCGGCGACTCCGCCGGCCTTGATCTCGCAGTCATCCGGGTGGGCGCCGAAGGCTATGATGCGGAGCTTGCTGTCGTCGGCGGCGGGGGAGAGGGGGGTGAAAACTGTTGCCGCCAGAACCAGTACCACACAGAAATACCACTTTTTGCGGTCCATTTTGATTCTCCTCATAAAGAACTCTTTCGCGGGGATGGTCAGTCTGATTGTACCCGGGCTGCGGTGTTTTTCAATGGCTCGGTGCTTCCGGTTGACGGATGGCCGGCACCGGGAGGGGCGGTGGGGGGGCGTTGCCGTACGGGGGGAGCGGGGTTGGACAAGGCGGTTTTTGCTACGGCGAAGTATCAGTTTTCTGTTGACGGGTGCCCGATTTGGCATTAGAGTGGCGCAACCTCAGGGTTGCTGCTGGGGTTGGCAGAATATAATCACGCTGCGCGCGATAAATGACGATACTACAATACCATAGCACAAGGGACTGTGGTATATTGTCTATGCAAGCTGTTAGAAATTTCAGAACGTATTTTGTGCGGGGTTTGGGAGCCCTCCTACCGACAATTGTCACGATTTGGATATTTGTTCAGTGCTATATTTTCATCCAGACAAAGATCAGCGTTCATATTAACAGGGGGCTGGTCCGGCTGATCCTCTGGGTCTCCGAAGGGAAATGGGGGAACAAGGAGTTCCTGACGGATTTCTGGGTTGAAGGTGATGGCAAGATTGCGGGCTTTTTTGTCGCCGTAATTGGCCTTGTTTTCATTGGGGCGTTTCTTGCCAGCGTTATGGGACGGACGCTCTGGCGGATCTTCGAAAACGGGCTTACGAATCTGCCATTAGTGAAGACGGTTTACCCTTATATCAAACAGATCACGGATTTTTTTCTTACCAAGCAGGATTTGTCTTTTCGCGATGTGGTTGCACTGGAATACCCTCGCCCCGGCTGCTGGTCGATTGCCCTGGTGACGGGGGCAGGTCTGCGGCGGCTGATAGACCATACGCGAAGGGAGTACCTGACTTTGTTTGTTCCGACGTCTCCGACGCCGTTTACGGGTTATGTTGTTATGGTTCCGAAGGAGGAAACCATCGCATTGGACATGACGATCGAAGAAGCGATACGGTTTGTGATCAGCGGCGGAGTGATCACCCCCGCCAAGCATCAGGCTGTTAAGGCGCTGGTGAACAAGCAGGATGGCGAGGACGTATAGAAGCGCGAAAAGGTCAACAATAAGTAGTGCTTGTTATTAAGGAGGCATCCATGCTATTTACGATCACAGGCAAACACATCGAAGTAACGGATGCACTGCGAGCGCACGCACAGTCGAAATGCGAAAAGTTGCCGCGCTACTATGACAGCATCAGCCAGATCGACGTGATCATCGACGGCAAGGACGGCGGTAAACCCGGCGTGGAGATCATCGCACACGCGGAGCACTGCAACGATTTCGTGGTTAAGGAGAGCGGTGAGGACATGTACGCATGCATTGACGTGGCGATCCACAAGCTGGAGCGTCAATTGCGGAAAAAGAAGGAAAAGCAGCGCAATAACAAGCATGTCGGCGGTCCGGAGCTGGAAACCGGACTAACAGAGGCCGAGATGTAATCAACAGGCCGGCGGCGGCGCCACGGGGGGCATGGCGCCGCGGCCGGGGGTATCATTGGTGTAAGGAGTAAGTATGAGGTTAGCGGATTTCGTCTGCATGGATGCCCTCATTCCGGACTTGAAGGCAGGCGATCGTGACGGTGTGATCGGCGAGCTGGTACAGGCGCTGGTCAAGGCAGGCAAACTTGGCAAGACAAAGAGCGACGAGGTCATCAAGGCGCTTATCCAGCGCGAGAATGAGGCCAGCACAGGCATTGGCAGGGGGGTGGCGGTGCCCCACGTGAAGCACCCGGCCGTCAAGCAGGTAGTCGCGGCGGTGGGCTGCTGCAGCAGGGGGGTCGATTTCTCTTCGCTTGATAAACAGCCGGTCTACAGCGTGATCCTGCTGTTGAGCCCGACGGACAAGGCAGACAAGCACCTGCAGGCGATGGAGTGCATCTTCAAGAACCTCCAGAAGGAAGACTTCCGGCGGTTCTTGCGGCAGGCGCAGACGGTCGAGCAGGTCCGGGAGACCATCGAAGATTCCGATGCCTCGAACAGTTGACGCCGGTACAGATCGGGAGCGAGGAGAACGGCGCAAAGTGACAAGGACGACGGCACATTGAGCGAGCCCGTGCACGAGATCGAGGTGGAGATACGCAATGTGGAAGGACTTCACATGCGGCCGGCGATGCAGTTTGTGGACACCGCAAGCCGCTTCGAATGCGATATCCAAGTAGCCAACGACGATACGCTTGTGGACGCCAAGAGCATCATGCAAATGACGATGTTGGCGGCAATCTGCGGAACGAGGCTGCGTATCATAGCCAGGGGCCGTGACGCTGCGGCTGCCATTGCGGCGCTGCGGGACCTGGTGGAAGTGAAGATGTTCGGGGAAACGCCTGCGACGCAGGGAAATGCGGACAGAAGCGAACGGTAAATCGCCATGGAAATCCGAAAAGGCATAGCGGTATCGCCGGGTATTGCCATCGCCCGGGCGATGGTGATCGACTCGCGGGATTACCGTATCCCGCGACGGTCCATAATGCCGTCTCAGCGCGCGCGTGAAGTTGCGCGTGTGGAGGAGGCGTTCGACCGGGCGATCCAGCAGCTCAACGCACTGCAGCAGGCGCAGGCCGGCCGCGAGGACCAGATCAAGGACATCTTCGCCGTTCACGCCCGCTTTCTGAACGACCGGAGCTTTCGCAAGCGGATAACGGACTACGTGGAGAGCGAACTGGTGACGGCGGAGTACGCCGTGTCGACTATCCTGCGCGAGATTGCATCGCATTTTGCAGGGATGGGCGACGAGTACATCAGCGAACGCGCGGCGGACATCTACGACATCGAGCGCCGTCTGCTGACGCAGCTTTTGGGCGACGTCAGGCAGGAGGTTGAGCACCTCCAGGAGGAAGTGGTGATCGTAGCGCACGAACTGACGCCGACGCAGACGGCGGGCTTCAACAAGACGTTCGTGAAGGGCTTTGCCACAGAGGCGGGCGGCCGCACGAGCCATACGGCGATCATTGCGCGTTCGTTGGGGCTGCCGGCGGTGGTGGCGCTTGAGGACGTAACGTCGTGCGTGACCACCGAGAGCACGGTGATTATCGACGGCAACCGCGGGGTCGTGATTATCGACCCGGACGAGCAGACGCTGGAGGAGTACCGCAACTACGCTGTGGAGCTGACGCGTTTCGAGGTGGAGCTGAGCAGCATCCGCGACAAGCCGGCCATAACTCGGGACGGCGTCGAAGTGCAGCTGCTGGGCAACATCGAGTTTCCCAACGAGGCGTCGATGGCCAAGGAGAAAGGGGCCGTCGGTATCGGATTGTATCGGACGGAGTTTCTGTACCTCTACAGCGGCACTGAGCCGGCCGAGGAGGACCATTACGAGGCGTATGCGGAGGTGGCGAGGCATTTCGAAGGGCAGCCGGTGGTGATCCGCACTATGGACCTCGGGGCGGACAAGCTGCCGTACTCGGTGCGGCATCCGGGCGAGGCCAATCCCGTGCTGGGTTTGCGGTCGATCCGTTACTGCCTGCAGAATCTGATCATGTTCAAGACGCAGTTGCGGGCGATCCTGCGTGCCTCGGTGTTGGGGGACATCCGGGTGATGTTTCCGATGATCAGCAACCTGCAGGAGCTTCGGCAGGCGAAGATGATCCTTCGTGACGTGATGGAAGACCTCGATGAGTACGCGGTGCCGTATAACCCGGACATCAAGGTTGGCATCATGGTGGAGACTCCCAGCGCGGCTTTGACGGCGTCGCTGTTGGCGCCTGACTGCGACTTCTTCAGCATCGGCACCAACGACCTGATCCAGTACACGTTGGCCGTGGACCGCGGCAACGAGCATGTGGCGACGCTTTATTCGGCGGCGGACCCGGCGGTTTTTTATCTCCTGCGAAGCGTGATCCACGACGCCTACAAGGCGAAGATTGGGCTGAGCGTCTGCGGGGAGGTGGCCAGCGATCCGGAGTACATCATGCTGCTGCTGGGGATGGGGGTGCGGACGCTTTCGCTGGCGCCGCCGATGATCCCGGAGGTCAAGCAGATCATCCGTTCGGTGACGATCAAGGAGTGCAACCATCTGGCCCGGAAGGTGGGCACGATGGACTCGCAGCGGCAGATCAAGAATTTCCTGCGCGACGCGACGACGCGGATCATTCCGGAGGCGTTTTAACGCGGTGCGGCGGGGGGCACTGATCGCAGAAGCAAATCCCGGCTCGGGGAGAGGCCGGGGCAAGAAAATACGATTGAAAAATTGGGTTCGATGACGTCCCACGAAAAGCGAACGTTAGTCGCAAAATTCAGGATCGGGGGAAATCTGAGGTTCCTGTCACACCTGGAAACGATGATGCTGTGGTCGCGCGCGCTGGCCCGCAGCGGGGTGGACGTGTGTTTCAGCAGCGGGTTCAATCCGCACCCAAGGCTTTCCCTGCCGCTGCCCCGGAGTGTCGGGGTGCGCTCCGATGACGAACTGTTGTGCGCACAGGTGTTCGCGGATGCCGGCGTGCGAACCGACAATCTCCTTGAGGCCCTGCGGCGCGAGGTCCCGGAGGGCTGCACGGTTGTTTCGGTGGAACTGTACGAGGGGAAGGCGTCGTTTCACGCGGTGGGGGCGATTTATGAATTTGCGCTGCTGGCGCCTGCCAGCCAGGAGCTGGTCGGGCGCGTTGCGGCGCTGACGGCGGCAGCGGCCAGAGGTGAGACGATTACCGTCCAGCGGCAGAAGGAAGGCGGCGGAGCGGTGAGCCTGGACGCGGGACCTTACCTTGTGTCGGCGGACGTCGCCGATGATCGCGTGACGGTCAATTGCCGGATCACGCCGGGGGGGAGTTTACGTGTCGATGAAATAATGCAACTGCTCGGATTAGAGGTGGAGGATTTGGATGGAGGGGTGTTACGCAAATCCGTGCAGTGGGAGAGGAACTGAAAAATCTGCAATGAGAGGCTGAACAACACATGTCAAAAGAAATGTTGGTGAATGTTGCCGAGGGCGAGGAATCGCGCGTGGCGGTGATCGAGGACGGCTCGCTGGAGGAGTTGTACATTGAGCGGGCGAGTCTCGTGAGTCACGTAGGCAATATTTACAAGGGACGAGTCGTGAACGTCGAGCCGGCAATCCAGGCGGCGTTCGTGGACTTCGGTTTGAGTAAGAACGGATTCTTGCACATCAGCGATCTGCACCCCAAGTACTATTCGAAGAACGAGACGGGTGAGAAGATCGGCCGGCGGAAGTCGGTCAGCCAGAGGCCGCTGATACAGAAGTGCCTCAAGAAGGGCTCTGAGATCATCGTGCAGGTGACCAAGGAAGGCATCAATACAAAAGGGCCGACGCTGAGCACGTATATCTCGCTGCCGGGCAAATACGTGGTGCTGATGCCGTGGATGGAGCGCGTGGGCATTTCGCAGAAGATTGAGGACGAGGAGGAGCGCAAGCGTCTGCGGGCGATCATGGACGAACTGAAGCTGCCGGGGCAGGTGGGTTTTATCGTGCGGACGGCGGCGCAGGTGGCGACCAAGCGGGAACTGCAGGCGGATATATCGTACTTAGGGCGTTTATGGAACGCTATTCGCAAGCGGATGGAAGCGGTCAAGGCGCCGGCGGAGATCTATCAGGAGTCGGACCTGGTCATCCGGACGATACGCGACGTGTTCGACAACAAGATCAACCAGATCATCTGCGACAACGAGACGGTGGCCAAGCGGATTCGCGATTTTCTTGGGATCGTGCAGCCGCGTCTGAAAGGGCGTGTGACTTATTACGACGGCAAGACGCCGCTGTTTCACAAGTACGGCATCGAGGCCGAGATCACCCGAATCCAGTCGAGCCACGTTGATCTGAAGAGCGGCGGTTCGCTGGTTATCGAGCAGACCGAGGCGCTGGTGGCGATCGACGTCAACAGCGGGCGCTATCGCAAGCAGGAAAGCGCTGAGAAGACGGCGCTGAAGATCAACCTGGAGGCGGCCAAAGAGATCGTTCGGCAGTTGAAGCTTCGCGATCTGGGGGGGCTGATCATCTGCGACTTTATCGATATGCGGGACCCCAACAACAAGCGGGCGGTCGAGAAGGCATTTCGGGACGCACTCAAGAGCGACCGTGCGCGATCGCGCGTGTTGCGGATGAGCGCCTTCGGGCTCATCGAGCTGACGCGGCAGCGGATGCGGCCGTCGCTGCGGTCGAGCACGTACCTGAAATGCCCGCACTGCGGCGGGACGGGTGTTGTCAAGAGTTTCGAGTCGCAGTCGATTGAGATGATCCGGCTGCTGAACCTTGCGGCGGCCCGCAAGGAGATCAAGCAGATCGAATTGACGGTGTCTCCGGAGGTGGCGAGCTTCCTGCAGAACCGCAAACGGGCGTTGATCGCACGGCTTGAAAATGAGGCGGAAAAGACGATCACGATCCATTCCGATCAGAACCGCGTGGGCGAGAGTCACGAAATAGTGTGTTACGACGAGCGCGGCAGCATTGTTAAGTTCTGACCGCGCGTTTGTTGTTGACGCAGACGGCGGTTGGGCTGATAATCGGCTGTCGGGACAAATGCGGCGGCCTGAAGGAGTTTTGTATCCGTGAGCCTTGATTATGACTACGCCAGATCCGTGATCATGACCGAAGCGGAGGCGATCCGTTCGATGGTGCGGGTCGTCAATGGTTCGTTCGCGGCGGCGGCGGAGATTATCTTTGCGGCCCAGGGGTCCGTGATCGTGACGGGCGTGGGCAAGGCGGGGATCATCGGCGAAAAGATAAGTGCGACGCTGGCGTCGACGGGGACGCCGAGCCATTTTCTGCACCCGGTTGAGGCGGTGCACGGCGACCTGGGCCGCGTGCGTGCGGGGGACGTGGTGCTGGCGCTTAGCCACAGCGGCGAGACGGACGAGATCGTGCGGCTGATCACGCTGCTGAAGCAGCAGGAGAACAAGCTGATCGCGATGACGGGCAATGCCGAGAGTCGGTTGGCGCGGTACAGCGACGTGGTGCTCTGCATGGGGCCGCTGGCGGAGGCGTGCCCGCTGGGGATCGCGCCGAGCGTCTCAACGACGTGCATGCTGGCGCTGGGCGATGCGCTGGCGTTTACGGTGATGAAGGCGCGGGACTTCAGTGCGGCCGACTACGCGCGGTACCATCCGGGCGGTGCGCTGGGCGCGCGTCTGATCACGGTGGGGCAGTCGATGATGTTCAAACCGGGGGAGGAATTGCCGGTGGCGTCGGTGGAGGACACCATCGGGCAGATGTTGGCCCGGACGGAATCGCTGAAGCGGCGGGGGGCGGTGATGATCGTTGACGCGGAGGGTCGATTGGCGGGCATTATCACCGACGGTGACCTGCGGCGGGGCATCGCGCGGATGCGCGAGGCTTTTCTGGAGCAGAAGGCCGGCGATGTGATGACGGCCGACTGCAAGCGTGTGACGCAGGATACGTTGGCCGCGGAGGCAATGGCGATCTTTCATAAGTACCGCATCGACGAACTGCCCGTGGTGGACGAGGACAATCGGCCCGTGGGGCTGATCGACGTGCAGGACATCGTGGCGATAAAGATAACCGGATGAAGCAGGCGGACGTATGACGGGCAAACCGAAGAGCGATCTGAACGACATCCGCCTGCTGGTGCTGGACGTGGACGGCGTACTGACGGACGGCACGGTGATTCTTTCGGCCGACGGCAGCGAGGCCAAGCGCTTCAATCTGCACGACGGCCACGGTATCAAGCTGTGGCACAGGGCGGGTCTTCAGACGGCGTTCATCAGCGGCCGCGAGGCGAAAGCGACAACGGTGCGGGCCGAGCAACTGAACATCACGTATGTCATGCAGGGCCAGATGCGCAAGCTGCCGGCGTTCGAATCGCTGCTGGCGCAGGCGGACCTGGAGGCGCGGCAGGCGGCCTACGTGGGCGACGACCTGCTGGATCTGCCGGTGGTCGTGCGGGCCGGCCTGGGGGTGGCGGTCGCCAATGCGGTGGAGGAACTCAAGGCGCAGGCCGATATGGTGACAAAGCGCAATGGCGGGGATGGGGCGGTGCGCGAGGTGATCGAATACATTTTGAAATCGACCGGGCGGTGGCAGGCGTTGATGGAACGGTACGAGGTCTGAGGGCAGGGAGTCATCATGTCAAGATTGCGGGTCATAAGCGTCTGGGTCGTAGCCATCTCGGCGCTGTTTATCGTGTATCGCGTGTACAACCGCATCAGCGATACGCCGGTGATCCAGCCGCCGGGGACGCCTTCGGCGTACGATCTGCCGGAACCGGTTTTCGGCGACGGCCCAAGCATTGCGGGGACAACGCAGGTGGGCCAGGCCGAGAATGCACGGTACACGTTCGTGGATGAGCAGACGAAGAAGGTCACGCGCGTGTTCGGTTTCGAAAAGCTGCTGAACCCGGAAAGCGGATCGCGCAGATGGAACCTGCAGAAGCCGTACATCAGCATGTACGAGAAGACGTTCGACTGCGAGATTACGGCCGACCGCGGGGCGCTGACGGTCGAGACGATCAAGGGCAATCCCAGCCCGACGGAGGGCAAGCTGTACGAAAACGTCGTCATACGGATCCGGGCCAAGGAGGCGAACGGGGCGGAGGACAGCGTCGTCTACATGGATGAGTTGATCTACAACAGCGAGCGTTCGGAGTTTTCGACGGAGGGGCCGGTTCGGCTGGTCAGTCCGCGGGCCGATATGGAAGGCACCGGGCTGCTGCTGGTTTACAACGGAGCCATGAACCGGATCGAGTTTCTTAAAGTGGTCGATCTGCACTATCTGAAGCTCAAGGATATTGAGCAGTTTTCGGCGGATGCGAACGGCGAGTCTGGGTCTGCTGCGGGGGGACGTGCGGAAGCGGCGCGGCCGGCGGGACAGGTAAGCGCGGGAGGCGGGGGTGCGGCCGGCCCGGCCAAGGCGGCGGCGACGGTCTCGCCTGACGATCTGTACACGTGCACGTTCAGCCGGGACGTAGTAATCGACTACGGCGGCGAGGTGACGGTGGAAAGCGCGCGGGAGGTTTTCATCAAGAACATCCTTATGCCGCGAAGCGACAAGGACAGGGACGGCGATGAAGCGTCGGCGGATGCAAAGAAGCCGGCGCCTCAGGCGACGGACGCCATAGCGGCCGCAGCGGATATGCCCGCCGCATCGCCGGGCGAGACTGCGGCAGTGACTAACGACGCGCAGACGGCGGCCGCGCGGGTCGACGTTTACGTCACGTGCAAGGGCGGGTTTGTGGCCAAGCCGCTGACATCGGTGTTCGAGGTCGTCGAGCCGACTTTGTTGCGGCAGCGGGCTGACAGCGGTATCGGGGAGGTGAGGACGCCGGCCTTGTCGCCGGCAGGGGCGTCCATGGCGGTTGCGGAGAGGGGGACGGCCGAGGCGTCTGCGGTTGCGGCGGCCGAAGGGGAGAAGGTCGAACTTGCGGGCGTGGCACACTTCAAGGCGGCGCGCGGCATCACGTATGATATGGCGACGGGCCACGGCCTTGCTGAGGGGCCGGTGGAGCTGACGTTCCGGCCGGCGGAGGAGGATCAGGACGACCCGAACGCGGTGGTGCTGCCGATGGTCGTGGCGGCGGAGGGCAACGCAGAGTTCTTAGCCAATGCCGATCGCGTGGTGGAGAAGATCGTGTTCAATAAGAACGTCGTGGGGACGCATAAGGTGCAGACGCCGGGCTACATGCAGACAAGCACCTTCTACGGCGAGAAGTTGACGACTCGTCTTGTGACGGACCGCGACAGCAAACGCAACGGCCAGATCGACGACATCGCGGTGACGGAGGGCAACGTCAAGCTGCAGTCGATACGGACTACGCCGGAAGGTACTACGACAAGCAACGTGGTGTTGGTGTGTGTGCAGGTTGATTACAACGCGGAAAAGAGCGTTGTCTATGCGACGGGCCCGGGGTATATCGAGTTGAACAACGAAAACGCGCCCGTCCGCCCGAGCGCCGGCGCAGAAAGGAAGTTCAGCCTGGACGGGCCGTGTTACGCACGCGTCAGGGGGTTCGATATGCTGACATGGTTCACGGAGGCCATGCAAATCAACGCGGTCAGCAGACAGGAAGCACTGCACCTGGCGTATCAGCCGATCTCGGACGGGCGATTGGGTCAGCGGATCTACGGTTCGACGGCGCGGCTGCAGGCCAACTTCTGGCCGCTGCCCGACGGAGGAAACGAACTGGCGACGGTGATAGCGGCGGGGGGGATCATTTATCATGAGGTCGGCGGTAACTTCTTCAAGGGCGAGGACCTGCTGTACGACGCGGAGAAGGGGCTTCTTGTGGTCTCCAGCAGTGAACGGAACGATTGTCTGTTCAACGGCGCACTGGTGGACCGCATCGAGTACGAAGTGAATACCGGCAGGGTACGGTCGAACCTGGCGTCGTCGCCTGGGGCGGTGACCGTGCCGGTGCAACCGTGACATTTGCGGAGAGAGATGATGATGAAGATGCAGCGACGAACTTTTCTGGCGACGTCGGTGGGGGCATTGGCGGGTCTTGGGCCGGCAGCGGCCCAGGCGGCTGAACCGAAGGCGGCCGGCGGCGAAAAGCCGCGTCCGAATCCGATCGCGGTGAGCACGTATTCTTTCTGGCGATTCCGGCAGGGGGCCAGGACGCCGGTCGAGGAGTGCATCGACCTGGCGGCCGAGATGGGCTTTGCCGGCGTCGACGTGCTGCACGTCCAGATGGACAGCGATTCCAACGCGTACGTGCAGGGTCTCAAGCGGCGTGCGGCCGTCAACGGCGTGGCGCTGTGCGGCTTTTCCATTCACCAGGGCTTCGTGTCGCCGGACAGGGATAAGCGACAGGAGAACATCAACCACACGATCAAGTGCATCGAACTGGCTTACGCGATGGGCATTCCGTGCATGCGGCTGAACACGGGTCGATGGGGCACGACCAGGAGCTTCGACGACCTCATGGCCAACCGGGGTATCGAGGACCCGCTGCCGGGCTATACCGACGAAGACGCGTATCCGTGGGTGATCGAGAGCATCGAGAAGTGTCTGCCGACGGCGGAGAAGTGCGGAGTGCTGTTGGCGCTGGAGAATCACTGGGGATTGGGACTGACGCCGCAGGGAGTGCTGCGGATTGTCAAGGCGATCAACTCGCCGTGGCTGAAGGTGCTGGTCGACACGGGCAACTTCCTGGAGGACCCGTACGATAAGATCGAGATGCTGGCGCCGGAGGCGGTGTTCATGCAGGCCAAGACGTATTACGGCGGCGGCATCTGGTATACGCTGGATCTGGATTACGCGCGGATCGCATGGATCATGCGCAAGCACAATTATCGCGGCTGGGTCTCGCTGGAGTTCGAAGGGCATGAAGACCCGCGGACTGCCGTGCCGAAGAGCCTGAAGATGCTGCGCGAGGCGTTTGCGTAGGCGCCGGCGGAGGCGGAGGCTGCAATGGATACTCCCAACTGGCTGTATGACGAGGCCCGACATTGCGGCGTCGATTACGGCGATGCGTCGCTGGCGGCGGCGTACGATGTAAACCATAGCCGACTGCGCGACTACGATGCCGAAAGCCGCCGAATCATCGCGGCGGTGGGGCTGAAAGCGGGTGAAACGCTCATCGATCTGGGGTGCGGAACGGGGGCATTTGCGGTGCGGGCGGCGGCCCACTGCGGCAGGGTCGTGGGCGTGGATGTTTCGCAGGCGATGCTGGATTGTGCGGCCGCCGAGGCCCGGGCGCGAGGCATTGAGAACATCGAGTTTCGCCGCGGGGGTTTTCTGACGTACGTGCATGAAGGTCCGCCGGCTGATTGCATCGTATCCACGGTGGCGCTGCACCACCTGCCGGACTTCTGGAAGGCGGTTGCGCTGAAGCGGCTTTTCGGCATGCTCAGGCCGGGCGGCCGTTTCTATCTTTTCGACGTGGTTTTCTCGTGCGATGCGGCTAATTTCGAAGGGGCCGTGGATGGCTGGATCAGGTCGATCGCCGAAAAGAGCGGACCTGTGCTTGCCGCCGAGGCCGAAGTGCATCTGCGGGAGGAATACAGCACCTTCGCATGGGTCATGGAGGGCCTGCTTGAGCGCGCAGGCTTCGTGATCGAGTCACGCGAATTCCCCGATGCATTCACGGCCGCCTACGTGTGCCGCAAATAGCGGCAGGCGTTGAGCACCTACTTCTGCGGCTGTTCTTTGACGCTGACGAGACCGGCGTCAATGTACTGGCCGCCGCCGGTCTGGCGGCAGCGGATGGCGATGACGTTCTGGCCTTTCTTCAGGGCCTTTGCCGCGTCGGCCTTCATGGGCATGACCGCGTAGCTGGTCGTGTAGCCGGTCACCTCCAGGACACGCTGGCCGTTGATGTAGACCTCGGCGTCTTCGTCATGGTGGATGATCAACTGCAAGTCACCCAGCTCGTCGATGTCGGTATTGAGCTCGAAGGTGCGGCGGATCCAGATGTCCGACGTGCGCCATTCGGTGCGGACGGTCGTACCGGGGGTGCCCCGCGTTCCGAAGCCGGCCGGGCCGCGTTGCCATGAACTGTCGTCGAAGCCGGGCTGTTCCCAACCGTCAGCCGGCTTCTGCGTCGTCCAGGCCCACTCCAAGGGGGTGCGCTGGGACGTGGGGACAATGGTCTTGACGACCGGCGGCGGCAGGTAGAGCTTGCGGGCGGCTTCGGCGATGCGCTTGGCATCCATCTTGATCAATGCCCGGTCGTAGGTCATCAGGCCATTGACCTCGATCTCGACGTCGGTCGTCTGCGTGTAGACGGCCGCGGCAAGGCCTTCGCCGATGAGATTTCGCGTTCTCTGGAGCAGTGCAACATAAGCATCGGTGAGGGCGGCGCTGTCTTCATAACTGCGATAACCCCAGTTTTTCTGGTCCTGCCATGTGTGGCCGGCGATGGGCAGGCCGAGCCCGCCGAACTCACCCAGGACGGCCGCACGGTTTTCTTCCAGCGGCGGGCAGCCGGGGCCGGGGTAGGAGTGGATATCGTGGACGTCGCCGACGCCCTTGTCGGTCCAGCCGCTGGCGTTGTTGACCAGGCGCGTGGGGTCATACTCCTTGACCCACTGCGTGATGCGCTCGGTATCGTACTGGCCCCAGCCCTCGTTGAAGGGTATCCACATGATGATACAAGGGTGATTGTGCAGAGAGTCGATCATGCGCTTCAGTTCCAGCTCGAACTGGTCATGCGAGCTTGGGTTGTTGTTTGCGCTGGGCATGTCCTGCCAGACGAGCAGGCCGAGCTTGTCGCACCAGTAGTACAGGCGGGCGGGCTCGACCTTGACGTGCTTGCGGAGCATGTTGCAGCCGAGTTCTTTGGTGATTTCGATGTCGTAGCGGAGGGCGGCGTCGGTGGGGGCGGTATAAAGCCCGTCAGGCCACCAGCCCTGATCGAGCGGGCCGTACTGGAAGAGCGGCTTGTTATTGAGAAATAGGCGGTTGATGCCGGAGTCATCCTTCTGGACGGCGATCTTGCGCATTCCGAAGTAGCTGTCGACGGTGTCGAGGACCTTGCCGTTCTTGAGGATGCGGACGGTCAGATCATAGAGGTGCGGAGAATCGGGCGACCAGAGTCTGGCGTTCTTTATGTCGATCGTGATGTCGCCTTCCGTTTGCGACGCATCGGCCTTGAAGCCCTTGGCCCGCACAAGCGCGGTAAACGTGCAGCCGTCGACATTGGCGGCGTCAACGGCGATGCTGACCTGGTCGGCGTCGACGTCGGGCGTGATCTTCAGCGAGCGGATGTATGTCGCGGGGACCGGCTCCAGCCAGACGGTCTGCCAGATGCCGGTGACGGACGTGTACCAGATGCCATGGGGGTCGCGGACCTGCTTGCCGCGCGGCTGCGAACCGGCGTCGCTGGGGTCCCAGACGGCCACAACGAGTTCCTGTGCGCCATCTTTGCCGAGCGCGTCGGTGATGTCGAATGTGAACGGATCGAAGCCGCCTTTGTGCGAGCCGACTTCCTTGCCGTTGACCCAGACGGTGGCGTCCCAGTCGACGGCGCCGAAGTGCAGCAGGATGCGCTGCCCGGCCCAGCCGGCCGGCACATCGAAGCTGCGACGGTACCACAGGCGATTGTCGCTGCCGACCGTCTTGCCTACGCCTGAAAGCGCTGATTCGATCGCGAAGGGGACAAGAATCTCGCCGTCGAAGCTCTCGGGGCGTGCAGCGTCTTTAGGCTCGATGGCGTATTCCCACAGGCCGTTGAGGTTTTGCCACGCCTTGCGAACCATCTGCGGCCGGGGATACTCCGGAAGCGCCGATTTTGGCGAAACCTTCTTCGCCCAGCGAGTCATTATGCGCCCTTCCACGGGCTTGTAAGCCGCCTTGATTGTCGGCGCGCAGATGCAGATTACGAAAAACATGCGGAGAAACAACGAATGCGTCTGTAGTCTGTCTTTGTGATAGATCATTGGTGTACCCCTGACACAAAAGGGAAGTTGTCCAGCACCCCAACCGACGTGGGGAAAACTATCATCAATTACGATAAGGCCAAATATCCTCTCGAAGGACGCCTCTTTTCGGCCAGGCATGTATGAAACTCGCTGTCACCGCGCCCCATGGTGTCACTCTCCCGTCATGCGGATCGATTAGCTCGACATGGCCGTCGACGAACACCGCATTACCCAGTCCCTCATTCTGTCTGGCTACGGGAGTGCTGTGATATGTGGCAACAGTGTCGCCCCAGGCTGTGGAATCTCTCATGTGACGGGCGTAGAAACAGGTATCATTCAGAACCCAGCCGGGTACCACTGTGACGCTGCCGATCTTGTAGTCTGGAATGCGCCAGATCGTTTCCTCGACCCAAACCAGGATTCTGGCCGGCTCAACGACCTCGGATTCTTTCTTCACCCCCTGGGTAACATTCTCGATTGGATTAGGTCTGCCAAGGAACGCGTTCTGGCTAAATGCGTACTGGGGCTCTATGGGAATAGCCGAGTTATGACTTGGGTGATCCTGGCCATATCGTTTGGCAAATCGTTTGAATGTAGGACAAAGGAACGCATCCTGACTGTCTATGTACTGCCACAAAGGTCCGGCGTATTGAGGATTCTTCTCCGGTGATAAGTCTCTGTTGTGCCATTCACAATCGCGGTTCATACCATCGGCTTCTGCTTTCAAGCAGTCAAAAACGCTGGTCAAACACTCCGGATACATGGCGTCATTGTCATTGAGGTAGAGTTTCATTGCCATGCCAAGCGATCTGAGATTGGCTTTGCAGAAGAGGAACTCCGCCTTCTCTTTTGCCCTGGCAAGACTGGGGACCAAAATCGCCAGAAGGAGGCCGATGATGGCAATGACGACAAGCAGTTCAATGAGGGTAAATGCATTTCTTTTCGTATTCATACTCGCTCCTTTGTTCGAGTGCACAAACACCTGACGGGCGGTATTGCGGACCATAACCCAGCTATGATATCATACCCCAAGGCGTTTGTTGTGTCAAATCTTCTTTCTCTTGAAAACCCGGCTCCGAGCCATGCGGCGGCAGGGGGGGGGTGATGGGGGCCGGTCGCTACTGTTTGGTCCAGATGCGGGTGTTGAGGTTCAGGTCGTCGACGATGCCGACGGCTACCTGAAGGTCCTCATAGTACTCGCGAACGGGGCCGAAGTCCAACATAGTGGAGAAGATCCGCGGCTCGAAAAGATTTTTTCGGTATGAAATCGCCACATGCACCCGTGAACCCCCGAACGAGAGGTAGACGGTCTGACCGGTCTTCTGTGCGAAACGCGTGATGCGCTGCATCAGGCTCGTCGAAAGGATGTAGCGGGCCTGGATCTGGTCGCTGCCATAGACGACGAAGAATCTTTCGAACTCCGGGTCTTCGAGCTTGATGAGCTGGCCGCGGAAGAAGTTGAGGGCTTGCAGCTTCTGGCCAAAGCGGCCAAAGAACCTCTCGGCGGTGTCCGGCAGCACCACGACTTCGCAGTTGAAGTGTTTATTGAAGTCGGCGATGAAGAAAAGGCCTTTGAAGATGGTGTGCCAGTGCGTCTGTGTCCGGCCTTTGCTGTCGGTACTTGTGGTTTTGTATTCGGAGTGCAGTTCGGAGAATTCGATGCTGGTAGCCCCGATGCGACCGCAGACGTAGTCGTCGCCGGTGTAGCGGTCGGGGCGCTGCGTGAAGATTTTCGATGCCATGTAGTCCGATTCGGCAATACAGCCGTGTTCGCTGTACGTGAGGCCGGGATCGAGAAAACCGACAAGGCCCCGAATGATCCGACTCTTGAAGTCGCCGGCATAGTCCTTGCGCTGGATGCCGTAGACGATGCCGCCGATGAGAATGCCCAGACCGGGTGGAATGAACACGATCAGAGCCGAACCCCCAGCCTGTGCCCCGATCACCAGGCCGCCGAGGGCCAGAATGCCGACTATTCCGGCGGTAACCAGGAATGTGTTGACAAGTCGGCGGCGCTTCTCCTCCAGAACGTACAGGTCCTTGACGAGCACCGTGTCATAGAATGCTTTCAACTGCTCGATCGTCTTCATACGACAATCCTGTACATTAAGCCCTAAGTCCTGTCTTTACAACGCATTGCGTCAAGTCCGCATGTATACTGCAAGCTTGCGACATCCCGCCTCCACATTCACTCGCTCACGGCAGGGGCCTGACGTTCTGTTTCCGGTATCTCGAAAAAGTTCTTTCGCTGAAAATTGCCCATTGCGGCGATTATGTTTGTCGGGAACATCTCGACGGCATTGTTATAATCCATGACGCTGGCGTTATAAGCACGCCGCGCCGCCGAAATCTGCTCCTCCAATTCATTCAGCGTCCGCTGCAGGTGAAGGAAGTTGACGCTTGCCTTCAGGTCGGGGTAATTTTCCACGGCCAACATGACACCTCCCACGGCCTTGCGGAAGGCGTTGTCCATGACGATTTTTTCGTCGTCGCTGATCTGGTCCCAGTTGCGATTCGCACGGGCCCTTGTGATATCCTCCAGCAGGCGACGTTCATGGTCGGCATATCCCTTGACGGTCGTCACGAGATTAGGGATGAGATCAAACCGTTTCTTAAGCAGGGCGTCCGTGGTGGCGAAGATGTTGCGGACCTGGTTGCGCTTTGCGATCAGGCTGTTGTACATGGCCACCGGGACCAGCAGGATAATGATCAGAATGACAATCAGCGGCCACACGTGCGATCTCCGTGAAAATTTTACAACGGACGTTCCCTTAATAAATTAGTACCATAACGCGGCGCGGCATCAGCGTCAAAGCAAAACGACCCGCCGTCATGCACAGACGCCAGAGACCCCAAAACGTTACGATTTCGCGTCGGACGCAACTGTGCCTTCGGAGGCATCTGTACAGGTTGAGTGGGCAGTTTGCAGCAGTTTGCACGCGGTACGTGGAGATCAGGAGGCATTTGCGGCGGCTTGCAGGCCAACCGCAAGTCCTGGATGTAACCGCCCTGCCAACGTCTCATAAGATATGTTATGTTACATTCGGGTGTGTGGAGGTGCAACTTGTGCGGTGATCCGGGAGAGTCTGGCCGCTTTGGCGTGTTTTTCAGCCGGTTGCGGATTTTCTGTGGCGCCGCGTGGCGGTTTGTGCACGCTTTCTTTCAATTCGCCCAGTCTCCGATGCAAAACGGGCCAGCAGCCGGCATTCCCGACGGCTGCAAGGCGTCCTGCGAGCCTGACAGGCGTTTTGCGGCTCAACGCCGTAAGGATCCGTGGGTTCGTGTACGAATACGTCACGGATGAGACAATCCGGCGGACGATAACCCCATCGCTTGAAGAACAACAACTGTTCGCGCGGGTCGATGTACGCCTTGCGGCAGATCGCGGGCGTGTTGCCGAGCTTTTTGGCGATGACGTCGAGGATTCCCGCCTGGGCGCGGACCTTTTTTGTGCGTGTGCGGCCCTGATACGCGGCAAGAACCTCATCGTATGTCGGATTGGTGTGTTTTGCGGCGAATTTCTCGGCAAATTCCTTGAAGATGCGTGTTGCGTGGTAGTTTCGCAGGTTGTGGACGGTGCACGGTGCGGCGGCGCCGCCTTCGGGCAAGCCCTTGTCCGGGTCGGGCCTGTCGGCGGTGAAATACTCGTTGACCGACTGCGGTGTGAAGGGTTTGCCGTTGTCACGAGTAAAGAGATACACATTTTTTTCGGCGATGAGCTGCAGCAGACGCCGTGCGATGATGGCGTCCACGCTGTTTCGCTTACTGCGTGTGTTGTCGGCGGGGATATCGAAATGGTGCTCCTGTGGGCGTTCGTGTTTGCCGGCATAGCGAAGCGTGATCCGGCCGTCGGCCACGCGGACGTGCTTTCTGGTCATCAATGTCGTTATGCCGTAGGTCTTTTTTTCGCCTTTGGCGGATTCGGTGTTGCCGATGCGCGCGCAGCGGCGGTCGATGATGAGGCACATCAAAGCACGGACCCAGGTGTCGCGGTGGGTTGACTGGACGTGTTTGAGCAGGCGGCGGCGGACCTTGGTGATCGACTGTGCCAGTTTGCTGACGGTGTCGTATTTCATGCGGCGGGCGCGGCGTTTGTATTCGAGGGTGTAGTACTTGACTTCGCTGTCACCGATCTGCGGGCGGCTCGTGCAGTAGAACGTGCTGTCTTCGATCGGGTGGATGCCGTAGTCCTTGTCCGGTTCGGGCGTCTGGTAGTTGATGTTCATCCGTACGTCGTTGAGCGGCGGCTTTTCCAGTTCGAGGCCGTTGTAGGTGTAGAACGTCAGCGGATAGCCGGTCGGCTGGACACCGACTCGCCCGCGGAACGTGTACGGCAGGTAGCTTTCGAGCCCTTCGTTCTTCAGCACGACGTGCAGCGTGGCGCTGTCGATGGTGGAATGCCACTGGCGCTCGTCGAACAGTTCGCTGATGCGCAGGTGGACGAGGCGCTTGTATTCGCGCATGGCCGACTGGTAGGCCTTGTAGGCGGCGGGATCGGCCCTGCGCACCTCGGCAATGCGGGCGACGTCGGGCTGATCGCAGCCGAAGACCGTCCGCGTGCACCGCGCCCGTTCGCCGCGTGCCGCTTCGAAGGCCGACTTTGTGGTCCAGCCGTCCGGCAGGCGTATCGAACGCACGAGGGCGACGACCGACGGGTCGACGATCCGCGCCATGGAGATCAGTTCCGCAAGGTGCTTACCGTTTGCCTTACAGGTAATCTCGTGAAAGAGCCGCATCAGGCGGACTTCGTGGCCCCGAAGCTGCAAGTGTTGGCGATTCCGCCACGCGTGACGCCAGGCCTGCGCATAGTGCCGCACGGCGTCGGCGTTTGCATCCGGGCCGTCGTCGAGGCGGAGGCAGGCGTAGAACCGCTCCAGTCCGGCGTTGGCCTTGGCGAGATTTACGTCCGGCCCGAAAAAAACGGGCTTGTTCTTCTTGAGGCATTTCAGCGCCGTCAGCACCGCATCAAAGTCCTCGACGCGGTAACGCAAGGTCTCTGCGGTCCTGCAGAACCACGGCAGAATCATATAAGCGTGCCGAAAGAGATGGCCTGTAAATTCCGTCAGTGCAGCCAGCTCATTTGCCATGCAGCGTTCTCTACTCCTTTCTTTCAGGTTTGCGGTCCGGACGCGTCGTGATGCAGGCTCTGGACGTCTTATCTGAAGCCCGCACTGATGGCGTGATGCGCCGTTTCCGTAAGGCGGTCCCATGTCGCCGTGGCCCGGTCAATCAGACCGAGGTTCTCCAACACCACCGCGATGTTGATGCTTGCGTCGGGGTCGGTGAAATTCTGCTTCAGGGCGGCCTCCATGTTGGCCATGGCGTGGCCGAACTTCTTCTTGTCGCAGTACAGGATGGCGATACGGTAGTGCAGTTCGAGCATCTCCCGAGTCACGGGTTCGGGCTTGATGAGGGCTTCGATTGCGCTGGCGCGTTTTTTGGCCTCGTGGAGGCACAGCACCAGCTTGGTTCGTGCACGATGATGGGTGGGGTTGATCTCGAGGGCCGCCTTGAAGGATCGGGCCGCCGCGACGATGTCACCCGTTACCATCATCAGGATGCCGTATTTGTAGTGAATGTCCGTACTCTTTGGCGTGGAGGCCATCTGCCTTTCGTGGGCCTTGATAACGTCGGCGATCTCGACGACGCGGCCGCTGTCGGCCTGGTTCTCCGCGGCGTCGTTTTCCAGCATGATCTGCAGGTGCAGCGTCGCCGTCTCGGAAAACAGCAGCGTGCTGTTCTGCTGGATTGCGTCCGCCAGCGACAGCGTAGCGTAGGCCTCTTCAACTTCGTCGGCGAGGTACTGGGCCGTTGCCAGGCCCATGTAGGCGTCGACTATGTCATCGTTGATCTCGACGGCGCGGTTGAATTGCTCGGCCGCCAGTGCCGGCCGCTGGCACCGCAGGTAATGCGTGCCCAGTTTGATGGTTGCTTCGAGGTAGTTGGGCTGCATGCGAAGGGCGTTTTCATAGGCCGTGATCGCGTCGGCCACCCTGCCGGCACGGCTGTAAATATCGCCCATCGCGACGTACAGGTCCGGCATTTCGCCGAGGCTTTCCATCAGCCAGCGGACGTTGTCGATCGCCCTGTCGTACTGGCCGGTGTCCAGCAGCTCGTTCATCTCGTCCTGCTTGTTGTCGTCGTGGAAGTTGTCCGGATGCGAGACGATCGCCATGTTGAACGTGGCCATCGCGCTCTCATACTGGTGATTGGCGATATACAGGTAGCCCAGAAGCACCATCGAAGCGATGTCTTCGGGGTGCTCGGCGGTGAGCCCTTCGTATTCGGCAATGGTCTTGTCGAGGCGGCCTGCCTTATAGTAGATCGCGGCCATGCGCTGTCGAGGCAGCAGAAGGTGGCTCTTGAACTTGATGCAATCCTGATAGAACTCAATGGCCTCGGCCTGCTTACCCAATCGCTCGCAGCAGTAACCCAGGGTGTACAGTGCCATGGTATTGCTGGGCTGCCGCATGTAGACCGACTGGAGCTGCTCGACTGCATCCTCAAGCGCGTTGTGATGGAGGCAAATTGCCGCCGCGGCCATGCGGCCGTACGGGCAGTCCGGCTTCTCGAAAAGGTAAAAATTGAGTTTCTCACGCGCCTTGTCGATCTGGCGCTCGCCCAGGAGGTCCAGAACCTCGTCCAACTCGCCAAAATTCCGACCTTCGCCTTCGGCGGCGCGCGTCTTGAGGACATTAAACCAGTGCCATATCAGATCGGCAGTATCGACGGTGATCGCCTTGCCGAATATCTCCAACAACTTGCTCATTAGCCTTTCCTGTAACCTGCCGGGAAGTTCCTGCCTGTTGATTGAGTGCAATATCGACAGGCGGCAACACGCTCTTTATCCGGTTTGAGGCAAAAGAAGGGGCTTTGGCGGTTATCGGAACTGGGTGTTTGGCACTTATGCTGGCTGTAGCGATTGTTTCGTTATCGGTGCTGAGTTATCGGATTTTGGCATGGCGGCGCGGGGCAGACGCCTTGTCTTTGCTGTCTTGGCACAGTGCATAACCCCCCTGCTCTCGATGCGGGCGAAGCGGACGCCGTCAGACCGGCCGGCATGGCCCCTGCTGAACGGTGACGACCTGCCTACTCTCTTCGGGCGGCCTGAGTCTGCTCTTCGATTTCGCTAAGGTAGGCTAACGTGCGTTCGAGTTTGTCGGTGAGGTCTTTGAGCCGCAACATGGTGCGAACGCGCGTGAGCAGTTCCCACTTGTTGATCGGCTTGCTGAGGAAATCGTCGGTTCCGCTGCTGATGGCGCGTTCGATATCGCCCAATTCATTAAGCGCGGTGACCATGATCACAGGGATGTCGTCGGTCTTCGGGTCGTTCTTGATTTGCCGGCACACCTCAAAGCCGCTCATCCGCGGCATCATCACGTCCAGAAGAATCAGATCTGGCGGATTGTTCTTGATCATCTCCAGCGCCTGAATGCCGTCGGTTGCGGAAATGGTCTTGCAGTCCACATCCTCCAGATAGGCCAGGAGGAGTTCGAGATTCTGCTGATTATCGTCGACCACCAACACGGTGGGCGTTGTCTTTTCATCTTTATCGTGCACCATTGCGTGACTCCGTGGAAAAGGCCGATTCTACTACTTGGCCGGCCCAAAGTCAACATCGGCGGCATGCTTTTCGAGAAAATCCCGGATCTGCGGCACGATGTAAATGGCTTCCAGGTCGACAATTTCGTTTACGGCTCGTGCCGCCAGGACGGCAATATCGGCGGTCGATGCCTCCGAATCCACAAAGAAGATCGTCCTATTCTTTAACTTGCAAAGCCCCCCTCCTCGGCCGCCCATGGGCTCGGTGCGAATTGCGACCTGATTGGCTTCCAGGAGCCCCAGAAGATATTCCAATATCGCCTTTTCGTCCATGATTCAAGCCAAAGACGTTTAAATGTCGATACAATGATCAGCTATATGGTAATCTCTATCTGCCGCCGACACAACGATTTTTCGATGCAACACGGATATTAGGAGCGGGATTTGTGGCGCGAATACTCGAGCAGCGACGATCACTTCACCGCCAACTGGCGACCCAGCGTGACCGGACTGCCGAACTGGAGGTCCAGTTAGGGCACATGCAGGCGCTGGCCAACCTGGGCCTGACGTCGGCAATGATCGCGCACGAGATGAACAACATACTCACACCGCTGGGGACGTATGCCCAGTTGGCGCTGAACCACCCCGACGACGCACAGCTTATCGAAAAGACACTGCAGAAGACCGTGCTGAATTCGCGGCGGGCCAGCCGCATTCTCCAGAGCATGCTGGCGATGGCCAACGGACGGCCGCAGGCTAGGACGTCATGCCCAGTCGAGCCGATGGTGACGGAAATCTTTCAGTGCCTTGCGCGGGACTTCTCGAAAGACGGCATTTCTGTCGTCCTGGAGATTGAACCGGGACTGGAGGTCTGGGCGGATGGGATTTCGCTGCAGCAGGTGCTCATGAACCTGATCCTCAACGCCCGCGAAGCGATGCTCGACCGCGGCGGCATCCTGACTGTCGCGGCCCGGCGGATGGAAGACTCGGTCCGTATCGAGGTGCGTGATACGGGCATCGGCATCGAACGCCGACACATGGCCCGCATTTTCGAGCCGTTCTTCACGACCAAGACCACAGAATCCGACGCGCCGCGGACCGGCGCAGGACTCGGACTGGCCTTCTGCAAGCGCGTCATCGATTCGCATAACGGGATTATTACGGTCGATTCCGAAGTCGGACAGGGTACAACGTTTCGCATCACCCTGCCGAGTCCCTGACGGCGGCCCGGCTCGGGTGTAAGGAGGATTGGGCGTGGCGGCGTTGCTTGCGAATCTCTGGCGAGTTGGCCTGATGATCGCACTGCTGTGCTGTTCGGCCTTTTTCTCGGCCTCGGAAACGGCCTTCTTCAACATCTCGCGGCGCCAGCTCCAGGCGTTCATGGCCTCCGACAATCGCATCGAAAAGGCGGCGGCGAGGCTGCTGCGGATTCCCAACCGGCTCCTTACGAGCATTCTGTTGGGCAACATGCTCGTGAATGTCCTGTACTTCGCCCTGTCCAGCGTTCTGGCGCTGCACCTTGCCCAGATCATCCATCCCGCGGCGGCGGGCGCTACGGCGGCGGCGTCCTTCACATTTCTGCTCCTCTTCGGCGAGATGCTGCCCAAATCCTTGGCATATTCACATTCGCGGCGGTTCTGCCTGGTGGCGACTCCCTTCTGTTATGTGTTCGTGCGGGTGCTGGCCCCCGTGCTGGCAGTCTTCGAAGGCGTCATCGTCAGGCCGGCGGTGCGCCTGCTGACGTTCCGTGTCGGCGGCCGGAGGAGGCCGACCAGCGTGGACCAGTTGAGGGTGCTCATCGAAACGACCCGCAAGGAAGGCTTGATCACGCGCGACGAAAACCAGCTTCTTCTGGAGATCCTGGAATTTGGCCATCTCAAGGTGCGCCACGTCATGCGGCCGCGGGTCGACATGCCCGCCCTGGACATCGCCGAACCCGCCGACGAGATACGCACCTTCATGCACCGCAACGGGCTGACCAGGATGCCGCTCTACTCTGGCAACATCGACAACCTCGTCGGCATCATCCACATTCGCCGGCTGATTCTCGAGGGCGACAAACCGATCTCCACCCTGCTGGATCCCATCGACTTCGTACCCGAACAGAAAACGGTGGAGTCACTCATACAGCGGTTCCGCCAGAGCGGCGGCGACATGGCCATTGTGGTCGATGAATACGGCGGCATCGCCGGGCAGGTGCTGTTGGACGACATCATCAACGAACTGATCGAGCCGCTGGCGAATGAACACAGGCCGTCGCCGCCCATCGAGCAGATCGGCCCGATGCAGTATCGTCTCGCCGGAAACCTGCCCCTGCACGACTGGGCACGAGCCTTCGGCATCGAACCGCAGCAGGTCCGCGTCGCAACGTTAGGCGGCTTCGTGGCCGGCCGACTCGGCCGGCTGGCTCGCGCAGGCGACGTCGTCCGACTGGAGCACCTGAGACTGACCGTGGAAAACGTCCGCAAGCGGCGGATCGAGACGGTGATCCTCAGCCTGCGGCCTATCACCGAACCGGAACATACGGAGGCCGACCAATGATTACCGTACTGCTGCTGTTTGCGGTCGTTGTGACGGTCCTGCTGTCGGCGTTCTTCTCGGGTTCCGAAACAGGCGTCTACCGGTTCAGCCGTTTTCACCTGCGCATCGGGGTCCAGCAGCGCAAGCCTTTTTTCTCACTCTTGAGCAACGTACTGAGCGACGCCCGCGGCTATATCCTGACAGTGCTCATCGGCAACAACATGGTAAATTATGCCGCGACAAGTATCGTTACTTACATGTTTCTTCGCCAAACGGGTTCCGACCGTGCAGCCGAGTTGTCGGCAACCGTGATCATGACGCCGGTGCTTTTCCTCTTCGGTGAGATCATCCCCAAGAGTATATACTATCTGCACGCCGATACCCTCCTGCCGGCGGTCGCCCCCCTGATGTGGTTCTTCCACCGGCTCTTCTCGCGTATTGGTGCTTTTGCCGTGCTCAAATGGATGGCCGACGCCCTGTCACGGCTGTTTCACCTGCCCTCCGACGCCGCCGAGGTCATTACGGCCGGCCATCGCACCCAGATCAAGCAGATCATCAACGAGACGCGTGATGAAGGCATCGTTAGCGCCTTTCAGAAGGATATCATGGACCGTGCCGTCGATATCCCGGCGGTACCGGTTCAGGCGGTCATGGTGCCGGTTTCGCAGGCGGTGATGGTCGACGTGGACACCGGCGCCGAGGCCCTTCGGGAAGTCCTCAAGACCTCGACCTATACTCGTCTGCCGGTCTTCGAGAAGGACCGCAACCACATCGTGGGCTTCGTGAATATCTACCATGCGTTGGCCCGTGACGAGTCCTTCGGTGATCTCCGCGGGCTGATCCGGCCTATCGGCAGGCTCAGGCCGACGACATCGGTCCTCGACGCCATTACGCTCATGCGAAAGGGCAACTACCGCATGATGGTCGTCGCGGCCCCGCACCGCGAAGGCAGGCCCGAAGAGAAGGTGCTGGGCATCGTGACCATGAAGGACCTGATCGAAGAGCTCACGGGCGAGCTGACCCCCTGGTGAAATCACACAGGCAGAGACTCACTCAGCCCATTTCGTCGATAATCGCCTCTGCGATGTCGTTGATGGCATAACGGATTCTGTAGTCCCCGCCCGACGTCAGGATGCTGAAGATCACATCGCCCTGCGAGGTCTTTGCAATACCCGAAAACGCCCTGACGCCCTCGATGTAGCCCGTTTTGCCCAGGATTCTGCCGCGGTATTTTTCGTCTTCGAAGTACTTGTAGATCGTACCATCCTGCCCCCCTACCGCCAACGAATCGCAAAACAGATCCCAGTTTTCGCCGCGGTAGAGCTGCAGGAGGACGCGCGTGATAGCGTTGGCGGTCAGCTTGTTTTCCGGGCTCAGGCCGCTGCCGTCATCCAGCCTGAACTCCTCGGGGCCAATCCCCAATCCACGCAGATAACGCCCGACGAGCGCCTGGCCGTGCGGCCACTCGCCATTGATTCTGCCGTCGGTGTGCTCGGCGGAAATCGCCTTGACAAACGTCTCCGCGGCAAGGTTCAGGCTGTCCTTGTTGCACCGCGCCAGCACATCCGTCAACGGCGTGGCGTACTCGCGGATAATCCTGACGCGTTTCTTGTTGGCGACATACTTCTCAACGATCTGGCTGGGAATCTTGATGCCCGACCGCGCAAGGTGCTCCGCAAGCAGCACGCCGAAGAAAGTGGACGGCGACTCGATCGCCACGTCGGCGGATGTCCCCTTGTCGTCTATCACCTTGCCAACGATCTTTAGCCTGTTCGGCTGGCTGCTGCGATAGACCGCGATTGCGTTTTCACCCTTGGAGGCGGTGGAGACCTCGTTGTTTATCTGGAGAAAGCGCGTTGCGGGATGCACCGTGACGACCGCCCTGGAACCGGACTTGCGGGCGGCAATCTTCACGCAGTTGAGGTTATAGTTGAGGCCGCTGACCTCGCACGAAAACTTCTGGTTCAGATCCTTCTTCGGCCAGTTCGCACAGACCCGGTTATTGTCGAAAAAGTACCGGTCGATGACAATCTCGTCCAGGCTCTTGATCTTCTGGTCGTGCAGGGCCTTGACAATGTCATCGAATATCCACCCCTCCGCCCTGCCGTACCTGCGGTCCGTCTCAGGGTCGCCCAACAGGGGATCACCGCCTCCGATGATCACGAGCGTCTTGCCGATAAGACCGACCCGTGTGACGAATCGGTAATCGCGGCCGAGGTAGTGAAGGGCCGCCGCCGAGGAAACGATCTTCATGTTTGACGCCGGCGTCATGGGCTCGTCGGTGTTGCGTGCGTAAAGCGTCCGGCCGGAGGCGGCATCGACGATCTTGATGGTAAAGTGGGCACTCCTGTTGACCTTGTCGTTTACGATGCCGTTGATGCGGCTCGACAAGGACGCCATCGCGGCGGGCGCAAAAATTAGGCCCAACAGGGCCGTCGCGACTGTTCTGCCAAATCCTTTGACCATAATGCGGGTGTTTACCAAAATCCGGCGGCTTTTTCAAGCCTTGATCCGCGTTTGGACTTGAAGAAACGCCGCAGCCGAACCATAATGCTGCAGAAGTTTTTGTATAAGAGGAAGTTATGAAAATAGCGTACTTCGACTGCTTTGCCGGGGCCGCGGGCGACATGATTGTGGCCGCGATGCTCGACGCGGGTCTGGATGAGGCGTTCCTTCGCGACCGGATTGCGTCGCTTGCGATCCACGGCCTGGAGATTCGCATCGGCCGCGTTAATCGCGCCGGCATCAGCGCCGTGCACTTTGCAACTGCCGTATCAGGCCACCAGCACCACCGCGGACTCGGCGATATTGTCGAGATCATCAATCGAAGCGCAATTTGCGACTCCGCAAAACAGCGAGCCATTGCGATCTTCGAGAGGCTCGCCGTCGCGGAGGGCCGCATTCACGGCAAGGACCCGCAGGAAATCCACTTCCACGAGGTCGGCGCCGTTGACTCAATCGTCGACATTGTCGCCGTAAGCGTGGGGCTTGACGCCCTCGGCATCGAAAGGATCGTCGCTTCGCCGCTTTCCGTCGGCGGCGGCACGATTCAGTGTGCCCACGGCATCATGCCCGTTCCCGCACCGGCAACAGCCGAACTGCTCAAGCAGGCCCAGGCGCCTGTTGTGGGCGGCCCGGTCGATACAGAACTGCTCACCCCCACCGCCGCCGCCATCCTTGCCCATACCGTCTCACAGTTCGGCCCCCTGCCGGCCATGCGGATCGAATCGATCGGCCACGGCGCCGGCACAAAGGAATTCAAGCACCTGCCCAACGTTCTGCGGCTCGTAATCGGCAGTGCCGACGACCAGGGCACGGAGGTTGATGCAGTCTGCCTGTTGGAATGCAACATCGATGACGCCGACGGCGAGACCGTCGGCCATGCCATGGAGACGCTCATGGAGCAGGGCGCCCTGGATGTCTTCACCACGCCCATCTGCATGAAGCACGGCCGCCCTGCCGTAAAGCTGTCCGTCCTTGTCGAGCCCGGCATGACCAGCCGGATCGAGCAGGTTATCTTTGCTCAGGGCCTCACCTTGGGGCTCAGAAAGCAGATACTCCAACGCAGTATTCTGGCACGCCAGTGGGTCAGCGTCGAAACGGATTATGGACCGATCCGCATCAAAATTGGTAATTTGAGCGGAAAGCGGGTGTTCGCCAAGCCTGAATTTGCCGATTGTTCCAATGCGGCGGCGGCCCACGGGATCCCGCTTAAGCAGGTCCACGACGCCGCAATGGCTGCCTATGCGCGACGTGCCGACGCCTAAGGGGGTGCAGGAACGTAAGTCACTGCAAACGAAAGGTTTATAAAAATAATCATTTTTGTTGTGTTAAATTGGGGCCGCTTGTTGACAACGCTGAGAGTACATGATATACTTTGCTCGCGCGTTGGGAAAGCAGAGACAATGCCCGGCCTGAGACAACGAATTCAGCGGCTTTTTGCCGTGGCAACTTCCGGAGCGTCAGTGGATGAATGTTCCGGAAGTTTTTTTATGCACTGGGTTAAGTCAATTCCCAGCAAGTGCTTATGAAGGATCATAACAGACAGCCAACCAAAGGGTGCTTCGACGCAACCGTCCTTTCCAACGCCCCCGTGCGGCACAGTTACTATCGCCTTCAACTGCAGCTCGACGCCCGCGGCTCGGCCCTGTTCCGGGACGTCCGCCCCGGCCAGTTTGCTGAACTGGACCTGTCGCGTCTGGGGCTGCCGCCTGCCGCCGCAATCGACCCCGCCCTTCGCGATCAGACGACCAAGAACATCATGCTGCGGCGTCCGTTCAGCTTCAGTGACGTCCGTCTTATCAGCGACAGCCCCCCCGCCATCTCGATCGAGATCCTCTATGCCGTGGTCGGCCCGTCGACGGTTCGCATGACCACCCTCAAGCCGCAGGACGTTGTCAGTGTCATCGGCCCCCTGGGCAACGGCTTTTCGGTCCCCGAGGGCAAACGCCTCGCCGTTTTGATCGCCGGCGGCATGGGCTCGCCGCCGCTGCAGCACCTTGCCGAATATCTGCGTGTCAATCACGCCGGCATCCGTATCGTGGTCTTCGCCGGCGCCAGGCGATTGCAGGATTTCCCCTTTGTCGTCAACACACTTGCCGACGGCCGCTGCGTTCCGGAGGAGTTCTCCCGCCTCGGCGAGGAGGCCTTCGTGACGACCGACGACGGCTCGGCCGGCGTTAAAGGCCTCGTCACCGAATGTGCCGATGCGTGGCTTACCGAACACGCTCCAAATCCCGCAGAGACAGTCATTTATGCCTGCGGCCCGGAGGCCATGCTCGCATCGGCCGCGGCGATGGCCGACAGGCACGGCCTCGACTGTCAGATCAGCATGGAACGGATGATGGCCTGCGGCATCGGCATCTGCCAAAGCTGTGCCATCCAGGTCAAGGCCCCTGCCGGTCAGACCGTGTATAAGCTCTGCTGCAAGGATGGCCCGGTTTTCGATGCGAAGGAGGTGGTCTTCCTCGATGGCTAATAACGTCAACATGACAGTCGATTTCGCCGGCGTCAGGCTGGCCAATTGCGTCATGACAGCCTCCGGCACCTGCGGCTACGGCGACGAACTGGCCGACTTTTTCGACCCGGCCCGCCTCGGCGGCTTCATCACCAAGAGCATCACCCTTGCCCCGCGTGCCGGCAACCCCACCCCCCGCGCCGTCGAGACCAGCGCCGGAATGCTCAACGCCATAGGTCTGGCCAACATCGGCCTGGAGCGCTTCATCGAGGAGAAGATTCCTATTCTTCGCGATCTCGGCACGGCCATTTTTGTGAATGTCGCCGGCCAGACCATCGACGAGTACGTTGCTATCGCCGACCGGCTCTCAAGCCAGGACGCCATCGCGGGCCTGGAACTGAATATCAGTTGTCCAAATGTTAAGAAAGGCGGCATCACCTTCGGCACCGACCCGCCGCAGATCCGCGAGATCACCGCCGCCGTCAAGCAGGCCGCCGGGCGCAAGTGCCTGATGGTCAAGCTGACACCGTGCGTAACCGATATAACTGTAACGGCACAGGCCGCCGTTGACGGGGGTGCGGACGCCCTCAGCCTCGTCAATACGTTCACGGCAATGTCAATCGACATCTACCGCCGCAAGCCAGTGCTGGCCAATCGGACCGGCGGCCTCAGCGGCCCGGCCATCAAGCCGATAGCCGTTTACCTGGTCAACCGGGTCTATGAGCATGTCGCGCGGGCCGCAGGGGTGCCGGTGTTGGGCCTTGGCGGCATACGTACCGCCTCGGACGCCCTGGAGTTCATCATCGCCGGGGCCTCGGCGGTGGCGATCGGAACCGGGACCTTCATGAACCCGGCCTGCGCCGTCGAGATCGTAGACGGCATACGGGATTATTGCCGCACACAGGGCATAAGCAACATAACTGATCTCGTCGGCACATTGAAGTAATGCCCAAGCCGGCGTATAATGGCCGACGTTTTGCAAGGGAGTGACGCGTGTCAGGACAGAAGATGGATGTGCTGAAGCTGCTGTATGATTATTTTCCCACGGCGGTCTACACGGGCAGATGCCTGGTGTTCATCAGTGACGAGTACCGCGTGGAACTCACACAGCACAAGAACGGCGATTTCAGCCGCACCGACGCCGGCCTGCCGCTGGTCCGCGTCAAGATTTTCAAGAAGGCCCTCAACGGCGACTTCGTACCGGGCCATTATGAAGATTTCCTGCTGCCGTCCCTGAGCGAACTGGCCACGCAGATCGAACGGTACGTGCAGTTCGCCGTCGGCAAGAGCATCCGGGAAAACGTCTGATGGCGCTTCGGATCAGTCAGGACGGCAATCGCATCATCTTCAAGGTCAAGGTTGTCCCGGGCAGCAGCCGAACCGTCGTTGCCGGCGAAATGCAGGACATGCTGAAGGTCAGGGTGCAGGCGCCGCCCGAAAAAGGCAAGGCCAACGAATGCCTGACGGCGTGTCTGGCGCAGATACTTGGTGTCAAGAAGAAGGCCGTGACGATCATCAGCGGCCTGACGAACCCGGTCAAGGAGATCGCGGTACAGGGTATAACGGCCGCCGAGGCGCTGCAAAGGCTCAAGTAAACGCGAGTAGGCGATGAAGAAATGGCTGACGATTCTGCTGTTGCTGGTCGCCCCGGCCGCCTGCGAGGCGGCGGTGCACTACCGCCTCGTCAACGCCGGCAAGTCGGGCGTGCAGGCCTACAGCATCGAACGGGCCCTGTCTCTTCCGGAAGACCAGATCGACATCGGTACCGCCGCCCTGCTGCTGAGCCGCCAGTGGAGCAGTGAAAGCAGCGTCCAGAAGTACCGCCTCAAGCTCGACGCCATGGCGACTGAGATCCTCAAGCGCCTCGACAGGAAGAACATCCGCCAGTCCGACTCGCGGGCCGTTGCCGTCATCAACGAATACCTCTACGACGAAATCGGGTTCCGCTCGCTGGAGACCGCCGACAACCCCGAAGACCTCTTTCTGCACAACGTCATCGACACGCGGCGAGGCTACTGCCTGAGCCTGTCGATGCTCTACCTTGCCATCGGTGAGCGGATCGGCCTGCCCCTCTACGGCGTCGTCGTCCCGGGTCACTTCTTCGTGCGCTACGACGACGGCAAGGTCCGCTTCAACATCGAGACCACCAGTATGGGCCGAAGTGCCCCCGACTCGCACTACGTGGAGAAGTTTAAACCGCCCGATGACGAAAACACCCTCTATATGAAGAACCTCACCAAGCGGCAGAGCCTGGGCTGCTTCTTCAACAATCTCGGCAACAGCTACTGTGCCGTCGGCGAGATCGACAACGCTCAGATCGAACTGGAACGCGCAGTCGCCATCAACCCCACCCTTGCCGAGGCACATACCAATCTCGGCAACATCTACCTGAAGAAGGGCTGGGCCACCGACGCCGTCGATCATTACCTCGCCTCGCTCAGGATCATCGATACGGACCCCAAGACCCACAACAATCTCGCCAACGCATACGGTTACCTCGGCTACTACCAGCGGGCCGTAACGGAATACCGCACGGCCATCCGACTCAAGCCGGACTTCGTTGACGCCTACCGCAATCTCGCCAACATGTACCTTCGCCAGGGGCAGCTCAACAACGCCCTCATCGAACTGCGAAACGCCCTGCGTCTCGACACCAACGACGTCGACAGCATCCTCCTGTTGGGTGACGTGTACCGCGAGATGAAGAACTACAGCGCCGCAATCGCCCAGTATACCCGCTCGCTGCAGATTGCCCCCGGCTGGACCAACGCCCATACGAACCTGGCCTACTGCTACTATGAAACCGACTATCTCCAAGACGCCATCCGCCATTTCAGCGAGGCCATCGCGCTGGACCCGTCCAACACCGGCGCGTACTTCGGCCTGGCCCTCACCTACGACAAACTCGGCGACACGGACAACGAAATCGCCGCCTATCGCCAGCTCCTGGCCATTGAGCCCGCGGCACCGGCCGCGCTGCAGAACCTCGGCAACGCCTATATCCGTCTGAAGGCGTACCCGGAGGCCGCGGACTGTTACCGCCGCGCCATTCAGTACCAGCCCGACAACTCCGGCCTGCGGTATAACCTGGGCGTCGCGTACGCTAACATGGAATCACATGAGCAGGCCCTGGCGGCCTATCGTGAAGCCGTCCGCCTCGATCCGAAGAACGCCTCGGCCCACAACGCCCTGGCCGTCACATATTACCTGCTTAAGGACAACGCCCGTGCGCTCAAACACGCCCGCACGGCCCGCGATCTCGGTTTTAACGTGCAGAAGGAGCTGCTTGATGCACTCGAAAAATCGCAATAACCTCGACGGAGCGCTGCTATGCTGAAGAAACTCCATAAGATTCTTATCTGCGCCGTGGTACTGCTTATCGCCGTTCCCCTGGTCGTCGCTGTCGGTGTTCAAGTCTTCGGCGGCCGGGCGCTGGAACATGCCGTCGAATCAGTCGGCACCAGAACGCTCAAGGTCAACGTCACCGTCGACGACGCGTCCCTGTCGGTACTCCACGGCCGCATGGACCTGCTGGGCCTCACAGTCGCCAACCCGCCCGGCTACCAGCATGAACACCTTCTGGCAATGGCAAGCGGCCGCGTGGAGATGGACGTTGCCTCCCTCGCCGGCGACACGGTCAACATTCACCACATCGACCTTGATAATGTCGTGCTCGTCATCGAGCAAAAGGACGTCATTCAGAACAATTTGCATGACGTCATCAAGTCCCTGCCGCCGTCCGATGCCGAGCCTTCGCCCGAAGACAAGAAGGCCAGGAAGCTGCACATTGACAAGCTGACCATCTCCAACGTCAAGGTCCTCGTCAAGCTGCTGCCCATTCCCGGCCGCCTCGACACCGTTGAATTGACGTTGGCGCCCATCGAAATGACCAATCTCGGCCACGATAACAAGCTGACACTGCCCATCCTCACCGCCAAGATCCTCCAGGCCGTCGCCGCAGGTGTCGCCGAAAAAGGCCGCAATATCCTGCCGCGCGATCTCATCGACCCCATGACAACCCTACTGCGGCAGCGCGGCGTTCAGATCGTGGACATCGGCCGCCAAATTCTCGAAAAAGGCGCCGCCGCCGGTGAAGACGTCGGCAAAGCCGTCATAGACAACATCACCGGCCTTCTGCCCGGCAAAAAAGAAGAGTAGGGAGCGTAAAGGCCGCGCTGGCTTCCGCCAAAGTGCGTCCGCTATGCGCGTCCGGTTTGCCGCGTGCTTGATTTACAGCCGCCGGGCCGCTAAGATGTCGGCGTGACCAAGGACATTTTCCAACTCGTACAGGAACAGGAAGACCTGGCTGACCGCAACCGCCGCCGTGGCTGCATCATCTGCCCCGGCGCTATCGGCGACTGCCTGCTGACGCTTCCGTTAGCCTCGTTTCTCAAGACGGCATACGACCTCGGCGGCGTCGACTTCATTGGCCGCACCGAGTACATCGACTTTTATCCCGGCCGCACCTGCATCGACAGCATCCGCTCCATCGAATCCATCGACTTTCACCGCCTTTTCGTCGACCAGCGCGACTTCATGGTCGAAGAACATGACCGCCTCGTCAATTCCTTGGCCGCCTACGAGCGCATCGTCAGCTTCATGGGCGCCGGCGACCCCAACTTTGAAGCCAACGTCATCTTCGCCGTCAACTGCGCACGCCCCGCCGAGGTCACCCTGCTGCCCCTGGCCGACACCGCAGAATCGGACACCCACATCAGCGAGTTCTACATCCGTGCCTACATGCAGGACAATGAGGCGCCTGTGCCGCCGGTGTTTGACCCTGCCGCCGGTATCCTGCGCGCCCACTTCAGCGACGCCCAGGAAGGCCGCCGCATACTCGAAGCCGAGAACATCACCCCGGACGACCGCCTCGTCGTGATCCACCCCGGCAGCGGCGCCCCCGCCAAATGCTGGCACGTCGACAACTTCCACCACGTCGCGCGGCTCCTCCGCCGCGACGGCGTCCAGGTCGTCTTTCTCTTCGGGCCCGCGGAAATGGAACGAATGCCGCCCCAGGACAGGGATCGCCTCGCAGAGATCGCCCCTTGCCTGTCCGGCCTTGACCTCACCGCCGTCCTGCAGGTCCTCACCTGGGCCGACGTCCACCTCGGCAACGACAGCGGAATCAGCCACCTCGCCGGCGCCCTCGGCAAGACGACGTTCGCCATTTTCGGCCCTACCGACCCGGGCCGCTACCGACCCCTCGGACCGCGCGTCCATATCCTCAGGCCGGCCTCGGCAAGTTTCATGGAGCCGTCCCGCCAGCAGGCCGACACTATCCATGCCGCCGTCCTGGGGGTGCTCAACGGTTGACGAGCCGCTGATTGCCGCTATAATGCGGGTTTTTATTACTGGCAGGGAGAATCAATGGCCCAGACTACGCTCCAGCAACTTGCCGAACATACCGGCGGCCGTGTCCGCGGGGACGGCAATACGATCATCACCTCCGCCGCGACGCTCGAACAGGCCCAGCCCGGTCAGATCAGCTTTCTTAATAACAATCGCTATCTGCCGCTGCTGCAGACCACGCGGGCCAGCGCCGTCATTGTCGGCAAGGAAATGGACTCCGTCACCAACCTGCTCATAGCCGACGACGCCTACTACGCCTTCATGCAGGTTGTCGTCCTCCTCCACGGCCACCGACCGCACATGCCCGTGGGCGTCAGCCGGCAGGCCAATATCGCCGCTGATGCCGCCATCGGCGACAACTGCAACGTCCATGCATTTGCGACCATCTGCGAAGGTGCGTCGATCGGCCGTAACTGTCAGATCTACCCGGGCGTGTTTATCGGACCCCGCGTCAGGACCGGCGACGATTGTATCTTCTATCCCAACGTGGTCATCTATGAGGATTGCGTCATCGGCAGCCGCGTGATCATCCACTCCAATGCCTCCATCGGCCAGGATGGCTACGGCTTCGCCACACACGACGGCCGCCACCACAAGATCCCGCAGATCGGCCGCGCCGTCATCGAAGACGACGTTGAAATCGGCGCCAACTCCGCCATCGAACGCGGCACCCTTGACGACACGGTCATCGGCGCCGGCAGCAAGATCGGCGACATGATCACGATCGGTCACGGCACCAAAATCGGCCCGCACTGTCTGCTCGTGCCGCAGGTGGGCATCGCCGGCTCCGTCGTCGTCGGTCACCACTGCATGATCGGCGGCCAGGTCGGCATCGTCGGCCACGTGAAGATCGGCGACCTCGTCAAGATTGGCGCACAGGCCGGCGTCATCAACGACGTCCCCGACGGTGCAACCATAGTCGGTTCGCCCGCCATTGATGCCGACAGCGCGCGGCGGTCCTACGCGCTCATCGAATATCTGCCCGAAATGCGAAGAAAACTCCGCAGCCTGGAAAAGAGGCTCGACAACCTCGACGCATCGGAACGGTAAGTGATGGACGCAACGAACGTACTGGGCTTGATCGCGGGCGAAGGCAGGCTGCCTTTCCTCATTGCCGACGGCGCCAAGGCCGCCGGCCTCACCGTCGTCTGCGTGGGCCTGGCCGGAAGCGTTGAGCCCAGCCTCCGCCAACACGTCGACGTATTCTTCCACGGCGCCGTCGCCCGGCCCGGCGGCTGGATGCGAAAGCTCCGCCGATACGGCGTCAGCCGAACCGTCATGGTCGGCCGCGTCGCCAAGACCAACCTGTTCGTGCCGTGGCGCATCATCCGCTACATTCCCGACTGGCGGGCCGTCCGCATCTGGTATTGGCGTCTCCGCGGCCGCGACAAACGCAACGACAGTGTCCTCTGCGCCATTGCCGATGAGCTGGCGTCCGGGGGAGTTATCCTGGAGGATTCTACCATGTACTGCAAGGAGCATCTCGCCGACGAAGGCTGCATGACTCGCTGCCGCCCCGGCCCGTCCCTTCAGGTGGACATCGACTTCGGCTGGCCCATCGTCAAGAAACTCGGCGAACTTGACATCGGCCAGGCCGTCGCTGTCCGCGAACGCGAGATCATCGCCGTCGAGGCCATCGAAGGAACCGCCGCCATGATCGCACGCGCCGGCCAACTCTGCAAGAAAGGAGGCTGGACACTCATCAAGGCCGCCAAACCCAACCAGGACGCGAGATTCGACGTCCCGTGCGTCGGTCCCGACACCATCCGCGACCTGGCCGCAAACGGCGGAAAGTGCCTTGTTCTGGAGAAAGGCAAGACCATCATCATCGACAAGCCGCAAACCATCGCCCTGGCCAACGAGCTGGGCATCGTAATCGTGGGGCATTGAACGCGCCATGCCCAACCCCCCTGCCCGCATCGAAGACTATGTGCAAGTGAAACTGGGCGTCTGGTGGCTCTGGATACACAAGGATATCCGGAGCCTCGGCGATATCCTCCCCGCCGACGGCAAACCCCGCGACGGCGTCCGCGGCCCCTTCCAGAGGATCCCCTCCTCCAGGTACGCCCGTGTCTTCAACGGTTCTGTCAGCCTTCTCGGCCGAACGTACGACTACTTTCTGAAAGAATACCTTCACCGTTCGCCCGGCGATTTTCTCAAGCACTTTTTCCGCCCCACCCGCGCGATGCGGGCCTTCAAAGCGAGCCTGCTGCTGGCCCGAAACGGCTTTGACGCCCCGCCGGTACTCGCAGTCGGCGAATACCGCCCCCTGCTCTTCTGTGCCAGATGCTTCGCCATCACCTCCAGAATCAGGAATGCCCCACCCGTCTCCACGTGGTTGGGCGTTCAATTGCCGACTGGGGATGCCGCCTCTCGCGCCCGCCGCCGCGCATTCATCCGCCGCCTTGGCGCCGTTGTCGGCCGCCTCCATGCCTGCGGTATTTGTCACGGCGACCTTCGCCCGGGCAACGTCCTTGTGGCAGAGACCGCGGACGACTGGCGGTTCTTCTTCCTGGACAACGAACGCACCCGCGCCTATCGCCGCCTTCCGCTGGCGATGCGCGTCAAGAACCTTGTGCAGATCGGAATGCTCTTTGAGGATTGCCTCGGCCGCACCGACCGGATGCGATTCTTCAAAGCCTACCTCCGAGAAAACCCTGCCCTGGCAGGCCGTCAAAAGCCGCTGGCCGCGGAGGTGTACGCCCGCACCCGTGCACGCCTCGCCGGCAAAGAGCCCGACCGCCGCCCCTGACTTCATGTCGCGTGAACACCACCTCAATGCCCTGACACGGAATACGAAAGGAAAGGTTCTCCTCGTACCACTCCTGTAAACGCGGATGCAGATTGATCAGCCGCCCGAACGCCTTCCTGAATGGGTTGAGCCAGTTGAACGTCGAGCGAAACACCAGCTTGAGCGACACGATATGAATCCTGATGGGCGAATAGTAGCTCGGCACCTTGCGCCCTAACTGCTCCTCCTCCGGGACTGCGGATTCGAGTAATGCGGCCAAAAATATGCGCCTGGCCCTGGGGCTTGAGCACCCGCAGCATCTCGCCTAACAACCCCTTCATATCCTCCACGTGCTCAAGGACGCTGCGGCAGTGAATCTCGTCCACCGATGCATCCGGAAAGAACTGCAGCCCCTGCTCGAGGTCTGCCACGATATCCACACCTTCCAAGTCGACCCGATCGATGCCGATCCGCCCCGCCTTCTTGCGATTGCCGCAGCCCACGTCCACAACGATCCGCTCGCCGCGTGCGATCATCTCATCCAGATTGACGCGTACCACCGGTTCCGCCACGCGGCCCTGCCCTTTCACCTTGTCTTCTCCGGTTCAATCGCATCCTTCAGAACAGCCGTCAACCTCCGCCCCATCACCTTCGCATCGTACTGCTCCACGTAGTTGCGCCCGCGCCTGCCCATCTCCGCTCGCAGACTCTCATCCTCGATCAATGCCGACAGCCGTGCGATCCACTCCTCCTGGCCGCACGCCTGAAATCCCGCCCCGCTGTCCTGGGCGAACGTCCGGTTCACGCCCACCCCGCTTGCGACAAATGGAATTCCCGTCGCCATGTACTGCAGGATTTTGAAGCCGCACTTGCCGCCTGTGAACCGGTTGTCCGGCAGCGGGGCCAGCCCTATATGGCAGGCCGCAAGGTCCGCCGCCTGCCGCTGGAGCGACCACACGCACTTCTCCACGCGCATATTGCGCAGTTCCAGAAAACGATCGGCAATGATCCGCAGCACCGCCTGGGGGTGCCGCCTTCCGATCTCCTCCAGCGCCCCGGCAATCCCCGCCAGGTAGCCCAATGTACTGGCACTTCCGATCCAGCCCAACCGCACCGTGCCGTCGGCGCCGGCATGATCCTCGCGCGGCAGGTAGTCGTCGATCCTCAGCCCCGTCGGCAGCACAACCACGTTGTCGTTATACCGCCGCGCATGCCCCGCCAGCACCTCGTTGCCCGCGATCACCACGTCCGCCCGCCGCACCGTCCGCCGAAAATCGAAATGTCGCGTCCAACTACAATGCTCCGGTCGCGAATCCTTGTACATTACAGCGTCGTCAAAATCGTAAATCATCCTGCGGCAGTGGCGCCGAAGGCACAAATCCTCCAGGAGATTGAGCCGCTTCTTGTGCAGGTACACCGCGTCGAATGCCCCCGCGGACCTCAGCACCGCCAGGCGTTTGGCCCACCCGCGCGGAACACGCACTATCGAACACGCAATGCCCGCCTCATGAAGGTCATCCAGGTAAATCTTGAACCGCTGTCGGAAACTCGGCCGATCGGGGTTGTTTGTCAGGACCAGTAACTTCATAGCCGCCTTCCGGCTTCCGCTCTGTACTCATTATACTGCCGCCGCCGGCGGTCGCACTATCCCGCCGCATCGCCAGCCCTACAATATCGAATCAGCACCAGAATGCAAGGCATTGGTGCGCCAAAAGCCCGCCTGCAAACGACATTTTCGCAAGAACATTCCGGAAAACCATTGCTCCAACGCCGTCGCAACTGTTACAATACCGCCGCGAAACAAGGGCCGGTAAACAAGCCCTTTCATCCCCGGCGGCCGTAACGGTGCCCAATGCGAGGAATTCTATGGAACCGGAAAAGAAAATCATTCGCATCGAGGATTTACCGGACATCCGCCGCCGCCATGACGCCATCGCCATGTGCTCCGGCTGCTTTGACATTATGCAGTCCGGCCACGCCGTCTTTTTTCAGCAGTGCAAAGAGGCGGCCGGAACCCTGGTGGTCGTGGTCGGACGTGATACCGCCGTCCGGTCACAGAAGGGACCGCAGCGGCCCATCAACCCGGAAAACAACCGTCTGTACCTGGTCGCCGCCATGAAGTCCGTCGATTATGTGATCCTCGGCGAAGACGAACTGCTGCCGGGCAAAATTGATTTTGCCCGGATTGCACAGCAGCTCCGGCCCGACGTTTTTGTGGTCAACGCCGACGACAGCGGCCTGGAGGAAAAACGCCGTTTCTGTGAACAGCTCGGCATCGCGCTCAAGGTCGTGCCGAGGACGGTCCCCCCCTTTCTCGTCCCCACCAGTTCAACGGCGATCATCGAAAAAAGCCGGCAAACCGCGCCGAAAGACAAGACCGTGCTCGTTAGCGGCTTCTTCGACGTCCTGCACGCCGGCCACATCGAGTTCCTCGAGCAGGCCGCATCGCTGGGCCGCCTTGTTGTCAGCGTCGGCTCCGATCACAACTACGGTCTCATGAAGGACACTGCCCCGCTCTATTCCGAACAGGACCGCCTCCGAATCGTCAGATCGCTGCGCTGCGTGCACGACGCCTTCATTTCCGAAGGAACCGGCAGCCTGGACTTCCTGGCGGCCACGGACCGCATCAGGCCCGACATCTTCGCCGTCAACGCCGACGGCCACAGCCCCGACAAGGAGGCCGCCTGCCGCGACCGCCGTATCGAATACAGAATATTGCGAGGTAGTGCCTACCCTCATCAGGCGGCCCCCGGCCGGGACCCCTTGCGGGTGCCTTATCGGCTGGCGCTTGCCGGCGGCTGGATCGACCAGCCCTGGGTATCCGCGATTCACCCCGGCGCTATGGTCGTGGCGAGACTGGAACCCACCATGGAATTTGCCAAACGTTCCGGCATGGCCACCAGTACCCGTGAAACCGCCCGCCGCATCTGGGGAGAACACATCCCCAGCGGCGCCCCGCACAAGGTCGCGAAAATCCTCTTCGGCGCGGAGAATCCGCCCGGCACAAAATACATCGCCGGCTCCCAGGATGCCATCGGGCTCGTCTACCCGGGCATAAGCCGCCTCTACTATGAAGGCGGTTACTGGCCGACGGAGATCACCTCGCTCATTGAGCCCGCCGCGGCCCGCTGGCTCGAAGAGTCCATCGTCCTTGTGCCCCTTCAGTCCCGCCCCGATGGTTACGACCCCCTCATCGAAAGGCACCTTGAAAAGGATTTTGTCAGGATGCTGGCCGACGCCGGCGAAAACTGCTGGCAGGCCATTCGCCAGCGCGACATCCTTCTGCTCGGCCGAGCGCTTGACCAGACGCTCGAGGCATGGAAAAAAATGCTGCCCAATACGGTCCCGCCTCACGTTGCCGAGGCACTGGACAAAATCGATCCCGGCTACGGCCGCACCCTTTCGGGCGCCGGCGGCGGCTATGCTATCGTCGCCACCGACCGTCCCCGCAACGGCGCCATCCGTATCAAAATCAAAAACACCTGACCCCCATCATCTCGCGCCCTCGAGTTCCCGGCACGCTCCGTCGAACTCTCCGGCATGTGCCGGTGCAGGCTGCTTGGATATGCAAGCTACAGCGGTTGGTTCACAATGAAGAACTGCAGATCATGGCCATCAGGCGCCCCCGCCGAACATCAACCAACCGGTCCTAACGGTTCGGGCATTTGCCAGTCCGGATTGCTGTCCTTCCGAGGCGACAGAATCAGTGCGCGCAGGAGACCCATATACAAACGAAGATCGCTGGCGCAGTACCTGATCGCACGCCGGTAAAGCGACATGGCGGATGCGCGTGCGCCTGCCTTTCTCTTTGCCTCCGCCACTTTCCGGTACGCGTGGCTCAGAACGCGTCTTGCCGTGGCCCGAGCGATGCCGAAGTTGCGCGCAGCCCCAGGACCACCGTTTGCCTTCGCCATGTACTGCACGCGCCCGTCGCCCAGGGCGCGCACCGCAGACTCCGTATTGTCCGTCGAGCCGTCGTCGACCACCAGTACTTCCAGGTCGGAAAGGCTGTGAGCCAGAACACTGTTGACTGCCTCAACCACTGTGACGGCACGGTCATAAGTTGGGATGACCACGCTGACCAACGGCATTATACCGTTTCCTCTGATGCCGCACTGCCCGCCGAACCTCCGCGTACGGAGGCAGCCGCAGCAAGGGGCCGTGCACAATCGAGCGTATTGTCCCGCAAAAGCTCCTGCACGATCGGCTGCGACATGATTTCCGCAATCCGCCACCGGCTCTTGCGAAGCGTATGCTTCCGGCGTCTGTAGTCTCTAATAACCACCGCCTCCGTCGCGTGTGCGATATGCCACACGTAGCGGCTCATCACCGACGACGGCAGCTCCACCGTCGGATACCCGCGTTTCAACAGTTCAAAGTACAACTGCTTGCCCGGGTTCATACCCTCGGCGTTGCCCATTATGAACGTCAGTCCCTCCCGCCGCAGCACCTCCGTCCGGTAAAGACAGCAGATCGTCCTGTTATAGTGCGCATACTTCTGCATCACCGATGGGTTTCGCAAACGCCGCAGCAGCATCCGCCAGTCCGTCGCCTTGCGAAGCTTCTGCTGCCAGAGCGGCCGCATCTCCAGCTTGCCAGATCCTACGCACGCCGTCTCCGCATCGAAATAGCCGATCAGCTCTGTCAGCCAGTTCTCCCTCCGCACGATCGTATCGGAATGCAGCGTAACGAAGAACTCCGTCCGGCACTGCGAAAATGCCAGATCAAGCGCCCTGCCGTGCGCCTCGCTGCCTCCCCGATCCCGGCGGCATGACCGGCTAAGCAGCGTTATCCAGTCCAGCGACTGCAAGTAGTCCGTCGAGTCGTCGCCCGAACCGTTGTCCACCACAACCACGTCCGCCGGGTACGATGTGAACCGGCGAATGCTGCGCAGGCAAAGCCGCGTATATTCGAGTGTTCGGTAATTGACCACACAGATTGTAGCCCTGCCCTTTATGAGGGGTTCCGACGCCGTGTACGGCTGCGGTACGTGGCCTCCTTCTGAAACTGATTTGCCACCTGAACTCATAAGCACTCCTCAACGCAAAGCTCAATGACGCTTATCTTCTCCATGTCGGCGGCGCAAAATGTACGGAATCCTTCGTCAGCGGCTTTCCGGCACGAAAAGGAACTGCTCGCGCAGAGACAGACGCAGAAACGCATCACCGTCCTCACACGTTTTGTTCAACGCCTCGTCGAAGCGGAAATCCTTCCACACCGCGCTGCGGAAAACGGACCCCGACGGCCAGATGAACCCCCGCCGAAACAGATCCGCTGCAATCCATCCGCTGCGGTCGCCGAGAACGCGCGTTTCCTCCACGCCGCCGTCCCCGTTGAAAACGCGTATGGCACTGTACGCCCCCCCAAAATCCCTCCGCTCCTCCAGGCGGCCGACCATCACCGCCAGGTAGTTCGGCGGCCATAAATCGTCCGAATCCAGAAAGGCAAGGTACTTGCCGGCGACCTGTGCGATGCCGAAGTTGCGCGCAGCCCCAGGACCCCCGTTGCCCTTTGCCATGTACCGCAGGCGGCTGTCGCCCAAGCCGCACACGGCCGACTCCGTATCATCCGTCGAGCCGTCGTCGACTACAACCACTTCCAGATCGGACAGGCTCTGCACAAGAACACTACTTATGGCCTCCATTACCATCGAAGCACGGTTATACGTCGGGATGATGACGCTGACTAGTGGCACTATACAGTCTCCGCAGATGTCGCTTGCCTGCTGGCTTCGATGAACGTCAGGGTGCCGCGATAGTCGGCAACCTTTGGAAGATCGATAAGGGTCCCGTGACTGCTGCGCAGCGGAACCGTTTTGGCGGCCGATGACCTGCCGATTTCGACAATCTTGCCCATGAGGACCTCCGTGTACCTGACGACTCTTTTCCTTCAGTGTATTACAGAAAAACAGCGGCAATACGCGGACCGTCACGCTACCGGTCGCAGCCGCGTGTGACATTCCGATTCGTAAACCGCATCCAGCGCTCGCGTCAGCGAGGCATGGTCATACGCCTGCACGACCTTCTCCCGACCGAGGGCGGCCGATTCCGCAAACGCCCCCGCGTCACAGCACACCTTCAGCATCGCGCCCGCCAGCGCGTCGACGTCCTCGGCAGGCACGAGAACGCCCAGCCTGCCGTTCTCCAGCACCTCCGGTATCGCCCCCACCGCCGTCGCAATGCAGGGCAGTCCGCTCGCCATCGCCTCCAGCAGTGCCCCGGGCATACCTTCGGCGACAGAGGCCATGACGAACGCGTCCATTCCGCGCAGCACCAACTCAACATCCTGCCGATAACCGAGGAAGTGCACCGAGTTACCAACGCCAAGCGACGCGGCAAGCTCTTCTAACTCCCTGCGCGACCGCCCCTCCCCCACCAGAACCAGTTCGCACGTGGCCTGCTTCGCTCGCGCCGCCGCAAACGCCCGAATTAAATAGGTCAGCCCCTTCGTCGGCGCCAGCCGCCCCACCGCCACAAACGCGAATGCCTCCGGCCGAAGATCCAGCCGCCGCCGTACCTCCTCTCGCGACGCCGTCACGCTCGCAAAACGCCGGCAATCGATGGAATTGTTCAGACAAATGACCTGCTCCGGTTTGACCGCCCGGTTACAGCGGATTACATCCTGCCGCACACCCTCACCTACCGCCAGAACTCTGCTCACCCATCGAAACACCAGTCCGTTGATCAGCTTCCGGCGCGCATTTTTGCTACGGTTCAGACCGTGCACGTGCGCCAGGACCACTCTCGTCCCGGCCAGTCGCCCCGCAAGCGCGCCATACACCGTCGCCTGATGCCGCTGGCAATGCAAAATGTCCACCTTCTCTGCCCGCAAAATCCGCGTGAGCCTGCAAACGGCCGCCAGGTTGAACGCTCGGAATTTAGCCAGCTTAGAAATGTAATGTATACGGCACCCGTGCAGCTCGGTTGGAAGCGGCATGTTGCCCGCCCGCTTCAAATAAATGATAAGCTTGCGATACTTCGTGCTGTCCAGCCCCAGAAAAGCCCCTTCCAGCGGCAGCCCCCGGCCTTCATACTTCATACACAGCAGGGCAACGGTCCTTCGGCCATCGTTCGAATCCCTTTCGAAGGCTGCGTCCATACGTCTTAACTCTCCGGCACCATCAATTGCGTCTCATACAGGCTGCGATAAAGGGAGCTGCTCTCGATCAGTTCCTCGTGCGTGCCTAAGGCGGCGATCCGTCCGTTTTCCATCACCACAATAAGATCCGCCGAAATCACCGTACTGAACCGATGCGCGATCACAAAACAGGTCCGCCCTCCCATCAATTCCTCCAGTGCCTTGTGAATCTTCGCCTCGCTGTCGGCGTCCACCTGGCTCATCGCCTCATCGAAAATAAGTATCGCCGGGTCCTTCACGATTGCCCGCGCGATCACAATCCGCTGAAGCTGGCCGCCGCTGAGCCCCGTCCCGTGTTCGCCGATCACCGTCTCGTAGCCCTTGGGCAGCGGCTCGATGAACTCATGACAGTACGCACGCTTGGCCGCCTGGATGATCTCCTCATCCGTTGCCCCCTCCCGCCCGTATGCTATGTTCGCCGCGATCGTATCGTTGAACGTCACCACGTTCTGCGTCACCATTCCGATCTGTGCCCGCAGGCTCTTCAGTGTCGCCTTGCGGATGTCCTGCCCGTCGATCAGCACCGCCCCGTCTGTCACGTCGTAAAAACGCGGAATCAGATTGATCAGCGTCGTCTTGCCCGACCCGTTCGGCCCCACCACCGCAATCGTCTGACCCGCCTGGACCGTCAGGTTCACCCCCTTGAGCATCGGCTTCGGGCTGCCCGGGTACTGGAACACCACGTTGCGAAACTCGATCTTGTGCCTCAGAGGCGCAAGCTCGATCGCGTCCGGCGCCTCGTACTCCAACGGCTGATCCAGCACTGCAAACACCCTCTCGGCCGCCGCGTTGGCCGCCTGCAGCTTGTTCCATACGTCGCTGACCTTCCGTATAGCCTCCGCCGAAGTGCCCAACAGGACCAGCAGCGCCAGAAATTCGCTGGCCTCGATATTCTTGCCCGGGCTGAACACCCAATGCGCCCCCACCAGCAGCGCCGCCGACCCCGCAACCATCCCCAGAACCTCCATCAGCGGGTCCGTCGCAGCATCCACCTTGGCGATCCGCAGCACCTGCCGAAGGAACCGCTTGTTGACCGTCGCGTAGGCCTGCGTTTCATGATCCTGCCGATTGTACACCTTGACGACACTGAGCCCGTTGATCGCGCCCTGCAGCTTGCCCAACATCACCGCTGCGCTGATCAGCGACCGCTTCGTCCCTTTGCGAATCTTCTTGCCCAGGAGGCCGAACATATAGATAGTAAGCGGCGCCGCCGTCAGGAAGATGAGCGTCAACTGCCAACTGATCGTAAACGCGGCCGCCAGACAGAAGAACGCCGCCATGGGCTCGCGCAACGCCTTGCCCAGGACGATCTTTACGCCGTTACCCATGCTTGCGGTGTCGCCGACGATCCGGCTTATCGTGTCGCTGGTGCCGTTGGCCGCGAAGAAACCGACCGGCATCTGCATCACGTGCGCAAACGTTACCCGCCGCAGTTTCGATACAGCCACCTGCACGATCTTCTCCGCAAGGTATGATTGCGAGAATCGCCCGATGCAGCGCGCCGTCGTGACGAAGCCCATCACGATGATGATAAAGATAATCGCCTGCTGCTTGCTCTGGACCGTCTGGTCCCGCGGCAAACGCGCCACCAGGCGCTGGCCGAGCGCATACAGACCCGCCTTGTACGCCGCCAGCCGGTTCGTCGGCTCGGCCGTCTCCAGAACAGTCTCATACGGCTCCACCCCGCCGGCCCCGTCGTCGCGCAAAAACTGGACCTTGATATCCGTGTCTGGCGGCGCCGTCGCCAGCTCCTCCAGGAGAATCGCCGCACTGACCTTCTCCTGCTCCCCGGTTCGCAGATGCTTGCCCACCCCGATGATCTTGTCCCCCGCCTTCAGTCCCGCCTTGGCCGCCCAACTGTCGCTGTCCACGTCCGTGACCCACAGGTAGAACGCAATTCCGTTGGTCCCCTGCATGAAATCGGTGACATCCGGAACGTAAAAATCCATTCCGTATCGCGCATCGGACGTCTTGCGGTCGATCCAGCCGTGCAGCCCTTCCTCACCCATCATGACCTTCAGGAGCGGGATGATCGTCACGAAGCTGAGGGAAAAAAGCGCTGCAATCGTGAAAGACATGAAGACCACGACAACGACGCGAGGCCACTGCGGCCAGACGTACACAAACATCCGACGAAACGCCCGTATATTATGGTCGTCCATAATCTCTAACTCCGCGTCCTGCGTTGGCACACGGGTGTCATCTCACGTTGATCGCACAAGCACGGCGGCTTGCACTTTTCGGACGCGGATCGGCCGAAAGAGGCGCCCGCATCACCCGAAACACTCACGATAACCTGCGATGCCCCAAATAGCAACCCAAAAACTTCATACACTGCTTTGGCGCGGCACGGGCGTACCCCCGATTTGTTCGGAGCGCTTGCCCGTATTCACTGGCCCAAAGCCCCTGCCGCGCGTCCGACCCGACCACAGGCGAACAATTCGCCCGCCGGGCGGTATCAGAAATGCCCCGTTTCGCTGTGGACACCGGGCAGAAATTGTCATATAATAATATGTTTCAGTCGAAGCGACAAGCAGTTTCTGACGGAATGCTCCAATAAAGAACGGACGGCGTCATGAACCACCTGGATAAATTGGAAAACCAGAGCATATTTATTATCCGCGAAGCCTACAGCCAGTTTGGGGATGTGGCGATGCTCTGGTCCATCGGAAAAGACTCCACCTGCCTCCTCTGGCTCATCCGAAAGGCCTTCTTCGGCAAAATCCCGTTCCCCGTCCTCCACATCGATACCAGCTACAAATTCAAGGAAATCTACGAATTCCGCGACAGGTACGCCGCCGAATGGAACCTCAATCTTATCGTCGCCCGCAACGAAGACGCCCTCGCCGCGGGCCTCGGCCCCGACAAGGGCAAATTCAAGTGCTGTACGGAACTTAAAACCGTCGCGCTCAAGCAGGCCATCGCAAAACGAAAATTCAAGGCCCTCTACTTGGGTATTCGCCGCGACGAACACGGCATCCGCGCCAAGGAACGCGTCTTCAGCCCGCGCGATGAAGATTTTGAGTGGGACTACAAGAACCAGCCCCCCGAACTCTGGGACCAGTACAAAACCAAGGCCGCCGAAGAAGAACATCTCCGCATCCACCCACTGCTCGGCTGGCGCGAAATCGATGTCTGGGAATACATCAGGCGCGAGAACATCCCCGTCACCAGTCTCTACTTCGCCAAGGGCGGCAAGCGCCTCCGCAGCATCGGTTGCGAGACTTGCTGCGGCCCCGTCGACTCTCACGCCGACACCATCGACAAGATCATCGACGAACTGCGAACCACCAAGGTCTCCGAACGCAGCGGCCGCGCACAGGACAAGGAATCCGACTACATGATGCAGAAACTCCGTTCCCTCGGCTACATGTAACCATCGCCGATCTAGGCTATGTCAAAACAGAAAGAGCATTGTCATTGCCGCAAGAGCAGGAAACCACAACTCGCAGGAATATAGAACGATAGCTTACCAGGGTAACGCAGGAATACCAATGGACGCACTCAGTTTCGTAATCGTTGGCCACGTCGACCATGGCAAATCCACCCTCATCGGCAGGCTCCTCTACGATACCGACTCGCTGCCTCCCGACAAGATCGAAGAAATCAGCAGGGCCTCCGACGGCCTCGGCCGTGAAACAGAATTCGCCTACCTCCTCGACCATCTCGAAGAAGAACGCAAACAGGGTATCACCATCGACACCACTCAGGTCTTCTTCAAAACCGACAAGCGCCGCTACGTTATCATCGACGCCCCCGGCCACGTCGAGTTCGTCCGCAACATGATCACTGGCGCCAGCCAGGCCGAAGCCGCCGTCCTCATCGTTGACGTCGCCGAAGGCGTCAAGGAACAGACCAAGCGCCATTCCTACATGCTCTCCCTCCTGGGCCTCCGGCAGGTCATCGTCGTTCTCAACAAAATGGACCTCGCCGACTACGCCCAGGACCATTTCAACAGGATCCGCGACGAAGTTGCCGCCTGGCTCGACTCTATCGGCATCCACTCCGAGCACTACATCCCCATCTCCGCCATCCGCGGCGAAAACATCACCGCCCCTTCCGACAAGATGCCATGGTACGCCGGCCCGACTTTCCTGGCCAGCCTCGACACGCTGAAAAATGCAATGCCTGCAGAAGACCGCGCCCTGCTCTTCCCCATCCAGGACGTCTACAAAATCGACGACAAGCGTATCAGCGTCGGCCGCATCGAGGCCGGCTCGCTCGAAACCGGCGCCGAGGTCATGCTGCTGCCCGAGCGCCGCACCACCCGCGTCAAATCCATCGAAAAATTCCTCGCCGCCCCGACCCGCGCCGTCGCCGGCGAATGTATCGGCATCACCACGGCCGATTCCGTCTTCCTCGACCGCGGCAACATCGTCTGCATGCCCGGCCATGAACCCGTCCTCACCGACACCATTCACGCTAATATCTTCTGGATGTCCCGCACCCCCGGCCGCAAAGGCGAAAAACTCACCTTCCGATGCGCCACCCAGGAAACCTCCTGCAAAATCGAAGCAATCGACAAAAAGATCGACTCCTCGACCCTCAAACTCATCGCCGAAAACGCTGAAGACATCCACAACCTCGAAGTCGCCGAGGTCACACTCAAAGCGAAAAAAGCCGTCGCCGTCAAGGACTTCAATGACGTCCAGGAAATGGGCCGCTTCGTTCTCGTCCGCGACGAAAACACCTGTGCCGGCGGCATCATCACACTGCCTGACTGACCTATGCACACGCGGCGATCCGCAGATTCTCTGTGCTGCTTCTGTAATTAATTACGAAGGATGACCCTGATGACCCCTAAAACCCTCATCATCGGCCTCGACGGTGTCCCCTATGATATGATCGAATCCTTCATCGCCTCCGGCGTCATGCCCAACACCGCCGCCCTCGCCGCCGTCGGCTGCTTCTCACCGATGTGTTCCTCACTCCCCGAGGTCTCCAACGTCGCCTGGTCCTCCATGATCACCGGAAAAAACCCTGCCGCTCACGGCATCTTCGGCTTCATGGAACTCGCTGCCAACTCCTACCGCATGCGTTTCCCCAACTACACCGACCTCAAGGCCCCCCCTTTCTGGGAAACCACCCCCGGCCGGCACATCATCATCAACGTCCCCGCAACCTATCCCGTCCGCCCCTTAAACGGCGTCCTCATCTCCGGTTTCGTCTCCATCGATTTCAACAAGAGCGTCTATCCCCTTGACCTGGTTACCCCGCTCAAGCAGCTCGACTACCGCCTTGACGTCGACGCCTCCAAAGCCCACAAATCCATGCCCCTCTTCCTCGAAGACGTCGACCAGACCCTCCAGGCCCGCATCGCCGCCGCCCGCATGCTCTGGGACTACTGCGACTGGCAGACCTTCATGCTCGTCTTCACCGGCACCGACCGCCTCCTCCACTTCCTCTACGATGCGTATGAAGACCCCAACCACCCCCACCACTGCGCCTTCGTCGACCACTTCCGCAAGATCGACACCTTCGTCGGCGAACTGGCCTCCCGCCTCGCCGACAACGACCGCATCATCATGCACTCCGACCACGGTTTTGAGCGTCTCGATTACGACGTCTTCGTCAACCACGCGCTGGCCGCAAACGGCTTCCTCAACTTCAGGCCCGGCCAGGACCCCACGTTCGAAAGCATCTGCCCCGGCACGAAGGCCTTCGCCCTCGACCCGGCCCGCATATACTTGAACTACAAAGGCAAGTACCCCGCCGGAACGGTCGACAGCGCCGACGCCGAACCCATTCTCCGCGACCTCGAAACGCTTTTCACAAATCTTGAGATCGCCGGCCGCAAAGTCATCCGCTCCATCCACCGCAAGAACGACATCTACAGCGGCCCCTGCATCAACGACGCCCCCGACCTCGTCCTCGTCGCCGACCACGGCTTCAACCTCAAAGGCAAGCCCGCCGCGGACAACTTCTACTCAAAAGGTATCTTCACCGGAAAACACACGTACGACACCGCCTTCGTCATCGCCAAGAACTGCAACGCGCAAAACCTCCACACGCCCCCCACGGTAGCCGACATAACTGCACTTTTCACCTGACAAAAAAAGAGACGTGCCCGGCCAGGCGCGTTATTCGCACCGTGGCGCTTGGCACGTCCCTCTGCGCACTACCGTCTACCGGCCGGGCTTCGATGTGCTGACAGCCTGCTTGGCCGCCTCGAAACGCCTCGAAACCGCGCGCCAATCCACCACATTCCAGAACGCGTCAACATAACTGCCCCGCTGGTTCTGGTATTTCAAATAGTACGCATGCTCCCACACATCCAGCCCCAGGATCGGCGTGCCGCGTTTTTCCGCAATGTCCATCAGCGGGTTGTCCTGGTTTGGTGTCGAAGTTACAACCAACGACCCGTCCTCCGCAACAATCAGCCACGCCCATCCGCTGCCGAATCGCGACAAGGCCGCCTGCTTGAAAACCTCCTTGAATTTTTCAAACGAGCCAAATGCCGCGTCTATTTCTCTGCCAAGGCGTCCTCTCGGCCGTCCGCCGCCATCCGGTGACATGCTCTTCCAGAACATTGCGTGATTATAATGACCGCCGCCGTTGTTTCGCACCGCATCCGGCCACTTGCTCACCTCCGCGAGGATTTCCTCTATGGGTTTTCCGGCAAGCGCGGTCCCTTCTACTGCTTTCACAAGATTGTTGAAGTATGCACGGTGGTGTCGGTCGTAGTGGATTTCCATCGTTCTTGAGTCGATGTGCGGCTCCAGCGCATCGTATTCATAGGGCAGCGGCTCGAACTTCAGGGCATCCTGCCCTGCAGAAATCCCACTTGTTATTGCCGCCAATGCAACTATTGTCAAAACCTTCATTGCGACCTCCAAACCGGCCCTCAGTTTTTCCCCGATGGCGAGGCGGTGGGCCTGTCCTGCCGCCGTCGCGATCATACTTTTCCCCTGTCTACGTCCCATACGCCAAAACAGTGCGGCTGCAAAATCGGCGCGAGCGGAATGTCCGGGATTATGGCCGGTAGCGCGGGGATTGCCTGGTAATTTGCGGGTGCTGTGTGGTGACTTGGCCGTGATGTGCAGGGTTTGGGCCGGGGTTTGCGGTTTTTGGGCAGGCTTTGCACGCGTGGGCGCTTGGTTCTTGCGGCAGTGCGTTGTATTCTGTTGGGACTACGCCGTGTTCGGTGGAGGCTTTGAAGGGATCGTACGGTCATTGGCGGTTTATTTGTGATGATGTGCGGGTTCTGAAAGGAAAGGTGCAGACATGCGAGCAATTGTGCAGCGGGTCCTGGAGGCGCGGGTTGAGGTCGCGGGGCGGGTGACGGGCGAAATCGGACGCGGGCTGCTGGTTTTCTTGGGCGTGGGCAAGGAAGATACTTCGCATGACGTGGATTGGATGGTCGAAAAGGTTGCGGGGCTGCGGGTATTTCCGGAGGATGATGACCGGATAAATCGTTCAGTTCGGGATGTTGGCGGCGGCGTTTTGGCGATCAGCCAGTTCACTTTGTACGGCAACTGCCGCAAGGGGACGCGGCCGAGCTTCGATGCGGCCGCGGGACCGGAGTTGGCCCAGCGCCTGTATGAGTATGCGCTTCAGCGGTTTCGGGCGACGGGAATCGAAACGCAGGCCGGTGTGTTCGCGGCCTCGATGCGGATTACGTGCGTAAACGACGGCCCGGTGACGCTGGAGCTATAACCGAAAGTTGTGGATGGACAGATGAAAAAAGCGGCGTATCCTTG
>DAOTMV010000022.1:0-58149 GCA_035450485.1 Anaerohalosphaeraceae bacterium | reverse complement strand
GCACAAGTCGCCAAATCGCAAATATTAAAAATATTTTTTTGAAGCGGCACTAGGAAAGGCGGTGAAGGCTGCCGCCGACGCAGATGCGACTGTTCGCGTGCGGCTGGAGCAGTGATCGTGGCCGACCTGCTTCGCCAAGGTTCGCAGTGGCTGGAGCAGATGCGCACGGCGCACTGCTCCAGCCCGGTCGAGTACCGCAGGCCGCCAGAAGCATGGACGGTCCAGGCGACCTTCGGGAAAACCGGCTTTGAGGTCGCCGACGAGTCGGGCCTGACCATCACCGCTCAGGTGTGGGACTTTCTGATCCTCGCCGACGCGCTGCCGGGGGTCGAGCCGGAACCCGGCGACGTGATCGCGGCCAACGGGCGGAGATACGAGGTCGTGAACCTGGGCGGCGAAGGCTGCTGGCGCTGGAGCGATCCGTACCGCCAAACCTACCGCATTCACACCAAGGACATCGGAGCGGACACGTGAGCGACTCGACTGTCAGTAGCGACTTCCGAAGCGCCTGCGAGCGCCAGTTTGCGGAACTGCATCGCAAGCTGGACCGGCTGGATGAAGCCATTCGCGGCAATGGCCATCCCGGCATCAACGTGCGGCTGGACCGCCTGGAGCAGGATGCCAAGCGCCAGGCGAGGCTGATCTGGCTGATCGTGGGTGCGGGTATCACCGCCGCCACGTCGGGAATCATCACCTGGATTACGGGGTGACGCATGAGCCTGGTCATCGACATCGCCGACGCCGTGACTGCCGAACTGAATGCGGCACCGCCAGGCACGTTCACGCCGAGCTTCACCGCCATGCGGCGGGTGTTGCCGGAGTTTGACCTGGCCGACCTGGCGGATCTGAAGGTTTCCGTGGTGCCCAAGCGTGTGGAGATCACCGGCTCGACACGCAGCGCCAGCCAGTACGAGATCGCCGTGGACATCGGCATCCAGAAGAAGCTCGGCAAGGACCTCGACTCAGAGGTGGCAGCATTGAGCACTCTCGTTGACCAGATTGCCGACTACCTGCGTCGTCGGCCACTGGGTGCCGCACCGTTCGCCTCTTGGGTATCGATCAGCAACGAGCCGGTCTATGCCCCCGAGCACCTGGCCGAACAGCGTGTCTTCACCAGCGTGCTGACGGTCAGCTACCGGGCGCTGAAGTAGAGGGAGCCATGAACAACACCATCATGCGCACGATTACCGTCACCGCCGACTATCAGCCGCTGGCCAGTCAGCGGCTGGTGGGATCGGTGACCATCTCCTGCCCGCCGGGCAATGCCGGGCCCGTGATCTTCAAGGGCGACGACGGCTCGGAGGTGCCCTGGATCGCCGGCGAGTGGCACAGCTTCCGGTCCATCGACCTGGGCGCGGTCTTCGTCAAGGGCACGCCCGGTGACACGATCAGCATCGTCGGAGGGACCTGGTAATGCCCTACACGCCGATCGACAGAACCAGCCGGGCGGTCTTTTCCGGGAGCCTGTCCTGGCAGAACCTGCCGCCGTACGCGACCTTCGTGGTGCCGTACGCCTTCGCGCACTTTAGCGAGACGGCCGTGCCCGATCCGGTCTCACGCGGGCTCTACAACCAGATGATCGACCCGCGCCTGGGCACCTGGACTGCTGGACGCTTCACCCCGGCCCGTCCCGGCCGCCATCGCCTGTCCGCGCAATTTGTCATCTACAAGCAGTCCAGCCAAGGGCAACTGGTGGACGTGTTCCTGCAACTGGAGGTGATCCGATCCGGCGTCATCACCACCGTCGGCATCTGCGATGCCCTGTACCACCTGGTGGAAGGCGGCGAACTGGCCCTGCCGCTCCAAGTCGAGGCCACGCCGATCCTGCAGCCCGGCGACCAGGTGCAGGCACGGTTCGGGCTGATCGAGGGCCACCTGATCAACATCGTCACCGTCGATCCGACGCGCACGTTCTTCGACATCACGGCCTACTGGAGTTGAAGCCATGCGTGAGTTTGAGCAACCGGAACTGGCCACGGCACTGCGGGAACTGGCCATCGAGCGCGACGCCTCCTTCGCCAAGCGCCGCCAGACCTATGTGGACTACGACGCCGAAGGGCGCATTGAGCGGATTACCTGGCCCAAGGAACTGGGGCCGCAGCCTTCGTCGTCGGCTGTGCAGGCGAAGGTGCAGATGGTTCGCCAGAGGCTCGCGGATGTAAGCAAACAGCCATGATCGGCTTTGACATCAAGCGGATGTTCTTCGACCGCCAGGCGGTGATCTCGAAGGTGGATGCCGCCACGCGGCGGGTGCTCAGCAAGTTCGGCGCGTTCGTGCGCCGCTCGGCCAAGAGCAGCATCCGCAAGCGCAAGAAGCCAGCGCCGCCGGGCCAGCCGCCCAGTTCGCACACGGGGTTGCTCAAGAAGTTCATCTTCTTCGGCTACGACGCGGACCGCCGCAGCGTGGTGATCGGCCCGACGCGACTGAACCAGAAGGGAAGAGGCGAAGCGCCGCCGCTCTTGGAGTACGGCGGCAAGGCCACGCTGGTCAGACGTGGCAAGAAGAAACGTGTGACGTACCAGGCCCGGCCCTATATGGGGCCGGCCTTCGAGAAAGAAAAACCTCAACTGCCCGCCATGTGGCGAGGCAGCGTTCGATAAGGAGATCGACACATGGCACAAGAGTTCCTGTTGGGCATGAACGCCAAGATTTACCAGGGGCCGGCAGGATCGGAGTTGTCCTCGCTGACCGAGATGGGCAACGTCAAGGACGTGACGCTTACCCTGGAAGCCGGTGAGGCGGATGTGACTACCCGCGCCAACCAGGGCTGGCGGGCGACCGCACCGACGCTCCGCGAATGCACCGCCGAGTTCGAGATGCTCTGGAAGCCGGGCGATACCGGATTCGAGGCGATCAAGAACGCATTTCTGACCGCGGGGACGATCCGCCTGGCGGTGCTCACCGGCGATCGGTCGGCCTCGGGCACGGAAGGTCCGCTGGGCGACTTTTCCATCACCAACTTCAGCCGCAACGAGCCGCTGGAGGAGGGTGTGACCGTCTCGGTGACGGCCAAGCTCGCGGTCTTCGATGAATGGGTGGAGGTGGCCTGATGAAGACGTTTACGGATGCAGCGGGTCGGACCTGGACCATTACACTCAACCTTGGCACGGCCATGAAGGTCAAGGCCAAGCTAGATGTCGACCTGCTTCAGCCCGAAGCGGGCGATCCACCGCTGCTGACGCGCCTGGGCACCGACGAGTTGCTCCTGGGCGAGGTGCTCTGCGCCCTGCTCGAGGGGCAGTTCGAGGCCCACAAAGTGACTGCCGACGACGTGCGGGCGGCCTTCGACGGCCAGACGCTCTTGGCGGCGCAGAAGGCGTTCTACGAGGAGATGATCGATTTTTTCCGGTCGCGCGGCCGCAACGACCGGGCCAAGGCGGTCGCCAAGCAGATGGCCATGATCGAGGCGGCGGTGACAGCGGTGGAGACGCGGATCGACGCCCTGGACATCGACCAGGCGATCCGTGGAGCGATGTCTGGCGCATCGCCGGGTCCATCGGCATCGACCCCCGGCCTCTGACGCTGCGGCAACTGCTGTGAATGGCCGAGGGCCTGGGGCGCGAACGCTGGGCGCACACGTCGTTGATCTGCGCCCTGATCGCCAACGCCAACCGCGACCCCAAGCGGCATCGGCCCTTCAAACCCACGGATTTTGATCCCTACGCGAAGCAGGATCGGCGGCTACGGATGGCCGCCGACAAACAGTCGCTGGCAATTCTGCGAGAGGCCCTCGAGGCCCGGAAAGGCACCTGAACATGGACGGCAATACGATCCTGAACGGAATCTGGACGTTCCTCAACTCCGCTCCTGGCCTGGCGCTCATTTGGGCCGGCACGGTGGGCTTGTTTCTCTTCCTGGCCAGCAAGTTCAACCCGCTGCAGGAGAAGTGGAAGCAGTACGAGGGCAGCATCATCACCGGCATCAAGCTGGCCGAGAAGCAGATCCCCGATGACACGCCCAACGCCGGTCTGGCCAAGCTCGATGCGGCTCTGCGGTTTGTCTTGAACGCCTACGCCGAGGCCAATAACGGCAAGCAGCCTTCGGCTGCCCTGATTGAGCAGATCAAGCAGGGCATCCAGATCAAGCACAGCGAGCTGGATCGCTGGGGCGGCCTCTCCAAGCCCAAGGAGGCGGCGTGATGAAGTGGCTGATCGCCGTGCTGACCGCCTTCTTCCAGGCTCTTCTGCCGTGGGTCGCGAAGCAGTCGCGGCCCACGGCCCAAGACGCCGCCCCGGACCAGCAGACCAGGGACAAGCTACGTGCTAAGGTTCGCAAGCACTTTCCTGTAGTCGCCTTCGTGCTGCCGATCCTGCTGATCACCGGGTGCGGCGTGCGCACGGTCTATGTGCCGCACGGCACGCCCGTGCGTCTGCGGGAAACCATTAAGGACGCCAAGGTCTGGGTGAAGGATGCGGATGGTCAGGTCATTGCCGGGGAAATGAACCTACCGGAGGGCTGGTATTGCTTGCCGGTAGATGACGAGGAGTAGCGCACGTGGCAACCGCACAGGGCATTCGAGCCGGTCGCGCCTTTGTCGAGCTGTTCGCTGACGACTCCAGACTCGTGCGCGGTCTGCGCCGCGCGGAAAAGAAGCTCAAGGCTTTTGGCGATTCGATCCGCAACTTCGGATTGAAGATCGCCGGGGCCGTCAGCGCCGTGACCGCGCCGCTGGCAGCCTTGTCCATCAAGGCCGCTTCGGATGCCCAGGAGTCGCTCAGCCGCTTCGAGGCGGTCTTCAAGGACCAGGCCAAAGCGGCGGGTCAGTTCGCCGACGCCCTGGCCCACAGTGTCGGCCGGTCCAAGATCGAGATTCGCGATGCCCTGGCCACGTTCCAATCCTTCTTCGTGGGCCTGGGCTTTAGCGGTGAGGCAGCGCGGGACTTGAGCCAGACCATGCAGTCGTTGGCGTTGGACTTCGCCAGCTTCCACAACTTATCTGACGACGAGGCCATCGGGCGCTTCATCAGCGCGCTGTCCGGCTCGTCGGAAGTACTGGACCGCTTCGGCATCAACATCAAGCAGGCCGCCCTGGAGCAGGAACTTCTGGCCATGGGCGTGCGCAAGAGCTGGACGGAGGTGACCGAGCAGGAAAAGGCCCTGGCGCGGCTGAACATCATCGCCCGCGCCATGGGCGACCAGGGCGCGATCGGCGACGCGGTCAAGACGGCCGGGTCGTTTACCAACCAGATGAAACGCCTGCGCGGCCTATTGCGCGACACCTCCGTGTCCATCGGCCAGGCGCTCTTGCCGGTGGTCACGCCCTTGGTGCAGAAAGCCGCCGAGATGGTGCGCTGGCTGGGGGAGTGGATCAGCCGTAATCAACAATTGGTGGCCACGATGTTCAAGGTCGCCGCGGTCGTGATCGCCGGCGGACTGGCGCTGGCGGCGCTGGGCACGGTCATCAGCGGGCTGGGCAGCGCGCTTGGCGTGCTGGCGACCATCGTCACGAGCGTAGGCACGGTATTCAAGCTGCTGGGGGCGGTGATCGCCTTCGTGGTCTCGCCGATCGGCCTGGTCATCTCGGCCGTGGCCGCATTGGGCGCATACCTCATTCATGCGACGGGTGCCGGCGGCAAAGCCCTTACCTGGCTGGGCGAGAAGTTCAACGTGCTCAAGGACGATGCGCTGTCGGCCTACCAGGGGATCGCCGACGCTCTGGCGGCCGGCGACATCTCGCTGGCGGTGAAGGTCTTGTGGCTGACCCTCAAGATGGAGTGGACCCGGGGCGTGAACGTCCTGGAGAAGGCGTGGCTGAACTTCCGCAACTTCTTCATCAAGATCGGCTATGACGCCTGGCACGGCCTGCTGGCCGTCGCGGAGATCGTCTGGCACGCCCTGGAGGTCGGCTGGATCGAGACGACGGCTTTCTTCTCGAAGCTCTGGACCGGCTTCACCAGCTTCTTCGCCAAGACCTGGGAGAACATCAAAGCCGGGGCGCAGAAGGCGTGGAACTGGATCAAGTCGCTGTTCGATGACTCCATTGACCTGGAGGCCGAGAACAAGCTGGTCGAGCAGAAGAAGCAGGAAGCCATCGCGCGCATCGAGGATGAGCAGCAGCGCAAGCTCGCCCAGCGTGAAGCCCAGCGCGAAGCGGAACGTCGTCGAGCGGCGGCCATTCACGAAGCGACGCTGGCCGAGATCGGCCGCGAGAACCTCGCCAAGCACCGCGAACTGGATACCGAATATGCCCAGCGCATGGCCGAAAACGAGGCCGACCTGGCCAAGGCCCGGCAGGAGTGGCGCGAAGCCATTGAAGCCGCTCGCAAGAAGCGCGAGGCCAAGGAAGCCGAAGCCGCTCCGGAAGGCCTGGAAGGTCCCGATGACTTGATCAATAAGGCCCGCCAGGCGCTGGCCGGTCTGGGCGACCTGGTCCACCAGGAAGCGGAGAAGATCGGCGTGCGGGGCACGTTCAACGCCGCCGCTATCCAGGGTCTGGCCGCCGGGGACGCCGCCGATCGCACCGCCAAGGCGACCGAGGAGACGGCCAAGAACACCAAGAAGCTCCTGCAGGCTGCGCAAACCGGCGGTCTGACGTTCGCTTGATTACAGGAGGCCACGGATGGCCATCACCTGCACCGAAAACATTGACTCCCGCCAGATTACAGAAGGTCAGTCAGCGGAACTGATCTACACGATCACCGGCACTGCCGACGAGGCGGCCGCTATCGCCACGCTCAAGGCGACCGCACCGACGGTGTTGCACAACATGAAGCGTCAGCCGGTGACGGTCGAGCCGGTCCACATCGATACCACACATCCCGACAAGTGCATCTGGACCGGCACGGTTCACTATGCGCCTTTCGAGTACCCAGACCCGCCCCAGACTGGCGATTCTTCCTTCAGCTTCGACACCGGCGGCGGCACACAGCATATCACCCAGTCCTTGCAGACCGTCGGCCGCTACGCCGCCAGCGGCACCGCGCCGGACTTTGGCGGGGCCATCGGCGTCACCCACGACAACGTCGAGGGCGTCGACATCACCGTGCCGGTCTACAACTTCTCCGAGACGCACTACCTGCCGGCCAGCCAAGTGACCAATGCCTACAAGGGCACGCTCTTCCAGCTCACCGGCAAGGTCAATAACGCCCCGTTCCGGGGTCTGGCGGCCGGGGAGTGCCTGTTCCTGGGGGCCTCCGGTTCGCGCCGCGGGACCGGACCCGATGACGACTGGGAAATTACCTTCCGCTTCGCCGGCTCGCCCAACCGTACGAACCTCACCGTCGGCCCCATCAGCGGGATCAGCAAGAAAGGCTGGGAGTACCTTTGGGTGCGCTACGCCGACGCGGAAGACACCGGCTCGAACACGCTGGTCAAACAACCTGTCGCGGCCTACGTCGAGAGGGTCTATGAGGAAGGCAACTTTGCGGCCCTGGGGATCGGCACATGAGCAGCGCCTTGAGAAAAGTCCGCTCCGGCGACCCGCTGGTTATCCCCGCAGCCGCCTACAACGCCTTCATCGATGCGGCGCTGGACTTTCGGCAGCGCACCGCCCACCTGGGACAAGGGGCGCAACCCTCGTTCTCGCAGGCCAGCATCGTACTGGTGCGCAACGACAGTGGTTCGAATCAGAATCGCATGGCGGTCTTGGGCGTCGATGCCCCGATTATCGATCCATCCGCCAACGAGGAAGAGTTCCGGAACCGCGTGGCCCTTTCCTGCGTTACGCCGGAGGAAGGCACGCACGAGGGCCGGTTCGTCGTCCTGGCCGAACCCATCGCCAACGGCAAGATCGGACGCGCCTACGCCGCCGGGGTCTGCCCCGTGAAGATCGACGTGCCCGACGAGGAGCACGAGTGGCGCTATGCCGAAATCGCCGATGGCATCACCGGCAACCTAAAGGTAAGCATGCAAGGCTCAGCCACCATCCTCTGGCGTGCCGGCGGGACCGGCGTGCAGTGGGCAGTCATTCGCCTGGGCCAGCCGGTGCCGATGCATGTCTTCCCGGTGGAACTGACCCAGGTTGGCGGCGAGCAAGGCGACGAAGAGAATCCGGCGACATGGACCTACGACGTGCTGGACGTGGTGACCAGTGAAACGCTGGCCAGTGGAGTCGATCCGGTCGCCTCTCCGCACAAGTGGCAGCGACCCAGTGTGGGCCAGATGATCGCCGCGACATTCGGATATGCCCATTACCAGCCCAATGACGCCGGGGAGATGGAACTGGTGTTGGGCTGGATCAACGAGATGGTCGATCAGGAAGCCTGCCCGGACAGTGGAGGTGGATGATGGCCGGTGCGGGGATGGCGGTGGTTCTGGTGGGTGGCAAGCGCGGGCTGCGCCCTGGCGGCAAGGCCGCCGTATTCAACGCCGATGGCGCGTGCCCAGGGTGCTGCCAGTGCGAGCCGTTCGTGCTCGGATCGTTCACCACCAACCGCTACTACAACCCGTGCTGGGACCTGACGCCGTATCAGGGGCCGGGGCAAGCGCCGCCGGGATCGTACTGGCGGTTGATTGAGATCGGCATGTGCTATCCCTACAGCTATCCGTGGTACGGAGCGGGGTGTGTTAACAGTGAAGGGCGGCTGGTGGGCCTGCCGAGCCAGTTCTGCTCAAGCTACTACTACGACGGCTACATGGAACTCCAGATCGGCTGCTACGACCCGGCGGACAACCGCATCCATTGGCCGGGGACCTGCCAGACTCTTTCTGCGAGGTACTCATGCTGAACGAGCTTCACGAAACCGGTTTGATGACCCACATGCCGTTCCTGACGCCCGGTGAGAGCGGCAAGCCCGTGCTGCTGTTCTGCCAGGCGGATGTTTCTCGAATCTGGAAGCTGTGCGCCCAAACCTCCGACGGCCGAATCCTGCGTCTCTCGACGGGCATGCCCGAGGATGTGTGCGAATGCTCCCCCACGGCATGGCACGACGAGAGTGGCTGGCACGTGAGCTTCATTGCCGGCGGCGGCAAACCCAACCCGCTCCACCGTCTTTACCGCATGGATGGCCCGACCCTGGATCGACTCAGCACGCCCGTAGCGCTGCACGCCACACGGGCGGGATTCGTCTTCCGCGACCGGGTCGTCCACGCTGACATGGACAACCTGATTCACGTGCGTGACTTGGCCGGCGACTTCGACATTGAACTGCCTGGCGCATTCATCTACCGTGTGGCCTACCGGGCCGACCGGCCGGATACGCTGCTGATCAGCGGCCAGTGGCAGACCGAGGACGACGTATTCACCCTCGAATACGACCTGACAAGCGGCGAGCAGAGCATGATCGAATGCGACGGCCAGCCGGCCTACAAGTGCACCATCCTGGGCGACCAGATGCTCTACGCCCAGCGCATCGGCGAGCAGTTCGAGCATCGCCGCGTCACTGCCGCCAAGTCTATCGCCCGGCACAGTGTCGCAAGCGCCGTCCGCCGACAAGGGGGCCAGGTCCAACCCATCGCAACCCAGCCCATGGGCAACTGCGGCTGCCGGCGGCGCTCCGGTCCGGGCGATCCGATGGTGACACGCGCATCGTGCGTCGAGTGCGTGGAAAAGCACCTCGGTGCCGCATACGTCCTACTGACCGAGACCCGTGACGGCTATGCCCATCGCCTCCGGGCCGTCGGCCATCTGCACGAGGCCGAGGATGAATCGCAGGAGTGGCCAGAACTGCACAACGCCATTCGCGCCGCTCGCAAGGCGTATCAGATCAACGGCACCATGCCGGATTGGGAATCGCTGGCGGGGACGATGGCCCGCACAACGGCAGTAAAGACGTGATGTGCGGAGAGGCGCAGAACGCGAAAATGGGCGATTCTGACAGTTTCGCCCGCAACCCCTTGTCAGGACTGGGACCGATCTGGTGTCACATCTCTGCCAACAGACGCATTCGTAACCCCCTGATCGAACGTCAGGCACTTCCAGAGTCGGCGTTGCTTTCGCCAGTCCGGCTCGGCGGCGATGGGCCGAACATGGTGCTCGCGGATCGGATCACGGCCCTTGGTGGTGCGCGGCAGGAACAGGATCGCCTCCTGGATGTCCGGCGCGAGCTGCAGCAGGTTCATGATCTGCGTGACACGGGCGCGGGTCACGTTGCCCAGACGCGCCAGGTCCGCCTGGTCGGTGATCTCGCCCGACTTGATGAGCCGATCGAAGCGGATCGCCAAGGCCATGAGCCGTGAGATGCGTGGGATCGTACCCTCTGGTGTCGCGCTTGGTTCCGGCGGCGGGCCTTCCTGAATGACCTTCCGTGTCCGCTGGCCCCGCGTGAAATGCACTTCTCTTTCGATGGTCAAACCCTTCATACCTTCGCCTCCTGTTGGCTCAGCTCGTCAGCCAATGTCTTGATGCCCGTGGGGTGGAAGGTGATGGCGACCTTCCCGTTAGGGCCGTCGTAGTCCACCCGTTCGATCAGCAGATGCAGGATGCGAGCCTGTTCGCGGGCGCTAAGCGTCTCCCACACCGGGTCGAATAGCGAGCAAGCCTCGCCCACCTCGCGGGCATCCACCAACTCACGGGACAAGGCGATGATCTGCTCGCGCACCTGGGTGGCGCGTTGCTCGGCGGTACGGATGCGGTCCTGAATGTCGGCCATGCGGTCGGTCGCCAGGCCATCCTTGCCCGCCAGCTTGCGAAGTTCGTTGTTATGACGTTGCAGCTCGCGTTCGAGCGCCCGTTTCTCGACCTCCAACTTCCCGATGGCCTCTTCACGTTGGCGACGGCTCTCGGCCAATGTCTCGGCCAGCAGGTCGGTGTCTTTGCCGATGACCTTGACCTGCTCGATGACGAACCGTTCCAGTTCGGGCGCTGGCACAGATGGCGTCGGGCAGACGTGCCAGCCGCGTTTCTGGGCGTTGGTGCAGCAGTAGTAGCGGTAGACCTTCGTGCCGTTCTTCACCGTATGGGCCGGGGCCATCGCGCAGTCGCAGGTCACGCAGCGCACCAGGCCCTTGAGCAAGGCCCCGTGGCGGTTCTTCACATGCGCACCGCCCGTGCGGCCGTTGCGTTTGAGCATGCGTTGCACACGCTCGAAGATTTCCTCATCAACGATGGCCGGGTGCTCGCCCTCGTGAACCTCGTCCTTGTAGGTGATCTTGCCCAGGTAGATGCGGTTGGTCAGCATCTTGAAGAGGTTGTTCTTGCCGAACGGCTTGCCGCCCATCTCGCGGCCTTTCTTCGTGACCCATCGCTTGGTGGTCCAGCCTCGTCGCTCCAGTTCCGCTGCCGTGGTAATGAGCGACTGGCGGTCGAGGTAGAGTTCGAAGATCTCCCGCACGCGGGCCGCCTCCTCCTCGTTGACCAGCAAGCGCCCGCCCCGTGTGTCCACGTCGTAACCCAATAGCGGCATGCCGCCGGTCCACTTGCCCTTGCGGCGCGTGGCGGCGATCTTGTCGCGCGTGCGTTCGGAGATCATCTCTCGCTCGAACTGGGCGAAGCTCAGCAGCACATTGAGCATCAGCCGGCCCATTGACGTGCTGGTGTTGAACTGCTGGGTGACCGAGACAAACGACACCTTGTGTCGCTCCAAAACCTCCATGATCTTCGAGAAGTCGATGAGACTGCGGCTGAGTCGGTCCACCTTATAGACCACGATGCAGTCGATCTTCCCCGCCTCGATGTCCGCCAGCAGGCGCTGCAGCGCCGGGCGGTCCATGTTGCCGCCGGAAAAGCCGCCGTCGTCGTAGTGGTCCGGCAGGCAGACCCAACCCTCGGACTTCTGGCTGGCGATATACGCCTCGCCTGCTTCGCGCTGGGCGTCGAGGCTGTTGAACTCCTGCTCCAGGCCATCCTCGGTACTCTTGCGGGTATAGATGGCGCACCGGAACGTCACGGGCGTGTTGGCGGCGGTCCTACTCATCGGCGACTCCGTTCTTGCCGGATTTCAGGTTGAAGAAGTGGTAGCCGTTCCAGTGCGTGCCGGTGACGGCCCTGGCGACGGCTGAGAGCGTGCGGTAGACCTCGCCCTCGTATTCAAAGCCGCGCGGCAGAACACGAACCACGATCTCGCGGCCCTTGTATGGCCGCCGCAGGATCGCCCCTGGCATGGGCAGCCGTGCATCGTGACCAAAGGCGACCGACGCCGTGGTGGTGATGGCGACCTGATCTGCCTTCACCTTCGGAGCAGTGGTCCGCAGGTCGGCGTCGTTGGCCAACTCCTCGGCGCGTCGCCTGGCTCGCTCGGACAGGTCGCCATGGGCGTTGGCCTGGATGCGCCAGGCGATCCGCTTACGCAAGTAGTCCTTGTTGCCCGAGCGCGTCGCCTCGCCGAATACTTCGATGTGTTTGGCCCGCAGCTGTTTGACCGTCATCCGGCCAAGCGCCGCAAGCTCCTTGGCCATGTTCACACTCATGTCTTTCGAGCTCCTTTCATGCATCACTCGTGACTATCGAGCGGCACATGAGGGCTCGTTCTTCGCCCCACATCAAGGCCGTTTTGCCTCTGTTTCGCGGGATTTTCGGGCGTGCGAGAGGAACGCGAACCGGGGCATGTTTCGTCGGCCTGGCGGAGGCGAAGCACGCCCCGGGCTAGGATGGCGGCGATCTCCTGGCGGCGCTTGTGCGGGGTCATGGCGGCCGGGTCGGCAAACGGTTCTTCCATCGCGGGCTCCTTGCGGATGCGCCCACAACGGCCTTCGCCTGGCGACCGGCGCGCTGTCTGGCTGGGTTGGTGCTCTTCGTCCTTCTCTTACTTACCCGGCGCGAGTTCGAAATGGCGGTGGGGTGCGGGGATAGCGGGCCGCTAATCAGGTGTTTCGCGTTGACGTTTATCTCGGCAGACGTATAATGGTGGCCGTGAACGTGTTCTGGCCGAATTCAGCGGTCGGTTATAGCGATCTCATCGCCGGAGTAGATCGGCCGCTTAATGGGGCCCTGCTAATGCGAAGAAAGGGAAAGGCATGGCATCGAAGACCGAGTCCATCATGTCCTTATTGAACCAGATCCGCAACGACCAGCAGCTCGTCCTGCCGGATATACAGCGAGATTTCGTCTGGAGCATGGAGCAAATCAGGCTGCTCATGGACTCGGTCATGCGCGAGTATCCCTTCGGGTCGTTGTTGTTCTGGCAGACACGATTTCTGGAGGTGCCGTACCGCGAGTTCGTAAGCGACTATGAGCTGGGTCTGACATTCGTCCCGAAGACGAAGGCGCAAGGTCAGCCTCTGCGCATGGTCCTGGATGGGCAGCAGAGGCTTCAATCATTGTACCTCGCTGTCTATGGGACCTACGGCCGAAAGAGACTGTACTTCAACGTCACGAGCGGGCCAGGGGCGAAACCCGATCCTGATGTGCCTGAGGATGGCCTTGGCGGGCTGTACCGCTTTGAATTCTGGAATGAGGAGGACAGCAACAGGCCGAAACGGCTGATTCCCGTTAATAGGATCGCGACTTGGCCATCGCGTCTGGAGGACGCCGAGACCGAGAAAACCATCGCGGATGCGGGTTTGGCCGGCGATGATGCGGGGCGGGCTCGGAGCAACATCCGTCTGCTCCGTAGGGTTCTCACTCGCAGCGATCTGGTTCCGGTAGAGACGATTGATGACGAAGCGCCAGATGCTGCATCTGCGCGAACTCTGGACGAGGTGCTAGAAATCTTCGTGCGGGTTAACACGGGCGGAACAAGGCTGAGTCGCGCCGACCTAATGTTCTCTTTTCTCAAATCCAAGTGGCAGGGAGCACGAGTCTCCTTCGACGACCTTGTCGCTAAGGTGGAGTCCACATGTCCGCTGGGCATTGATAAGGACTTCATTATCCGGGGACTCCTGCTGGTGACTGACTCACCAGTCGTTTACGAGGTGGCGAATATACAGAGGCACTGGCAGGCTCTCGAACCCGCCTTCGAGCAATTCGCCAACGCGCTGAAGAGCACGCTTGATTTCGTTCGAAGCCCCGATGTCGGCATTAGGAGCCGAAGTTTGGTCCAGCCCCTCGCAACCCTCTTCCCGCTGATTTACTATCTTTACCAGTTCAAGAATGGTTCCGTCCCGGACGAAGAGCGGAGATCGCTGCGATCCCTGCTCTACTTCCTGCTGTTCAACGGTTTTGTTCGCTCCGAAGCCCGCATCCGATATCTGCGGGATGAAATTAGGAAGCATAAGGGGAGACCGTTGCCTCTAACTGGCCTCCTCCATGTCGTGGAGACCATGCAAAAGAACCATTTCGTCCAGTCGTCGAGCGAAATGCTTAACAACAACCCCCGCCTGGCTTTGAACATCGCGCAGCCAACGATCTGCAAGACGACACTGTCGTGGCAGGAGAATCCGGAAGTTGACCACATCTTTCCGCAGTCGGTCTTCCGGATGAAATACCCGAGCTTGGTGGATGACATTGGGAACCTCGCCTATCTCGGTAAGCTGCGAAACATCCGCAAGAGCGACGACATGCCGATGGACTACTTCATGGATGTGTCGGATACGGAACTTCGGGACAACTACCTGATCCCTGATCGGGCGCTGCTTACCCCCGAGCGATTCGAAGAATTCGTGGCAAATCGTCGCGGTCTTATCCTCGAAAGGGTGAGGGAGTTTCTAGGACGATAGCAGATCGTTGGTCGCCTCGGTTCGAAATGGTGGTGGCCCCCGGTGCAAACGGGTCTGTTAACTGGGCGAGGGCTGTTTACGAGAGAGTCAGAGAGTTCGGCCCGTTGCTCTCGGCGGCCGAGAGAGAACGTATAGGTTCACTGCCGCAACGGGGTGGAGGCGGGTTGAAACAGAGAGCGCGGCCCGCGAGGGCCGATTCGCCGTAACCCTTTGCGGGCATAGAGATACGAAAACGCCCGGCCATTTTCATGGTCGGGCGTTTGCGTTAACTGGATCAGCCGAATGGGTTCGGCTGGAAAGATCAAGCTCCCCGAGTAGGGCTCGAACCTACAACCTAGCGGTTAACAGCCGCTCGCTCTACCGATTGAGCTATCGGGGAACACCAACTTGCTACCGGCACCTGACGCCCGGGCGGGATACACCTGCCTCTGCCGCCAGGACGCCTAAGGGGCTATACGTTCCTGCCCCGAGGCCGACCGTTACGAGCGGCCGATAATTACAGAGTTCCGCATTATTTTGATTTCGTCCATTTTGTCAAGTGTGATGGGGTAATTTTTGTCAAAAGGCCCCGAAAAAAAGGTCCCTGCTGGACATTTTGCGGTTATTTGGCTAAGATATAGGGGCGTGGGCGGCCGCGTCCTGCCGGGTGTGCGTTCGCAGTTTTTATCATAATTGGCTACTCGACTATTACCGAATACATGGTATGTCCAGCATCTTAGACGTTGATGGATTCACGATCATCAAGCGTATCGGAACCGGCGCGCGCACGACCATCTACCTGGCGACGGACGAATCGACGCGGCAGACGGTTGCGCTCAAGCGGGCGGTCCTTGAACGGCCTGAGGATACCCGCATTTTCGAGCAGATGGAGACAGAATTCAAGGTTGCCCGGCAGATTTCGCACCCCTACATCCGGAAATGCTACCGGATTATCCGGCAGCGCAAGCTGCTCAAGACGACCGAACTGCTGCTTTCAATGGAAATGTTCAACGGCCGCAGCCTTGAGGAATCGCGCGGATTGAGCCTGGGGGATATTCTGTTGTTGTTCCGAATGATTGCTACCGGGCTTAATGCGATGCACGAGGCGGGATTTGTTCATTGCGATATTAAGCCCAACAATATCCTGGTGTCGAGCGAGGGTGCGCTGAAGATTATTGATCTCGGGCAGAGCTGCAAGTTGGGGGCCATCAAGTCCCGTATTCAGGGAACGCCCGACTACATTGCTCCGGAACAGGTGCTTCGCAAGCACATCAGCCACCGGACGGATATCTTCAACCTGGGGGCGACGATGTACTGGGCGCTGACGGGCAAGAACGTGCCCACCCTGATCCCGAAAAAAACGAACATTGGCATGGCGATGCACGTGGTCGGCGAGTTTAAAGCGCCGCACGAGATCTACCGCAAGATCCCTGAGCCGGTTTCGCAGATCGTCATGGATTGCGTCCAGGAAAAGCCGGCTGATCGGCCGGCGAATATGGGTGAAGTAATCGCCCGGCTGGACACGATGATACGCAGTATCTTCGGCAGCAGGATCGGCGGCAACGGCAAGGCACGCAATGATTGAACTGTGCAGACAAGGCATTGATGCGAATCTGTGCACGCCGCTGCGCGACGGCAACGTGATCTGCCTGCCGGATCGCGGCAGGGCGATTATTACAGGAGATCTGCACGGTCACCGCCGTAACTTCGAAAAGGTCGTTGCACTGGCCGATCTGGAGTATCATCCGGACACGTATGTGATTTTTCAGGAGATTCTGCACGGGGGGCCGGAGGATGAAGAGGGCGGCTGCCTGTCGTTTCAATTGTGGGCGGATGTGTTGCGATATCAACTGCAGTTTCCGCAGCAGGTCTTTCTGGTCATGGGTAACCATGACACCGCGATCATCGTTGACAATGACGTGATGAAGGCGGGCAAGGGAATGAATGCTGCATTGAAGGCGGCCATGCGGCGGGTCTTCCGCGAGGACTATGACGTGGCGATACGGGCGCTCAGGGCATATCTTCTGTCCCAGCCGATTGCAGTGCGATGCCCGAACCGCATCTGGATGTCGCACTCGCTGCCGGAGGAGCGGTTCGTCGACAACTTCGATATCACAGTATTCGACCGCCAACTCCTTTCCGGCGATATGTTGCGGCCGGAACCGCTGTACAAGCTGACATGGGGCCGCAGGCAGAGCTTGGCGGCGATTGACAAGATGGCGGAGCTTTTGGATGTGGACCATTTTATCGTGGGTCATCAGCCCCAGGAGCAGGGCTGGTGTGCCGTGGGGCAGCGTATGATTATTCTGGCTTCGGATCATAGCCATGGCTGTATCATAACGTTCGACCTGGACCGCAGCTATACACACGATGAATTGGTGGCACAGATCGTGCCTTTAGCATCGATCGCCGCACCGTGAGCGGGCGCAGGCCGCGGGTGGCGTGGGGGACAGGCACGTTTCACTTGTGTTTCGCTCCAGCGGGCGCAGATGAGGGGGGCTTTGGTGACCAGAGGCTTGGCGGATTGTATTTGACTCGCGGCGACAGAACAGCATAATCAGCAATGGCCGCCAGGGTCGTAATCCAGGTGGAACGGCGGCCTGTAGCATGGGGTGGGTTATTGCAGGGGTTTGGAAGGTTTTGCGGGATGTTCTGGTGGATCTATGCCGTGGTTGCTGTGCTGTTGTTGGCCTCGCAAGGGCTATTTCTCTGGCAATCGCGGCGGAATTTTTTTTATGCCTTGAAGAAGTCGGCCCAGCGTCATCCGGAGGTCCGACAGCCGGTGCTGCTGACGGTTCCATGCAAGGGCATCGACCGGGCCTTCGAAAAGAACATCCGTTCGATTCTCAATCTTGAGTATCCTGACTTTGTACTGCACTTCGTGGTGCAGGATGCGGCGGATCCGGCCTATGAGGTCCTGTGTCGGCTGCGGGACGAGCATGGGGCCCGTTGTGCGGCGCGGCAGGTGTGTATCCTGACGGCAGGCCGGGCGACCGGCTGCAGCCAGAAGATACACAATCTGCTTTACTCGGTGGAACACGCCCCCAAGGACATCGAAATCCTTGCTTTTGCGGACAGTGATGCATGTCTTCATCCGCTGTGGCTGGAGCACATGGTGTATCCCCTTCGCAAGGCGCGGCACGGGGCGACCACGGGATACCGGTGGTTCGTGCCGCTGGAGAATAATCTGGCGTCGCTGGCGATGTCCGCGATCAACGGCAAGATCGCACAGATGCTCGGCAATACGGCGTTCAACCAGCTCTGGGGCGGTTCGATGGCGTTGCGTGTGGAGACTGCACGCAAGGTGGACCTGAGGGCCGTGTGGGGCAAAGCAATTGCTGACGATCTGAGCCTTTCGTATGCGATCAAGCGTGCGGGCATGAAGATCATTTATGCGCCGCGCTGCATGGTGGCTTCGCACGAGAAGACGACATGGGCGGGACTCTACGAGTTTGCGTGCCGGCAGTTCGTCATTACACGGGTTACGACGCCCGGCGAGTGGTGGCTGGCGATGTTCTGCATCACATACTCGCTGTTCGGCGTGTGGGGCGGCGCGGCGATTGCGGCGTATGCCGCGGCAGTACGGTCGCTGTTTTTTCCGCTCTATGTCGCGGTTCCGGCGCTGTTCATTGCGGGGCAGATCTACCGCAGTGTGCTTCGTCAGCGCATGATTCTGCATCTCCTGCCGGAGGAGGCGCCCAGTCTGAAAGCGGCGGCACGGGCGGACTGGTACGGCACGTTTCTTTGGTCGTGGGTGCTGTTCGTGCTTGTCGCGGCCTCGGCATTCGGGCGCACGATTACGTGGCGGGGTATACGTTACAGGCTGTTAGGGCCGTTCGAGACCGAAATCGTATCGAAATGATCGACACAGTCAAGGTGCGTCAGGCAGGCGGCGGCTGCTTCCCACGAGGGTGATCTGGTTTTTCCCGCTGCGTTTGGCCTCCAACAGTGCCTTGTCGGCCTGCTCAAAGAGGCTGTCGACGGTGTGAGCATCCTTTGGGTATGAGGCCAATCCGCCGCTGATGGTAAGGATGCCTTTGCCTTCCGGGCCGAGGAAAGACAACTCGGCTGAACTGACTTCCTTCCTGAACCGCTCGGCCATGAAGACCGCCTCTCGTGGGTGCTGTGTGACCGTGTGGCGCCGCTCCGGCTCAACGTGCTTGCCGGCACTGGACGTCTTATCCTTCTTTCGGCAGTCCCAGAAGACGAAGGCGAATTCGTCGCCGCCGATCCTTCCCGTAACGTCGTGGTGACGGCAGCAGCGGCGCATCATGATGGCCGTCTGCCGCAGCACATTGTCGCCGACCGCGTGCCCGTAGACGTCGTTGTAGCGTTTGAAATCATCGATGTCGAAAACGAGCAGTGTGACCTCGAACGATTCGCGGCGGGCCTTGTCGAGGATCTGGTGCAAAAACTGCCGTACGTAACGACGGTTTTTCAGCCCGGTCAGATCGTCCTCCATGGCGAGTTTTTCAAGCTGGCGGATGCGTTCATCACGGGCGGCCAGAAGTGAGCTGTAGGCGCCGTCAAAGGCTGCATGGTTGCCTGAGGCGATGATTTCGTGATCGACCGGACATATCTGATAGGCGTCGGCGGGCCGCGCAGCGTTTGTAACGTCGCGGATCAGTTGCCGCGCGGAGGCTTCTTCGTGCATCTCGGCCAGCAGGACGATGCGGGAGGCGGGGCTGATCTGCCGCAGGAGTTTCAGCTCGGCTTCCGGGGGCTTGTCGAAGCCGGACATGACGACGTAGATAAAGGCGAATTCCCGTTCGGCTGCCAGCGCCATCGCGTCGAGCATGCTGCCGCAGTATTCAAGGCGATTGCGGGCCGGCGATGCGGTGCGCGTCAACGCTCTAGCCGCGTCGCCGACCACGAGAACGGTCGGTTGACGGCCGTTTTTGTCTGCCGCAGTGCCCATCAGGAGACTCCCAGTATCGGCCATCGTCGGCCGCGGCGATCATAGGTGCCGCCAAGGGCGGCCGGGCCAAGATGCTTTGAAAGCGGGGCCTGCCGCACGGGGGCGAAACCTGTCCGAATACCGCGGTCCGGTGTCGTTGGCGCCATCACTAAACCCTTAAATCTCCTGTACTTATCATATCATGCCGCGTCGAAAAGTCAATCAGAATTTGAGGCAGGCACAGGCCTTGCACACGGCGGCAGCCAAAACAGGAAGAACAAAGGAAGCGGCGCTGAATCGGTGCAAGCCCCGTTTTACTCGGTGGCCGGCAAGCTGTTGAGCATCATGCGGGCATGTTCGCTGAAGATGCTCTGCGGATAAAGCTCCATGAAAATGTTGAGAATACTGCGGGCATCCTGGAGGTATTTCTTCTTGTCCTCAGGCTTGGTCTCCGGATCCTTCCAGAGCTGGACTTTGAGGAGGCCCAGTTCGTAAAGGGCCCGGATGCCGCCATCGGTATTGGTGAAACGTGTGTGAAGGGCATTCAGTTCGGCGGCCCTGAGTTGAGCGTCCGGCATGAGCATGACTTTGGCCAACAAGACGTTGTCCATCAGGGGGTCGGTCTGACCCTGGCCCATTTCGACCAGGAGAAGGTCGAGTTCCTGGGCATAGCTGGGGCTGTACGGATTGAGCAGCACAAACCTCGCCAGGCGGCTGAGCACCCCCGGATCGTCGGCGCGGTTCTGCTCGCTGATGAGGACGAGGAACTCATCCAGTTTCATCATGAGTTCGCGGAGTTTGAACGGCGTCATCACCGTACGGGCAGGGGGGGCAAAGGCCGTGAGGAATGACTCGCCGGCCGACGGCGTCTGGCTGAGGCGTTGGAGCTGTTCCTCGACGCCGGCGCGGGCTTCCCGGCAGAGTTGGGCGGCCTGCTCGAATTCGCCCATTCCAGCCGCATGGACCGCAAGGCGCCATCGCGCTTCGAGCGACTCGGGACTGTGCGGAAATTCGTTGTACAGCTTGTTCCAGATAACGCGGGTTTCGCGATGCGGGTAGTTGTTGTAAAAATGCAGGATTTCCTTGGGGCTCTGCGCCAGCAGCCGCACGTCTGGCCGGTACTCGTTGAGCATGGCCATGTAGTACAAGGCGATGGGCATGCGCTTGCTGGCGGTCCATTTCTCGATGAAGATGCGGTACTGTTCCAGGAGCCACTGCCGTTTTGCCTGGTACTTGAATTCGTCGGGCAGGATGTTGATGAGCCAGTTGGGCCACTGGTCGTTGCTCAGGTGATTGATGATTTCATTCTTGAGTTCCTTGCGGAGCAGGATGGGCTCGGTGGGATAGAAGAGGCCCCGCAGGTAGCTTTCCGTGCTTGGGTCCACGATAGCCTTGTCGATGGCGTCGCTCATGGAACGGTCGTGAAACTCGCGGACCACTTCGGGATTGTTTTTAGCGATATAAAGCTGATAGTCGAGTTCGGAAAAGCTGATCTTGACGAAGAAGATGGCGACCGCCCCCATCAGCACCAAGCCGCACACACTGAAAATCAGGCCCGGCCTGTAGCGGGTGTAATGGCCGATGCCCAGAATGACCCCGGCAATAGCCAGAGCCATGAGCCAGGCGGACATCCAGGGCGCATAAGAAAACGCCCAACGGATCGGATCAACATCCTCTACGCCGCCGAAGACGGCCCAATAAATAAGCTGCGGTGAGATGCACAGGAGCACGGAAATGAAGCGCGAGCGGAATCGCAGCGGCCTGCACGCCACGGCGACGCAACTGAGTCCCAGGAACACGCCGAACCAATGCAGCCGGGCGATCAGCACGGCGGCAAGGATCATGGGCAGGCTGAAACGGAAGCTCATAAGCTGGGCGGCCATGATCGGGGCCACCGCCAGCACGGCCATAAGCCAGCCGAGCACGACGATTTGCCAGGGATATTCGTAAATGCTGATCGGGCTGACGACGAACGGGCCGAGGGCCCACGAGTTCCAGGCCGACAGGCGTTCGGAGTTGAGTTCCAGTGCGGTGCCGGTGAGGATGCGCGACCAGAACAGACAGGCGAGGACATAGACGACCACCGCCAGCCACCAGCAGCGCATCACATTGCTGTGACTGTAGTGCAGGGTGGGCCCTACGGTCATGAAGGACTTTGAAGGGCCGTTAGCTTTATCTTCGCCAATGCCTGCCATATTGCAGCCTGCCCGCCGGATTTACCCGGCGGCCGCCAATCAGCAACCCGGCCGCGGAAGGGGGGGCTCGCCGTCATGTGCCGCGGATGATATCCGTGATCTTCATGAGACGGCTGATATTGTCCCGTTCGGCTTCGCCGAGCTTGCTGTAGATATACTTGATTGTTTCCTGAATGTCCGGGATGACCACGTGCTCCAGGACGTTGACGCGTCGACGCGTCATCTGCAGTTCGATAGCCAGAAGCTGGGCCTGTTTTTCCTTTTCGGCCAGTTCAATGAGCCCATCGAACGCCCGTTCCAACGCCCGCAGCGCGACATCGAGTTCGCCGCTGGTGGAGGCAAAACCATAACAGACTATATCGCCGGCGATTTCCTTGCTGATCTCGGGCACCCGCACGCTCATGATGCGGGCGAAGCTGATCGCCAGGCTGAACTTCTTGGTAGGCACTTCCATGGCCGCCGCCATGTCCTCGGGCTCCATGGTGGCGCGGGCCATCATAAACCGGCGGGTGGTCTCCAGAAGTTCTTTTTCGACGCGCTGCCGCAGGGGGCCTATCAGCCGGGCGATCTGTACCAACTGCCGCGAGATCTCGTCGCGTTTCTGGCTGAGCAGGCGGTGTCCGCGCGAAGCCAGCGCCACTCGCTTGCGGAGCTGAAGCAACTCCATCCGGGTTGCGTTTACGTTTTCCAGCATCGTCTACCCTTCGACAGGCTGTTTCTTTCCCCTGAAGCGGGGCATATACTTCTCGATGAGATGGGCGTCGATTCGCTTGAGCTCGACATTGTCAAACATGCTCAGCAGCTCCCAGCCTAGGTCAAGCGTTTGTTCAACTGTGCGGTTTTCGTAGTAGCCCTGCGAGATGTACCGCGCCTCGAACTCGTTGGCGAACGTCATGTACTTGCGGTCCTCCTGGGACAACGCCGCTTCGCCCAAGATCGTGGCAAGTTCCTGTGCCTCTTTGCCGCGTGCATAGGCGGCATAAAGCTGGTTGTACAGGTCGGCGTGGTCTTCACGGGTCTTGCCCTCGCCGATGCCCTTGTCCTTGAGTCGCGACAAACTCGGCAGCACATCCACCGGCGGGGCGATCGCTTTGCGATGCAGCGGCCGGCTCATGATGATCTGGCCCTCGGTGATGTAGCCGGTCAGGTCGGGCACAGGGTGCGTCTTGTCGTCTTCCGGCATCGTCAGCACAGGCACCATCGTAATGGAGCCCTTCTTGGCCTTGATGCGGCCGGCCCGTTCGTAGATGGTCGCCAGGTCGGTGTAAAGGTAGCCGGGGTAGCCGCGGCGGCCGGGCACTTCCTTGCGGGCGGCGCTGATCTCACGGAGCGCCTCGCAGTAGTTGGTCATGTCGTTGAGGATAACCAGAACGTGCATGTCCTCGTCGAACGCCAGGTACTCTGCTGCGGTAAGCGCCACACGCGGCGTGGCGATGCGCTCGATGGCCGGGTCGTTGGCGAGATTGATGAACAGCACCGCACGCTCGATTGCACCGGTATTGGTCAGGTCATTGATGAAGAACTGGGCGGCCTCGAAGGTGATGCCCATAGCCGCAAACACCACCGCAAACGCCTCGCCCTTGCCGCGCACCGTCGCCTGGCGGGCCAGTTGCACGGTAATCTCGTCATGCGGCAGCCCCGCGCCCGAAAAGATCGGCAGCTTCTGGCCGCGAACCAGAGGGTTCAGCCCGTCGATGGTGCTGATACCGGTCTGGATAAACTCGTTCGGATAGTCGCGGGCGTATGGATTGATCGGGTTGCCGTTGATGTTCAGACTTTTCTTCGGGATGATGGCCGGGCCGCCGTCCTTGGGGTTGCCGGTGCCGTCAAAGACACGCCCGAGGATCTCCGGCGATACCGCCAGTTCCATCGGTTTGCCGAGGAAGCGCACCGTACTGTCGCTGACGTTGATGCCTTCAGTGCCTTCGAAGACCTGCACGAGCACCTTGTCTTTTTCAACCTGCAGGATCTGCCCGTGTCGCGTTGTGCCGTCGGCGATCTCGATATCGACGATGTGTCCGTACTTGCCGCCGTCGACGGATTCGACCAGCATCAGTGGTCCGTAAATCTCAGAGACGGTCTTGTACTCTTTCAGCATGTCAAGCTCCCGCTTTCTCGCATTCTCTTCGGCACGGCCGCCGTGCGGGCGACCCGCCGCACTGACTTATTCACTTTCGGCCGTCTGTGCCGCAGGGGCGTACAGGGCCTTCATCTGCTTGTCAATAGTATCCATGATGCCGCGGATGGATGCCGCCTGGCCGTCCTCAACATACTTGGCGCGAGCGATCTCCTCCCGCACCGGCAGCTTGAAGATCTCGGCGGTCTCAACGCCGTTTTCGATGGCCGCCAGCCCCTGCTTGTGGAAGTGCAGGATGACCTTCATCATGTCAAACTGCTTGTCAATTGGCGTGTACGTGTCCACCTTGTGGAAGGCGTTCTGGTGCAGGAAGTCCTCGCGGATGCTCTTGGCGGTTTCCATCGCCATACGGTCGTTGGCGCTGATGGCTTCGGCGCCGACGAGTCGTACGATTTCTGCCAACTGGGCTTCCTGTTCCAGCAGCGCCATGGCCTGCCGCATCATATCGGCGAATTCGAGGCCCTTTTCTTTGTCTTCGAAGCAGCCCGGCAGGTACTCCTTGTAGAACGAATAGCTCGTCAGCCAGTCGATGGCGGGGAAGTGCCGCTGCTGGGCGAGCCGACCCTGCAGGGACCAGAACACCTTCACTACGTGCAGGGTTGCCTGAACGACCGAGTCAGACAGGTCGCCGCCCGGCGGGCTGACCGCCCCGATGATTGACAGGGCGCCGATGCGCTCCGGGGAGCCCGCACAGACTATCCGGCCCGCACGTTCGTAGAAGGACGCGATGCGGGCGCCGAGGTAGGCCGGGTAGCCTTCTTCGGCGGGCATCTCTTCGAGCCGCGTGGAGATTTCACGCATGGCTTCGGCCCAGCGGCTGGTGCTGTCGGCCATCATGGCGACGGAATAGCCCATGTCGCGGAAATACTCGGCCATGGTGATGCCCGTGTAAACGCTGGCCTCACGGGCAGCCACGGGCATGTCGGACGTGTTGGCCACCATGACGACGCGTTTCATCAGCGGTTCGCCGCTGTGTGGATCCAGCAGTTCCGGGAATTCCAGCAGCACGTCGGTCATTTCGTTGCCGCGTTCGCCGCAGCCGACATAGATGACGACGTCGGCGTCGACCCACTTGGCCAACTGGTGCTGGACGACGGTCTTGCCGGTGCCGAAGGGGCCGGGCACGCAGGCGGTGCCGCCCTTGCTGAGCGGGAAAAAGGCATCGATGACCCGCTGGCCGGTGACGAGGATCTCATTGGGTGCCAGACGCTCCTTGCGAGGCCGCGGGCGACGCACCGGCCACTTCTGCATGAGTTTCAGTTCGGTCCGACGGCCGCCCTCGCCGACCACTGCGCCGATGACCTCGTCGACCGTGTAGTCGCCTTCCTTGAGTCCTTCGAGCGTGCCGCGGACGTCCGGCGGAACCATGATCCGCTGCTTGACAAGGGTCGTCTCCTGGACCTCGCCGATAATGTCGCCGCCGCAGACCTGTACGCCGTTTTCGACAGTGGGCGTGAAGTGCCATTTGATATCGCGCCGCAGGCCGGGGATTGCGCTTCCGCGGAGGATGTTGTTGCCCTGGGCCTGGACCAGCGCATCCAGAGGCCGCTGAATACCGTCATAAATGCTGGAGATCAGCCCCGGGCCGAGTTCGACGCTGAGTGGCGCGCCGGTGTTGACGACCTCTTCGCCGGGTCCGATGCCTACCGTGTCCTCGTAGACCTGGATGCTGGCCAGATCGCCGTGCAGTTCCACGATTTCGCCGATGAGGTTTTCGCTGCCGACGCGGACCACGTCGTACATTCGCGCACCGACCATGTCTTTGGCCACGACCACGGGCCCGGCTACTTTGATGATCGTACCCTTGCTCAATTCACTCATTGCAGAACCTTCAATTCTAAACAGTCTATGCAAACATATTCTGCAGATGTCGCAGATTCCCGCAGATATCCTGCCGTTCTAATTCATCTGCGTCCGTCCGCGCAATCTGCGGATTTGTCCAGGCATATCCCAGACTCAATTGGCCAGGATGTTAATGCCCGTGGCCATCTTCAGCAGCTTGCCAAGCGCCTGCGTCGCGAAGCCCTCAGAGCCGGTTGTGAAGGGCACAATCACCACGCACGGCACCGCCTGCCGCTGGGTGGGTTCGAAGACGTCGCCAGCCAGCGACGCGACATTCTCGGCCACGACGACGAGAGCATAATGCTTCTTGAGTATCTCGCCGGCGGTTTTGACGACGGCGGCGGCATCGAACTCGACGGCATACGTATCCAGACCGAGCGCCGAAAACGGCATCACGAAATCCGCTCCGCCTAAAACCGCTATCTTGCCTTCCATATCGAACCTCGTAACTGTTGCTGTCAAGTACGGCCGCTGCACGCCGTGCCGTACGCGGGCGATACCGTATTGCTTTTGATTACGGCATCGTCACTCGGGCCTCTACTCGCCGAGACGGTCGAGGATAAGCCTTGTATCAAGCCCGTTATTCTTGCAGGTCAGGATCATCCTGACTGTTCGTATTTCGTTCTCCTTCATGAGCAAGTACGCGATGACCGGCTGCGGCCCCGCGGCCAACGCCCGCGTCGTCCGCAGGAAGCCCATCAGATGTTCCTCGCACAGCCGCTCCAGGCGCAGAAACGATTGTTCGCTGGTGAGATAGTTGACACCGCCCTCGACCACGTCGTGGTACGGCGTCGCATAAAACAGCGTCGCCAGCGCCTCGTAGCCGACGTCAAGCCCATGGACAAACCGGTCCGTCTCCACGAAGCCGCCGGGCAGAAAGTGGTCCTTTTCTGGGCGGTCGGCCAGTTTGAGCCGCAGCAGCGTCCGAATGTTTGTCAGGTCGATTTCCGTCCGGAACAGCGACAGCAGAAAGACGCCGCCCAGTTCGCAGGCCTTCTGAATCCGGTACCGAGCCTCGTGCCGATCAATCGCGTAGTCGATGCGGCGAATGTTCTTGTCCACATAATACGACAGGACCGCTTCTTCGACCGCTTCGCGCAGATAATGGGGCAGACGATCGTAATTTTCCTGCGCGAAGATCTCCTCGAGATCTTCGACGGCAACGTTGCCGAAATCGCTGTAATCCAGGCCAATGGCCTTTTCGGTCACGACCCGGCGAATGGCCAGACGCATATTGGCAAAATCGTGCCGTGTCCGCAGCACCGCAGCGATATCCTCATCGATCATAAGATCGATAAACAGATTTCGCACCATCCTCCGCTTGGCCAGCAGCATGTTCTCCGCTTCACCTAAGGTGGCGGCTGACTGCATGTCCGCGTAATCGCTGCCGCTTAACATGTCCAAAGCGGTGTGAAAGTCGTCCGCATTGGCCATATCCAGAAACGCCGAACGCGGCAGCATCGTCGTCTCCAATGACCGCACCCGGCCGGTTGCGAAGGTATACCGCCAGTCCTCTGCGCCGATAGGGGGGTATCGATAGAAATCTATGACCGCCGCCTGTTCCATGTTTGTCCGTTTCATTCCCGTCAAACGTTCAGTCCCGTCATTCGCCGAACAGCTCGTTGGTCAGTTCCATCTCCAGTTCTTCGCGGGCCCGTTGGATGAGGACCTCGATGCTGGCGTTGATCTGCACCTGGCCCCTGCGGAGGATGAATCCGCCGCTGATGTCCGCACGATCTCTGGCCAGGTGAAGGTTGCCCCGATAGCCGGGACCCAACTGACGATTCACTTCCTTGATCAGCTTTTCCGTGATGCGGCTTTCGTTTTTGCCGATAACGACTTCCTCGTCGCCAGTCTCGGCCGCCTTCATCATCAGGGCTGTCATGAGCTTCTGGTATTCCTCGTCGGGCATCGCCGCGATTCGGCGGGCAGCTTCTTCCTGCACGCCGTCCAGCAGGGCACGTTTAGCCGCCAGAATGTCTTTGCGGACCGCCATCCTTGCGCTGGCCAACATCCGCGACTGTTTGTCCGATGCAGCTTCTGAGGCGAGGCGGTTCGTCTCGCTGCGGTACGCATCCAGCTCTTTCTGCAGTTCGGCCTTCATTTCCGCGCAGCGCCGATCGCTTTCCGCCTTGATCGCGTCCGCTTCGGCCCGCGCTTCGGCGAGTATTTTGTCTACAACCTGTTCAGCGTTCATTTCGCTTTATCCGGTGAGTAAAGAAACATCGGTTTAGGCAGCGGCTGTCCCAACATTGATGCCCATCAGGAGGATCAGCAGGCTGATCAGGAAGCCCAGAATCGCGTACAGTTCGATCATCGCCGCGAACACCACACCGGCTTTGAACGCCATCTCCGGACGCTTGGCCGTCATAAGGATACCGGCCGCACCGGTCCGCCCCTGGTGAATGGCGCTGACAAGGCCGCCGATGCCGACCGGCAGGCACGCCGCCAGAATCGCAAGTCCTTGGTACCACTCGACCGGTGTCACATCACCGCCGAACATGTTGAGCTTGATCATTACAAACAGCCCGACCACAAACCCGTAAATGCCCTGTGTACTGGGCAGCACCACCAGCAGCATCAGGGTGCCGTAACGTTCCGGTTTTTCGCTGAGGACGCCCGTGGCCGCTCTGCTGGCCGCCGCCAAACCAATCGATGAGCCGATGCCGGAGAGGAACACAGCCACCGCTGCACCCGCGATCGAGAACGCCAAACCCAGTGTTTCAATGCCCATAATTCCAAGTCCTTTCTGTTGCCTCAAAAGTTAAGCAGACATTATTCTCGCACGTCAACGTACGTGTACTGATTCCTAAGCGGAGCAAACTCCTCGCCGCCCCCCGTGAAGAATTTCGGGAAAAACTCAACGAACTGAAGCCGCATCGTGTGCACGAACGCGCCCAACATCGACATGGCAAGGTTGAATATATGGCCCACCACAAACACCAGCGCCCCTAAGAACCAGCCGACGTAAGGCGCCTGGCCCACCAGCTTGACCAGCACGTTAATGGCGATGCCGAAGCCGGCCCCCACCATACCCAGGGCCATGAGACGCACATAGCTCAGCATGTCTCCCATGTAGAAAACCGTACTGAAAAGCTGGAACACCCCGAATCCTATCCTTCCGCCCCAGCCCATGCCGCGGCCGCTGAAGAGAAGAATCAACACCGCCGGAACCAGGGCAGACAACCCCACCGGTTTGGCAAGGCTTGCGGGCAGAACGCCGCCCTTCGACAAGCCGACCGTCACAAGGCAGTTGAGCATCACGATCCATGTCAACTGGTCAAAGATCGCCGCGACGATATCCTTCTTCAGAAGATTGCAGACAAAGGCAATGAACAGACCAACCTGAATCTGCAGGTAACCAAGTCCCAAGGATAAGGCGAAGAACGTCATCGGCTGCAGCATCGGATCGAACAGCATCAGCTTGATGCGTATGGCGTCCAGCCCATTTCGAACAGGACCCTCCGGCAGCAGGGCGGTTATCGCGTCTCCGAACCAGCCGCCAGTAATCGCCCCCGACACCGTCGTCGCGAATGCGCAGATCATCAGCATCCAGAACGGGCCCCTGTTGACGCGCGCCTTCTTCAGCACCCACGCCAACACCGCCATCAGAACCAGGCCGTAACCTGCGTCGTTGAGGCACAACCCAAAGAAAATCGCGAAAAACGGTGCCAAAAACGCAGTCGGATCAATAGAAGTCGGCACAGGCAGGCCGTAAAGACGCGTGATCAGTTCAAACGGTCGTACCGGCGCGGGATTGTCGATCTCCACCGGCGGCAGTTCCCCCTCCGCAGGCGCAATCTCGCTGACGCTGCTGGCGGAAAATCCGCTGATTAGCTTTTCGATCCGTCGGTAATCCTTCTTCTTCGCCCAGCCTTCGAACAGGATGACGCTTTCCGTCGCCGGTGCGCCGGCATGCGTGACCTCGCGCTTCAGAAGATTGCGATAATGGTCGTACAGGATCTGGAGCGAAAGCCGATCTTTGGCGATCTCCGACGCCTGCTCTTTGGCATCCTCCCGAGCCTTCTCAATCGCCGCCAGTCTCTTGCGATGGCCGGCAATCAGATCGCTCACCCTGCCGGTCATGCCCTCGAAGCTGACCGCCTCGAAATCGTTACTGCGAAGCACCTTCTGCACATCGGCGGCACTCTCGCGCGGACAGGCTACGATGCACGCGTGCATGTTGCCGGTGCTGCCTACCCGCTCAATAGCCGCGCCCATCCCCGCCAGCGCCTCGCTGGTATCATCGAAATGCTGATACGGAAGTAATCCCGGAAAAACAGCGACGGTATTGAGCTGACGAATCGCCTCGACCGGCGTCTCCATGGCTTCCCACGGCAGCAGGGCGTGAATGCGCCCCGTCAGATTCTCGCCTTCGGCGGCGAGTTGATTGAGATTCTCTTCGATGGTTTCAGCCCGGCTCAGCAGCTCCAGCGCCCGGTTGCCGCTGACGACTTCGAGGTATCTGGCCTTGTCGATGGTCACCCGCGGGTTGAACACGCTCGTTTCGGTATCTTCCGTTGCGTAATCCTTGAGGAACGCAATCGCCTTCTCCAGCCGCGCGACCATTTCCTCCAGGCCCTTGGGCCGTCTGAATTCGACATGCAGCTCCGGCCATTCCTTGCTGACCATTGCCGTCTCGGCATCGAGGACCTGCACCAGCCCGGCCTGCTGAAGCGCTTCCAAAACGCGCGCTGCCTCACTCCGGTGAGTGACGATCATGATTTTTGTCATTCGGGCGATTGCCATGTCGATTCCTGCAAATCACGCTGCCGGCAAAACGATTCGAACGGAGCCGTCCGAACGTCGACACCTGACATCCGGATACCTACATCTGTTTCAAAAAGTCCATGACCCGGGCGATACATTTTTCCTTGCGCTCGGCGACCCGGGCATGCAGCTCCTCTTTTTCGCAGGTGGCTTGGGCCTTGATCGCTTCGACTTGCGTCTTGCCTTGCTCGGCGGCCTCGGCAACGGCGCGTTCGATGGCCTGCCGGCGTTCCGTTCGGGCCGCCGCCATCTCCTGCTCGGCCTGTTGTCTGGTCTGTTCAACGTAACGGGCCGCGTCGGTCTTGGCCTGCTCGACGATTTCCCTGGCCTGGGATTCAGCCCATTTGAGCTGTTTGATCAGTTCCATGTCGACCTGCTTTCCGGATTAACAATACACCCCGGTTTTGCCCGGGGTGATTCCCTTACAACTGCGCTGTGCCTCCTTGCCAGCTTGATTTGCGAACCCCCAATAATAATGATCTTCCCCGGTAATGCCAGCAAAATCTCAAAAAAAACGGCTCGCCGACCCACGGGATCAAACACATCTATATGATCGCCTTGCCGATAAGCTGTCTTAACTCCATGGCCGCGATGATCAGGTCTGCGGCCTGCTCGATGTTGAAAACCGAATTGTCAATCATGAGATTGAAGGCAGGCTGACGGGGGTTTTTCTGCTCGTAGAACTTGCGAAGATGCCTCCTTGCCCTTTCTACCTCTTCAATTCGCGCACTCGCAGCATCCTTTTTGAGCTTTTCGCGAACACTCACGCGGGTGACTCGCCAGTCGCGCGGCGCCTCAATGCGTACGCTGAGGCCGTTTGCCAGGTCGGCCGTAGCCGCGGTGCCTCCCTGGCCGACGATGATCGCGTGACCCTCGAACGCCGCAGCCCGTGCCATCAGCATGATCTTGTGGCGGATCTCGTATCCGTCCGGGATTCCCGTATGGCGCATGCCGCGGAAGAAGTCGCGCAAAATACTCGGCTTTGTCAGCCGTTCCTGTTCAACAAGTTCCTGCGTCAGGCCGGAATCTTCGGCAAGCTGCTTGAGGATTTCTTTGCTGTACAGCCGCCATGGGGTCCCGCCTTCACCTTCGCGCTTATTGAGCTTCTTGACCAGAAGATCGCCCAGTTCATAGCCGTCGCAGCCGTACTGGCGTGAGATCGTCACAAACGGGCCGGGCTCTTCCTTCCGGGCTAAGCGCGCGAGATTCTCACGGAGATAGGATGAAATCGTCGGTTTGGTCATGCTCGTCCCTTTCGCCAATACGCGCTCCGTCGTCTCGGCACTGAAGGGCGAATTTACCCTCAGCATTATGCCAAGTCAACACTGTTTGTACGCCGGAAAGGGCTTATCGGCTTGTTTCCGCCTTCACCTTTTCGGGCCTGTTATGTCATGACTTTCGGGCGGTTATCCACCCGGCGCCGACTTTTTCATCGTTGAAAATGAGCTTTTCGTCGGAAAAGCCGGCCTGACGGATCTCTGCCAACAATTCTTGCGTGGAGTAAGCCCCGACCATCATGTTGAAAAGCGCCGCCGCCAAGGGGCCGGTCTTGTCATCGTTGAGCAGAAATTCCTGCACCATGAGCATGCCTCCCGGCAGCATGGCATCGAACGCTTTTCGAAGTTTCATCGCGGCCATGCTGTCCGGGCCGTGCATGATGTTGGACATGAGCACCGCGTCGAAACCCTCGCCGAAGCTGTCTTTTTCCCAGTCGCCCTCGTGGAAACTGATCCGGTCACTGAGACCTTCCTTTTCCACGACTTGCCGGGCGATGGCGATCGTGGCCGGCAGATCGAAGATCACGGCCGTCAGTTGAGGATGGGCTTTACAGGCCAGAATCGAATACGTTCCCGGGCCGCCGCCCACATCCAGAAGCCGCCTTCTGCCGGTCAGATCGATATGCTGCTCGAAGATCCGCCCTCTGCCGGCCATCGTGATGTTGTGCATGCCCATGATGAAACTCCGATGGACTGCTGCCTCGTCGGTCCGCGGCGGTTCCAGGCAGATCTCCTCCTCAAGCCGATCCCAGAAGCCCCGGACCACATCGGAATGGGCGATAATGTCGCCCTGGTACTGCGGCGAACTCCTGACCAGGTACGTGCGAGCCATATCGCTGTTTCTGTAAAGTGGACCATCCCTTTCGATAAAACCTAATGCGGCGCATGCGACCAGGAGTTTCTCGGTCATGCCGGGCCTGGTGCGGCAAGCGTTACACACCTGCTCGAGGGAGAGACCTTCCTCGCCGAGCTTCGAAAAAAGATCAATTTTGTTGGCGACCTGAAGCACACGCGAGGACCGATAAGCCCACACCAGATGAGTGATCGCGAATTCTTCATTCACGTTGCATTCTCCCTCGAATTGCATATTCTGCTTGTACATTTTGATCGCCGCCTCAGCCACTTGCCGATGATCGAAAGCCATGTCCGGCAGGGCGTCAATGTCGAACCATGCTGCCTCGGCGGCATCGTCACCCTCCTTCAGTTTCATATTGTCGACCGTAGTGACGCCAATGAACGCAATTGTAATCGTGCGGCCGCGGGGATCGCGACCGATGGTCCCGAATGTATGCATCTGACGCAGGTCAGCGCCGGTCAGGCCCGTTTCCTCCTCCAACTCGCGGGCGGCTGCGTCGCCGAGTTCTTCGTCCATTTCGACGAAGCCGCCCGGAAAGGCCCACTTGTGCTTGAACGGTTCGCGGCCGCGTTTGATCAGGAGCAGCTTCGGTGTCGGCCTTGTTTGTGCAAACACGCAGGCATCTACCGTTACCATCGGACGCGGCCATTCGTAAACATACCTGCCGTGTTCGGCCATCGCATCTCTCCAGGATATAAGTCGCGACTAATTGTTCGGAGGCTCTCAGTGCCTTCTTCAGTGACGATGGGCGCATTATACCGTAATTCATGCGCAGGGAAACGGGTTTTCGTTGCTGTAAACGTGGGCCTGTTCTAAAATAGAGGGCTATGACAAACGCCAGCACACGTGTTCAGACTCCGATACCGACGGCCCGGCTGCAGCTTGCCGACGGCTGGCGCATTTGGGCTGTACTGAAGGACTCGCAGGGAAACGATTTGGCAGGTTCTGACTGGCAGCAGATTTTCAAGGACCTGGAATCCGCCGAAGGGGGGATGATACTGAAGTCGGATGGGCACAGTTCGGTCATTGCGCGAACGATCCAGCTTGGCAGCCGGAAGATTCCGCTTGTGGTAAAGCGGCACAGAAGACCTCCCGGACTGCGGAAGTCACTGCGCTGGCTGCGCCCGGCCCGCGCGTTTCGCACTTTTCGCACGGCCCTGCTGCTGCAGCGCATGGGTATCGCCTCGGAATACCCGCTGGCCGCCGGCGAGCAGCGAAAGGGCTTGTGCGCAAGTCAATGGGTGTACATCAGCACCTACGTCGAGGATGGACGCAACCTCTACTATTTTGTACGGGATGACGTTCGCACGTATGGGCGTCATGAAGCGACCTGCCGACGCTCACTTGCACAACAGATCGCCGAGGTTCTGGCCGGCCTGCACAACAACGGTCTTTGGCACCGCGACGCCAAGGCGGGCAACTTCCTCGTCCGGCCGTCACAGGACGGACGCTGCGAGGTGACGCTGGTTGACCTGGACGGAATCAAGCCCTATTCGATCGACAGGCGACGCAGCCGCTTTCGTTCACTGGTCAAGCTGGCCGCGACCCTGTTGTGCCACCGAAGCGTCTATCGAAGCGATTACTGGCGCACATTTTCAATCTACTGTGATCTGACCGGCCTCGCTGCCTGCCGTCGTCGGCTGTTTCGCGAATTGTCAAGCCAAGCGATCGCAATGCGGCTGTTGACCTTAGCCACTTCGGCGATGGACGGGCGAGGGGTTTTTGTCGAGACGAAATGACTGAGCCAAACACGCAACCCAGTCGCATTCTGATCATCAAGCCCTCGGCCTTGGGCGATATCACGCTGTCGCTGCCGGCCCTGTCGTCGTTGCGGGCGAGCTTTCCGCAGGCGAAGATCACGTGGCTGGTGCGGCGGGAGTTCGCACCGCTGCTCGACGGCGCCGGCGACCTCGACGATGTGCTGATATTCGACCGCAAGGGTCTGGGCAAGTGGTGGTGGCACCCGAAGGCGTTTGCGGCTCTGATGCGTTTTTTCGGTGACCTCCGCAAAGGCCGCTTCGATCTGGTAATTGATTTACAGGGCCTCTTTCGAACGGCCTTCTTTGGATGGCTCTCCGGCTCCAGGCGGCGATTTGGCATGGCCGGCGCGCGGGAGTTCGCTGCTCTGTTCTATACCGACCGAATCAGGCAGGACAGCGGCTCGGTGCACCTGATCGACTACTATCACAAAATTGTTGCGGCCGCAGGGGCCAAACGACTCACCGCGGAATACCATCTTACGGTTCCCGAAAAGGGATTGCACGACGCCCGTGAAGCGCTTGCCCGGCATGGGATTGACAACAGCAGGTATGTGGTATTCGTTACAGGATCGGCTCATCAATACAAATGCTGGCCGATTGAGCGTTTCGCCGAACTGGCCGATCGCATATACGCCCGGTTCCATGTCCCCGTCGTTGCTGTGGGAGGACGCAAGGAGCAGCCGGTCGTCAACAAACTCAAGGCATTATGTTCGGCCCCCCTCATCGATCTGACGACACAGACCGACCTGCATGCGCTGGCGGGTGTGTTGAAAGGGGCAGCTCTGGTCGTCAGCAACGACACCGGGCCCGGCCACATTGCCGTGGCTCTGGACGTTCCGGTGATAATCATCTTCGGCATGACCAATCCGCAGCGGGTCGGTCCCTATGGCAAGCCGCATGGTGCGGTCGCCATCGACGCCGCCGCGCGCGGCACAGCGATCGAAAGCAGCCACGCCAGCCACAACATCGGCAGGATCGACGTCGACCGTGTCTTTGCAGAAGCGGTTTATCACCTTGCTGCCTGCAAAGACTCACAGCCCTGATGCCGTGACCTGCCGCCCTCGTGGCCTATTCGGCAAGATTGAGGCTGATCTCGTAGGCCTGGCCGTTGAACTTCGTGTTTATGTTGTGGCCGCTGTTGTAGAAAATATTCAGCATGGCCTTGTTGTCGGGCATCACGGTCGCATAAAAACTCTTGACCCCCCGCTGCGCGGCAATCCGCACGATATAGTCCAACAGCAGCGTGCCCATGCCCTTGGCCTGCCACTCATCATGCACGATGAATGCCACTTCCGCCGCCCGGGTCCTGGGTTCAAGAAAATACTGGGCGATGGCGACGATCTCTTCTTCAGCGGGGCCGGGCACGACGCCGACGACCGCCAGTTCGTTCTGATAGTCGATATTGGTCAGTTTCTGCACGTCGCGGTGCGGGAAGGTCTTGGTGTGCGTGAAGTACCGTTTCTTGACTGTAGCCTCACTGAGAGAATAAAGCATCTCGCTCAGCGCTGTTTCGTCGGTGGGCTTGACGGGCCTCAAGAATATCTGGGTGCCGTCGCGCAAGGTGTCATAACGTTCGAGCTCTTCGGGGTAGCGTACGTTTTCCCACGGCAGCTCGATCTGGTCGGCATGAAGGTACTTCTGCGCCTTGGCGGCCTGCATGAGTTCCTTGCGGAACTTCGGATGGGCGATATTGACCAGGGCCAGCACGCGCTCGCGGATGGTCTTGCCGTGCAGATAGGCGATGCCGTACTCGGTAACAACGTAATGCACGTCGCCGCGTGTCGTGACAACGCCGGCGCCTTCGCTCAATTTGGGTACAATGCGCGAAACGGTCTCGTCCTTGTTGGTCGAGGGCATGACGATTATGCCTTTGCCGCCCCGGCTCCGGGCACAGCCGCGGATGAAGTCGACCTGTCCGCCGATGCCGCTGCAAAAGCGATAACCCGATGAGTCGGCGCAGACCTGGCCGGTGAGGTCGATTTCCAGTCCCTCGTTGATGCCGACCATTTTGTCATGCTGGCTGATCACGAACGGATCGTTGACGTATTCGGTCGGGTGAAATTCGAAGAACGGATTGTTGTCGATGTAGTCGTACAGCCGCTTCGAGCCCATCGCGAAGCTGGCGACGATCTTGCCGCGATTGATGGTCTTCTTGCTGCACGTGACTGCGCCGCACTCGACGAGGTCGATGATCCAGTCGCCGAACATCTCGGTATGAATGCCGAGTTCCTTCTTGTCCTTGAGAAACTCGGCCATCGCCTGCGCAATGCGCCCGATGCTGCACTCGATGGTGCTGCCGTCCTCGACGAGGCGGGCGACGTTCTGGCCGATGCGCCTGAGGACATCGTCCGAAGGCTCAGTCTCCGCGGTGACGACCGGCTCGTCGAACGGCACCAGCATGTCGATGGAGTTGACATGGAGGAAACAGTCGCCTAAGGTGCGGGGCATGTTGGCGTTGACCTGCGCCACGACGTACTTGGCGTTGGCCGCGGCGGACTTGACGATGTCCACCGATATCCCGAGGCTGCACAGTCCGTTTGCATCCGGCGGCGTCACCGAGATGAACGCAATGTCCAGCGGAATGCGGCCCGTCTCGAATTCCTGCGGAATCTCCGACAGGAAGATCGGCGAATAATCGGCCAGGCCTTCCTGGATGCTTTCGCGCACGCTGTCGGTGATGAAGAAGCTGTTGACCTTGAATTTGTCGCGAAACTTCTCGCTCATGTACGGCGCGGGGCCCATCGTCAGAAAATGGATGATGTTGGAATCGAATATATGCGCCGAATGCGCCATCAGTTCCCGGACAAGATACTGAGGCTGCCCGCAGCCCGTGCCGATAAAGATGCTGTCGCCGGGTTTAACCAGTTGCATGGCGTCGGCGGCCGTGCCGATCAGGCCGGCGTATTTTTCTCTCCAGTCGACTTGCTTTGAACTCATTTGCTCTGCCCAACCTTTTCAACACTGATCCGTGCATCAACCGCCACCGGCGTTGTTCCTTCGGGTCCAACCTTGAACGGATTGATGTCCATTTCCTGAATCTGTGGGAATTCGGTGACCAGTTGCGAGAGGCGCTGCAGGGCCTCCGCGATGGCGTCGATGTCCACGCCCGCCTGGCCGCGAACGCCCGTCAACATCTTATAGGTACGCGTGCTCATCAGCATCTGTTTGGCCTCGTCGGCGGTCAGCGGCGCCAGGTGGAACGACACGTCCTTGAGCACCTCTACCATGATGCCGCCCATGCCGAACATCATCATCGGTCCGAAGTGCGCGTCGCGGTGCATGCCGAGGATGACCTCCTTGCCTTCGGTGCACATCTCCTGGACGAGCACGCCAAGGATATCCGCCTCGGGCATCTTCTTGGGAACGCGGAACATCATCAGGTCGAAGGCGTCCATGACTTCCTGGGCGCTCTTGAGGCCCACGCGGACGCCGCCGACGTCGGACTTGTGAATAATGTCCGGTGACCAGATCTTCAGAACCACGGGGAAGCCCAACTGACGGGCGATGTTGGCCGCCTGTTCGGCGGTTGTGGCGATGGAGCCTTTGGGCGTAACAAACCCGTAGGCTTCGATGATATCTTTGGATTCCACCTCGCCGATTTCCCGCAGGCCCAGCCGCAGGTGTCTTTCCACGATGTTTTCCACCTTGCGGCGGTTGACCGGATACAGCTTGACCACGCGCTTGGGCCGCTGCCGCCAGCGGGTATATTCGCACATGGCCTTGATGGCCGCCACGGCGCTTTCCGGCGAATCATACTGCGGGACCTGCCCCTGCCGCAGAATGTCCACGCCCGGCCGCACCTTCTCGGCCCCGAGGAAACAGGCGAAGAGCGGTTTGTCGTGGTCTTCTTGCGATTTCTTGACGATGGCCTTGGCCGTGGCGGCGACCTCGGTCATCGCCTGCGGCGTCAGCAGGACCAGCACCGCATGGACGTTCGGATCGCACATCACGATATCCAGCGCCTGTTCGTATCGTGCCGCCAGGGCGTCACCCAACACGTCGACGGGGTTGTGCACGTTGGCGGCCGCCGGCAGGACCGCGCTGAGCTTGCTGATGGTCTCTTCCGACAGCTTGGCGAATGTCAGCCCCTGGCCCTCGATGGCGTCGGCCGCCATGATTCCCGGCCCGCCGGCATTTGTGATGACCGCGACGTTGTTGCCCTTGGGAAGCGGCTGTGTCGCGAAGGCCTGTGCAAAGTCGAACTGCGTCTTGATTGAATCGCATCGCACTATGCCGGCCCGCTCGAACACGCACTCGTAAGCCGTCTCGCTGCCTGCCAGCGAACCGGTGTGGCTCGAGGCCGCCCGCGCGCCGGCGCCGGTCCCGCCGGACTTCATCAGCAGAATTGGTTTTGTGTGTGAAATGATCTCCGCCTCGCGAACGAACTGGTTGCCGTCCTTGATGTTTTCCAGGTACCCCGCGATAACCTTCGTTTCGGGACATTCCGCCAGGTACTGCATGACCTCCAGTTCCCCCAGGTCGGCCTTATTGCCGATACTGACTAACGTGCTGAATCCGATACCGCTGGCGTTGGCCATGTCGAGGATGGCCGCCAGCAGCGCCCCGGATTGCGACACGTAGCCGATCGTACCCGTCCGCGGCAGGTCGCCGGCGAAGCTGGCGTTGAGCTTGTGGCCCGTGTCGATGATGCCGAGACAGTTGGGCCCGATAATGCGAATGTCTGCCTCCCGGGCAATCCGCAGCACCTCCTGCTCAAGTTTCTTGCCCTCCGCGCCGACCTCCTTGAACCCGGCCGTGATGATCACCACCGACTTGGCCCCGAGGCGGGCGCATTCCTCCATTACGCTCGGCACGATCTTCGCCGGCACGATGACCAGGACCAGGGCCGGCACCTCCCCGATGGAGGTGAGGTCCGGATAGCATTTCAAGCCTTCGATTTCCTCGGTGCCCGGGTTGATCGGGAAGATCTTGCCTTCATACCCGCCGCGAATCATGTTGATTAATATTTCGTACCCCACCTTGCCGGGATGGCGCGAGGCCCCCACGATCGCGACGGACGCGGGATTAAAAAAATTCTCTAACGACATTTTCTTCCTTTGATTGGTTGAACCGTGCTGTTCGTACCGGCGCTGCAGGCCGACCAAATAAAACCTATATTGTATCCCCCAGAGATGACGTTGCCAATACGTTTCCAACTTTTTGTTTCCGATCCGTGCAAATCCGACAAGAAAAAACACTCTGGCTGTAGCGGGTCCAATAATATTGTTCTGGCCCTCGCACGCCCGAAACAACTCTTGTCCAATTCGACCACTGTGGTATTCTAATGGCCGTATGGAGAAACGACAGGAAACACTTCTGGTCAAGACCTATCACTGCCGACCGGACGGCCGGATGAAAATCCATGTGCTGATGCATCGGCTCCAGGAAATCGCCGCCGCCCACGCACAGACCCTGGGTCTCGGCATCCAATGGCTCAGCGAGATGGACTGCTGCTGGGTTCTGAGCAATTTCGTAATGGAAATCGCCCGGATGCCCCGGTGGGACGAGACAGTAACGTTGCAGACCTGGCCCAGCGGCCACAACCGCCTCATTGCCACGCGCGAATTCATGGGCCATGCCGCCGACGGCAGCGAATTGTTAAGGGCGGGCAGCCAGTGGATGATCCTCAACCGCAAAACCGGCCGGCCAATAAACCTCGCCAAACTCACCCCCCCGCTGCCCGGCGATGCAGAAAAAGTGATATCCCCATCGCTGGAGCGTTTGGAGCCGCCCGCAGACTGCGAATATTCGGAAACCATCCGCGTGCCTTACAGCGCAATCGACATGAACGGCCACGTCAACAACACGGAATATGTCCGGTGGGGCATGGACGTCCTGCAGCGCCGCTTGCGCACGGGCCCCGACGTACGGCGGCTTCAGATCACCTACCTCTCCGAGGTATTCGAGGACGACAATCTTGAATTGTCCGCTTTGGCGGTCGGCCTTCGCCGGTACATGGTGACGGGCAGGAAGGCCGCCGACCATGCGATGGTTTATCTCATGCAGGTGGAATGTTGACATCGACATCAGCGGCCCGACATGGAAGCTACCGGAAGATCTTCCGATACCACGCTTCAGTGGCTTTGGCGGCGCGGACGCGGACAGAGGGGTCCTCATCGAGTGCATCGTAAGCGAAGTCCCGCGGAAGGCCGTGATCGACCGACAGGACCGCCGCAGCCATGATCCTCGTCATCGCATTCTTATCTTCGAGGTGCTGGAGCATCTTCTCGCGATCTTTCCTGTCTTGGCTTATTCGCTTGTAGAGATCGCAAATAGTTGTGTCGTTCCGGGTGTAGTCCGTAAAGGTGACGATCAGGTCGATCGCTTCCATCACTTGCCTGTAATCTGACTTGGAGATCGTAGCTGCGTTGTCGACGAAGAACTCTCTATCCGCGGCCTTAAGCTTCGCGCAGCCCGGGTCGGCGCGATAATCGACACGCTCACTGGACCAGCCGCGCAACTCCCTGGACGGGATCTTCTTGGTCTTGGCCTGAGTGTCAATGATGAAACGGTAGCCGTCGGTGTCCGAGAAGAAAAGGTAATCCCTATTCTCTTCGTACCAGGCCTGCCATGCGTCGGCCGAGGGAGGGACAGGTTGTTGACCCGTATATCGCGTCAGCGTTTCGAGTGATTTCTTCACATCCCGGCCCTGGCGCAGATTCGAGATGCAGTACTCGAGAATCCTCATGCTGTGATTCGGTATGCCCGCTTCTTTGGCGAACTCGTCCACCTCGTAGATCCTGCCTTCGGCTCGCAGATAAGGTCGATTCGCATCGGCCCATTCGACGATTTCCTGCCATGACTTCTTGTTGAAGCCTCGCGGCAGATATTGCTTCAACGTTCCCAGAAAGCCTTTGCTCTGGAATTCGGCCAGCATCAAATAGTGGTACACTTCATCGCGGGTCTTGGTGATTCGTCTTTCGAGCACAGCACTGTCGACTTGTCGCGCGGCATACACAACCGTGTTTACGAACAGTCGTTTCCCGGCCTCGGTCATGCCGTCCACCGGCCCCTCGAAGCCCCAGAGCGTATACGGCCCGTGACGTACGATAGCGCCGCGTTCGGGCCCTTTGGCGCTGGTGCCTTTGGCGATCAGTTCGGCGTCGATGCTGTTTACGATTCCGTCGAGCGTGAGGGCTTCCCCCATGCCGGACTGATCGTCGGCGATCCGCCGGAGGACTTTGAGTCGGCCGTCTCTGTGTTCGACCTTGAGGGGATAGTTCAGGACGTCGTGGTCGGGTCGCACACCATGTGCGACGTTATAAAGACATTGTCACGTGTAAGGGCTGCCGTTCTTAAGCTGCAGCTGACCGAAGTAATCACAGCCGAAACAGCCATACCCGAGAATCGGCCTGGTGCAGCCCTGGAGCACCTGCTCCGGGCGTGTATTTCCACCCGTCCCGGTAACGATTACCAGACTGAAAGGTTCGATCTTGGCGGGGGTAACCTGGTGATGCGCCATGACCAACGCGGCAATGCCATGGTCGTCCAGCAATTTTCTGATGCCGCCGGCATATCCCGCTCCTTTGTCATAGGATATAATAAGGACCCGTATGTCCGGCGCGATGCCGGGGGCGGGTTCGGAAGCCTTGCATAATCCCGTCTGGAGCATCAAGGCAAGCCACAGCCATGATGCCAGGAAGACCTTGACGTTCAATGTATGTCCTCCAGATTAAACGGCATTTGCGTTCTTGACAAAGCGCACTCGTGATTGTAGCGGAAGCGCATGCCCTTGTACAATAGATTCAATGTTCAGCCGCCTGTACCCCCCGCAGGCACAGTTGCAGGATGCGTGTTGTGGAAGGCGTGATGCGCGTCTTATCGCTCACGCGAACGGGCGCGACCCAGATAATCTGGCGGCTGTCCGTCACGATTATTATGTCTTCGCGGGCCCCCCCCGAGATGCCTTCGGCGGTAAGAAACTTGCCCACTTTCTTTTCGCCGGGCATTCCGAAAGGGTCAAAGCGGTCACCGACCTTTCGTTTTCGTATCATCAGCGGCAGGGCGAGCGTGTCATAATCAAACCACTCCACCAACTCGTCTTTCTCACTCTTAAATCTTTCAATATCGCACGCGGATGCGTCCAGCAGCGCCGCCTCAACGATCCAGTCCCCGAACGGCGTGCGGCCGGGCACATCGATAACTCTTCCTTCAGACGGTGCACATTTATTTGAAACTGTCTGCCTCCCGAAGACGAGCCGATTTCTGTCTGTGAAAACCACAAAACCCTTGGGCAAATCGATGCGCCCGCCGCCCCGCAGAATGCGGAGGATGCCCTGATAGTGGCGTTCAGTCAGATCGCGCTGGCCGCAGCCGATGGAAACGATCGCCCGGCGGGCGTACGCCACGGCGACGATCTCCGGCAATCGGCACAGGCGTTTCCTGTCGAACGCTGCGGAAGTGCCGTCGAGCGAGACGACACTCTCCTTCCACACCTCGTCGACCTGGCGTTCAACCCGTTCAACGAGTCTGCCCGCCGCTTGTGACAATCGCAAAACCTCCCCGGCCACGTGACCATCACAGGACTTCTGAACCTCTGGCAGCAGGACATGGCGAATGCGATTACGCGTGTGATCGCATTGGTCATTGGTGTGATCATGCCGCCACTCGATGCCGTTTTCCATGCAGTAGGCCAAGATCTCCTCTCGTGTTACGCACAGCAGGGGGCTGATGAATTCCGCCGCCCCCGCCCCGGCCGTACTCTCCAACATCCGTTTCGGGTGAATACCGGCAAGTCCGCGAAAGCCCGTCCCGCGCAGCAAACGGTGGATCACCGTCTCGGCATTGTCATCCATGTGATGTGCCGTCGCAATCGTGCTGCACTGCGACTCCGCTGCCATTTCTATAAGCGCGTTCAAACGAAGCTGCCGTGCCGCCGTCTCGATGGAAAGGCGTTCGTCCTGGGCCCGCTGCCGCACGTTCACCGATCGCGTACGACAGTCAAAACCCCATCGCGCGGCCGCCTCTTTGACAAAGACCTCATCCCCGTCGCTTGCTGCGCCGCGAAGGCAATGGTTCACGTGGCCGACGACCAGCGTGGCGTCAATGGCCCGCGCCTCGGCAAGGCGTTTCAGGACGGCCAACAGGGCCATTGAATCGGCCCCTCCGGACACCGCGGCCAGAATCGCCCTGTGCCCATTCAAAAGGCCTTGCGATCGGATGAAATCCAGCACCTTGTTCTCAAATGCATTCAGCATGGTACAAAAAAACACGGGCCTGCTCCGTCGAGAACAGGCCCGCAATACTCTCGTGTTATACCGCCGTCGGCGTTACGGCATGGGGTCCAGCGGCTCGGAAAAAACATCGACCGAACTGCTCGAAACCGTCGAGTCCGCCGGCGCCACAGGCTGCCCGGGCTGAGTGCCGGGCTTGGTCAATTCGAGAATCCGCTTCTGGGCGAACTCAAGATTCTTCGTATACTGCTTTTCCCGCTCGGCAGCCATCTGGTACAGCGTCAGGGCCTCGGTTCTCTTGAGCAGGTACTTGTCCAGCATATATGCCGCCCGGAACCTCGCCGGATACGCGGTCACCTCGTTCCATTGGAAGCATCGCTGGTAATAAACCGCCGCGATCTCGTAGTTCTTGAAGTACTCATATATCCGACCTGCCCGATACGCGCAATCGTCGATCTTGTTGCTGCTGGGATAACGGGCAATCAACTGGTTGAATTTATTAAGCGCCCCGCGAAGCTTGTCCTCGTCGGTGAAAAGCAGCAACCCGCCGGCCTGATTGTACAATTCCATCGCCTCGGCAAAAAGGGCATTGGCATCCGGGTCATCGGTGCTTGCAATAAGGTTCGGCGACAGTCCTTCGCCTTCCATCAGATACTTATACTGCGGCACACGATCGAACGCTTCGAGTTCGTGCATGGCCCACTGACGCTTGGTGATGTTGGCTGCCCCCTGGTAGTATTTCACCAGCTCCATCAGACTCTGCCGATACTCGGCTCGTTTGGCGGCCAGGTTTTCGACCAGGTCCGCCTCAGCCGGATCCGGAACCCCGAAACCCTGCGTCATGACGAAGTTTACCTCCCTCGGGTCGGCGCGATAAATGGGATCGTCTCGCACGACCGATTGCTCACAACCGAAGCTGAAAATAAGGGCAAGCAACCCGGCTGAGAGGATCAGTTTTCTGGCCATTATGAACTCCTTTCAATTTCCTTGACGCGATGGATTGTCCTTGGCGGCAAACATACCATGTTTGCCGTCCGTGTCAAGCGCCTTAGGGCAATTTAATTGCCGGCCTTCTTACCATTGCGCCTCGATATACGGCCCAATCGGTCCTTCGGGTCCGGGTTTGGGCCGCGACTTGATAATCGCTTCGGCGATGGCTACGTCGCTTCTGCGCGTGATCTTGATGTTTGAGTTGTCCGTCTCGACGATAGACACCTCCTTTCCAATCGCCTCCACCAGCGCCGCATCGTCGCTGATCATATTCTTGTCCAGCTTATCAAGCCCGGCAAATGCTTCTTTGAGCAGCTTGAAGTCGAAGACCTGTGGCGTCTGGGCCTCGTACAGTTCGTTGCGATCCACGGTCTCCACGATCTTTCCGTCGCGCACCCGCTTTATCGTTGCCACCACCGGGCAGGCCAGAATCGCCGCACCCGTCTCCCCGGCCTTCTTGATCACCGCGTCAACCCATTCATCCGTCAGGCAGCACCGGACGGCGTCGTGAACCGCGACCAGGTCGATGTCGTCTTTCACCAATTGCAGCGCCTTGGCCACCGTTTCAAACCGCTCCGACCCGCCATAGCACAGTTTCACCCCGCTGAAGCTCAGGTTGGCTCCATACTTGATCTTGACCAACTCTTCGTCGTCCGGCGAGATGGCCATCAGGATCTGCTTGACGTCGTCGCGATTGGCAAAATACTCGATACTGCGCACAAAAGCCGCCCGGCCGCCAACTTCAATGAACGGCTTCTTCTTATTGCCGCCAAAACGGGCGCCAGCCCCTGCCGCACAAATAATTACCGCTACCTTCTTCATTATTCTTCCCCGAATTGTCTCCGTTCGCTAATGAACCACAATGAACTAATAATCCGTTGTCCATAAGAGACTCCCCATATACTCGGCCCAGACAAATTCCACGTGGCCGTCCGCAAAGGCGACATTGCAGCCCGCGCCGCCGTGGTACTCGGTTGTCAGCAGTTCGGGCCCGCCCGACTGGTTCCAGCCGGGCTTGCTTTCGAAGATGCAAACCAGACGAGCGGCATCCCGCCTCGAGCCTGGTGTTGTAGGCAGGGTACGCACGTTACTGTTCAAAGCGTACGAGCAGGTACCCTCCGGCGCGCCGGGACAGCGGAAGGACATCTCCGAAACATCCGCTTCTGATATGAGCAGATCGCACCATTGGTCGGCGGTTGGCAGCCTGCCGTCATAATCCAAGGTATAAGTTGTCATTGCTGTTGACAGGCCCTTTAAATTTGCCCCGCAGACTACTGTCTCGGCCCTATGCTTGAACCGCGACAGCGCGGGCATGAGCATCGCCAGAAACATTGGCACAATCATGAAGATGAACAGTCCCGGCAGGACGATGCCGGTGATGGCCATGCCGGTGCCCTTCAGCCGCCCGCTGCTGTTTGCGATATTGACAAGGGCGATGATACCGCAGATCAACGCCGGCAAGGCCGTAATGCCGCAGGTGAACATTGACAGAACGCCCAGGATCAAAGCCGCGATCGCCAGGCCGGATGTACTTGCCGGTGGCGAAGCGGCAACTGTGCCGGAACCGAACGCCAGGCTTGTGCCGCAGGCGGAACACGTTACTGAACCATCGGGATTACCCGCACCACATTGTTGACAATTCATGGCCTTCTCCTTAAAAGTTTTAGTATTCTATGCCCTTCCTTGCGGCGATGCCTTTATCAAACGGGTGCTTTATCGGTTTCATTTCAGTCGCAAGGTCAGCCAGTTCGATGATCGCCTCGTCGGCGCCCCGGCCTGTCAACACGACCTCGACGTGCTCATCGCGCGTCCGTACCAGCGTGCGGATGTCCTCTAACGATGCCAGCCCGTGCGCATAACAAAAGACTATCTCATCCAGAATCATGACATCATACTCGCGATTCGCCGCGGCCGCCGTCAGTTCCTTCATCGCCGCCGCGATGGCCTGCCGCACCTCGGCCATGGTCTGCGCGTCATGGAGCGATTTCCGCAGGTCCCAGGTATGCTCCATTGCCTTAAGCTCTATATTCTCAACGGTTTGCAGTGCCAGGCGCTCGCCAAGCTCAAGCGAAGGGGGTTTTAAGAATTGGTAGAAAAGCACGCGGTTGCCCCGGCCGGCCGCACGCACCGCCAGTCCGATCGAGGCCGTGGTCTTGCCCTTGCCGTCGCCGGTATAGATGTGCACGAGCCCTATATCCAACATGTCCGTATGGTAAGGCAAAAACCGCCCGCGTAAAGCAAAAAAATCTGTATCCGGCCACGATCAGAATTGCCGCCGCTTAATCATGAAAGGGCACTTTTTATCGGCCGTACGTCCAGACTCGAAGAGCTCTTTCTGCGCCCACCCGGAAGGGCCGAAGCCTGCCCTGCGTGCGGGTGCAAAAAAAATGCGACATCGGCGCAAAACAATTGCATTTCGCGGCTGAACCCGGTATAATCAGGGCTGTACGTAGTGGGGGTTTTCTTGGCCGTAACCGCCCCCGTACAAATATTTACCCTACACTAACCGTCATGGGAGTGATCCGAAATGGACAGAACATCCAAGTCAAAGTGTTCGTGGGTGGCGCCGCTGCTGCTGACATGCATGGCCCTTTCTTCGGCTGTTGCCTGGGCCCAGGACTTTCCGCCTCTTGATGAGGTCATCAAAGGCTACGAAAAAGTCGTCTCGACCGCCGACGGACAGCAGAGTTTTCTCACCATCTGGAAGCGCGACAAGGACGGCCAGATGTTGGCGGCCCTGCCCGGCGGCTATGAAGGCAAGCACTTCTTCATCGCCATGACCGTCGCCAGCGGCCAGGAGTACGCGGGCCTGCAGGCCGGCGACATGTACGTCTACTGGAAACGCTACGACAAGACTCTGGCCCTTGTCCAGCCTAACATCAGCATCCGTTCGGACGGCGACCAGGAGTCCAAGGACTCCGTCAATCGGCTCTTTACAGACCGGGTCCTCCTCGAGGTACCCATCGTTACCATGATGGGCGGCTCGCCCGTGATCGATATGGATGCGCTGCTGGTTGGCCAGGCCAGCAAGTTCTTCGGCTCGCAGGTTCGTATTTCCAGTTCCCGGCTGATCAAGATCGCCAAGGCCAAGGCATTCCCCAAGAACGTGGAACTGGCCTTCGAGGTCCCCGCGGCCAACGGCCAATTGCAGACCATCCACTATTCGATCAGCGAAATCCCCGAGAACACGGGCTACCAGCCCCGCAAGGCTGACGAGCGGGTCGGCTACTTCACCACCAGCTACAGCGACTACGGCAAGTACAAGGACAAAGACGTCAAGGTTCGCTATATCAACCGCTGGCACCTGGATAAGGCCGACCCGTCCCTGCAGATGAGCCCGCCGAAAAACCCGATCGTTTTCTACATCGAGCACACGACCCCCGTCCGCTACCGCCGCTGGGTGCGCGAGGGCATCCTGTATTGGAACAAGGCCTTTGAGAAGGTCGGTATCAGCAATGCCATCGAGGTCTACTACCAGGACAAGCGCAGCGGCGCCCACATGGAAAAGGACCCCGAAGACGTTCGGTACAACTTTATCCGCTGGCTCAACAACAATATCGGCACGGCCATCGGCCCCAGCCGCGTGCACCCGAAGACCGGCCAGATTCTCGATGCCGACATCATTCTCACAGACGGCTGGATCCGGCACTTCTGGACGCAGTTCCACGAAGTCATGCCGCAGTTGGCGATGGAAGGGATGAGCCCCGAGACCATGGCTTGGCTGGCGCGCAACCCGGACTGGGACCCGCGTGTGCGGCTGGCTCCGACGGGAAAGCGCGAACACATCGCGCACGAGCTTGCGGCCTTGGCCACGACGCCCTACGGCGGCCATCCGCTCAGCCAGACCGAGACAGGATTGATAGGCAATGCCGAATACGATGGTCTTGCCGGCCGAAACTGCCAGATTAACGGCATGTGTCGCCTCGCCGAAGGCATGGCCCTCGACGTCGCCCTCTTCCGCATGCAGGCCGTACTCGCCGACCAACTCGCCGCCGACAGCGAAGACAAGGATGACAGCAAGGGCGACAAGAAAGACGAAAAAGACGACAAGGAAGAGCCCGCTGCCGAAAAGAAGGAACAAAAGAAAGACGAAAAGAAGGAGCCCAAAAAAGAAGAGCCCATGATCGACGGTATTCCCGAGTCCTTCATCGGCCCCTTGCTTGCCGAACTCGTCTGCCATGAGGTGGGCCACACGCTCGGCCTCCGCCACAACTTCAAGGGCTCCGCCGTCTATAGCCTGGCCGACATCAACAGCGAAAAGATCAAGGGCCAGAAACCCTTGGCCGGCTCCGTCATGGACTACCTGCCCGTCAACATGAATTACGAAGACGGCAAAGTCCAGGGCGACTACACTATGACCGGCGTCGGCCCCTACGACATCTGGGCCATCGAATACGGCTACACCTTGGAAAAGGACCTCAAGCCGATCCTGGACCGCGTCGCCGAGCCCGAACTGCTCTACGCGACCGACGAAGACACCTACGGCCCGGACCCGCTGGCCCGCCGTTACGACTTGAGCAGCGACCCACTCGACTATGCCGAAAACCAGATGCGCATCGCCAAATACAATCGCCAGCGCCTTATCGACAAGCTTGTCAAGGACGGCGAAACCTGGTCGTACGTGCGAAAGGGCTACGAGATGACCCTCGCCATGCAGATGCGCTCTGTCAGCATGATGGCCAACTGGCTCGGCGGTGCACATGTCTATCGCGACAAGAAGGGCGACAAGAATGCCCGCCTGCCCATTGAGGTAGTCTGTGCGGAAAAGCAGCGTAAGGCCCTGGCCTTCGTGATCGAAAACACCTTCAAGGACGAAGTTTACGACCTCAGCGAAGACCTCCTGCGGCGCATGACGGTGGACAAGTGGTTCGACGACTCAGCCTCCATCATGGAGGATTCCACGTGGCCGGTCCACGACACCATCATGGGCATACAGGCCTCCGCCCTGACCATGGTCATGAACCCGACCACTCTGCGGCGGATCTACGACAACGAGTTCCTTGTCCCCGCCGACCAGGACGCGCTGACGCTGCCCGAACTGCTGGACACGCTTACCGCCGCCGTCTGGACGGAGCTGGACAATGTGGGTGACACGAAATACACCGCCCGCAAGCCCATGATCTCCAGCCTTCGGCGGAACCTCCAGCGTGAATATCTCGAACGGCTCATCGACCTGAGCGGCTCGGCCACGGGGGGCACCGAGGCCTACAAGCCTATCTCCAACCTCGTTTGCCGGCAGCTTCGTCAGATCAAGGACATGCGGATCAAACCCGTGCTCGAAAAGGCGCTCGACCCGTACACCCGGGCACACCTTGATGATGCCGTTGAGAAGATCGAGAAGGCCCTCGAAGCGCAGTACATCTACGGAACACTGTGAGCGTTCTGCATGATCGTTCAGTAATTCAGATTGACTGAAAGACCCGCCCCGGTCCAATGCCTGGGCGGGTCTCATTATTGTGCCGCGCAAAAAAGTGACATCCGTGCGCCCTCATGGACACGGATGTCGAATCACCCTCACTTGCGCGTCTCGAACTGCCCCGGCAGATACGTAAGTCGTAAACTGCGACCCGTCAGACAGTCGTTGGCTCCGTCTGGGCCTCCTCGACTGCATCTTCCGCATCTGCCTGCATTGCAAAATTATCCTGATCTTGCACCGGCTCGCCCGGCTTGAACGGAAGCGGCTGTGCAAACTGAATGGCCACCCGGCGCACGAACGGGCTGATCTCGTCCACGCGGCAGATATGACCGTCACGAATGAAGTTCTCCAGGTCGAACGAGTTCTCCTCGCCATATCGGGGAACGCTGAACCGCGCCGTGATATGCTGGCCCGGCCACGGACACTTGTCCGCATAACACGAGAATGCCGCGCCCGTGCTGGAGATATCGATCATCTGACCCTGCGTCAGGATGTCGTTGAAATTCTCCGCAAACCACACCGGCCAACTGTAACGCAAACGCTTTTCAAACCGTCGTTCTGCTTTTTCCATCATTGCTTGTGTCCCGAAAAACCCGATGCGTCGGTTACTGTGAATACCACTCCCCGATCCGCATTCGGTATCGGCGGCTGCTGATGACGACTTAACGCATGTCGCGTGAAAATATGGATTGTGCGCGAAAAAGTTGGCGGCGCGATCCACCCGCCTCAGTGCGGGGCCGATCCGCAAGTGCCTGAGTCTTATAATCAGGAAGGCAGCGACCGCACGCACCCGGCAAAAACATCGCCGCGCTGGCGGTAGTTGGTGAACATGTCGTAACTGGCGCACGCCGGGCTCATGAGCACAACACTGCCCGGCCTGGCGATATCGGCGGCCTTGCTGACCGCCTCCTGCATATCCGCGGCAAACAGTACCCTCGGCCGGTCCGCGTCCTGGCGGGCCGCCTCAATAGCGGCCGCAATCTTCTCCGCCGTGGAGCCGATTAAAATGGCCGCCTCAGCCTTCTCGGCTATCTTCTGCCCGAATTCATCGAACGGCAGTTTCTTGTCATACCCGCCCGCGATGATGACCTTCGGCGCCTCGAACGCCTCAAGCGCGACAATCGCACTCGGCGGCGTCGTCGCGATCGAATCGTTGTACCAGTCCACGCCCCGCACCCGGGCGACGAACTCCAGCCGGTGCTCTAACCCTTTGAACGCGCCGACACAGTCCTTCACAATCTCATCACCAATCCCCAACTGTCGCGCCACCGCCATCGCCGCCGCCAGGTTGGACAGGTTCGCCTTGCCCGGCAATTTGAACCGCTCCACGACCGAAGCCGGCACGTCCGCATGGTGAAACTTGACACATATGCGTCCGCTTTCACCCGCGTACCGGTCGAACCACTGCGACGTGATCGCATCTTCCGCATTGAAAACCGACACCGCCGGCCGCCCCGCGTCAAGCCGCTGGTGCCGAAAGATGTTTTCCTTCGCCCCGCAATACGCCTCGAACGTTCCGTGCCGGTCGAGATGATTGGGTGTCAGGTTGGTAATCACCGAAATGTCCGGCGCCCGCCGGATGCGGGCCAATTGCTCCAGCTGGAAGCTGCTCAACTCCAGCACCACGACGTCCCCCGCGGCGATACGGTCCAGTTCGGTCAGCAGGGGCCGGTTGCCGATGTTGCCCCCTAACCATACCCGCCCGATTCCCGTTGCCCCCCGGCCGGCATCAAGCAGATGCGCCGTCAGGGCCGTCGTCGTGCTCTTGCCGTTGGCCCCCGTTATCCCCACGGTCCGGGCTGGGCATAATTCGAAGAACAGCTCAATCTGTGAAGTGAGCAGGGCCCCCGCCTTCTTGGCCGCCCCCAGGAATGCATTGTCCGGCGGCACCGCGGGATTCACAATCACCACATCACACTGTTCGAAGTCCTCGAGACGGTGACCGCCTAAGTGATAGGTGATCCCCTCCAGATCGGCCAATTCCTCCACCGCCGAGGCAAGCGCCTCCGGCCCCGCCATATCCGTAATGATGACCTCCGCCCCCGCCTGCCGCGCAAATCGTGCCGAATCAAGCCCGCCCCCAAATCGGCCCAGGCCCATCACCACTACCCGCTTGCCCCGAAAGAACTCCCTTTCCATGGCGATCTCCCGCGCCCTTCCGCAGGCTGGCGCTGTCGCTATCTTGCCCGCGCCAGCTCCATCTTTGCGTCGATCGCCGCCTGTTCGATGCATTTTTCCCAGTTGTCGCCGAACTGTTCCCGGTATTGCGGTTTTTCGTAAGCGTAGATGATCGACCGGGACGCATTGATGAGCGCCCCAAGCCCGTCGTTGTTGCAGAAACGCATGCAGTCTGCCGCCGTCGCACCCTGCGAGCCGTAGCCCGGCACAAGGAACCACGTCTTGGGGAAACGCTTTCGCAACAGCGACGTTTCCTCCGCCGTCGTGCCGCCGACCACCATCCCTACGCTGCTGTACCCATGTGAGCCGATCCGCTTGCTCTGGTCGGCGATCTCCCCCACGATGTCGGCCAGCTTCTCATACATCTTCTTGCCATCGGCGTCCGCAAAATTCTGGATCGCCTCCGCCGTCGCATTGCTGGCCCGCACCCAGACGAACACGCCTTTGCCCTGTTCGTTGGCGACGTCGGCAAATGGAATGATCGCCTCGCTGCCCGCAAAGCCGTTGATCGTGATCGCGTCCGGCGTAATGATGTCCTCCATGCCCGCGAACTCGGGGTTCTGAAGGTGGGCCGCCGCGTAGACCCGCGCAGTGTGCCCGATGTCGCCCCGTTTCACGTCGCCGATAACCTCCAGCCCCAATTCGTCCGCCTCCGAGACCACCGAGTAGAACATCTCCACCCCTTCCCAGAGGTACTTCTCGAAATAGGCAATATTCAGTTTCACGGCCGGTACAAGCGGTCCCACGATCCGCAAGGTCTTCGTACAGAACTCGAAAATCGCATCGACGGCCGAACCGATATCGAACTCGTCATTCATCTCCCGATGGCTGCGTATCGCCTCCGGCAGCCGGCTGTACACCGGGTCCAGCCCCACCACCAGCGGCGTATTCTTGCTTCGCACGGCCTCGCAGAGGCGATCTCCAAAATGGTTTGCCACCTTGTCTCCCTTTCGCTGTACTCTAATCCGTTCGACTTACAGAAATTGCTTCTATCGCTAAAACAAAGCACTATAATCACTGCCGCCACCACGGGCAAGAAACAAAATCGGGATTGTTAAATGCAGCATTCAAAACGCACAAAAAAGCGATCCCAGGTCATCCTGCGGGTATTCTGTATTGTCATTATTGCCTTCGCGGTCGCCGCCGCGGGGCTGGTCTATCTCTTCACGCAGGTGCCCCGCACCTACCATCCGCTTGCCCCCGTCGCAAGGGAGCAGGTCAACCCCTATTTGACGCACTATCTCGCCCCCAATTTTCACAACAACGTTCAGCTCGACAGGCCTTTTCAGGTTATCGTCCTGCAGCAGCAGCTCAATGAGATCATTGTCGACGAACATGCACTTGGCTGGTCCTGGCCTGTATACTTGAACGGCGTGACGATTTCCGCCCCGTCTGTGGTCTTTATGCCCTCGACGATCTACCTGATGGCCACGGTGGACTACGCCGGTTTTCCCGTCGTGGTCAGCATCATCGCCAGCCCGCAGTTGAACGAGCAGGGGCTCCTGTCGCTCAATGTCCGCAAGGTCAAGGCCGGCGCCTTGACTGTAACGCCGCTTGCCCGATACATAGCCGGCCGGGTAATCGCCGCCCAGATGCCGCAGATCGAACGCAATCAATGGCTCAAGGACCTCGAAGCAGCCATCATGCAGAACGCCCCGTTCGACCCGGTTTTCCCCGTTTACCAGAGTGAAAAATCCATCCGCCTGACCTCCGCTGAGATCGAGGCCTCCAGGCTGGTCCTGGGCTTCGCGCCCGCCGGCTGATTACACGGCCCCGGCCCCGATCATCGCCTCCACCGCACTCAGCACCTTGTCCAGCTCGCACGGCTTGCCGAATCGCGGGCCGTCGCCGAACATGATGTCCTGCCCGGCGATCTCCTTTTCCGAGAAGAGATGGCTCAGAAAGATAACCGGGATCTCGCTGGTGGCTTCCTCGTCCTTGAGGCTCAGCCGCACAAGCCCCCCCGACATGTCCGGCATGAAAACGTCAAGGATAATCAGGTCCGGCCTGCATGCCGCCGCCAGCCGGACTGCCTCCTTGCCGTTGCGTGCCGTAAGCACCTCGTAGCCCTCCGCCTCCAAAGCGTCCTTCAGCTCAGCAATTTCCTCCGGGTTGTCCTCTGCAATCAGGATGCGCTTGCCATTCACGCCTGATCCTCTCATTCATGCGGTGTCTTATGGGACAGCCGGTCCGCCACGGCCTCTAACAGTTCCTGCATGTCGTAAGGTTTCGCCAAGCGGATATGCCCCGCAAACAGCGGCTTGCGCTGGTGCTTGCCGCGATCGGCGAACGTACAGCTCAAAAAGATGATCGGAATATCCCGTGTGCGCGGGTCCTCCTGCAGTGTCAGGCCAACCGATCCCCCCGAAATGTCGGGCATCAGCACGTCCAGAATAACCAGGTCCGGGTGTACCTGCCGTGTGATCATCAGCGCATCCTTGCCGTTGTCGGCGGTCAGCACCTCGTACCCCTGCCCGCTCAGCCCGCGCGCCAGCACATTCAGCACGTCCGGCTCATCGTCCACGACCAGGATGGTTTTCTTCTCCATGAGACCGGCCCCTCAGCTTTTCTGCAGGCTTTTCGGAACGAGGCCCTCCACGGCGCCCTGCAGCTCGTTCATGTCGACAGGCTTCAGGAACAGGATGTGATCCTCGGTGATCCGATAGGGCCGGCGGCTGTCAAACCGTGGGAACATGCCCGTCAGAAAGATGATCGGAATCTCCGCCGTTTCCGGCATCGCGCGAAGTCGACGCGCCACTTCCCCGCCGTCCATGCCCGGCAGCAGCACGTCCATGAGTATTATGTCAGGCTGCAGCGAGCGGGCAAGAATCAGCGCGTCGCTGGCACAATTCGCCGTCACAACGTCGAAGCCCTTTAGCGCAAAGCGTTTTTCCAGTGCCGAAAGCACGTCCGGCTCATCGTCCACGATCAGCATCTTTTGATGGCTCATGGTCCGGCATCCCCCTTCATGTGTCATGCGGCACTTCTTTGCGGGGCTCCGTTCAAATCTCGGGGACGAGTCGAATCGTTCGCTGTTTCGCCCCCGGAATTGCACAAAGCCCCTCAAAGGCCGCAATTTGCATCGACTTCTATGAAAGGAGGGTTTACGAGCCGTTTGCTCCGGCCGCCGCTGTGCGGCCCGGACCGCATCGGTAGGATTACCACGCGAGTACCGGACCGGTCAGCCAAACCTGTACCGGGCGACGCCCTTATAGCGTGGTCAATCCCTCGCGAATCGCGAATTTGACAAGCCCCGCGATACTGTCGATTCGCAACTTGTTCATGATCTGCCGCCGGCAGGCATCTACTGTTTTGGGACTGATATTGATTTGCCTTGCAATCTGCTTGGAACTCATCCCGTTGGACAGGTGTCGCAGAATCTCCTGCTCCCGCTCCTTCAGCGTCCACCCGTTGGCCATCGGGTCGTCCGACAGGCGGTGCGCATAGGTCCCCGCCACCGCATTCATGATCTTCGAGCAGAAATACGTTTCGTTGTTATATATCGCGCGTATCGCCGTTATCAACTCGTCGAACGTCGAGTCTTTCAGCATCAAACCGTGCACGCCGCTGCTGATAGCACTGTCGATCGCATGCCGCGACATGCTGGCCGCCACAATGAGTATCTTCACCCCCGGCTGCCGGCTCAGGATCTCGCGGCTCGCCTCCACGCCGTCCATGGTTGGCATGGCGTAGTCCATCAGCACGATGTCCGGCTGCAAACGCTGCGCCAGGTCCACCGCTTCGGCCCCGTCCGACGCCTCGCCCACTACCTCCATGTAAGGCTGGCGATAGATCAGCGCCCGCAGGCCGTCGCGCATTATCTCGTGGTCGTCAACCAACAGAATACCGATCTTGTGCGTGTAGTCCATTTCCGTGTCCCCCCGTGGACAAGCCCCCATTTACGACTGTAACGCTGATAATATTATCGGGTCATGCCCCTTGCAGACGCCAGCAGCAAATTGCTATTGCGCGTACTGCCTTTTTCCATGCCGCTTTAGGTCGGCGGCGGGAAAATTGCTCCGTGAAATCCCCCACAAAAAAGGCGGGCCGCCCCGATCATGCCTCCAGAGACGTCAGCCCCTCGCGAATTGCGTACTTCACGAGATCCGCCACGCTGTCGATGTTCAGTTTGGCCATGATCCGCCGCCGGCACGCGTCGACCGTCTTGACGCTCAGTTCCAGTAGAAGGGCGATCTCCTTGGAACTCTTGCCGTCGCCGATCAGTTTCAAAACTTCATTTTCACGCTCCGTCAGCGGCGCTGACTGTAGCCCGCCGCCTGTGCGATCCTGTACGTAGTCGTCGATGACAATCCGCGTGATCTTCGAAGATAAAAACACCTCGCCTGACAAAACCGTGTTGATGGCTGCGATCAATTCCGAAAATGCGCTCTCCTTGAGCACGTATCCGCTTGCCCCCGCCTTCAGCATTTCAACGATAAACCCCTTCTTGGCGTGCATCGAAAGCGCGACGATCTTGACCTTGCTGTCCGTCGCCGTAATCTGTCGCGTCGCATCAACGCCGTCCAGTCCCGGCATGTTCACATCCATCACTATGAGGTCCGGCGCTAACTCCCGGGCCATCTCCATCGCCATCCGGCCGTTGTGCGCCATTCCCACCACCTCGATGTCAGGCTGCTTTTCCAGAAGCATGTACAAGCCTTGGCGCATGATTTCGTGATCGTCCACCAGCAGCATTTTGATTGCCATCGCCGTTTCCTTTCAGTTGCAAATCATGTCTTCAAGGGTGCATACAAACTGAATCGACTGCCCTTGCCGATTTCAGATGATATCGTTATTCGGCCTCCGATATAGTCCAGCCGCTCGCGGATGCTGAACAGCCCGAATCCGCCGGTTCGATGCATCGTCAACTCCGTGTGATTCACGTTGAAACCCTTGCCGTTGTCACTGACTGTCACGCGCATCATCCCGCCTTCACGTTCGATCCGGACGCTCACCTCATCGGCCTCCGCATGCTTGACAATGTTGATCAGCAGTTCCCGTATCGACTGAAACATGAGCACGCGAACATCCGGGTCCAGCGGCTTTGCCTGCCCGTCATCGAAAAACTCGCAACAAATGCCGTGCTTGCCTTGCAGAAACTCGTCCATCAGCTCGTCAACCGCCGCCGCCAGCCCCAGGCGATACAGTGTCGGTGAGCTGATATCGAACGTCATGGTTCGCGTCTCGTCGATCACCTTCCCCAACGTCCTGGCAAACTCGTCCAGCAGCGGCCGGTCCACGCTTGACGCCTTTTCCCTGAGCATCTCCACCCGCAGCATGCTGATCGCCAAGTCCTGGATAATGTTATCGTGCAGCGCCGCGGCCAACTGTCGCCTCTGCCGTTCCTCGGCCAACACCAGTTCCGACGCCTGCTGCCGCAGCTTTTTTTCATATTCCAGCCGCGCTCGCTCCGCCTGTTTGCGCGCCGTTACGTCCCGCGCCGTCAGCAGGGCACCTTTGATACTGCCATCCGGCCCGTGCAGCGGCACGCCAACATTCTCCCAGCACTGCTCGCGCTGCCGGTCGTCAGGATTCAAAATGCAAAACGTGGTTATGACAGTTCGTTTTTCGAATATTGCTTTTCGTGCAGCGCAATTTTCCCTCGCCGCCTTTGCATTTCCGTACATCGCGCAACAGGATTCACCAACCGCCGCGCCGATGGCGGCCGCCGCGCGGTTTACCCAGACGACGTTCAGATCGGTTCCGACCTGCAGAATCGCATCCGGAGAAGCGTCCAGGATTGAGCGGAGATGTTCTTCGCTGGCTCGGAGGGCATCGGCCGCTTTTCTGCGTTCGGTGATGTCGCGGGCTATGGTTGATGCGCCGATGATATTGCCGTCGGCGTCTTTGATCGGCGAAATTGTAAGTGAGACATCGACAAGCCGGCCGTCTTTGGCCACATGAACGGACATGTGGTGATCGATGGGGCGTCCCTGTTTAAGTTCTTCGAGCATGGTCAGTACGGCGCCGGTGTGCTCGGCCGGCATGAGCATGGAAATCGGCTTTCCAATGACTTCCTCGGGGGTGTAACCGTATATTCGCTGTGCGCCGGCGTTCCAGCTTGTGATGCAGTTGTTGAGGTCCTTTCCGATGACGGCATCGTCGGACGATTCGACGATGGCGGCGAGGCGGCCCAGGACTTCGATGGCCAGGCGGTGCTCGGTAATGTCGGTGATGACGGTTTGAATGCAGGAGGCGCCCCCGTC
>DAOTMV010000021.1:0-62241 GCA_035450485.1 Anaerohalosphaeraceae bacterium | reverse complement strand
CAAGAATACCGCAACAGCCCAAGCCGGCCATCAGCCCGACAAAAACCATCGCGGCGGTACCCATCTCCACCTCCATTCAAATTGTCAGTACATACCAACTATCCTGTCTGTTAGACGTACTCCAAACCCAAATTATTGCCAAAATTGTTTTCCGCTAATTTAATTTTTTCGTCCGCCCTCATTCTAATGATAAAACACCTACCGGACTAAGGGTGTGGCGGGGAATTGCCGAAGATAAAGTCGTATCGCCAGTGGAAAGGAAAGAGCCGCTAAACCCCGGTGGGACCTAAGGATATATGCAGGACGAAAAGCAGCAGTGGATAAGAAAGTACGCCCGCATCGCTCTCCAGTCGTGGCGTAACTCAAACCACCCGTTCGAAGTCTCCAATGAATATCTCCGGCAGCTTGAAATCGACCTCGCCAGACATTACGACGACCCCCTGAAGCGACAGTTCATCGAGGCCACCTGGTCCCGCTGAGCCGGCCGCTGTCATAAACCCTGTGCCCGCAAGGACATACCGCGCAAAAAGCAAGCGGGCGTCCGCCGGGACTTGACCAGGCGAACGCCCGCGATGACTACCTTGCGAGCGCAAGTGCTTATCCGCACAGCGTTTACATGTTCTTCACGTCCGGCTGATTCTCGAATCCTTCGGCCAGGATGCCGGCCTTGATCTTGACCGTCGCAACATCGTTGCTGATCAGCATCCGTATGCGCGCCCGCCCCATGTTCATTGTGTCGAAGGACATCCCCGCAGTCGTGTCTAACTGCACCGCGTTGGCCGGCGAGTCCTCCAATGTCTGCACGACGGTATTGAGCGTGTGCATTGCCAGCAAAGCCGCACCTCGAAGATCGGCGCTATCGAAACTCACCTGCTTCAGATCGGAATTGAGGTTCTCGCGCAGCATTTTCAAAATCGCAATCCGCCGGCTGTTCTCACTGTCGTATGCCGCATTCAGAACTGCGGCAGGAACAACGACTTGCGCGTCGAAACGCAGGCTGCGTTTGGGCGAAAAGATGCCCGCGCCGGCGTTTTCATCGGCCAGAATGGCGTACTTGCGCACGGCCTCTGCGCCGTCTTCGGCAAACGCCACCATGTTGAACCAGACCTCCGTGCCGTTGTCGGCCGTGCCGTACGAAGCCACAACACTCCGGCTCTGGCTGACCGGCCCGTCTGCGGCGGAGAAGGCATTGACCACGTCGCTGGAGGTGCTCATCTTCAAGGTGGTCATGTAGTAAGGACCGAAGACATCCCGGGTCTGCGTGACCTGGTTACACCCCGCCGTTACGATGCAAAACACGGCCGCAATCGTCAGGCACAGAATTCTGGTCTTCACAGCAAAGCCCTTTCAACAAATAAGTTATGCAACATCACGGCCGGGCGATCAGAGGGGCAAAAAGCCCAGAACCGGCCTGAGCATTACACTTCCTTGGCGTTGATCCACTTCATCATGCCGCGGAGCTTGCGGCCGACGACCTCCAACTGGCTGCCGTAATCCTTCTGGTACAGCGCGTTGAAATTCTTCATACCGCTTTGGTACTCGGCGACCCACTCCTTTGCGAATTGGCCGGACGTGATCTCGGCCAGGATCTTCTTCATTTCGGCCTTGGTCTGCTCCGTGATGATCCGCGGCCCGCGGGTCAAGTCGCCGTATTCGGCGGTGTTGGAGATGCTGTACCGCATGTAGCTCATGCCGCCCTGATACATGAGATCGACGATCAGCTTGACTTCATGGAGACACTCGAAATAGCAGATTTCCGGCTGATAACCTGCTTCCACCAGCGTCTCAAAGCCCGCCTTGATCAAGGCCGTCAGGCCGCCACACAGCACAACCTGCTCACCGAACAGATCGGTCTCGGTCTCTTCCTTGAAGGTTGTCTCGATGATGCCGGCACGGGCGCCGCCAATACCGTTGGCCCAGGCCAGGGCGATCGCCTTGGCGTCGCCGGTGGCGTCCTGCTGCACGGCGACAAGGCAAGGCACGCCGCCGCCCTTCTGAAACTCGCTGCGAACCAGGTGGCCGGGGCCCTTCGGGGCGATCATCACGACGTTAACGTCCTTTGGCGGCACAATGTACTTAAAATGAATGTTGAAACCGTGGCAGAAGCCCAGGGTCTGGCCGGCCTTGAGATTCGGGGTGATTTCCTTTTCGTAAACCTTCGCCTGCACCTCATCCGGCAGCGTTATGATAATCAGTGTCGCGCCCTTTATCGCGGCGGCGATGTCGGTCGGCTCAAAACCATGCTCCCGGGCGATCTTGAAGTTGTCGGTACCGGGCAGTTCGGCGACCGCCACCTCGATACCGCTGTCGCGGAGGTTCTGGCTGTGGGCGTGGCCCTGGCTGCCGTAGCCAATGACGGCAGCTTTTTTGCCTTTCAACGCATCAATGGGTGCTTCGTCCCCATAGTAGATCTTTGCCATGACTTTAGATTCTCCTTACCATCGGTTACTCATTACGTGAGCGGTTGTACCGCGCCATCGCCACCGTACCGGTCCGCACGACATTTCGGACCCCATAAGGACGGCACGCATCGATAAAGGCCTCTATCTTATTTTCGGGCCCGCTCACTTCCACCATAACAAATTTCGGGCCGATGTCCACAACTTTCGCATTGAACATCTCGATAAGGGCAAGCACCTCGGGCCGCTTTTCCGGGGGCGTGCAGACGCTTATCAGCATCAGATCGCGAGCGACGACGTCACCGACAAGGTCCTGGACCTTCACAACCGAGATAATCTTGCTCAACTGCTTGCGGACCTGCTCCAGAACGCGGTCGTCGCCGACAACAACGATCGTCATGCGGCTAAGGCTCGGGTCTTCGGTGCGGCCCACAGCCAGCGAATCGATATTGAAGGCCCTGGCGGCGAACATGCCCGCGACGTGGGCCAGGACGCCCGGCTTATTCTGAACCAATGCACTTATGATATGTTTCATTGCAGTATCTCCTTGCGTGAAATCCGGATCAAGTCAGTTCGTAGGCGTCGAGCCCGTCCATTTCATGCAGGCCTTTGCCGGCGGGGACCATCGGCCAGACGTTTTCCGCGGGATCGACCTTGAAATCGACCACGCACGGCCGCGTCTCGGCCAACATTTTTTCGATGGTCGGGGCAACCTGCTCCTTTTTGTCCACGGTGTAACCCACCGCGCCGAACGCACGGGCCAGATTTGCAAAATCCGGATTCTTCAATGAGCTGCACGAATACCGTTTTCCGTAAAAGAGTTCCTGCCACTGCCGCACCATCCCCATATAGCCGTTGTTGAGCAGACAGACCTTGATCGGCAGCTCGTACATGACCGCGGTGGAAAGCTCCTGGAGCGTCATGTTGAAGCTGCTGTCGCCGTCGATATCGATAACAAGGGCATCGGGGCGGGCGATCTGGACGCCGATGGCGGCCGGCAGGCCGAAACCCATGGTTCCCAGGCCGCCGGAGGTGATGAATTGCCGGGGCCGGTTGAATTTGAAAAACTGCGCCGTCCACATCTGGTGCTGGCCGACGCCGGTAACGATTGTCGCGGCGCCTTTTGTCTGGCGGCAAAGCTCCTCAATGACATACTGCGGCTTGATGACATTCGCTTTCCTGTCATAACGAAGCGGATGTCTGGCCTTCCAGGCGGCGATCTTTTCGAACCATTCCTTGCGCGGGCGGTACTCGACCGCTTCGGTCAGGGCGGCCAGGATCACCTTGGCGTCGCCGACAACCGGAATATCCACATGGACGTTTTTCGAAATGCTGGAAGGATCGATATCAATGTGGAGGATCTTCGCTTGCGGAGCGAAGGTTTTCAGCTTTCCTGTCACGCGATCGTCGAATCTTGCCCCGACGCTGATGATCAGATCGCAGTTCTGGACCGCGTAGTTGGCGTAGGCGGTACCGTGCATACCCAACATATCCAGCGACTCGGGGCGGCTCTGGTCATAGCAGCCCAGCGCCATGAGCGTCATGGTCACGGGCAGGTTGGCCTTTTCGGCAAAGGCACGCAACTCGTCAGAGGCGTTGGAGATAATGACGCCCCCGCCGGCATAGACGACGGGTCTCTGGGCTGCATTGATGGCCTCGGCAGCGAGGGCAATCTGGCGGCCATGGCCTTTTTCGCGCAGCTTGTAGCCCGGCAGGTTGATCTCTTCCGGCGGCGTCACTTCGACCTCGGCAAGCTGAATATCGACCGGCAGATCGATGAGGACGGGGCCGGGCCGACCGCTCCTTGCGATGTAAAACGCTTCGCGGACGGTCCTTGCCAGTTCCCTGGGATCCTTGACGATCTCGTTGTGCTTGGTGATGGGGCGGGTGATGCCGGTGGTGTCGGCCTCCTGGAAGGCATCGTTGCCGATCAGTTCGGTGCGGACCTGGCCGGTGAGGGCGACCAGCGGGGTGGAATCCATCATGGCGGTGGCCAGGCCGGTGGTCAGGTTGGTGGCGCCGGGCCCGGAGGTGGCGACGACGACGCCGACCTTGCCGGTGGCGCGCGCGTAGGCGTCGGCCATGTGGCAGCCGCCCTGCTCGTGGCGGGGGATGATGAACCTGATCGGCGCATCGTAAAGTTTGTCAAACAAAGGAAGTACGACGCCGCCGAGGTATCCGAACATGACCTCGACGCCCTGCTCGAGAAGGGTATCGACAATGATCTGCGAGCCGGGTTTGCGGATTGGGTGGAGCGTGCGCGCCCCGTCGTGGGAAGGTGTACTGCTCATTTTGTGCTCCCGATAAACATAACGTTATTCCGGTAAATCATGGCGCCGCCGGGCAGGACCGCATGGCCGGTCGGGCCGCTCCCGCAACCGCGACGACGCATACGGCGTTAATCGCCCAAGCCATGATGCCGTAACCACAACCTGTGTGTCTCAGGCGTATGCCCGCACGTGTTTCAGCACAGACATACAAAAATTAAATTGTAGTCTCATATCGGCCGGCTGTCAAGTTTTTCTAAAGCCGCGGCGTTTTTTTTCGCAAGCCAAGGCAAGAACGAGACAAGCATGAATTCGGGTAAAACCGGATACACTCTGCTCGTCCAGGGTGCGCGGGGGGCGGTATAGTTGTGGGGCCGGCGGATGCCGGACGTGCTGCCTCGGCCGGCGAGGCGCCGGTTAGAACTCGCTATTTAAGGAGGATCACATGAGCAGGCTCAAGGCCAGGTTGATCGGTGCTGCAATTATTGTTCCGCTCATTATCGGGTGGCAGGTGTACAACAAGAACCGCGTCAGCGACAGCATCAAGGCCGACACCTACGACCTGGTGCAGAAACTGCCGTCATACGCAACGGACCAGGCGTATATTGACAGGATTTTTGAATCCAGCTATGACGCCGCGTTCGAGTCGTCACGTAACATGGGCGGCCGGTATCGGGCAGCCTCGTTTGACGCCAGCAAGTACGTGGCGATTGTTTTTGACAACATGATCGCCGCGGCCGCGAGGGACGGGAAGATGCAGTTGGTCACGGAACTGAGGGGGATGAAGGTGGTTCTGCTCGCCGCCGCACAGGAAGAGGAGGACGAATAGCAGCGCTGTGGAAGCAAAAGGCGGCGAGGCAGGCGTCAAATCCGGCAAGAATCTCCTTAACGCGCAGGGGGCCAGATCGCAAGGTCGTCCGCCCCGGTCTCCCTGTCTGACAGGCCGCCGTCGTCGGCGCCGTTGAGGCCCGTGTGGTAGAGTGTAAAGCCGTCGCCGTCGCGGCGATAGACGAATCCCTGTACAACGGCGTCGGCAAGCAGGTCGTCATCGCTTTTCAGGATGGGGTCAAGCGTCTCGGGATAGTCATTGCCGGCGAGCCGATACCGCTGCAGGGCGACAAGGACCCGGCCACCCAGGCGGGCGATCTGGGTCCTTTGATACGCCTGGTGCAGGCTGAAGTAAATAATTTCGGTGGGCTTGAGCACGACTGTAACCCATGAAGACAGATTGATTCTGAACGGCGGGGGCTTAGCAGGCCAGGGGAAGTCCGGTGCGGCCATGTCGTAGCAGTGGGCGTAGTATTTGTCCGCGATTCGGCTGATCTCCTCGGGCCGGGACCAGATCAGCCACAGCACGATTGCCGCCGCCTTATCGAGGGGCGTACGGGAAATTGTTTCGCCGGCCGCGGCCGCGGCCGCGGCCATGTGTCTGTGCGGCCTGATGCGGCGAATTGCTGCCTTTGCATTCCTCTGGTACACCGCGCAGGCGATGTGTTTGGCGTACAGTTTGTCATAGTCGATGACGCGCGGAAGATCAGTGTGCCAGTTCCACGCCGGCGATGAAAGCATGTTGTCCACCTGCGCAAGCTGATCAGCATCAAGCGCGGCGTTCATGACCATGTTATTGACGAGTGCAAATACGGTGCTTTCGAGGGCGGTGGCGTAATGACAGTCAATGGGTCCCGCCTGCCGACACAGATGGCCGGCCATGCGAAGGACCGTGGCGTGCTTGAGAATTGCCTGGTCAATTCTGCCTGCCTTCACGTCCTGCTCGGCGTGAGTGTTCAGCAGCCAGCTCCACATCCTCATGGCGACATTCCGGTGTATTCGGTTCTCAAAGGCAAAAGGCGACCACGACAACTCGAAGCGACAGTTCTCAATTCGGCCGGCTTCGATCAGATCGGCTATTGTCTGGTCTACGTCGGCATTGTGTGACATGGCCTGAAACCTCAGGAAGGAGTAGGGCTCGTCGGATGGACTGTCCGGCAGGCAGTCCAGCACGAGATACGCGGCCTCGAAATCGTATCCGGCGGACAGGCGGTCGTAGATGGTCGCGGCATTCGCCTCGTCCGGGGCGCACAGCCCAGCTTTCAAGGCGGCTATCTCGTCCTCATACAGATACGGCATCCAGCCCTCACCGCTTTCCGGCAGGAAAACCCAAACCGCCAATGCAGCCAATACGACGGCAAAACCCAGACAGACATATTTGCGAAAGCTTCTTGGGATTATGACGGCGGTGGCGATGAGGATTATTACCAGGGCGTCGGCTTTCCAATGGACCCTGAAGATGATGCCGGCTGCGAGGGTGACGGTGAGGAGGGCGACCCACAGCCATTTGACGGCGAGGAGCATTCCTTTGAGGATGCGTCGGCCTTTGTCGGGTTTGCACATAGCAGACTCCCTGACCACGGCACGCTGCGCCCCGGCGGCAACTGTGAAATTGTGTCAGCCGACAAACGAGTCGAACATGTCGGCGATGTTGGTGATGTCGCCCTTGTAGATCTCGGTATAGTGACAGCGTTTGCAGGTCACCGTGGTGAACCGCTTGCTTCGGACATCGAAAATCTTGCCGGTTCCGCCCTTGACGCGGAATTCGTCGGTTTCATATTCCCCGCTGCCGCACTTGGCGCAGGTGAAATTAAGCTGCTCCATGGTCATTCCTTTCATCCTCGGCCAAACCGTGCCGCGGCACAGTCGCCGGCAGCCCCCCCGCCTCACAGACGCACGCAGGCCGCATATGTTACAGAGAACACCGAGTCCAAATTGTGCCGCAGGAACGTCCGTTTGTCAAGCAAAATGCCGGGGTTTTCAGGCGCCAACACCGACGGCGGTCATGTAGATGGTGCTTTCGGTCTTGCCGTCGAGATTAAGTAGGGCGCTGACCTCGTCGTCGTAGAAGGCGGCGACGTGGCAGGCGGCGAGGTTGAGGCCCGCTGCGGCCAGCGCGAGGTTTTCGGCGATGTGGCCCGCGTCGAGGTAGATGTAGCGGTAGGCCCGCTGGCCGTATTTCCATTTGGAGCGTTCGAATATGGCGGTCCAGATGAAGACGGCGGCGGCCCGGGCGCACATGTCCTGGTCCAGGGCAGCCCGGGCGACGGCGGCGGAATGGTCGCCCTCAAAGAGCAGTTCCAGTGCGTGATCCGTGATTGCATAGTGGTAGAGGCCGGGGGCGATCTGTTCGACGTTCTGCACGGACAGATACGTCTCAATTGGATACAGCGCACCGGCCGAGGGGGCGGTGCGAAAATCGTAGCCGCCGTGCCGACGCGAAATTCCGGTGGCGGCCCAGAGCAGGTACGACAACTGCTCGGCGGTCAGCGGGGCGGGTGCGAAACGCCGGATGCTTCGCCTGCGGGCCAGGGCGTCATGGAGCATACCCGCAGCGGCGCCCGGCGTTTTGGGCAGGGCCAGGCGCCTGGCATCAGGATAGCGTTTGTAAAGCTCCGGCCTGGAGGCCCAGTCGAGTCGGCCGCCGGGAATGGCGCCCCGTGTGTATTTTGTCTGTTCCTGGAACGTGTCGCCGGCCTGTGTCATGCTGTGCTCCGGGTCAATTCTTCAGTCAATACTCTATATGGTATCTATCGTTGAATTCGAGGATGATGTCGAGGAATTCCGAGGGCAGTTTCTGTTGGGTGATGCCGACGATTGCGGCGGGGATCTGTTTGTAAAACGCCTGTGCAATGCCGCCGGTGATGCAGGCCAAGGTGTCGCTGTCGCCGCCCAGGGAGACAGCCTTTCGAATGGCGTCTTCGAAATCGTGCGATTCCAGAAAGGCGATGATCGCCTCCGGCACGGTGCCTTGGCAGGATTCGTCGAAATCGTAATGCGGGCGGATGTCGTCGAGCCGACGATCGAGGTCGCAGCCGAAACGCTCGACGATCGCATCGCGAATCTCCTGTTTGCCGGCGCCGGTCCGTGCCAGATAGATCGCCATGGCCGTGGCCTGCGCCCCTTTGATGCCTTCGGGGTGGTTGTGTGTGACTTCGGCGCTGCGCTTTGCCTCGGCGAGGACGGCGTCTGTTGTGTCGAATGCAAAGCCGACCGGGCTGACCCGCATCGCCGAGCCGTTGCCCCAACTGTTGTACGGGCCGGCGTTGTTGCGGGCGAGCCAGTGGACGAACCTGCCGCCATAGCCGCGTCCAGGGTAGCGGCGCCCGAATTCCCTGTACGAACGCGCATAGCCCGTGCGGGTCAGGATCGAATGTGCCGTGGCGACGGTCATCACCGTATCATCGGTGAAGTCGCTATCGGGCCCGAACAGCGGAAACTCCGTCGTCTTGATCCGGTCCCACTCGTAGACCGAACCCACAATATCCCCGACAATCGCTCCAAACATGGCAGCCTCCCTTGGGCCCTTCATTGTAGCGCGGGTTGCCGGCCTTAGCAAGCACGGTTTGCCGATGGCGAACTTGCAGTTGGGACGGCAATCTGTTCTAATTAAGCGTAATTGATGGCACAGCACATCGTTGCCGCAAGTAAGGCCACAGATGTTTCGCGTGCAGCGGTAAACAGAGCCACGAATGGGCACGAATGGCAGGAATCGACACGAGTTTTGCTATGGGAGCAAGTGAATGGTACGCGGACTAGTCGCCTTTGTGCTGGTCCTGGCACAGTTCTGTGTGGGTCAGACACAAACTGAGTCTAAGGCGCCCGGCGGCTGGACGCTCAAAGGCGCGCTGCCGCCGGCGCCGAAGCACGTGACGGCGGAGTATCCGCTGTCGGATCAGGCAAATGCCGGTAAGTGGCAGAAGTATGAGCCCATGAGCGACGAATTCGATGCGGCTGCGCTTGACGGCACGAAATGGCGGCCGAGGAATCCGACGTGGCTGGGCCGACAGCCGGGATGGTTCTATGAGAAGAATGTCACGGTCAGCGACGGCAAGCTGCGCCTGCATATGAAGAAGGAAGAACCGGCGGGCATGCCCAAGGACAAGGGTTATCACACGTACACCTCGGCGGCGGTGCAAAGCAAGGGGCGGGTTCTGTACGGGTATTTCGAGGTCAAGGCAAAGGCTATGAACTCGGCGGGCTCGAGTTCGTTCTGGTTCTATTATAATGACAAGGATCTGTGGACGGAGATCGATGTTTTCGAGATCGGCGGCAAGTCGCCGGGCTACGAGCGGAAATACAACATGAACGTCCACGTGTTCAAGACGCCCGAGGAAGTGCGGCACTGGTCCAGGCACGACGTGTGGGAGGCGGCGGCGAATTTGGCGGACGATTATCATGTGTATGGGCTTGAATGGAACGCCGACCGCATCACGTGGTATTTCGACGGCGTGCCCGTACGCTGGGTCGAGAACACTCACTGGCATCAGCCCCTTACCTTGAACTTCGACAGCGAGACGATGCCGGACTGGTTCGGACTGCCGAAAGATGAGGACCTGCCGTCGGTTTACAGTATTGAATATGTACGGGCATGGAAGAAGGCGCCCGCAGAAGGACAGACAGACCATGATCGACATTCGTGAACCGCAGACGGCCGAGGAGTTCGCACGTTATTACACGCTGCGGTGGCGCGTGCTGCGCGAGCCGTGGGGCCGGCCCATCGGCAGCGAGAAGGACCAGTACGAGGATCGAGCAATCCACCTTATGGCATGCCAGGGCGATACTGTTGTCGGGGTGGCAAGGGCGCACTTTTCGGCGCCGGGCGAGGGCATGATCCGCTACATGGCGGTGGAGGAGGCTTACCGCGGCCAGGGCATCGGAGGGGCGCTTCTGTGTGAACTGGAGAGGCGGCTGCGTGCGCAGAATGCCCGCTGTATCGTTCTCAACGCCCGGGAAATGGCGGTGGGTTTCTATGAGAATTACGGCTACGAAATCGTCGCAAAGGCGCACACGCTTTACGGGTGCATTGAGCACTTCCGAATGTCAAAACAGCTCACGATGTTCTGAGTCAGGTGATCAAAGGTGAGACCATCTCCAAGCCTGCTTGGCGTGCTCCTGGTTGTTTCAGGAGGTCTGGCGCAGGCGTTGGCCAGCGCACGCGATTCGGCGAATGTGCCGCTGTTTGCGGATATGCGGTTCCGCCGAGGTTTTCTGCTGAGCTATCCGGATTCTGCGATGGGGCGGAAGGTTGAGGCGGTGCTGGTCGGCGATGCGGCCGACGGCAAGCCGGTATGGCGGCTGTGTCAGTGGTCAACGAAATACTCTCTCGCTGATGTGATTTGTGCCAGGTCGGCAAACGGCGATTTTGTGTGGGAAAACGCCGGCAAGCGGGTTGTTGTCGGTGTGGGCGCCAGCGGCAACGCAGACCTTGTTCTGGAGATCCGCGGCAAGGCCGAATACGGCGATCATGTGCGGCGGGCGGGCGAGCCGTGGCCGCACCTGTTAGTGGAGCAGGATGCCACGACGATTTATCGGCTAAGCGAGCTGGCTGCGCTCGAGCTTGACATTGACCTGCGGCTGGTTCTATTCGAGGATCACCTGCCGGCGGAGCGCTTCGATCCCGGCCTGCATGCGGCACAGTGTCAGTTGTTCCTCATCGTTCGCAACGTCAACCGCCGCAGCCCGGACTTTAACAACTTCATCTGGTTCGGTGTGCCGTTTTTCGACAGCCGCCACGATATCCCGCCTGCCTACATGGCCCCGGATGCGGGCAAGAGCGATGCCAGCGGCAAATTCATCTATACCATCGCCGGTGGCGAGGTGAACACCAACCCTATGAAGCACCGTCAGTGGGTCCACGTGAGGAAGGACCTGCTGCCCTACATCCGGGAGGGTCTGGCCGCCGCAAATCAGCGGGGCTACCTGAAATCCGCCAACCCGGCCGACTTTGCCGTAGTTGACATGAACCTCGGGTGGGAGATTCCCGGGACTTACAGCGCAGCCATACAAATCAAGAACCTGGATATCACCGCCCGGGCCCATGGCGGTGACATTCGTCCTTGAATCGCGAACACTCAAGGATAAATCACCGCTTACATCAGGCCTGCTTATTTTACAATCACTTCTTCTTCTCGCCCTTCTTCTCTTCGCTGTTCTGAACAGCTTCGATGCGTTCTTCCTTTGTGTCGGCCTTGTAGGGGCCGATGGTCTGCAGGAGGAACTGTTCGTACTTGCGGTAGCGCGAGAGGGTATTGACGTCGCCGCCGAGGCCGTGGCCACCGGTGGGGTCGAGGAACAGTTCGACCTGCGTCTCCTTGCCGGCCTTAAGCAGTTCGCGGTAAACGCGGACGGTATCCTGGTAGAGGACATTGTCGTCCTCCATGCCGTGCACCAGCAGCAGGCGGCCCTTGAGATTCTTGGCCAGCGGCAGCAGCGAGAACTCCTTGAGCGTCGCCTGGCCGGGTTCGCTCTTGCCGATGGTGTGGCGTGTGTACCACGAATTGTAATTCTCCCATTCGGTGGGGCCTGCGCCGGCGATGCCGACCTGGAACACGTCAGGCTCGGTGTACATGCACATCTGGGTCTGGAAGCCGCCGAAGCTCCAGCCGTGGATCGCGATTTTTTCCTTGTCGACGCCGTACCGCTCCGTAAGCACCTTCACGGCATCGACAAGGTCTTCGACCTGCGGCCTTCCGACGCGGCCGAAGTTGGCCTTTTCAAAGACTCCCGCATAGCCGCTGTTGCCGCGGGTGTCAATCGTGCAGGCGACCCAGCCGTGCTTCTTGGCCATGTAATATGGAAACGCGTAGTTGTACGGGGCGAAACTGCCCTGCACGACCATCTTGCGCGTGCCCAACGGGCCGCCGTAGAAGTAGATGAGGACGGGACGCTTATCGTTTTTGGTCCAGTCGTCGGGCTTGAACATCATGCCGTAGAGGCGCTGGCCGTGGCGATTGGTAAAGTCGAAGAATTCAGGTTTGGGTTCGGCGAACTTGTGTGCCTTTTCCGGGTGTGAATCGGTAAGCAGCTTGTGGACGTCGGCCCTGGCATCAATGAACACCAGTTCCTTGAGCTGATCGTAGCTGACCAGGTTGGTCAGCACCCGCGTGCCGTCGTCGCTTACGGCGGAATCGGAGTGCGTGCCTTTCTCACGCGTCAGGCGCACCATCCTGCCGCCGCTTGTGGATATCTTGTATACGTCGGTTTGGGATGGATGCTCCCTGGTCGCATGAACGAAGACCCACTTGCGGTCCTTCGAGATGGCGATGGGGTAGACCTCGAAGGGGCCCGACGTCAGCGGCCTGGTGCTCTCGTAGGTTGGGTCGAGCACGTGCAGATGGCGAAATCCGCTCTGTTCGCTGAGGTAAACGATTCGCCGGTTCTCGGCCAGATAGTAGAGCGTCATCATGCGCGGCGTGTTCGGCCCGCCGTGGTGGAGGAAGCGAAAGATTTCTTTGGCCTTCTCGTCACCGTCCTTTTCATCCTTGACCTGCTCGCCTTTCTTGCCGTCGTCCTTCTTCTTGCTGTCTTTGGACTCTTTTTTCGCCTCGGTTTTGCCGGCCTTGTTATCCGCAATAATCGCCTCGTAAATCTTGATGAGCGCCGGATCCTGCTCGAACGTGAGGAACGCGACACGTCTTGAATCAGGCGACCACGCCGGCTCACCGACTATGTCGTCGGGCATCTGCGTCTGGCACTTAAAGACCTCCGTGAGCACATCCTTTTCGTCGTCGGCACCGCTGAGCCGGTAGACATAGACCCGCCGTTCATGGACCGGCAGCGGGTCGTCGGAGACGTGGCGCTGGACGTCCCTGGCCTGCATGAGGCGGTTCTTATAGCTGGCGATCTCGACCTTGCTCGCCGGGCCGCTCTTGACTTCCTTATCGGTGACGAACGCCACGTAGCGGCCATCCTCACTGAGGCTGTAGCGCTGGAAGGTGTCACCTTCGGGGAACTTCGGATCGAGCTGCCGCACGACGTCGTCGCCGAAGATCAGCCGGTAAAGCGCACGTTCACGGCGGAAGACACAGCCGCTGCCGTCCGGCAGCCATCGGGAGAGGTCCTCACGGTCGCGGGTTTCGGTCAGCCGTTTGATTGTCCCGTCGCTCACGTCGTACAGGTACAGGTCACCTTCCGATTCGAACAGGATTTTGTGTGCGGTCGGCGACCACCGGAAGTCGCTGAGTCCCGCGTATTTCGGCGCCTTCTCGTCATCGGCGTCCTTGTCGCTCACCCAGTCGCCTCGTTCCTTGAGGACCTGCTCTTCGTCCTTTTCCTTCTGCACTTTCTCGCCCTCGGCATCCTTACCGGAGTCCTTCTTCTCCCTGGTGCATGAGCCGTCCTGCCGGTCCTTATCTTCTTCGCCGTCCTTCACGGCGTCGGATTTGTCGGCAGATTCTTCATCGCACGGCGAGGTCTTCTCCGAATCTTTGTCGTCCTTGTCTTCCTTCTTTTTGCCACCGTCTTTGTCGGGCTTGTCGCGGCTCTCCTCATCCTTCTTGCCGCGGGCGGTCTGGTCCTTCTTCTTTTCTGCCTGGTTTGGCTTTTCCTTCTTCGCCTTTTCGATACGGTCCTCGACAACCTTGCGTGTGTTCTTCTGGAATCGAGCCATGACCGAAGGCCAGGTCACACGCTGCGAGACGCCTTTCTCAACGTCGTAGATGTACAGGTCGGCGCCGTGCCTGCGTTCCTTGTAGGGGCGATAGAGGTATGCTCCGTACTTGCCGTCGTGTGAAAACGCCATGCCCGAAGCGGAAGGCCCGAACAGCGGTTTTTCGGGCAGCAGATCCTCCAGCTTCAGCTCATCGGCGGCGTCCTTGGCCTTCGTTTGGGATTTTGCATTTTCGGCCTTGTCTTCCGCGGCCGGAGCCTTCGGCGCACAAACAATTGTCCAGACTATTACGGCCGCAAACAGCACGAACCTCTTCATCACCCGTCTCCAAATCGTCAAATTTACCCCCAGCCGCAATCACCTTTGCCGCAGCGGATCTGCCGCGACGATACGGTTTCAGGATACTCGATTTCGGGTGAAAACGCAACCGGTAAGTGATGCTTTGAGGGGTTGTGCTGCGGCACGGACGGCGGCCCCGGGGCTGTTACACGAGCCGTTTGCGGGTACCCAGGAGGACCAGATCCCTGAGCCCCTGCTCGTTGCGCGCGGCCATCCAGTTCTGCTCGAAGCCCGGCGTCTGGACGATCTGGGCGATTGCAGAGAGTGCCTGCAGGTGCAAGTTCCTGAGATTCATGGTGCCGACCAGGACGAACACGGTCGTCACGTGCGGGGCCTTCGGGGAGAAGCGGATGCCCTCACGGCACCGGGCGATGGCGATTTCAAAAATGTCCGCGCCCTCGATTACGACATGCGGTATGGCCAGGTCATCGCTGAGGACGGTGCTGCCGGCCTGTTCGCGAGCCATCAGAAGATTGAGCAGTTGCGATGCATCCATATCGATCCTGTCGGCCAGGCGCTGGGCGACTGTTTCAAAGAACGCGCCAACCTCCATCGGGCCGGCCAGATCCATGATCACCGCCCTTTCGACGAGACGGTCGAAGCGGTCCTGGACAATCTCGTCCCGCTCGCGGATGATTTCCTTGAGTTCATGCTCGAGGCTGCCCGTAACGAGTTCGCGGGCGGTGACCTTCTCGATGAGGTGCAGCAGTGCCGATTCCTTCTGTACCCGCCGCCGGCCGTAGAGCCAATAGATGCCGAATCCCGCAGCGATCAACGCGCCGGTTACGGCCATTGCGCCCTGGCCCATCTGTACCAGCACGAAGGCGAAGCCGATCACCGTGGTGACTTGCAGCCAGGGGTACAGAGGTGCGCGGAAACTCGGCCGATAGTTCTGCACACCGCTTTCCCGCATGACGATGACCGAGACGCTGGCCAGGATGTAGCCGAGAACAAAGACGGTCGAGGCCGCTTTGACCAGGGCCTCGAGGTTGAAGAACACGGCCAGCAGAATGACCATGCCGGTGACAAGTACGGCGACGTAGGGCGTTTGCCGGCGCTTGCCGATGCGGCCCAGGGGCGCCGGCAGCAGTTCGTCGCGGCTGGCGGCCAGGAGATAACGGCTGGCGGTCATGATGCCGGCGTTGGCGGTGGTCACGAAGGCCAGGGCGGCGGCGATGCTGACAACGACGTATCCCGTGCCGCCCCAGAAGGTCTCGGCGGCGTCGGAGATCGGCGTCAGCGAGTTGTCCAGTTTCGCGGCATCCAGGAGGCCGGTGGTCACAAAGATCATCAGGGTGTACAGGGCGACGGTGGAGACCACCGCGACCAGCATGCCGCGTGGGATGGTGCGGCCGGGGTGCCTGATCTCGCCGGCGATGCTGGCGACCTGGATAAGGCCGCCGTAGGAGACGAAGACGAAGCCCGCGGTGGAAAACACCGCCTCCGCGCCATGGGGGGCCATCACTTCGAACCGGGTCATCTCGACATGGGGGGCGCCCTTGATCACGTAGGCGAGCATCAGCCCAATCAGCGCCAGCACCAGCACAACTTGCAGGTTGGCGGCCTCACGACTGCCCCAAAGGTTTATCAGCACGAAGAATGCGCACGACAATGCCGCAAGGATGCGCCAGTTCACCGGCACAAACTCCGCTCCGAGAACGGCGATGCCGATCAGGGCGAAGGCGCTCTTCAAGGCCAGACTGAACCAGCTTAACAGACCCGCCAGAGTACCCACCGCGGGGCCAAGGCCTCTGGAGATGTAGAAGTAGTCGCCGCCCGGCATGGGCATGGCCGTGGTCAACTCGGCTATGCTCAAGAGGCCTAATGTCGCCAGCACGCCGGCAAGCAAATATGACAGCACCACCGCCGGCCCTGCTTGAGCATGGGCAATGCCGGGCAGCACGAATATGCCCGAGCTGATCATCGCCCCGGAGGCAATGCAGAACACGTGAATAAGGCCCAGTTGCCGTTTTTGCGTCATGCCACACCCCTCAAGTCGCATTGCCTGCCCGGCCTAACGGCAGGACGTATATTGCGTCCTTAGTTGTTTATATCGTCTTTGCCTCGATCTGGTTTGATGTGACTTTCGCCGACGGGGTAAATCAAATTGACAGGATCGTCGAAAAACAATAGGCTGACGGCCAAATTGGTCCAGGATCGAACAGCAGGAGAATCTATATGATCATCGTAACCGGCGGAGCAGGTTTCATCGGCTCGGGCGTAGTGGCAGGCCTCAACGCGCGCGGCATTGATGAGATCCTCGTGGTAGACATCCTCGGAAAGGACGAGAAATGGAAGAACCTCCGCCGACTGCGGTACACGGAATACGTGGAATATGAGGACTTCCTGGGAATTTTGGACGCGGAGTACCCCGAGTGGCCTGTCGAAGCGGTGTTCCACATGGGGGCCTGCTCCGATACAACGGAGACCGACTGCAGCTACCTGGCCACGAACAATTACGAGTTCTCCAAGGAATTGGCTGAATGGGCCGCGGACCTGGACGCTCGCTTCATCTACGCCTCCAGCGCGGCAACCTATGGTGACGGATCGCAGGGCTTCTCCGACAACGAAGAGGACATTGACCTGCTCGTGCCGCTCAACATGTATGGCTACTCCAAACAGATGTTCGACCAGTGGGCTCGCCGCAAGGGTCTGCTGGAGAAGATCGTGGGGCTCAAGTATTTCAACGTCTTCGGGCCAAACGAATACCACAAGGGCGACATGCGCAGCTTCGTCATCAAGGCGTTCGAGCAGATCACGACCACGGGCAGCGTGCGGCTGTTCAAGTCGTACAGGCCGGACTACGCCGACGGTGAACAGCGCCGCGATTTCATCTACATCAAGGATGCCGTCGACATGACGCTGTTCTTCTTCGACAATCCTGAATTAAGCGGGTTGTATAACATCGGTACGGGCAACGCCCGCTCGTGGAACGATCTGGCAAAGGCCGTCTTTGCCGCCATGGGGCGGGAACCGAGGATCGAGTACATCGACATGCCGGAGATGCTGCGGGACAGGTACCAGTATTTCACGCAGGCCGACGTATCGAAGCTGAGGCGCGTCGGCTACCGGAAACCAACCCCTTCCCTCGAGGCATCCATCAAGGACTACGTTCAGAACTACCTGCAAAAGAACGAATACCTGGGAGCGGACTGACAGAGCTTCAAGGTTTGTAGTATCGGGCGAAAAGGCCGTTCAGGTCGGGGGTGCTGTTTTCGTTTCTTTGCGCGATGATCGCGCGGAGAAATGCGATGGCTTGGTTTCTGTCCTGGCCGCCGTTGGAGGGGCTGATGAGGTATCGCATGGCGTATTCGACCGCCGTCTCCGGGTTTCCATCTGAGTTGGCCTGATTCATCATCGCCACGAACCGCTTCGAGTGGTTCTGCAGGTATGAATAGCAGAGCCCGAAAAGCTTGCCCATGATCTGCTCGGTCGCCTTCTTTACGAGGAAATTTTCGTCCGGCAGTTCCAACGGATCTCCGGGCACGTTGTGGGCCGGATCGGGCATGACGTAACTGTCCTCGGCGGCGTGGACGCCCTCGATCTTCTCGGCAACCAACACCGCACCTGTCTTTGCGTCGACGAGTTTAAGAAAGGCGACAACCCGCGCCCGCTGCGTGATATGCCGGATAGGGTACTCGTGTTCGGAGATAATGGGAATCGCCAGGTGCGGCGGGGTCTGGGCCAGGTGCTGCCGAGCTTTCGCCAGTTCCCTCTGCAAGCCGGCAGCCTTCTTGTCCGCGGCGGCGATCATCTTGTCGGCCTCGCGGCGGCGGTAACGAATGTCATCGTCGGTGTCCTCAGGCCGGCGCTGCGTCATCTTCTCGGCCTTGACGCGGACCGCCGCCAGTTCCGCAAGCACAATGACATGATCGCCCAAGAGCGAGTCGACTCTCGTCTTGGTCTTGAGGTATTCCGGGTTCGGCTCCATGTGCGTGCCGCTCTGATATTTGCTGCGCCCGTGTGTGAAGGCCTCGGTTACCGTCACGTCCCTGGTGATTACCTGTCCCATCATCAGCGCGTCGGCGTCTTTCGGCCACGAGTTCTCGATGCGAACATCGGCAACGTTGATGTCGACGATGCTTGTGTTGATATTGGCCAGCACGGTCTTGAAGCCGAGCAGATCCTTGATCACGATGTTCGCGGGGCGAGTTCTGTTGATATGCTGCAGCAGGCCGGTTTCGATGCTCTCGGCGACCTGGCGATCCTGCCAGGCGCTGCTGAAGCCAACGTATCCGATGGAATACCGAACCGAGTCGCGCAGCAGCCCCAGGGACGCGGCCAATCCGGCCCGCGCCGGTGCAAAATCGCTGCGGTAGTTCATCGCCGTAATATAATGAAGTGCGGCGTTGCCGTAGTGCCCCTGCTGTCGGAAGCTGTCGCCGAGATCGACATGCCGCCGGGCGATGCTTTCGGAGACCACGGCCATGAGATCGGCAGCGCCGCCGTAGTCCTTCAGGAGGCGGGTGCTTTCGCTGAGAAGCCGCAGCGCCTCGTGCAGCTGGCCCGCATCCATTGCCTGCACCGCCGATGCGATCTTTGCATCGCAGACGGCCTGTTTGGCTTGCAGAATGAGCACGGCGATTTCCGGGTGCGAAGGGTACAGGCGCCGAGCCTTCTCCAGCACGTCCAGCACCGCCTGCGGGTCCGCACCACCGTCACGAAGCAGCTTTGCCTGCTCGATGAGCTCCAGCGCTTCGCGGCGGTTTCCGATCTCGGCGATGATGTCTCTTGCTTCGCTGCCGGCGTAATACTGAAGTGCCCGGCCCGCCTGAGCAGCGGCCTCATCCCACTGCCCCGCCTCGAACAGCGCGCGAGCCGCGGCCAGATAAAAGTTGTAGGCGTCGCGCTTAATCCTGTCCAGTTCGGCCTGCGCACCGCTCAAGGTACGGTTGAGGGCCATCGCCTGCTCCATGGCCTCAATGGCGGCATCCCACTGCCGCTGGGCGGCATAATCCCGGGCCTGGCGCCGCAGCGCCTCGACGGCCGCGATCTCGTCAAGGATACGCTGTCGCATGTTGAGGTAGATCATATTGGCGGGCTCATATTCGACGGCTCTGGCGATGTGCCGCGCCGCATCATCAAGCCGCGCGGCAATCAGATCCGTCTGTGCGCGATTGTAATATTGTTCGGCCGCAAGATGCCGCGCGTAGGAGAGCCTCTCCTCGAACATGCTGCAATCGCGATTGCGTTTCTGGCGGCACTGGTGATAGGCGCTTTCGAATTTGGCGACGGCCTGATCGTACTGGTTTTGCACCAGCAAATCCTCCCCCTGCTTGTAGCACTCCATTGCCTTGTCACAGCCTGCCGACAGCAGAGCGGCCGCCGTTGCGGCGAGGACCACCATCACAGCAGCCTTTTTGACGGGCCGAATAGTCTCTTCTCTTGCCCACATGGGTGCGCACCTCCAAAGTGTGTGTCAGTTGCGCTTTGCGGCGCTTAACTTTTCCAAGCCGCTGCTGCTTTGGCCGTATTCTATCGAACGTACACCGCTATAGACGACCGCGGCCTGCCTGTTTATTGCGAATCTGTACAAGAACGATTCGGGGCGTTCTCATCGCCGCTTTGTCGGGGCGTGCTGCCGCTTCGTCCTGGCCATGTGAATGGCAAGCCGGATCGCCTCCTTCATGCTGGCCGGATTGGCGATGCCTTTGCCGGCGATGTCGAAGGCCGTCCCATGACTGGGCGACGTGCGGATGATCGGTATGCCGATGGTGACGTTGACAGCTTCGTTGAACGCCAGCAGTTTCACCGGTATGAGCCCCTGGTCGTGGTACATCGCCACAACGCCGTCGAACTCACCCTGTACGGCGCGCAGGAAAAGCGTATCGGCGGGGAACGGCCCGCGGCAGTCCACGTGGTTTTCCTGGGCCAGCATGATCGCCGGCTCGATGATCCGTTTCTCCTCGTCGCCGAACTGCCCGTCCTCACCGGCATGCGGATTGAGGCCGGCCACGCCGATCCTCGGCCGAGGGATGCCGAAGTACTCCTTCAGGGCCGCGTCCAGCAGGTCGATCGGCTCGAAGACCCGGCCGATCGTGAACAGGTTGCGAATGTCCATAAGCGCGGTGTGGATCGTCGCCAGCGCCATCTTCAGCGGACCCGCCACGAACATCATCACCTTGCGGGGGCTCCTGCACTGCTCTGCGATCATCTCGGTGTGTCCGGGCCACGGACTGCCGGCCTTTTCCCAGCTCTGCTTGCTCACGGGCCCGGTCACCAGGGCGTCGATGATCCCGGCCCGGGCAGCCTCAACAGCATCCAGGCAGAACCGCAGCGATGCATCGCCCGAAACCTTGTTGGGCGTATGGATGTAGGCCGGCACGGAAAAATCGTCATAGTCGGCGACCACCACGTTGCGCGGATAGTCGCGGCTGATCTTCTCATGCTGATGCCGCAGCCAGAACGGCTCCACTTCGATCATGTCGGCCGCGTACGTCAGGTGCTCGTTCATTCCGAAGATAATGAACTTCGCCTCACGCCTTATCTGCGCATCGGCAAGAGCCTTGACGATGATCTCCGGACCGATCCCGCCCGGATCGCCCATCGTGATGCCGATCACCAGTTCGTTGCCCAACGGATTGTCCGAAGCGTTCTTCACGTGTGCCTTCAGATACGGCGCGGCCGGCCGTCTCAAAAACCATATTCCCTGAGTTTCTCCGCCGTCAGGCCTTCTCCGGCTGCCAGCTTGCCCAAGTATTTTCGGACCGCCTTAATAAGAATGTCCGTCTCGATATTCACTACGTCACCGGTGCGTGCCCGGCCCAAGGTCGTTTCACCAAGCGTTGTGGGAATCAGGGCGACCGAAAAGCCCTTTCCGTCAATCGCCGCAACGGTCAGGCTGATGCCGTCGACCGCCACGGAGCCTTTCATCACAATCTCGTCGAGCAGCGGCGCGTCGGCGATGAACCGCATCTCCACGAATTCGCCCCGGCGTTCGATGGCCGCAATGCGTGCCGTGCCGTCGACATGGCCTAACACGATGTGTCCTCCGAACCGGCCGTCGGCGCGCATCGCCCGTTCGAGGTTCACACGGCCGCCGGGGCCGAGCATAGCCAGTGTCGACCGGGTCAGGGTCTCGCCGCTGACATCGAAGTCGGCTACGGCACCGGTGAGCCGGCTGACCGTCAGGCACACCCCGTTGACGGCGATGCTGTCACCCGGCCGGACCCCCTCAGCGACCTTGCCGAGGTCGACGGAAAAGACCTTTCCGCCGCCGCCTGGCCGGACCGACCGCACTGTCCCGACCGCTTCAATTATGCCCGTAAACATTCTGTTAAGCCTCCTAAACGGCGAATCCTATGCCGCCCCCCGTGCAAAGTCAATCGGCTTTCGCGGACGTTTCCATACCGAGATGCTCGGCAATGGCCGCACCGTGCCTTTTTGTCGGTAAGTTCCACCCTCCTGTTCAGCAAAAACGCTTGCTTTTGGTCCCGATAATGCTATGCTATAGGGGGTGGTCAATAAATAACACAATTACCCCTGAAGCGAGGGATCCTGCGATGTCCGAGAGAAAATATTTTCCATTGTCACTTTTCCTTTTTGCCGCATTTCTCGCCCTGGCCGTCCCGGTGCTGGCCCAGTACGGTACGGGACGTGATGTCCTCGGCCCCACGCGGATACTCCAGGGTGACAGCGACCGCGATGCGGCCCGGGCGCCCAACCGAGCCGTTGACCGCCGCCAGCAAGCCCAGGACCAGATGCAGGCGACCGCGCAGCAGCTTGACAACATGCTCGTGGAAGTCCTCGAAATGGTTAATCGCGGCGAAAAACCCACGGCGCAGGCACTCGAGGCCTACAAGGCGGCCTATGAAGCGGCACGCAAATACGCCCCCCAGTTCAGCGATGCCCTGAAATGTGAAACCTTCCTGCTCTGGTCATGGACAGAGTACTTCGGCAATGACATCGAACAGGCGTTCCGCCACGCCAGGAATGCCTGCGATGCGGATCGCGACAATCAGGACGCCAACGCCACGCAGGCGGCTATGTCCATTCTTTTGGGCAGGGCGCCTCTCAAGATCGAACCGCGTCGGACCCGCACGGTGCCGGGACGCGCGGGCGTGGATGCGTACGCAGCGCGACAAAACGAACTAACCGCCAACGTCAATGTCAAAGTCTCCTCGGGCAATATCCTGCAGCTCGACGTCGACGCCATCGACACAAGCCTGCTCGGCAAGCCCGTGGGTCCCATGAAACTCAGGTGCGTCAATGGCGCGACTGTCGATTACGATCCGGCGCAATCGAATCTCTGCGTGCTCCTGTGGAATATAGGCAGCGAGGACGACGCCGCCGTGCCGGGAGAACCGAATGTTCCCGGCCGGCCAAACCGTTCTCCGCTGGCCAGACCGACGCCCCAGAACACGTACAATCCGCGGAATGTCGACCCGAGCTATCGCGGCCAGCCCGATCCGCGCCGGGGCAGCGCCTACAACGAAGGCTACGGGCGCCAGGATGCTCGCGACTACAGCCGCGACCGCGGTCCGGCTGCCTATGATGACGGCGCCACCGGCGTGCGCCAGCCGGAAGCAGGAGATCTGCTTGCACGGGAGACCGCCGCTTATAAGCGGCTTTTCAGCGCCTACATGGGCGATCCGCGGGTCTCCTTCGTTGCCGTGAACATCGATCCGCCGACGAATGCCCCCGCCGTGCTCAACAAACTGCTGGAAAGCCCCTGGCCGTGGGCTAATGTTGTCGTTGCGGCCCCGACGGCGGGCGCTGCACAATTGGCCGACCTGAAACTCCAACGCCCGACGCTGGCCATCGTCAGCGGAGGCAAGATTCAATATGCCGGCCCGGCCGAGGGCTTCCTGGCCCGGATGGTGCTGGAGCACGTTGCGGGCGAACCCATGGACCTCGATGTTACGGTGACCCTGAGCAGTACGCCCACCCCGGCGCTTAGCTCGCTGATGAATCTCCTTGGCGACAGGTCCAGCGGCCAGGCAACCGCCCCCACCCCGCCGGCTGTACAGCCCGAAGGGCCGTCTCGACCGCAGCCGCCGGTCAGCATTTCGGACGAGGAAGAGACCGAACTGACGGCCGAGAACTACGAGGCCGAAAAGAAGCTGGAGTATGCCCGCAAGTTGTTCATTCCCGCCGGCCGCAAGAACATCCTGACCTCCAAACGCGGCATCGACCTCTGCCGCGAGATCATTCGCGAATACCCCAACACAAAGTACGAGCAGGAAGCGAGGCTTCTGCTGCGGCAGGTGCCGGAGAACGAACGAAAGCGCTACAACATCACCGACGAGGAATTGGGCCTCTGACCACGGCCCGAGGCAACACGGGGTATGGCGTACCCCTTTGCAGAGACATAGGTCACAAGGAAAGCAGTAACCTTTCACGGAGGATTATATGAGCGTTGCGAACACATCGGCCGGCATTCCCGTTGTCACTGTTACCGCCGACTGCCTGCCGGAAGCATGGGAAAAGACCGTCATCGCCGTGTGGGACCACGGCATCGACATCCATACCCAGTACGACAAACCCGACGACCCGCCAAGCCGTGACGCCACGGTCGTCGTTACCATCGCGGACCCCTTCCGCGAGCCGCGCATCCACAAGAATTTTCCCGGCGGCCCGGAAGAACTTGAATCGTACCGCCAGGAGGTGGTCGCCGGTATTCACGACCACTGGATCGACCCCGCGGCGGGCAAGTGGACCTACACCTACCATGAGCGGCTGTTTGCCTATTCACCCGTTGCCGACATTCGCCGGGCTGACGCCCCCAAACCTTTCGAGCCGGTCGACCAGATCGGTTATATCGTCGATGCACTGTCCGAGTGCCACCATACCCGCCGGGCACAGGCCATCACGTGGATGCCCACTGCGGATCCGCAGACGGACGACCCGCCCTGCCTCCAGCGCATCTGGTGCCGCCTTGTCAGCAGACCCGACGGCTCGATGCAGCTCGACATGAACACTCATTGGCGGAGCCGCGACCTCTACAAAGCGTGGTTTATGAACGTCTACGCCCTAACGGACCTTCAGCGGATCATCGCCGAGCAGATCTCCGCCCGGATTGCTAAACCTGTTTACGTCGGCCGGTATGTCGACATTAGTGATTCGCTCCATATCTACGGCTCCTATTTCGAGGATGTCAAAATCGAGGTCGAAAAGATGAAATCCTCGCCGTTCACCGCCCGTGCCTGGGAGTCGACCCACCCGGCGTTCGAAATGATGACTTCCGAGGCCCGCCGCAAGCTCGCCCAGGACCCCGACTGCTACGCCAGGCCCGCCTGAGACGGCCGCGGTGTCCGCCGGGTAACCCTTGCAAGGGCGGCCTGGACCCGATACAATCTCCCGCCGGCTGAAAACCTTCTGCCGTCTGCGGTTTTCCGTAAGGGCAGAGCCAAACAGTCCGCGCGATCACGTCGTAATTTTTGTGAAAATAGTTTGACAGGATATACCGACGTGCTATACTGTCGCGTTTTCCGTGCAGGGTAATTGGAGCTGTATTACAATGAAATCCACGTTAGCAACCAAGGGCTCGGTCGACCGCAAGTGGTACCTTGTGGACGCCGATGACAAGATACTGGGGCGTCTGGCCCCCGCCGTTGCGGAAATGCTGATGGGCAAGAACAAGCCCATCTACACGCCCAACGTCGACACAGGCGATTTTGTGGTCGTCGTCAACGCCGAGAAGATCAGGGTCACCGGCAAGAAGGCCGAGACCAAGAAATACCAGCGTTACACCGGCTACTCCAGCGGCCAGAAGACCATTTCCTTTGAGACCATGATAGCCAGCAAACCCGAACGCGTCATCGAACTGGCCGTCAAGCGCATGCTGCCCAAGAACAAGCTGGGCAACCAGATGATAAAGAAACTCAAGGTCTTCCGGGGGCCGGAACACAACCACGCAGCCCAACAGCCGGAAAAGATCGAAATCTGAAGTATAGGCGGTTTCACATATGGCAGAAAAAGAAACGACAATCAGCAATCCGGATATGGTGACCGAGGAGCCTCGGAAGGAAAAGGCCGAGAGTGTTGAGCCGGCCCAGGAGACCCGCAGGCAGCCCGTCCTGACCGGCAAGCCCGACAAGGGCGGCTTCGTCTGGGGCACGGGCCGACGCAAGAGCGCCGTCGCCCGCGTACGGATCAAGCCGGGCGAAGGCAAGTTCCTGATCAACGATCGCAAGGTGGACGAGTACTTCACGCAGGAGTACGACCGCAACGCGGTTCAGGCACCGCTCAAGGCCCTCAATCTCATGGATGCCTTCGACGTATTCGTCAACGTCAAGGGCGGCGGCACCACCGGCCAGGCCGGCGCCGTCAAGCTGGGCGTCGCCCGCGCCCTTCGCAACTATGATGAGAACGTGCTCAAGGACCTCCGGGACGGCGGTTACCTGACCCGTGACGGCCGTATGGTCGAACGCAAGAAGCCGGGCCAGGCGGGTGCACGCAGAAGGTTCCAGTTCTCCAAACGTTAAACGGACATTTCTTTGCAGATCAGAGCCGTCCGGGGCCTCGTCCGGGCGGCTTTTTTTTGTGAGCATCCATCATGGCCAGGGAATATCGCACGGTCCGCGGGACCGTACTTCTTATAGCCGCATGCATTGTGTTTGCCACAGGCAGTTGCCTCGTGCGGGTCGCAGCCGAGCAGGGGGCCGCACGCATCGCGCTGTTTCGCTTTGTCGTGGGGCTGGGCCTGATCGCCTCGGCCGCGCTGACGGGCAAAGTAACTCTCCGCTTTCACAATGGGCCGCTGCTGCTGCTGCTGCGGGGCCTGGCGCGTCGGCAATCACGTTCCTTGCCATCACGCGGCTCGGCCTGGGCAAAGGCACGCTGATCATGTGTTCTTACCCGATCTTCGCCTGTGTCTTCAGCGCCATATTCCTGAAGGAACGGTTCGGCCTGGCGAACATCGTCGCCCTGCTTACGGCCTTCGGGGGCATCTACCTGCTGAGCATCAGCAACCCGGGTGCGTCATTCCGCACATTTGGACGTTACGAACTGATCACCGTCGGCGGGGCTGTCCTGGCGGGCAGCGCGCTGGCCGCCGTACGCAAACTGCATGATACGGATACCTCCGCGGTGATTTACTTCGCGCAATGCGCCGTGGGCATGTGGCTGGTCCTGCTGCCGGGCATCGCCGGCAACATCAACCTCGACCTGCCACACGCCGCACTGCTGCCCGCGATCGGCATTATCACGACCGTCGGCCAGTTGCTGATGACCGAGGGCTACAAATACCTGCCGGTGCGCACGGGCTCGCTGATCTGCATGCCCGATCCGGTTCTGGCGTTTACGGCCGGCATCATAATCTTCGGCGAGCCCTGTACGGGCCGTTCCGTCGTGGGGGCCGCCCTGGTAGTCGGCGCATGTGTGCTCGTTCTCGGCAAACGCGACCGGCCTGAAGTCGCCCCGGCCCTGGCCGAGGCGGCAGCGGCCTGAAAAGTAAAAAGGAGTGACTTTCCGCGGGAAAACTGTAAGATAACATTCAGGGGCCATGATGCCTCCACAAGATCAATGAAAGGAAAAAACATGATACGCGTCGCGATTATTGGGGCCACCGGCTACACCGGCCTTGAGTCCATAGAGATACTCCTCCGCCACCCGGAAGCGAGAGTCACCTACCTGACCGCACTGCCCGAGGAGTGCGGCCACGTCGCCGACATCTTCGGCGCCCTCCGCGGCCGGCTCGATATGAACGTCGAACCGTTAGACATGGGCAAGCTCGCCGAAAGCGCCGACGTCGCTCTGTGCTGCCTGCCGCACAAGGTCTCCATGACCTTTGTGCCGCGCCTGCTGGAGACCGGCCTGAAGGTCATCGACTTCAGCGCCGACTACCGCCTCAAGGACGTGGTCGTCTACGAGAAGTACTATCAGCCCCACACCGACCGGGAGAACCTCGCCCATGCCGTTTTCGGCCTGCCCGAACTCTTCCGCGAAGACATCCGCGGCGCCCGCCTCGTTGCCAATCCAGGCTGCTACCCCACCGGCGCATTGCTTGCGATTGCGCCGCTCTTGAAGAACGGCCTTATCGAAACCAAAGGCATCATTGTCAATTCCGTGACCGGTGTCACCGGCGGCGGCAAGAACCCTTCGCACCTCTTTCATTACCCCAACATGAACGAAAATCTGTTCCCATACGGCATCGGCTCGCACCGACACATGCCCGAAATGGAGCAGATCGTCTCGGCGGTGGCCGGATCGCCCGTGGAGATACTTTTCCAGCCGCATGTCGGCCCGTTCGACCGCGGCATCCTTTCGACGGTGTACTGTGACCCGAAGCGCTCCCTGAGCAAGGACGAACTGCATGAGATTTACCGCACGTTCTACAACAGCGAACAGTTTGTCCGTGTTCTCAGCGGCCCGCCCGCATTGAAGCACGTGGCCAAGAGTAACTACTGCCACGTCTTCCCTGCAGCGGCCAAAGGCAAGATCATCTGCTTCTCCGCAATCGATAACCTCATCAAGGGTGCATCCGGCCAGGCTATCCAGAACATGAACATCATTTTCGGCCTCGAGGAAACGTTAGGACTGAAATGAAAACGATGAACCACGGACAGGCGCCCGTTTTCACCAGAGCACCGGCGAGGCCCGGGCGCGATGAATGGGCGCATACATGGCGGACGGCCTGCTGAGAATTGCGACGTGTCAATTCGGCGTCGGACCGGATGTCGCCGCCAACGCCGAGCATATTCGTCGTTACATCCGCCAGGCCGCCGACAAAGGTGCAGACATCGTCCATTTCTCCGAATGTGCGCTGAGCGGCTACGCCGGCACAGATTTCGCATCCTTCGACGGCTACGACTGGGACCGCCTCCGCGACGAAACCGAAAGCATCATGCAGGCCGCCGCCCACGCCGCCGTGTGGGTTGTCGTGGGCAGTTCCCGTCGCCTCACGCCGCCCAACAAGCCGCACAACTGCCTGTATCTCATCGCCCCCAACGGCAAGCTCGCCGACCGCTACGACAAACGGTGGTGTACGGCCGTGGATCTTGAGCACTACACGCCCGGCGATCGCTTCGTCAACTTCAGCGTCAACGGCGTCACCTGTTCGCTATTGATCTGCTTCGACCTGCGATTTCCAGAAGTCTACCGTGCCCTCTATAGGCAGGGCGTGCAATGCATTTTCCAGTCGTTTTACAATGCGCGCCAGAACGGCCCCAGCGTCCACACCCACATCATGCGGCAAACGATGCAATGCCGCGCGGCCACAAACCATATGTGGGTCAGCATGGCCAATTCCAGCGCGTGGTATTCGCCGTACCCATCCTGCTTCATCCGCCCCGACGGCAAGATCGTCAAGCAGCTTGCGCAGCACCGCGAAGGTATGATGATCAACGCCGTCGACCTGGGCAGGAGCTTTTACGATCCGATGGTCGGCTTCCGGGAGATCGCCATCGAGGGCCGCCTTACCAATGGCCCCGGCCCCCTTGACGACCCGCGATCCGGTAACACAAAGGAGCTTTGACAAGAGACGTACAGGATTTTCCGGCAGCCATGGACATGCACGTAGTCATGTATGTAGATCGGGCGGTCTGCCAGAGCGTTCTCGCCGAGATGCGGGCCGCCGGCCTTGATGCGTTGCCTTTTACCGACCCGACGCGGCCATCGCGTTATGACCCCGCAAACTTCGCGGGACGCAGCGCACGTGAAGGAGGCAGCCGGGTAGTCTACATCGCCGTTCCGCCGGATCAACGGTCGGCCGCCGAGCATTTCGCCGTGCAATGGCTGGCAAAGCAGAAGGCCGTCTCTCGCAAAATCTCTGCCGAGACGGCTCGTATGGCCCTCTTCGCCCTGGCGGCGGCGGTGGCGGCGGCAGCAGTAATGTTCGTTGTCGGTTGGCAACCGCTGACTATTGTCTACGCCGCCGTGTTCGTTTTCACGGTCGCATTTATCTACGCGATCGCCCTAACACACCGCAGGAGGGATGCCCGGGCAACCTCCGTCCCGCTTGCACGAAGCATGGACGCCGGGGCCGCTGATGGAAGGAGTACGCCATGAAAGCGAGAACCGCCTTTAAGCTGGTCACATGGATCATCTCCATCGGTCTGGCTCTGGGAGTGGGTGGACTGTGCACACTGCTGGTGATAGGTTTTGTTCCGGCCGGCCTGGCGCCGCATGCGTCCATCCTCCTGCTGATGAGTTCCATCGGTTTCGGCACCGTCGCCTTCGGCATGGTCTGGCTGCTCTATCGTATCGCCAAGGTGCTGTGGATGCGGCGGGCGGCCAAGGCGGCGCCTCCGGCCGATCGCGACGCCGCGTAGAGCGCCTCACAGCGTCCGCGAAGCAGCACATCGTGATATTTCGTGATTATCGGTCGTGCCTGCACAGATTTCCAGAAATCGTTTCTCCGTGTCGCCAACGCGGTATGGCCGCCCGTGTCATCGCCGACACAACTAAGCCTCATTCCGATATCCTCCGATAATGCCGCCGTTACTTTCCGCCAAAGCGTCTGCGACCTTTCAGCGTCCCCACCCGCGCGTGCAAGACGATCTGTACGGAGCGTGCGGCCTGCGCCGAGTGTACGCCCTGTGTGGGCGATAAAGGGCATTAAGCAACTCAGTTATACGACCGATATCCGTCCACGTTGTTCCTGAGAAGAATGACCGCGACAGCCGCATTGGAAAGAAAAGAGGCATCAAGCCAAAGTTCGAACTTTAATCAAGGAGAATCACAGATGGCAGGAAAGAGCAAGAGCAGCACAGGCAGCAGCGCCAAGCCGCGTCGCAGCGCAAAGCGCACCTCGCCGAAGGCCGCGACCAGGACCCGGCCCACGGCTCGCAAGCGCACCAGCGTCAAGACGAAAAGCACCCCCAGGGTGACCGCTCGCAAGCGCACCAGCGTCAAGACGAAAAGCACCCCCAGGGTGACCGCTCGCAAGCGCACCAGCGTCAAGACGACAAGCACCCCCAGGGTGACCGCTCGCAAGCGTCACACCGCAAAGTCCAAGAGCAGACCGAAGGTTGCCGCCCGCAAGTCCAACAGCGCCAAGACCAAGAGCACGACCAGGGTGACCGCCCGCAAGCGCAGCACCGTCAAGGCCAAGAGCACGACGAAGGTCGTCGCCCGCAAGCCCAACAGTGCCAAGACGAAAAGCACCTCCAGGGTGACCGCCCGCAAGCGCAGCACCGTCAAGGCCAAGAGCACGACGAAGGTTGTCGCCCGCAAGCGCAGCAGCGCCAAGGCGAAAACCACCACGAAGGTGACGGCTCACAAGCCCACGTCCAGGACCGTGAGCAAGGGCCACGATTTCGACTTCAATTCATGGTTGCTGCCCACGCTCGAACTCGAGCAGTATGAGCCGCACATCGAGGAAGAAGCCGGCGTTCCGGACAACATCAAGGGCAGCACCCGCTTCGCATGGTTCGGTGCCGGTCAGTGCGGCGGACGCCTGGTCAAGTCGTTCTACGACCTGGGCTACCGCAAGGTCCTGGCCGTCAACACGACGCACCACGACCTCGACCTGCTGGAAATCCCGGCCGCCCAGAAGTTCCTCATGGACATCGGCGAGCGCGGGGCCGGCAAGGACATGGAGCGCGGCCGTCGCGCGGTCGAACAGTACAGCCAGGAAATCCTGCACACCGCGCGCAAGACGTTCGGCACGCAGATTGACCGGATCATGGTCTGCTTCGGCGCAGGCGGCGGCACCGGCAGCGGCAGCGTCAAGGGTCTCATCGAGATCGCCAAGCGCTATGCCCGCTCCATCGGCATAAAGGACCCCAACAAGAAGGTCGGCTGCCTCATGACCCTGCCCACGACCGGCGAAGCCAGCTCTCCGATGGTCGCCGAGAATGCATGGCAGGTCGCCACGGACCTCAGCAGGATGGCCGCCAACGGCGAGATCAGCCCGCTGATCATCGTCGACAACGACAAGGTCAACAAGATGTATCCCGGCATGACGGTTCGCAATTTCTGGCCGAGCATCAACAACACCGTCGCGGCGCTCTTCGATATCTTCAACCGCTTGAGCGCCATGTCCAGCCGGTACACCTCCTTTGACCCGGTCGACTACCACAGCATCATCGAGTCGGGCGGCTGTGCGATCATGGGCCTGACCAAGGTCACACAGTTCGGCGACAAGTTCGCGCTGAGCCAGGCCGTCAAGAAGAACCTGGAGAAGACACTCCTGGCAAGCGGCTTCAATCTCAGCACCGCCAAGCTCGCCGGCTGCATCGCCGTCGGCGGCAAGAAGCTCATGGCGAATGTCAAGGGCCTCCAGGACAACATCGACTACGCGTTCGATGTCCTCTCCGAGGTGACGGGCAACGCAACGATCCATCGTGGTATCTACGAGGACAACAAGGATTCGCTGCGTGTCTACACCATCATCGGCGGCATGGATGTCTGCACGGAACGCCTTGAGGAGCTCAGGAGCCGCAGTGCCGTGACCGTCGGCTGAGACGAATCTCCCGAACAGCGATTCGTTGCCTTCGCCGGGCGCGTCGGACCGATCAGGATCGACCGATGCGCCCGGCGGTCTTTTGCGCAGGCATCGCCGACAGTCCCTGATCGGCGGCGGCCGGTTCACCTTTGTCGGATGAAACGGTCTCTCGATTACCCGATCTTCTCGACAAGGCGTGTGGTCCTGGCCGGGCAGAGCCACTTATGCTCGACGAAGTCGAAGTTGTAGTGCTGACGCACCTTGAAGACAGCTACCTCCTCCGGCAGCGTCGCAAAGTACTCGTCCATATCGTCGAACAGAGCCGATATTCCCTCGGCCATGATATACGCCGCCTTGTCCCGCGTGATATGAATGGCGTGCCAGGTGATCCCGTACCCCTCCAGTTCCCCCGCTATCCAGTCCACCGTCCCCGGCGGCCGGTTCGTGATCACGTGAATCTCATGCCCCGCCGCCGCCATCGCCGCCGTAAACGCGCTGAAAAACTCAGGATACGCCGTTATAGTCGCATCCAGATCAACCCCAACCTTCATATCGGCCCCCGTTACAGACATGCTCTTCAGCATCACATCGGCTATCGCCGTGAAAGAATCAATATTGGCCCGAACAGGCCCGACTCGTTGGGCTGGCCATAGCTGTCGTTGATGAGGTTGCCCACGCGAATGTGCACGTCGTTTGTGCCCGGTTTGATTGCGCCGCTTATGTCGTATCTGAACGGCGGCCACAGCCGCATCCCGCAATCCTCGCCGTTGACCCATACCTGCGCCATCCACTGCACCTTGCCGAGGTCAATGGCGACCTTGCCGTTGCCCTTCTCCAGTTCAATGGAGTTGCGATAATCGACATACCCGCTGAATCCCTCCAGCTTCCACGCACGCCACTCCATCAACTCGCGCACGTCGCCGCCGCTTTGCACCAGCTCCGCGGGCGGCTCCACCGGATGTTCGACCGGTGGCTGTATCGACTTGTCAATGCTCACCCGCCACGGCCCGCGCACCTCCGCAAGCACCTGCTCCTCGCCCCTGGGCGTTTCCGCCACAGCCCTCTTATCGGGATCGAACACCAGCCAGTAACCTTCATACGGCTCAAAGGCCACCTCCACCCGGCTGCCGTGCTTGAGGTCCTGCGAGGCAATCGGCCGAATCTCGCCTTTCTCGCAATCCCATATTGCCGCCTGCCCATGCACGCCGTCAACTGTCAGCACGCACTCCTGGCGGTTGTGCGTGTTGTTGGCCAACCAGAAGAAATCCTTGCCGTCTATCCGCCGATTCTGCTGGAGCATATCGAACGCACCCTGCTCAAACGCAATGCGCGAAACAAGCCCTGCAGCGCGGCGCGCAAGAACATCCTTGAGACTCCCGTTACACACGGCAAACGTCGGCAGGGCTGCCAGCTTCGCCATAAGCCGCCTCATCCCCGGGTCATCCGCGCCCCGCTCGACCGAACCGCCGGGCAACTCGCCCAGGGCATACACCCGCCCGCCGGCCTCGGCGAACGACACAACCTTCTTCGCCACGTCCAACGGTAAGACCGCCATCGGCGGCATCACCACCGTCCGAAACGCAAACGGCCCGCGCATCAGCCGCCCGCCGCGAACCTCCATCTGCCGCATATAGTGCCGGTCTGCAATCAGAAACTGCACCCGCGCCGCGGTCAGATCCGCCATCGCATCCGAGTACACGGCGTTAATGTGCCGCACCTCCTCCGAGAACCACTTGTCCATCTCCGGCGGGCACCACCACGCACTGTTGCGCTTCAGTTCCTCCATCGACTGTTCGATATCCGCATCCGTCTGCAGCGGCATCACCGCCGCCCCCGGCACCCGTCCCTTGAATGCCGGATCGAACACGCCCGGCCCGCACAGCGCCCAGACGCTGTCCATCGGGCTAAGCACCAGCACATCCGCCGTTACATGCCCGTGCGAATTGATAAAGCTGTTCCGCCGCACAAAGTCCGTCCACAGATGCATGTACGGCCACATCGGATTCTCATCGTACCAGTCCGGCAGCCACGGGTGCCCGTCAAACGTCCGCGTCATATACACCCCGTGCGGCACCACGTGGCTGATCCCCCACGCCGCCGCCGCGTTGGCCGCCTGCTTGATGTTGTGCGGCTTGAACTGCCACCATCCGGCTGCCCCCATGATCTCGCTCATGAATCGCCGGCCCTCGAATTCGCATACCGACAACGTCTCCATGAAGTCGTGCGGCTTCAGGATGTTGAGCCCCAAGCAATCCGTCCCCGGCATCGAGTACGCCCGCTGCGCCTTAAAGAAGTCCCCCACCGCCCCCGCCTGCCACATCAGCGTCTCTTCCCACAAGTTCGAAATGCAGTACATCCCCCGCCGCTCCAGCCACCGACTCGTCCCGCCCAGATACTCCGCATAAATATCCGACACCGTCTCGAACCACTGCCACCGCAGCCTGGCCCACTGTCCCTCGATATCCTCATCGAACATCAGCGGCAGCGTCCTCCGTATGTCCGCACCCCACTGCCGCCCGTAACGCTCGAACAAATGCTCCGACCAAGCCAGCTTGTACCCGTAATCCCCCTCGTTATCGACGAACACACCCGGAATCGACCGCCCCATCCGCTCCCCGAAACGCGCCGCATAAGGCTCGTGCGCCAGCTTGATAAACGCCTCCGAAACCCGCGGGTCCAGATAGTTCAGCCTGCCCCCATCCGCCCCCGGATGAAAATATTGGCTGAACGAATAGACCCGCCATGTTCCGCTCTCCGGCGCCTTCCATGTGAAACTGTCTCCTTCACCAATCAGCTTGAGCGATGCGCTATCGATCACGGCTGGCCTGTGCGGCGGTACCTCATACTGACCCTGCTTCACCCACTCCGGCACATCCGTCAACCGCACCAACCTCGCCGCCACGGTAAAAAACGACGCCGGCAATTCGATCGTCTGTCCGCCCTGGGCCTCCAACGTCTCCCACCTCAGCGAAACCGCCCACAGGTCCGGGTTCGCCTTCAATACCCGTCCCGCCGCACGCCCGCTGGGCCACCAGTACTCATCCACGTAGCCTAAGTACCCCCCGCGCCCCTCCGCCGCATCAAGCGCCCTCTCGAACTCGTCGAACCACGCCTCCGACAGCCACTGCTCAATCGGCAGGTCCGGCGTCCCCGCCTGCGACATCCGCCCATGCGGATACCCCGGATTCAGCCGTTGCTCCATCATCTTAGCCGCCATCCGCCCCGCCTTGCCCTGCTGCAGAGGCTCATCCCAGAACCAGAACGCAAATGGTGCATAAATCATGTCCGGCCCGGCAAAACCCGCCCGCAACTGCTCATAAGAGGACCCCCTCCGCTCGCCCCAGTGCGCCGCCTCGTTTCCAGCCGCCAAAACCCCTGAAACACAGACCGCCGCCGCCAGGAGCAGGCATGCCGCCCCGCACCAATGTGAACACTTCGTCTGTCGCCGCATGTCACCTCCTCAAATCCGCACCGATGCGAAAGCAAAGCCGCATCATAACCGAACCGCCCCCGCAATGCCACCCGCTGTCGGTCGGTCGTCACACCCGGCGAAAACGACTGGGAACTCTACAACCTCGACAACGACCTCACCGAACTCAACAACCTCGCCGCAGAACACCCCGAAAAAGTAAAACAAATGGCCGCCGCCTGGGACGCCTGGCTCAAAGCCTGCAAAACCTGATCACACGGGACGTAGGGGCACCCTTTACGGATGCCCAATCGCAACACGCAAACGTGCACCCCTCGCGGGTGCCCAATCGCAACACCAGAACGTAGGGGCAAGGCATGCCTTGCCCTCCCTCCCACTTCTCGCAGACGCCAACAACTACCGCACCAAACACCGCCGCATGCAGATGTACCGCAGCACGGCCGTAAACACCGCCCAGCAGCCGGCCACGATCACAGTGACAACAATGGCCGGGTGAAACACCACAGGCGGGCTGAACTTTACGAGCCTGGCAAACAACGATGTCTGAATCAGCAGCATGAAAATGACCAGCGTCGCCCCGAACGCCAATCGCGGATACCTGTAGAACACCACCGCAAACGTCAGGGTCACCGGAATCATCGCCAGCGGCACGAAGAAAAGCCTCATATCCATAGCATGGTAGGCCACCGCCTGCCCCCGCAGCGCAATCGCCGGCATGACCGGCTGCAAGAGGACCGACACGCCCGCAATCAGCGTCACCGCCCCCGTTACGAAAGCCGCGGTCGCCGCCGCCTGGACCAGTGCCGCCCAGAAGCGCTCCCGCCGTCCGCCGGCGATCAGCAGGCTCGAATGCACGCCCAGCCGCGTCTGCAGGACCATGAGGCCTGACATGATGAACATGAAGTTCCCCCCCGGCCCCGTGTAGCCCAGAAAACATGCGATCGCCAGCCACGTCAGCAGAATCGAAATCCATCCCTTGCGTCGTGACACCGCCATCCCCAGTCCGGATTGGTACAGGTTGCCCCAAATACACCGTGCCAGGTCCGACCCGCTGCGAATGCGTCCCAGGAAGAACCGCTCAACGCCAGGAAGAACATCATACCACTTCTTCTCCGCCATCCGCGCCTGCGAAAACTTGGTCATCCGCTCCTTGTTCCACGCGTCAAACGCCCCTAACCACAGCCGCCCGCAATACCGCCGCGCCAGGCTGTTGTCCCTGAGAAACCGCCACGTAATCAGATTCACGCCGCAGCCCGCCGCCGCAACAAACAGCCAGCCTTCGGTCAGCACCCGAATCCACACCTCCATGGAAACATAGCTGCTAAAAACCATGGCAAGCGGAAAAAACGCCACCGCCCAAATCCAGTTCTGGAATGTGAAGACCATCCAAACCCCGAGCCAGAAAAACAGGGTCGTCGCAAAGAACACCGAGATGCCTGTTGTCATGGCGTCCAGTACACCGTTCCACCGAGACACAACGCAGAGCACCGCCCACACCAGCCCCAACGCAATCGCGATACCAAACAAAAGCCGCAGCGGTATCCGCGCGTGACCCGGCAGGCAGTACACAAAAGACTTGGCCAGGATCTCCACCTGCATCGTCCCCAGGAACAGACCGGCAATGAAGATCGGATACGGGAAGATCACGAAAACATGCTCCTCACGCAGCGCCGCCGCGACAACCACACAGGAGAGAACAACAAGGTCGATCACCCAAAAACCTCGTCTCTGGTAAAGATGCTTGAAGTTTGCAGTCAAAGCCGTCATGTCAATCGCCCTCGTTATGTTTGCTCATCCTCGCAGCGTAATAAAACCCCGCACCAATTCACCAATCATCGCCATGTTTGCTACTAGTCCAACCGGCATGCGTATGTAACCGGGCAGCCTCCCGGCGAGTGGTTTTGTCAGTATTCTTCCCTTCAGCACGCCGACAAGCGTCTCCGCTGCGAAAATGCCGCCCGGACAGAGCCCCACGGAATCTGCCCGCCCGACCAGCAGTGCGGCCAGCGCCAGAGCCATGACAGCTGCAAGAACAAGTGTAGTGATGCAGAGCACTCGCTTCGCGTGCAAACATGTTAAATGTGCTTGCCGGTCCATATCGCACTGTCTCACCATCAGCCCGCAATTGCCGCGTAAATTTCTTCCAGGGTCAGCGCCTTGATTTCGATCTCGCAATGGAGGTCTTTGGCCCGGGCCGTCAGCGTCTCCTGCGGCACGTCCTTCACGGTCAGCACTGCCCGCGTGTCGTTTCGCTGGCAGGAGATCATGTTGTCGAATCCCAATGAAGCAGGCAGTGGCCCGTTCAAGGATGTGATTGTTATTCGCGTAAACCGCTCCCGCAGTGCGTCAAAGGAGCAGTCACAGACGATCCGCCCGTCCCGCATGATCACGGTGTGATCAATCACCTTCTCCACGTCGCTGAGGATGTGCGACGAGATGATGATCGTGCGGTTGGCGTCCTGGATGATGTGCAGGAGCAGGTCAAGAAACCGCGCCCGCGCAATCGGATCGAGCGCCGACGCCGGCTCGTCCAGCAGCAGCAGCTCCGGCTCAAACCCGATCGCCAACAGGATCGCCACCTTCTGCCGCTGCCCCGGCGAGAGCGTCCCCACGCGCTTGTCCGTCTCTATGCCGAAGTCGGCGATATACCGCGCCTCCAGATCGCTGTTCCAGTTGGCATAATACGCGGCCACATAACGGATCAGCTGCGCCACCGTCATCCACTCCAGCAGCTCGCCTTCCTGGTGCACATAGCCGATCCGCCCCAGCTCCGCCGGCCCCAGCTTCGCCGCATCCACGCCAAACGTCGTGCACGTCCCAGTGTCGGCCAAGTACAGCCCGATCATGTGCCGCAGCAGCGTGCTCTTGCCGGCGCCGTTTGCGCCCAACAGCCCGATGATCGTCCCCCGCGCCACGGTCAGGTCCACACCCGCCAAAGCCTGCGTCCGCCCGAACCCCTTGGACAGCCCCCGCATCTCAACAATCGCATTCTCCTGTTTCATCTTTGCCTCTCGCTTTTCAAAGTGAATTCCGCGTAACGCTCCCTGAAAAACTCCACCGCCTCATCCTCCGACAGGCCCAACTGAATCGCCGTCACCGCCGCCTTGTCCATCGCCTGCGACAGCAGTTCCGACCGGATCCGCTCCTGCCGGTCCCTGTCTACCTCCGCCACGAACAGCCCCACGCCCCGCCGCCGCTCCAATAGCCCTTCCGACTCCAAAAACGCGTACGCCTTGCTGATCGTCATGGGGTTGACCTTCAGACGCGCCGCTAACTCCCGCACGGGCTCCACCTGCTCGCCCGGCCGAAGCCCGTCCGTCATGATCTGCTGCCGAATCTGCCGCATCACCTGCCGGTAAATCGGAACGCCGCTGTGATGATCGATTTCCAAAAGCATCGTGCAACCTTTTCGTATTACTGTATTACTTGCCTAATACACTATACACCAAGACCGCCGTCAGACATACAAGAAAAATGCGGATTTCCAAAAAAATCTTTAACAAGGCCGCTCTTCGCCCCAAGACCGTGATTTTTCCCTGGGTTTTGCCACGCAAATTCCTGTGAAACCCCAGCCATTTGCACCCACCCGCCAGTACCGCGGCAAGTTCAAAGGTGGATTTCTTGCAACGTTCCGTGCCGCAGTGCGTCTAACAAAATAGAGAGTCGCTAAGCGACAACCGCTTTTCAGGCGCAAACAGGCCGGCGATCAGAGGGAACCGAAGAATGACGTTTATCACCTGCCCACCAATCCGGCGGACGATCATTGGGAGGATCAAGTCCGCCGCTTCAGTAATCCAGCAGAAGGCGGAGGCCGATTCATAACTCACCGAATCAGTAACCGCCGCGGGCCGGGGCGTATCAAGCACGATGCACCCGGCCCTTCTCATTAATCGCACTGCCACATCATCAGAATCCTCACCGGAAAATTTTCAAGCCTGGACTTATAATAAAGGCCCGATTGCGCAGAAAAACGCGTCTTTGTCGATCCTTTTGCAAATTCTTAATATCTTCTTGACATTCCTCTGCGGTTCTGATATGATACGCGTTGTGAAGTTGATAGCCTGATGGGGGGCTCAAATGCTTTCTTCCGCAATACAATTTAATGCCCTGGTTCTGGAAGTCTCCGGCGCAAGAGGTCCGCCGGGTGTCCCAAAGAGAACACCTCCTTCGGAGGTAGCCGTCGGCCGCCGGCCGTGAACACAACAGCAAGCCCGGCCTGGCACTGGAGCGAAACAGCAATCATCTCTATCATATCCACAAAAGCAGCAAGTCCGAAAATGGGTCACTGGGGGCAACCATGGCTGACATTGCAGCGAAAACCGGCAGATCATCATCCCTTCGATGGCTCACAGCATACGGCCTGGCCGCGGCAGGTCTCCTCTTCAGACCCGTCGCACGCATATTCGTGTCGCTTTTCTCCATTCGCATGCCACCCTGCTAAGGAATTTTACCGATTCACGTTTGCACCGCTCCTGAACGTATTCTACACTTTCAATGAGACGAAAATGAACCGGTCGAAACAGTCTTTGAGGCGGGTGGCCTGCCTCCTCCTCCTCCAACAGGCTGTTACGCCCAAAGACGTTCGGCCGGTATAATCCTCTACCTCAACGCCGTCCACGGTCGGACAAACGCTTCTGATCGCCGGAAGCTTGAAACCTGCACGGGGGGGCCTGACAGGTTTCTAAAACACGCAAGGATCTCCGTTCGCCGACACGGAGATCCTTTTTCTTGCGCAAATACCGCGATTGGTCCCTTGTCGCGGCAAAAAAATCAAATTTTCCGCCCGTGTTAGTAACGCAATTCATCGCTTGTTACTGCTTGCGCAAAGCAGACTTGCGCATCGCCTTTTGGATAAGTCACAGCCGCATGCGCCTTTAGCGCCGCGAAAAACGTCAAAATCTCCTTGACGCACTACATGTTGCACATAAACTACGCGTATAAATCTATATGTGGGGCGCACGGCGATGACGTATTTTGCAAAATGCGCTCTTGATTCGACTGGAAACAGCCTGTGAGATGCCCGTTTTGTAAGGAGGACAACGACAGAGTCGTCGACTCCCGCTCCAGCGAGGGCGGGAGGGTCATACGCCGACGCCGGCAGTGCTTAGGCTGCAAAAGGAGATTTACGACGTACGAAAAGATCGGCGAAAGCGTCAAGATCAGCGTCATCAAGAAAGACGGCTCCCGGGTCCCCTATGACCGGGAAAAAGTCATCGCCGGCATCCAGAAGGCCTGTTACAAACGACCGGTTTCGGCCGACCAGATTCAGGAAATGGCCGACCGCGTGGAAGAGGACGTATTCAGGAATTTCGACAGGGAAGTATCATCCCGATTTATCGGTGAGCGAACCATGAAACATCTGCGATCGGTGGACAAGGTCGCCTACATTCGATTCGCCAGCGTCTATCGCGAATTCACCGATGCCGGGGAGTTGATCGACGAAGTGACCCGCGCCATGCTTGAGCCGGACCAGCCCGATCAACCGGAATTGTTCGATGGCTGAGCCGAACCGGCCGGCAACGGATTTACCCGGATGCGGACAAGGAGGCCCGATGGTATGCAGCTTAAAGTGATCAAGTCCGATGGCAGTCGGGAGGACTACCTCCACACGAAGGTCATCGGCACCCTGAGCAATGCATTGGGACTTGTGGACGACATGAACATATTCGCCGCCGAACAGTTCGCCGAGGCGATAACGTTTTACCTGTACCACAAACACGGCCAGCCCCGTGTGACGAGTGAGGAGATTCATCTCATGATCCTCGCGACCCTCGATGCAACCGGCTACAGCCACGCCGCCGAGGCCCTCAGGGAGCACCGCCTCAGCCGCAGACTCAAGCGAAACCGCGTCGAGGTCGTCGAGGAGGCCTGCCTGCCGGACGCATACGAAGGCCAGGCAGCCCGCAGGTGGGACAAGTCGCGAATCGTGGCCGATCTCGTTCGGCTTGAGAAAATAGACAGACAGATTGCACGGGCCATCGCCGGCTCGGTCGAGGAGAAGGTCCTGAACCTCAACATGACCCGAATCCCGGGTTCACTGGTCAGGCAGCTTGTCCTGGCCGACACCGAGGCCATGCTGGCCGCACAGCGCCAGCTCGAGATGGCAGCCGTTTAGTGCATCGCAAAATGGCAATGGATGTGCCGAAGTGCAACGGCCGTGCGGACAGGGACGTCCGCCCCAGACAGCAGCGGAAAGGACGCTGCAATCGAATCACTGTTCGGGAGATCAAGGAGAGGCACAGAACCTGCGAACGGGCGTGATAAGAATGGCTGTCTGGGCATTTTGCAAAGGGGATTGAGCAGGGAAGACTCAATCCCCTTTGCGTTTTTCACGGCTTACGTGTGTTCTCTTAATGCCTGTTGCGCCCGCGCACAAAAAGAGCCGGCTCGCGGGCCGGCTCCAGACTAAGAAACAGTAAACCCCGATCGGCAATCGCTTAGCACAAAGCGATGTACGCAGCAATCGCCAGGATCAGGACGCGCTTTTTCGTCGCTGCAAACGGAAGCCAAACCTTGTAGTAAAAGCTCAACATGACACTTCTCCGCAAACCATACCCCACTTCCGAAGCCCCGTTCCCCATTACACCTTTATTGTACAACACCGCCCCTGAAAAAACAAGAAAAAAATGGGCCGATATGCATAAGTAACTGTCCTGTAAGTAATTGCGTACACGCATGCGTCGTTTTTTGCCCCCGACTTGTCCCTGGCAGCCTCTGTAGGTTTTCACCCGGCACTGTCCCATAACATACCCGTCATCATGGTGGCCTGCCCGTTTGCCCTATAATCCGGCTGCTGCCGCCGCAGCTTTTGCGGTTTCGTCATCGGAAACGGCGCCGTGGTGCCTTTTCGATAAGGGTACATTTCACAACGGCCGATACAACGCTTGCAATATCCTGTCCCCGCCCCATATGCGCAAGGTGGATGGTTTGCCGCCCATATCGGCGGCCGGTGTTGGAGAAGACGGGTGATGACCATGTTCAGTAAGACATCTGTTTTGCGGATCGGCGCAGTCATTCTTGCCGGTGCGGCCCTTTTCGGCTGCCGCAAAGACACGCCCCGGACTGCCGCCGCAGCCCCCGGCCGACCCGCCACCGACCCCACGGCCGTCTGGCGAATTCTGTTTGTCGACTCCTATCATGAAGGCTACCCCTGGAACGAGGGCCTTCTCAGCGGCGCAAAAGCGGTACTCAACGAACACACCACCGCCGGCCGCGTCGAGCTCGAGGTCATCCGCATGGACGCAAAGCGAAACACCTCCGAAGTTTTCTTACAGGAAGCCGCCCGACGCGCCGCCGTGTACATCGACATGTGGCAGCCCGATTCCGTAATCGCCGCCGACGATGCCGCGTCCAAGTATCTAATCAGTCCGTATTATCGCGACGGCCAACTGCCCGTCATCTTCTGCGGCGTCAACTGGGATGCCTCCCCGTACGGCTTTCCGTGCGCAAACGTCACCGGCATCCTCGAAATCTCTCTCATCCCTTCGCTCCTGGACACCATGCGAGCCCATGCACGCGGCCCGCGCGTGGGCATTCTCGGCGCCGACAACCTTTCCAACCGCAAGGAAGCGGAACACTACCACCGGCGATTTGGACTTCAGACCACCCGCGAGGTCTTCGTAACCAGCATGGCCCAATGGAAGCGAGCCTACATCGAACTCCAGCAGCAGGTCGATATGCTCATCCTTGCGCCGCCGTCCTTCATCACATCCGATACCGACAAGGCCCAGGCCCGCGCATTCATCATGGAACACACCACGATCCCCACCGGCAGTGTGGAAGACTGGATCGCCCCTTACTCGCTGGTCTGCTACGCCAAGGATGCCGCCGAATTGGGCGCCTGGGCAGCCAGGGCCGCCCTGGAGATACGCGACGGCCGCGCCCCGTCCGACATCCCCGTCGCAACGAACCAGAAGGCACGCGTGTTCCTCAACATGCCGCTGGCCAGAAAACTCAACGTCAGGTTCCCCGCCGAACTCGTCATGCGCGCAACACTTATCGAGGAGGGCCAGCCGTGAAGCGAACTTCCATTACCTTTCGCCTGCTCGCCGTCCTGGTCGCAGGCTTTGTCCTGTCCGCCATCGCGATCTACATCATCGCCGACCGACAGCTCCGAAGTCTCACCGACAAAAGTGCCGCCGCCGAATACCGCCACAAGCTCAACAGCGCCTGCAACGTCCTCAACCGCCATTACGAAAAATTGCAGAAAACCCTCATGGTCGAAAGCTATGAGGCGGAATTCAAAGCCCTTGCCGCGCGGGCCGTCGGCGACCTCGAAGTCCGCGATTCTCATCGAAACGAACGCCTCTTCATCATCGACGAACACGGCCGCGACCTCCTTCAGGTCCCCGCCCACCGCACCTTTGATACCGAAACCGTCGCCCGTATGCGGCGGCTGCCCGAAGGCCGGTTCGAGCGAGGCTCCGGCGCCGACGTCGAATGGGTCATCTACACGCAATTCAGACCGTGGAACTGGATCGTCGGCTACACCATGCCGCTGGAGGCCAAATACGCCGAGGCCCGCCGGTTTCGAAACGACCTGGCCGCGATCACCGGCGTCATCACGCTGGCCACGACGGCCGTATTCTCGCTGTTCATGACCCGAACCGTGCGACCCATTACGCGGCTGACACAGGTGGCCCGGTCTCTTTCTCAAAACAGGGACTACTCCGTGCGCGCCCTCACGACCGGCGACGACGAAGTCCGCATGCTCGTCGGCGCCTTCAACCACATGCTCGACGAAATACAAACCGAAATCAACGAGCGCAAGCAGGCCGAGGAACAGGCCGCGATCTTCAAACGCTTCGCCGAAAGCAGCAGCCAGGGCTTCGGCATGGCGTCCCTGGACGGCAACATCACCTACATGAACCCCGCCCTGCAGCGCATGCTCAAAGTGAACGATCTCCACGACGTCATCGGCAAGCCCTTCATCGAGTACTATCCGCCCGCATGCCGCGAAAAACTGCAAAACGAAATCCTGCCCGCTCTGCAGGCCGGCGGCAACTGGATCGGAGAACTCGCCCTCGTCACCGACGACCAGCACACCATTCCGACCATGGAAAACTTCTTCGTCCTTCGCGACGCCGACGGCAAACCGATGTTCTGCGGCGACCTCATCTCGGACATCTCTGAACGCATCCGCGCCGAAGAAGAGCTGCGCAGTCACCGCGACCACCTCGACAAACTGGTCAAGGAGCGCACTCGCGAACTCGAAGCCCTCGTCCAGCAGGCTCGCTACATGGCCGAAGAGGCACGAACCGCCGAACGCGCCAAGAGCGAATTCCTCGCCAACATGAGCCACGAAATCCGCACCCCCATGAACGCCGTCATCGGCTTCTCCGATCTGCTCGCCGAAGAGCAGCTCACCCCCGATCAGCAAAAATACGTCAGCCTAATCCGCAGCGCTTCGCACAACCTCCTGGACATCATCAACGACATCCTCGACTTCTCCAAGATCGAAGCAGGCAAGCTCGACCTCGAAAAAAGCGACTTCTCCCTCGGCGAGCTGCTGCTGTCGATCGAATCGATGATGCGTCCGATGGCCATCAGCAAGAACCTGCAGTTCGAGGTGCTCCAGTGCGGCGACCTGCCCGAAAACATCCACACCGATCCCGCACGCCTGCGCCAGTGCCTCATCAACCTCGTCAGCAACGCCATCAAGTTCACGGAAACCGGCCACGTCTTCGTCAATGTCTCACTCGAAAAAGACAACGGCGGCGCCTGCATCCGCTTCGACGTGGAGGACACCGGCCCCGGCATCGAATCCGAAAAGCTGGACCTGATCTTCGACGCCTTCACCCAGGCCGACGGCGGCACCGGCCGCAAATTCGGCGGCACCGGCCTCGGCCTGACCATTACCAAGCGCCTCGCCGAGTTGCTCGGCGGCAGCGTGACCGTCCAAAGCGAATTCGGCAAAGGTTCGGTCTTCTCGCTGTCGATCCCCATCGAATCGACCGACGCATCCTACGACAAGTACGAGTTCGTCAACGATCTCGCGCAGCCGGCCCGCCCCGAGCCGCAGAAGATGCTCTGCGGAAAGGTGCTGGTCGCCGAAGACGCCCCCGCCAACCAGGCGCTCATCGAAACCGTCCTCAAACGCATGGGCCTCGAAGTCACACTCGCCGAGGACGGGCTCAAGGCCGTCGAGCTTGCTGCAAACAACACCTTCGACCTGATTCTCATGGACATGCAGATGCCCAACATGAACGGTTACGAAGCCACCGCCCGCCTCCGTAAACTCGGCATCCGCACGCCCATCGTCGCCGTTACGGCACGGGCCATGAAAGGCGACGACGTCGAATGCATAAGGGCCGGCTGCGACGATTATCTCTCAAAACCCATCAACAGGGATCTCCTGGCTACCCTTATTACCAAGCACATCCCCCAGGCCGCAACCATCATCGCCGGCGACCTGTCCCCGCGTACCGGGCCCTAAAACATCGAAAGCGCCGCCAGCGCAGCAGCCGCAAGAATCGCATATGCCGGCGCCGACAATGCCTCGACGCCGTACAGACGCCGCTGCACCAAGAACCCCAACCCCGCCGCCAACAGTACCACCGCCGCAATCGCAACCACATGTACGGCACGCGCCTGTCCATACGCGTGATAAAAATCGTTGCGCGAGCCATTGACCCAGCCAAACGCAGCGTATGCAGCATCCCCCAATGGCGCCGCATACAGCCACACGAAGATCCATGAGGCCGCCGCAAACGGCCACCGCCGCCGCAGCAGCGACAGCAGGCCCGCTGTAAGACTCACCGTCACCCACATGCCGTACGGCGCCATCGAAATCGCCGCCGCGGAAAAGTCCTTATGCGCAAAGCGAAAACAGATATGCCCCCATCGTTCCGCCTCCGGCAGCCACACGAATTCCGTAACCTCGCCTCCCTGCATCAGGACCGCCGCGGCATGCGCACCCTCGTGCAGCAGCGTAATCAGCACAACACCCGCAGCCCCCGCCGGCAGCATATACCACTGCCGTCGAAAAAACCGCCAGATCTCCCGCGCAATGCGCAAAGTCAAGCCCTCTGCCTTCGTATCCCCCGCTTCAGAGTTTCGTCAGCGTGACATACTCTTTCGGCTTTGCCATATCCGCCATGGTCCACGTCGTCGCGCGTGCGTTCGTGACGCGGAACGCCGCCAGGATGTCGTAACCCTGTGCTTCAACCCACGGCTTGAGAAAATCGAACTTCTCCACGATGTCTTTCTTCAACTGCACGTCATCAACCTCCGCCGCCGTCCCCGCGATCCGAACCTGCACCCCATTTTGCGCATTATAGAAGCACATCTCGATTCGCGGGTTGGCCTGCATCTGGCGGCAAACGTCCTTCTCTCGGCCCGTGGCAAGAACGATGCCCCGGTTGTCGGCGAACGCCACCGTCATGGTACGCACATACGGGACGTTGTCCGCGCACGTCGCCAACGAAAACGTCGGATTCCTGTTGATGAATTCCATGATCTCGACCTGGTCCATAGCCGCTCCTTTCGATTCGCCGTTTCGCCGCTTCTATCCCCTCCCGCAATATCGTCACAGCCCCTCCACTTGTCAAAGCAAAAACTCACCGGCACATGAAAGCGCTGCCTGTCACGCGCGCCTCGCCGCCTGCCGTTAAGAACGCTCCGTGTGAAAGCCGATATCGTCAGGGGGTGGAGGTATCGTCACAACCGCATGATCCGCCGACGCGACGACAATTCGCGCACGAGTGAAATGAAAAAGCTGCACAAAAAGGAGAAAAGAAAAGCCAACACGCGCTTCGGCGGCCGCGGCCGCCAGCGCCGCGCCGTCCCCGCGGACCTCGTCGAAGAAGCGGATCTGGTCACCATCAAGGGCGTGCGCACCTGCGGCCATCAGTTCAGCCCCGCCTTCCAGGACGACATCGTCGAATCCATCCGCCAGGAGCACCCCGGCGACTTCCCCCCGGGGCCCGACGGCCGGCCGCTTTACAAGGTGCTGGCACTCTCCGGCGGCGGATCGCGCGGCGCCTTCGGCGCCGGCTATATCTACGGCTGGACCGTCGCCGGCACCCGGCCCGTCTTTAAACTCGTCACCGGCGTCAGCAGCGGCGCACTTGTCGCGCCCTTTGCGTTTCTCGGACCCGAATACAACCAGGAACTCAAGGAGATCTTCACGAACATCAACGCCAGGAATGTCTTTCGCCTCCGCAACGTATTCTCCCTGCTGTGGCGAGATTCGTTCGCCAAGTCCAAGCCCCTGGCACGCCTGCTCGAAAAGTACGCCAACCCGCCGGCCCTCCGGGCCATCGCAAGGGCCCACGCCCGCGGTCGCCGCCTGTACGTCGGCACCACGAACCTTGACGCCCAGTGCCTCGTCGTCTGGAACATGGGGGCCATCGCCTCAAGCGACCATCCCGAAGCCCCCAGCCTTTTCCAGAAAGTCCTGCTCGCCTCCGCCTCAATACCGAGCATGTTCCCGCCCGTCTTCTTCGACGTTGAGGCCCGCGGCCAGCTCTACGACGAAATGCACGTGGACGGCGAGGTCATCGCAGGCGTCTTCTTCAACGGCTTCATGCTCGACCTGCCCAAGGCACGCCGCGAAGTCTACGGCGAAGACACCGCCCCGCCCCCCGTCTCCGCCTACGTCATCTGCAACGGCAAGCTCTCTTCCAATCCCGAGCCCGTAGGCCGAACCCTGCCCAGCATTACCCGAAGGGCCATCATGACCCTCAACAAGGCACATGCCCGCGACCATATCTACCACGTCTCCACCGTGCTCCTGCAGCGGCAGTTCGACGTAAACTACATGGCCATCCCGGACGACTGCCCCCTCCCCGACGACAAACCCGGTTTCGACTCCAGGGAGATGACCCGCCTCTTCGAGCTGGGCGCCGAAATGGCCCGCAGCGGCTACCCCTGGCACAAGTTCCCGCCCGGCCTGGACCAGAATGTCTGATTGCGCCCGAAGCAGCCCCCGCACCGGCCGGAAAAATTTTCGCCGAATGCGCTCTTGCATCGGTCGGCTTTGTCGATATAATATTTGCCATGGACAGCACAAATCCAACTCGTTGGTTCGTCGCCGGGATCCTCGGCCTGTTGCTCCTGCGCCGTTAGGCGCAAAATACTTCCTCTCTCATCCTGAATAGTCCGTTTAAGTTTCCTGTGGAATTTCTGTGCATTTTGCGGCATAATCCGCCGAATTCGCACATTTAAGCTTGGAGGCAACATATGTCTTCGGAAAAAGTGCTCATATTCGACACGACGTTACGCGACGGAGAGCAGTCGCCCGGGGCGTCGCTTTCAGTCAGCGAAAAACTCGAAATCGCCCAGCAGTTGGCCAAGATGGGCGTCGACATCATCGAGGCCGGCTTTCCAGTATCCTCGCCGGCTCAGTTCGAGGCCACCCGCCTCTGCGCCGAAACCGTCGCCGGCCCCATCATCTGCGGCCTGGCACGCGCAAACGCAAAAGATATCGAGGCCGCCGGCAAGGCCCTCCAGGCCGCACCGCGCAAGCGCATCCACACGTTCATCGCAACCTCGCCCATTCACATGAAGTACAAGCTTCGAAAGAGCGCCGACGAAGTCCTCAGGATGGCCGTCGAGGCGGTAACCTATGCCCGTACATTCACCGATGACGTTGAGTTCTCTCCGGAGGATGCCTGCCGCAGCGAGCTTGCCTTCCTCGACGAGATCCTTTCCGCCGTAGTCGAGGCCGGCGCCACCACGTTGAACATCCCCGATACCGTCGGCTACGTCCTGCCCTACGAGTACGGCCAGATCATCGCCCACCTCAAGGCCAACGTCAAGGGCATCGAAAAGGCCGTCATCAGCACCCATTGCCACAACGACCTCGGTATGGCTGTCGCCAATTCCCTGGCCGGCGTACGAAACGGTGCTCGCCAGGTCGAATGCACCGTCAACGGCCTCGGAGAACGCGCCGGAAACGCCGCCATGGAAGAAGTCGTCATGGCCATCCACACACGCCCCGATTTCTTCGGCGAGGTGACCACCAACATCAAGACCACCGAGATCTTCCGCAGCAGCCAGCTCGTCTCGCAGTTGACCGGCTTCGTCATCCAGCCCAACAAGGCCATCGTCGGCGCCAACGCCTTCGCGCATGAATCGGGCATTCACGTCGACGGCATCCTCAAGGAGCGCACGACCTACGAAATTATGACCCCCGAGACCATCGGCCTGTCCGGCTCTCGCATGGTCCTCGGCCGCCACTCCGGCCGCCACGGCTTCGCCGACCGCTGCGAGTCCTTAGGCTACAAACTCAGCAAAGAGGAAATCGACGCCGCATACGAAAAGTTCCTGGAGATCGCCGACAAAAAGAAAGAGGTCTTCGACGAGGACATCGCCGCCATCATCACCGACGAGGTGCGTGCCGTCGAGCACACCTACACGCTCGAATACCTGCACGTCGCCTGCGGCACGGGCACGCTGCCGACCGCCAGCGTCAAGGTCCGCATCGGCGACAAGGTCGTCCAGGCCGCCGCCTGCGGTGACGGCCCCGTCGACGCCGCCTATGAGGCGATCCGCCAGGCCACCAGCCTGTGCCCGAAGATCGAAAACTACTCGATCCGCGCCCTCACCGGCGGCAAAGAGGCCCTCGGAGAGGCCACGGTCCGTGTCCGCGGCGAGAAGCGATCCTTCATCGGCCGCGGTGTCTCAACCGACATCATCGAGGCCAGCGCAAAAGCGTACGTCGACGCCATCAACCGTATGGCCGCAATGGAAAACAACGGTTCCAACGAAACACGAGCGGGACTCTGATAACGCAGGGTTCGCCCCACCGCAAGCGGGTGCAGCGCTGCGGTGGGATATACCGGCTAAATGGTAGGGTGGGGTAGTGCCCCGCCGGAAGGAGCAGATTTTATGCCTATGACAATCACGGAAAAGATATTCGCCCGAGCCGCCGGCCTCAAATCGGTCCGCCCCGGCGACCTCGTCAACGCCAATATCGACATCATCATGTGCCACGACGTCACCACGCCGCCGGCGATCTCCATGCTCAAGGAGAAAGGTATCGACCGCGTCTTCGACCCGGACAGGATCGTTGTCACGCCAGACCACTTCCAACCCGCCAAGGACATCAAGAGCGCAGAACTGCACAAGCGCCTCGACACGTGGGCAAAGGAAAAGGGCATCAGGCATTATTACAGGCTCGGCCGCGCCGGCGTCTGCCATGCGCTGTTGCCGGAACAGGGCCACATCCGCCCCGGCGAGGTCATCGTCGGCGGCGATTCGCACACCTGCACCTACGGCGCCTTCGCCGCCTTCTCCACCGGCATCGGCTCAACCGATCTTGCCGCCGCCATCGCCACTGGCCAGCTCTGGTTCAAGGTCCCCGCCTCGATGAAGTTCGTCCTCAGGGGCCGGCTGCCCAGGGGCGTCTACAGCAAGGACGTCATCCTCGCCGTCATCAAGGCCGTCGGCACCGACGGCGCGCTCTACCGCGCCATGGAATTCGTCGGCCCGGCCCTCAAAGACATGAGCATGGAGGCACGCATGACCATCACGAACATGGCCATCGAGGCCGGCGGAAAGAGCGGCATCATCGCCTTCGACGAAGTCACAAAGGCCTACCTCGACGTGCACCTGAAGGAGCCGGCGGAGTACACCGTCTTCGAATCCGACCCCGATGCCGAATACGCCCGGACCGTCGAGATCGACTGCTCCGCCTTGGAACCTCTGGTCGCGCTGCCGCATCTGCCCAGCAACGGCGCCCCCATCCGCGACTGTGCCGGCGCCCCCATCGACCAGGCCTACATCGGAAGCTGCACCAACGGCCGCATCGAAGACATGCGCATCGCCGCACAGATTATGAAGGGCCGCCAGGTCGCCATCCGCACCATCGTCGTCCCCGCGACACCCGAGGTCTGGAAGCAGTGCATCGACGAAAAACTCGCCGACATCTTCTACGATGCCGGCTGCGTCATCAGCGCCCCGACCTGCGGCGCCTGCCTCGGCGGCTTCATGGGCATCTTGGCCGAAGGCGAACGCTGTATCAGCACAACGAACCGAAACTTTGTCGGCCGCATGGGCCACCCGAAGAGCGAAGTCTACCTCGCCAGCCCGGCCACCGCCGCTGCAAGCGCAATAGAAGGCAAACTCGCCGATCCGCGAAAGTATCTCGACTGAATTCGGCATCTTCGACGTTAGGCACATCCATGTGCAGGAAGGAAGCCAAGGAAAGCAGATACTGGCTGCGTTTGGTTATGACCGCCGGCCGCGAACACAAGAGAATGACCAAGGAAAGCTCATTGCCGAGGCCACAGAACTGATGAAGATATTTGGAGTCATCCTCCAGAAAAGCAGTTAGTTTGAAACATTTGGTATTTAAGTTTGGAATTTGTTTAAGATTTCGATATTCGCATTTGTTATTTTGAGGCATACGTCATGGCAACAGCACATGTATATAAGCGCGACCACATCAATACAGACGAGATTATTCCGGCTCGGCATTTGAACACCGATGATGCCGCCGAGTTGGCAAAACATTGCATGGAAGACCTTGACGTAAATTTTGTCAGGAAATGCAAACCCGGTGACGTTATCGTCGCCAGCGTCGATTTCGGCTGCGGCTCGTCGCGCGAGCATGCGGTCTGGGCACTTCAGGGCGCACACGTCGGCGCCGTCATCGCCGACACCTTCGCCCGCATCTTCTACCGCAACTGCATCAACTGCGGCTTCTACCCCATCGAACTCGAAAACGCCGTCGAAAAGATCAGCGACGGCGACGAAGTCGAAATCGATTACGAAAAAGGCGTCATCGACAACAAGACCCAGGGCAGGCAGATCAGATTCAAGCCCCTGCCCGATTTCGCCATAGAAATCATCAAAGACGGCGGCCTCCTGGAACATATCCAGAAAAAGGCCTGACTGCTTCGCAAAATGGTGAATAATAAACGCAAAATTGCATAGAAGCACTTGCGGCAATCCGTAAAATAGTCAGAAAGGACAAAGTAAATGGCGAGTTACAATGTTGCAGTGATTGGTGGCGACGGAACCGGCCCGGAAGTGGCCGCCGAAGCGGTTAAGGTCCTCAAAGCGGCCGCGGCCAAGTTCGGCTTCAAGCTCAACCTGACCGACTTTGACTTCGGCGGCGAACGCTACATGCGCACCGGCGAAACGCTGCCCCACAGCGCCGTCGAAGAGCTTCGCAAATTCGACGCCATCCTCCTGGGCGCCATCGGCCACCCCGACGTCAAGCCCGGCATCCTCGAAAAAGGCATCCTCCTCAAGCTCCGCTTCGAGCTGGACCAGTACATCAACCTCCGCCCCGTCAAGCTCTTCCCCGGCGTCGCCTGCCCGCTGAAGGACAAGGGCCCCGAAGACATCGACTACGTCGTCGTCCGCGAGAACACCGGCGACGCCTACACCGGCGCCGGCGGCTTCACCATGAAAGGCACGCCCCACGAGGTCGCCGTCCAGTCCGCAGTGTACAGCCGCTTTCAGGTCGACCGATGCCTCAGGTATGCCTTCGAATACGCCCGCAAGTACGGCAAAAAATCCCGCGGCCGTGGCCCCGAAAACACCCTCGCACTCTGCGGCAAGACCAACGTGCTCACCTACATCTACGACCTCTGGGAACGCGCCTTCCACGAAATGGGCCAGAAAGATTACCCCGACATCCGCCGCGACTACTACCACGTCGACGCCACCTGCATGTGGATGGTAAAGAACCCCGAATGGTTCGACGTCATCGTCACCGGCAACATGTTCGGCGACATCATCACGGATCTCGGCGCCATCACCCAGGGCGGAATGGGTATCGCCGCCGGCGGCAACATCAACCCCGAAGGCGTCAGCATGTTCGAGCCTATCGGCGGAAGCGCTCCCAAGTATACCGGCAAGAATGTCATCAACCCCCTGGCCGCCATCTGCGCCGGCCAGATGATGCTTCAGACCTTGGGCGAGGAAAAGGCCTCGCAGAGAATAGAAGATGTCGTCAAGACCGTCACCGGCACCAGGCTGAAATCGTTGGCCGCCGGCAAGATGGGTTACAGCACCACCGAAGTCGGTGACATGGTCGCCGAAATGGTCGCCGCCTGATAGTGCGGCACGGGCATCCTGCCGCTACTCGGCGGCTGCACGGTGAATAGTACGGGCGCGCCTCGCGGCCCGCGTTACGGACGTTGCGGTACAAGTAAACCAGAACCAGTGTTTGCAGAAAAGGAGGTACTCATGGGTACGAAAAAACGCGTCATCGTCCTCACCGCGATAACACTCGCCATGCTCCTGGCGCCCATCGCCGCCGCACAGGACGCCAATCCCGTCCGCAACCCCTCATTCGAAGACTTCCGCAACGGCCGCCCCGTCGCCTGGCGCACGCAAACATGGGCCGGCCAGGGCCAATTCGAAGACGCCTCAATCGGCCGCACCGGCGCCGCCAGCGTCAAGCTCAGTTCCACCGCCGGCGCCGACATCTCCTGGACCCAGACCGTCCCGGTCGAACCCTTCACCCGTTATCGCCTCTCCGCATGGATCAAGACCGAAAACGTCGTCGCAGGCTCCGGCCAGGGCGCCCTCCTCAACATCCACGATCTCCAGGGCGTCAGGACTCCCGCCGTCACCGGCACTAAGGACTGGACGCAGGTCTCCTGCGAATTTGACACCATGAACAGCTCCGTCCAGATCAACTGCCTCTTCGGCGGCTGGGGCTCCTCCACGGGCGCCGCATGGTATGACGATATCAAACTCGAAAAGCTCGCCAAGGTCACCCCCGCCTCCAAGACCGTCGAGGCCAAAGTGGCCATCGACGCCTCCGACACCGGCGAACCCATCTCCAAGTACATCTACGGCCAGTTCATCGAGCACCTCGGCCGCTGCATCTACGGCGGCATCTGGGCCGAAATGTTGGAAGACCGCAAATTCTACTTCCCCGTCCCCGCCCCCGGCGATCCCTGGCGGCTCACCGGCTCACAGGCCCGCGTCCTCGCCGCCTCGCCGTGGAAGGTCATCGGCCCCGAAGGCTCGGTCTCGATGAACACCGAAAATCCCTACTCCGGCCGACAGGCCTGCCAGATCACGCTGGCCGGCAGCACCGCGGGCATCTACCAGGAAGAACTCGCCCTCATCAAAGGCAAGGAATACACCGGCCGCATCGTCATCACCGGTGACAAATCCGCCGCCCCCGTCAAAGTCAGCCTCGCCTGGGGCGACGCACCCGCCGACCGCCAGACCGTTACCTTGAAGAAGCTCTCCAACAAATACACAACGCTGCCCTTCGCGTTCAAGGCCGGCGCCGACACCGACAACGGCCGCCTCGAAATCACCTCCGCCGGTAAAGGCACGCTCCTCATCGGCGCCGTCTCATTGATGCCCGCCGACAACGTCGAAGGCTTCCGCGCCGACACTCTGGCTCTCCTGCGGGAACTCAACAGCCCCGTCTACCGCTGGCCCGGCGGCAACTTCGTCAGCGGTTACGACTGGCGTGACGGCCTCGGCCCGCGCGACAAACGACCGACTCGCACCAACCCCGCATGGACCGGCATCGAGACCAACGACGTCGGCATGGACGAGTTCGTCCGCCTCTGCCGCCTCATCGACGCCGAACCCATGATCGCCGTAAACACCGGCTTCGGTGACGCCTACTCCGCAGCCGCCGAGGTCGAATACGCCAACGGCGCCCCCGACACCCACTGGGGCCGCATCCGCGCTGCAAACGGCAATCGTGAACCGTTCAAAGTGAAATGGTGGTGCGTCGGCAACGAAATGTACGGCAACTGGCAGCTTGGTTACATGCAGCTCAACCACTACGTCCTCAAGCACAACTGGATCGAAGAGATGATGCGCAAGGTCGACCCCACCATCAAGACCATCGCCGTCGGCAGTGTCGGCGACTGGACCCGCGGCATGCTCCGCTCCTGCTCCGACCACATGGACCTCATCAGCGAACACTTCTACTGCCAGAACCGCGGCAACCTCGTCGAACACATCCGCCAGATCCCCAACGAGGTCAAGCGCATCGCCGATGCCCACCGCGAATACCGCCGCACCATACCGCAGATTCAGGGCAAGGACATCCGCGTCGCACTGGATGAATGGAACTACTGGTACGGCCCGCACCCCTACGGCGAGCTCGGCACCCGCTACTTCCTCAACGACGCACTCGGCATCGCCGCCGGCCTCCACGAGTACTTCCGCAACAGCGACATCTACTTCATGGCCAACTACGCCCAGACCGTAAACGTCATCGGCTGCATCAAGACCACCAAGACCGCGGCCGCCTTCGACACCACCGCCCTGCCGCTGGTCCTCTACCGCAAGCACTTCGGCACGATCCCCGTCAAGGCCTCCGCCGCCGACACGCCGCTGGACGTAGCCGCCGCATGGACCGCTGACAAGAAGGCCATCACCATAGCCGTTGTCAACCCGACCTGGGACACGTACAAGCTCGACATCAACCTCGACAACGCCCAACTCGCCGGCAGTGCCGACACATGGGTCATCAAGGGCGACAGCCCGCTGGCCCACAACAACCCCGGCGAGAAACCCAGCGTCATCATCGACACGGCCCCCACGACCGACCTGTCCGAAACCGTCAGCCTCGACCCACTCAGCATCACGCTCTTCAAGGTCCCCGCCCGCTGACCGACTAAGACGCCACCGGCCGGCCGGCCTGAAGGCCGGTGGGGTTCCAGAGCGTGGACGAAACACAGCGCCGCCGGTATAATGCCGGCGGCGTTTTTTTGTCGATACGAAACGCGGTATTCGCCCGTCTCCGCCGGAGGCGGCGTACATCAACTATAGGGGCGCCCCCACGGATGCCCCGCGACAGGAAACGTAGGGCGGGTTCGTCCCGCCGCAAATGGAGGCTGTTGTGCCGGCCAACCTGACACCACAATACAAGAAAGCCGAGGAAGCCTACCGAAACGCCTCGACGGATGAAGAAAGGCGCCTGGCGCTGGAGGAGATGCTGCGCCAGATACCCAAGCACAAAGGCACCGAGCACCTCCAGGCCGACATCAAGAAACGCCTCAAGCAGCTCCGCGAAGGCGCCGAGGCCAAGAAAGGCGGCGCCAAACACGTCGACGTTTTCCATGTCCCCAGGAGCGGTGCCGGCCAGATCGTCCTCCTTGGCCTGCCCAATTCCGGCAAGAGCGCCATCCTCGCCGCGCTGACCAAGGCCAGGGTCAACGTAGCTGACTACCCCTTCACCACCGATAAACCCGTCCCCGGCATGATGTTCTTCGAGGACGTCCAGATCCAGCTCGTCGACACACCCCCCATCACCGCCGACCACGCCCCGCCCGGCCTGGTCCAGACCTTCCGCGGCTGCGATCTCATCGCCATCGTCATTGACCTCTCAACCGACCCCCTCGAACAGCTCGAGATCGCCCTCAAATACCTCGACACGCACCGCCTCATCGCAGACCACGCCGCCGACCCCGAAGAAGGCGCCGGCATCCTCTCTCATCCCGCCTTCATCCTCGGCACAAAATGCGACATTGCCCCGCCCGGCACGATCGAAACACTCCGGGAACTCTGCGACCGCCCGCTGGACTTCCTGGAAATCTCCTCAACGACCGGCAAAGGCCTGCCCGAATTCGCCGCCTACGCCTTCGACAAGCTCAACATCATCCGCATCTACGCCAAAAAGCCCGGCAAAGAACCCGACATGAAGGAACCCTTCACGCTGCCCCGCAACTCAACCGTCACCGACCTCGCATACCACATCCACCGCCAACTCGCCGAAAAACTCAAATCCGCGCGGGCATGGAACGCCCCGAACATCCACGACGGCCAGAACGTCCCCCGAGACCACATCCTGTCCGACAAAGAAATCATAGAACTCCACTTCGGCTGAGCACGCAAGTCCCGAAGGGGCGCCAGAACCCTCGCGAGCCAATCGCCCCCGACATTCACCCCGCCCCAATCCCGAAGGAGTGCCCCGCCCAAGTCCCGAAGGGACGCCAGAGCGCCTTAGACGGGCGCAAGACCCCGGAACCCGACGCGCCTCTCTCATCCCACCCCGACGTCCGCCCTTCTTCTTCTCCTCTCTCTGCAAAAGCCCCGAAGGGGCGACAGAACCCCCCCGCGCCAATCGCCCCCGACACTCACCCCGCCCCAATCCCGAAGGAGTGCCCCGCCCAAGTCCCGAAGGGACGCCAGAGCGCCTTAGGCGGGGGCGCAAGCCCCCGGAATCCGAACCCCCAGCCCTTCTCTTTCTCTCTCTCTGCAAGAGCTCCTGTGCTTCAGCGCAACGATGGTTATTGCGGCCGCACTCGTGCGCGTTCACCCTTCAGCGTCCGCGCGAAGAACCGCTCCACCATCGTGTTCACTTCCGGGTCATTGAACCCATGCCCGCCGCCCTTGACGATGTGCAGCCGACTCTTCACGCCAGCCGCCTCCAGCGCCGCCTGCAAGAGCTCGCTCTGATTGTGCGGAACCAACGGATCAGCGTCCCCGTGCACAATCAAAAAGGGCGGGTCGTCTTTCGAAACGTAGGTAATCGGGTTGGCGTTCTGTACCGCCTTGTCATTCTCCTTGACTGGCCCGCCGATGAGCCTCGATGCCGGCGAATTTGCCGAGTAGTGATCCATCTTCGAACCGAAGTCCCCGATCTTCAAAAAGTCCGTCGGCCCGAAGAAATCGCACACCGCCTGCACACGGCTTGGCTGCTCAAGGTTCGGCCCCTCGTCGAACTTCGTAACGTCCCCCGTCGTGCCAAGCAGCGCAACCAGATGCCCGCCCGCCGACGCACCCCAGACGCCGATCCGCTCCGGATCGATATGGTACTTCGCTGCGTTTGCCCGCAGGTATCGTATCGCCGCTTTGCAATCGATGATCTGCGCCGAAAAGATCGCGTGCTGGCTCAGCCGGTAATTGATGCTCGCCACCACGTACCCCTCCGCCAGAAAACGAAGCGCCGGACACCCATCCTTGCTGCCCGCTTGCCATGCCCCGCCATGCACCCACACGATCAGCGGCATCGCTCCCTCGGCCGCCGGCGGGACATAGATATCCAGCTTCTGCCGCTCATGCCCGCCTAATACGTATTCCAGATCCTTGTAGACCTGTGTGCCCTCCGGCCATCGCGGCCGCTGCACCCACGCACCACGCTCCTGCCCGAACGCAGGCGAACACGCAGCCAGCAAACTCACCGACAGAACGATCTTCAGGACACGTGAAAAGCACCTGCACATAACGTTCCACCTTTTCATGAAATGACAACCCTCTTTTTCCGGCCGCATAACCCCGCACCAGCTAACAAGACGCTTCGCCGACGCCATTCATTGCCCCTCCCCAACCTTTCACCGTATCTTCAGTGTCGCCAGCGCCAGAACACGGCGCAATCGGCGGCCGCGATACGCAATCACCGCGCGATCAGCGGGGCGCTCTTAGCAAATCTATCATTAACCCTATGTAAAACCGCGCCCTACCGTACCTTCACCAGGGGCGGCAGTTGGCCCGCTAATCCCACCCGCTCGTTCTTGACGATCAGTACGCCCGCGATCCCGGCGATGGCCATGATCGCTTCAAGCGCCTTGTCGATGTCGCTTTCCTGCTTGACCAGGTTGGCGGCCTGCGTCGCTGCCGCGTCCGCCAGCGCCGCATCCCTTGCAACCACCGTCGCCAGGTCGCAATCCCCCAGGCTCACCGAGTGCCCCATCCGCGACGACGACGAGCACACCGCCGTCGGCGTATCCTCCGGTTCGAACCTGAACGCCAGGCGACCCGCCAACGAGGTATTTCCGGTATAGAGTCGTATGGTTGCCGGCCGCACGATCTTCAGAAAAATGTCGCCGCCGTTATCCACAATCGCCTCCTCCGCCCCGGACTCCAGGCCCGCCTGTGCCGCCCGTTGGGCCATCGCCCCCGCCACGGCCGCCATCGGCCCCGTACCCGCCAATTGCCCAGCCCAGGCCATGTGGCGGGCGATTTCCGGCGCTTCGCTTTCGCACGGCACCGGCGCAAAACTCGTCAGGAACCGTCCATCCGCCGCAATATACCTCTCCAGGACCGCACGCTGCCGCACAATCTCCGCACAAACCTGTTCAAAACACGCGCAGCAGATGCGAAACACCGCATCCTTGTGCGCAAAACTGTGATAGACCCGCTTTTCCGCCATGACCTCGCGCCTTATTAACCAGCTCTACATTATACGCGCCCCTCAAGAACCCACCAGCAGCAGCGTACTCCGACCACTGTTTCCCCGCGAATCGTCCCGGATCACCCCCTCCAAAGGGGTATGCGGGGCGCGGCGGTTTTCGCGTAAAATTCTTGGCCGCGAACAGGCCTTCCGGCACGGCTGGCTGTATTGAAAAACAGATCGCGCAAGTTATCGGAACTTACGGCGGCTGCGGAACTTACCGATTTTCCTAATGAAAAAACAAGGGCGCCGCCGACAGGGGTTTCAGGTGGATACGATATGAAGACATGGATGTGTGATTCAGCGGCCGCGGTACTGGGTTTTGTATTGGCGGCCTCGGGCCTTGCGGCATGCATTGCGCAGCGAAGCGACTTCACTGCGTGGACGGATCGGCATGCGAGCGGGCGAAATCGGAGAATGCATTTTCAGATTGCGGTCGACCCGCGGCATCCGCCTTAGGTACGCCCAACAGGGAAAGCAAACTGCAAAGATACCTCTCAATTCAAACAGAACAAAAACGGAATAATAAGCAACGTACAAACGTCGCCGCGATACCCCGGCCAGGATCGCGGCTTTTTTATGCGCGCAACAAGAGAGGCCAGAGGGCATGGATTCCGGGGAGGTGATCCGCAGATTCCGCAGATGTCGCAGATAGTTCAAGAATAGCAGTTAATCCCGTGCGTGCGCGGTGAGGTACAATTCACTGCAGGAGCCGTTGATGTTTTTGAGGAGTTGGGCGGCGGTGGTGATGCCGGAGAGGTCTTTTTCGAGTGTTGCGACGGGTGTGAACTGGTCGGTGCGGCCGATGAGTTCGGGCGTGCTGGTTCGGCCGGGGATGGCGGTGATGCGGCCGGCGTAGACGATGGAGGGCTGGCCGTTGGCGTGGGTGTCCTTGCGGCCGTCGGGGGTGGTCTGGGGGAAGGCATCGTTGTTGTCGAATGACTGATTGACCTCAATGTAGTACTGCCAGCGTGTGCCGCGGGGGAGAGTGATGGTATGGGCAAATTCCGCCTTGGGTGTGGCACAGGTGACGGCATCGAGCGCGGGCTGTGCAGCGGAAGGGTCGCCTTGTGTGCCTGCTTCCCTGTTCCAGCGCGAGACCCAGTACGGCAAGGAGACGGGGCGAGTGGTCTGGCCGCCCCAGTTGCCCTTGGCAGTCTTGGAGGTGACGCAGACGGTGCGGATCGAATCGCCGGCCAGGTCTTCGATCCAGACGGCTATCTGGGGGCGTCGTTTGCCGGGGGTCCGGTCGCAGACGGATTCGTCGACGGTGAAGGCGAAGCGGACGGCGACTGGTTCGGTGGATGGGGAGCGGAGGCCGGGCAGGCAACCGGTGACGGCAAGGACAACGACCGATAAAAACAAGACTAACAGATAGTTGACTACTTTCATCACACGTCCTCCCGGATTTCGGGTTGTGGATAGGTCCGCCTCGGCAGTCACGTCAGGCGAAGATGGCCGAGCCGATGCGAAGCATGGTGGCGCCTTCTTCGACGGCGATTTCGTAATCCTGGCTCATGCCCATGCTGAGGTGGCAGAACTCGGGGCCGACGAGGCGCTCGCCCTTGATCTCTTCGAATATCTCGCGTGCGCGGACGAATGACCTGCGGACGATGTCCTTGTTGAGGGTCAGCGGGGCCATGGTCATGAGGCCGATGAGGCGGATGTTCTTCATGGTGGTGAACTGCTCTGCGAGATGCGTGGCTGCGCCGACGGGGACGCCATACTTCTGCGGTTCGTCGCTGCAGTTGACCTGGAGGAGGACGTCGGGGCGCGTGCCGAGTTTGGCGGCGACCTGGTCGATCTCCTCGGCGAGGCGGAGCGTGTCGACGGAGTGGATGATGCTTGAGATCTGCAGGGCAGGCTTAACCTTGTTGCGCTGGAGGTGGCCGATCATGTGCCAAGTGATCTTCTTGGGGATATTGGGGTCATCCTTGTTTTCGGCGAGGAAGGCATCCATTTCGGCGGCGACCTGTTTGAGGTGCTGGACGCGGTTTTCGCCGAGTTCGGTGAAGCCGAGTCGGATGACTTCCTTGGCGGCCTCGATGGCGGCGGTCTTGGTGACAATGATGATCTTGACGTCCTTGGGATCACGGCCTACGCGGTCGCAGGCTTTCCTGACGTTGTTCCTGACGGTCTTGAGCCGGTCCGAGATTTTCGAAGTACAACCCATCATCACTTCAAGGCATCCCTGCTTTGTGGTTTGTCGCATCATTACGTCACGGCAGGAAGATACCATCGGAATGGAGAGAATGCCAGTAAAAAGTTGGGGGTACGATGAATGCACGCGGACGATGGGGCGACCGGGGGCAGGAACGACCTGGGGGCGGCGAGCCCGGCGTGTCGGGGCAGCATCGCAAGCGCGCGGTGCCAGAAAGCACAGGAGCATTGTGGGAATGAGGAGAAAGTGGTTCAGAGGGCGGGTTGGGCGGTGACATTGGGTGTGGCCGGCGTTGTGGCGGGCTTGTCTTGTCATCGCCTTTTGGACTATTTTCGCTAAACCTTCGCAGATACGAGACTTAATATGATCCGCAGATGACGCAGATTGGCGGAGAGTCTTAAGGAAAGCCACGTATGGGCACGAATCGGCACAAATTTGACGTATATTCTGACAAACCTCTTGACGGTACGAGCTCACCTTAGTTTCGTGGTTCTCGAGACCCATACTATCTCCTTTCCAAAAACTGTCCCTCTACCCATGCACGAACCTGCACGTTTCGTGCGAAAAATCCGGTTTTGTACGCGGGTTGAGGATTTGTAAGTGCTTGTGGGGCAGGGAGATAAAATTTTTTTAAAAAATGGGCGACAGCCAGAAAGTGCCAACGGGTTTGGTGCTATGTCGACTTTGTGTGCCGGCTTGGCGACAGGGTAACGTGGGCGCAATCAAAGCCACGAATGAGCACGAATCGGCACGAATCTATTTATATATATTTAGGGCTTGCTGAATAAGTCTCTTTCTGCTCTTTTAACCTGGAGAGACGGC
>DAOTMV010000020.1:0-64277 GCA_035450485.1 Anaerohalosphaeraceae bacterium | reverse complement strand
GGAAAGCCGAACGCAAGACAGGTTGAGCATGCCAGGATTTGGTCTCGCACACGTGGTGGCTGGCACTATTTAAATTGCTTGAATGTGGGGGCTGGGGGGCTATAATCTGGACGGGCAACAGGGTTTTGCCCCAAGGAGATTTTATGGCAGTTCTGAATGTGAATATCGACCATGTGGCGACTGTTCGGCAGGCGCGTCGCACGGATGAGCCGGACCCGGTGTGGGCGGCGGTACAGTGCGAATTGGCGGGGGCCAACGGTATAACGGTGCATCTGCGGCAGGACAGGCGGCATATCAACGACCGTGACGTCGAGGTGCTCAAGGAGACGGTGGCGTGCAAGTTCAACCTTGAGATGTCGCTGGCGGAGCCGATTGTGAAGATAGCGGAGCGGGTTGTACCGGACCAGGTGACGATCGTGCCGGAGAGGCGCGAGGAGCTGACGACGGAAGGCGGGCTGGATTGCGTCCGGTACAAGGCGCGGCTGGCGCAGGTGGTCAAGCGGATGCACAAGAAGGGTATACTGGTGAGCAGCTTTATTGCGCCTGAGGAGGCACATATCCTTGCGTCGGCGGAGGTGGGGTGCGATGCAGTCGAGCTGCACACCGGGGCGTACGCTAACGCGAAGACCGACCGGGCGGTGGAGAAGGCGCTCAATGCGCTTCGCGAGGGGCGGGACATTGCGATGTCGGCCGGGCTGATCGTTCATGCGGGCCACGGGCTGACGTATCGCAACGTGCGGCCGGTTGCGGCGATCGAAGGGCTGTGCGAGTTCAACATCGGTCACAGTATTGTTGCACGGGCGGTCCTGGTGGGGATGCGCGAGGCGACGGAAGAGATGATGCGTTTGATTGGTTGCCTGTAGGTGTGTGGGTCGGCGCGCAAGGGTATGGCTGCACAGACGTGAGGCGAGAGAGGATTTAATTATGTTCAGCGGATCGATGGTAGCTCTGGTGACACCTTTCCATGACGGGGAGGTCGACTACAAGACGTTAGACGAACTGGTGGACTTCCACCTGGAAAGTGGTACGGATGCGATCGTACCGGTCGGGACGACGGGGGAGTCGCCGACGCTGAGCCATGAGGAGCACAAGAAAGTCATCGAGCGTGTGGTTCGCGCGGTCAACGGCGCGATACCGGTGATTGCCGGGACAGGTTCCAACAGTACGGCGGAGGCGATCGAACTGACGGCGCATGCGCGGAAGGTCGGTGCGGACGGTTCGCTGCAGGTGGCGCCATATTACAACAAGCCGACGCAGGAAGGGTTTTATCAGCACTTCAAGGCGATTGCCGAGGAGGTGCATATCCCGTTGGTGCTGTACAATATTCCGGGTAGGTGCGGGGGCACGGGGCTGACGGCGGAGACAGTTGCGCGGCTTTCGGAGGTGGAGAATATCGTCGCAATCAAAGAGGCGACCGGCAGTATGGATATGGCCAGCGAGATCGCGATGCGGTGCGACATCACCATACTTTCGGGGGATGATTCGCTGACACTGCCGCTGGCTGCGGTTGGAGCCAAGGGGGTGATCAGCGTGGTGGCGAATATTGTGCCGGCGGACGTCAAGGCGATGACGGACCTGATTCTGGAGGGTGACCTGGTGTCGGCGCGAAAGTGGCACCGCAAGCTGTTTGTGTTGTCCAAGAGCGTGCTGTCGATGGCGACGAACCCGATTCCGATCAAGGCGGCGATGGCGATGCTGAAGATGATTCGTGAGGAGCTGCGTCTGCCGCTGACGCCGCTGCCCGAGAACAAGAAGGATGAGCTGGAAAAGATTCTGTCCGACTACGGTCTGTTCGGGTGATCGCGGCGCGGCCGGGGCCGCTGAAGGACATGCGATGGCACAATGAGTCTGATCGGCGGTTATTTTTGCCTGGGGGGGCGATGGCAGGAGGAGCGGGTGCGGGGGAAGCTGCGTTCTTTTACGGCGTTTAGAGGCGATTCGCCGGAGTCGTATAAGTACGTGGTTTTGCCGTTTCAATTCGGGCACATCTTCGCCAGATACAAGGGCACGGGGCCGGTGCAGGTTCGCTTAGGCGAGGCGGAGGCGTTTTCGTTAGTTACTTTAGGGTTTCACGATTTTTGCTATGAGGCCCTTGGGCCGGATTCGTTGGATCCGCTTGCGGCAAGCGAGGGGGAGTTTGTCTCCCTGCTACTGGATCGGACAGACGAGACGGTTCATATTGTGAATGACCGGTTTTCGGCGCGTCCGTTTTACTGGGTGCGAGAGGGGGACACTACGGCGTTTTCGTCGAACCTGTTGTTTCTGGCGGATCTTTTGGGGCTGCCGTGCAGGCCGGATGTTCTGGGGTGGTTTGAGATCTTCAGCTACAGTCACACGCTGGGCGAGCGGACCAACTTCGAGGGGGTTCGGCGGCTGCCGCCGGCGAGTCACTTGACGGTTTCGCGGGGCGGGACGGTGTGTCGGCGGTACTGGCGGCTGATGCATGAGACGCGGCACGATCTCGACGCGGTTGAGCATGCGGAGCGGACTTTCGCGGCGCTGCAGCGGAGCACTGCGGCACGGGCGAAATTGTCCGAAGAAGGGTTTGTGAGTCTCAGCGGGGGCTTGGACAGTCGACTGGTTGCCGGGACGCTTCCAGCGGAGTCGAAATTTCATTTGTTTACGTTCGGCGGTTGCGGCGCGGGTGAAGAAACGGCGGACGTGAAGGCAGCGCGGCAGATTGCAGCGGCTCTGAATCAGCCGCACCGGGTGGCGCCGTTGGCGGAGGCGCATGTATCAGCCGTGGCTGAGGATGCCGTTCGGCTGACGGGGGGTTTGACGACGCTACAACATCCTGCCAAGACATTTGGAAATCTTCGGGAGATGATTGCCGGGGCGGGTTTCAAGTTGGGCGGCGGGCCGGGGGATTCGTTGGCGAGCGGGTTTGCCTCGGGATCGATTCACAATATACGGCCGGAGATGGCGGACCGGCAGGTCTACAAGTTCATCGTTGGCCGCAAGAAGCTTTCGCGCGGGGCTTTGAGGCAGATCTGGCGGCGTGACGTGGTTGAGGCGTTTTACCCGAAGCTGGATGAGTGCATGGCGGAGTGCTTTGCGTCGCTGTCGGGGGAGACGGCGGCCCACCGGATAGCGGCGTGGGCAATGGCGTATCGGCAGCCAGCGTTTACGTTTACGAGTCCTATTCACAACCATCCGGACGTTACGGAAGCGTCGCCGCATCTCGGTTATGATTACGCCGACTGCATGGTGCAACTTCCGGCGGAGTGGATCTATCAGAAGAATTTCTACAAGTTTATGGTGTGGCACTGTCTGCCGGAGCTGCGCGAGGTAGTGTATGCCAATACGGGCAAGAAACTGTCGGGCGAGATCGTGAAGTACACGGTTTCGCCGCGGAAGCGGGCGTTTTCTTTTGTGGAGCGGTGTATACCTGCTGCGTGGGTGGAATACGTGCGGCGGGCACAATCGCGACCTTCACCGCAGAAGACGTTGGAGTACAGACTGCTGCAGAGTGATACGAAGCTGCTGCGTGAAATCAGAGAGATGCTGCACTCATTCGGGGCGCTTGGTGAGATGTTGGACATCGAGGCATGCGACGATTTTTTAAAGCGATTCGAGAGCGGCGTACCTGAGCCGGTTTGCCCAGCGCACGACGCAGAGATTGTTGGTGGCCTGGCGACGCTGTGCTATTGGTACGCGTGTGTGAACCAGTGAGCGGCGATTACTGCGGGGTGATGGTGCAGGCGGCCTTGCCCTGTTTTTCGAGATAATGCTGGTGGTACTCTTCGGCGAGGTAGAAAGGACCGGCCTTCTTGATCTCGGTGACGATGGGTCTTGCGAATCGGCCGGACCGGGTCAGGGCCAGGCGCGATGCGACGGCGGCCCTGTAGTGTGTTTCGTTGTCGACGAAGATAGCGGAGCGGTACTGGCTGCCGACGTCGGGGCCCTGGCGGTTGGGGGTGGTCGGGTCGTGAATACTCCAGAAAACGTCGAGCAGTTGTTCGTAGGTGACCTTTTGCGGGTCGAATCGGACGCGGACTGTTTCTGCGTGGCCGGTTCTGTTGGAGCAGACCTGTTTGTAGGTAGGGTTGGGGGTGTGGCCGCCCATGTAACCGACGGCGGTGCCGGTCACGCCTTCAATGCGCCGAAACGCGGCCTCAACGCCCCAGAAACAACCTGCGGCGAAGTAAGCTGTCTGCTCATTGGCAGGTTGCGGGTCTGCAGCTGCGGCTTCGTTCTGCGGGTTTTGTTTTTCCTTGCTCATCTTTACAGCCTTACCAAACTCATCACAGCCGATCACGCGAACGATCAGTACCGGCATCAGCGCTGCAAAAGCAGCGATTTTCAGAGCAGTTCTCATGCTGCCTCCATTTTGTATTTTACGCCGGCCGCGGAGTCGGTGTTCTGAGGCGGCACGGGGGCGTCAGGGGCGAGGTGCGGCCGGCCGGTCGGGATTTTTCTCCTGTCGATATTTCTTCTGGACGGTCTGGTACGTCTGAATGAGGGCGCTGGTCATGCGGCTGACGGTGTAGTGGCGACGGAGGTATTCCTGGCCGGCCTGGGCGAGGACCCTGGTTTTTTGCCGGTCGGCCAGGATAGCGCCGAGGCATTCATAGACACTCAGTTCGTCGCGGCTGTCGAAGAAGACGGCGGTGTGGTTCTCGATGAGCATGTCGTCAAGGCTTTCGTCCGAAGCGGCGACGGCGAGGCCGACGCTCATGGCTTCCAGGAGGCGCGAATTGAATTCTGCAGAGGCTCGCGGTTGTATGAAGACGTCGGCGCCGGCAAAGACGGCGCGGAGAGGCTGGATTTCGGGTACGACGGAAACGATCTGTGAGAGGCCGAGGGCCCGGATGCGGGCGTGCAGTTTTCCTTCGGCGTGTCCGGCACCGATGATGGCCAGGACCAATTCGTGGCCGTCAAGAATCAGGTAGCGGACGGCTCTGAGCAGGGGGTCCAATTCGGTAATTGTGTCGAGCCGCTGGGCAACGATGAAGGACGCTATGCCGTGGGACGGCGCGAAGCAGGCGCAATCGTCTTCGACAAACGTTCCGAGATTGATCTGCCGGATACGGAGGCTCTGCCGCGGATAGGCTTTGCGAAGGTAGTCGGCGATAGCACGCGAGGAGGCAATCATGGCCGAGCAGGCGGCGGCGTGAACGCGCGGTTTGAAGAGGCGTGATGCGGGACGGTTAAAGGTGACGATATACGGCAGGTCGAGCTGTTTGGCGAGGTATCTGGCAAGCGGTGCGCGGCCGGCGCCGAAGGAGTGCAGCACGGTGGGTTTAAATCGGTCCAGCCGCTGGAGGAGCACGGTTCTGTTCTGGGGCCCGAAAAACGGCAGGCGGATGAGCGGATAGGTGATGAATTCGACGGAGGGGGCCAGGATGGGCGTCATTTCCGGCTTTGGGGGGCAGACAATGGCGGCGGGGAAGGATTCGTCTGCGAGTCCGACGAGAAAATGGCGAATGCTGGCCGCATAGTCCTTGAGACTGGGCTTGTCGACAATTATTGCCGGCCGGACGGGTTCTCTGGTTTCTCCGGGGTCAGCGTTTGTTTTTTGATCGGGCATCGGTAGCATCCTGCCGCCGTGTTACTGCATACGGTTTTTACCTGAGACGCAAGCCTTTATTGTAACGCTTAGGAGCGGGGTCGACCACTTGAAAACCGCCGCCGGCGGTGGGTTCTGCGCAGGCATCGGCCTGCCAAGGCACCTTGTGCTGAATTACCCGGGAGAAGCGATTAACATCGACATGTGAGTAAAAGGCTCGCCCCAAGCGCAGGTTACACAAATTTCCGAGGCCGGGTGATAATCAGGAGTTGTAATGTATACGATGGCGACATTTTTGCCGTTGCGCCGCTGAAGCCATGCTCTTGCCCGGCCTGGTTACGTCGCATAGCGTAAATGGCATGACTTGTGTCAAAATGGGGAAACCTGCAAGCAGAACGGTCGGCCGGCGTTCTCGGACGTTTATGGCCCTACTTTCGTCAGAATCGTAATATTTTCCGAAAAAAATTTTTGACTGGGCCAAAAAAAATTGTAGTCTTTTTAAGAATCTTTTCTAAAGTGCATACAGGCTTCGCACGATAATATGTACAGAAAGCGATGTGCTTAGTTTTGGTATCTTAATACAGGCTTTTCATCACCCTCCTCCGAAGCCAGATTCTGCTTAGTACTGGGATCTGGCTTTATTTATGCGCCGAGCGTGCCAGACGGCCCCGCGGCGGGCGCCGGGCGGCGTTCAGTTGATTGTGATCGGCTCGAAGACTTTCTTGATGATTTCGTATTCAGGACGACGGAATGCGGGTAACGTCAGAGGTTCGAGTTCCTTGACTTTGTTGAAACGCTCCATTTCTTCAGCGGTCGGCGCCTCGCCCCTGTAGATGTGCGGCGAGAGGAATACGAGCAGTTCGCTGTTTTCGAGTTCGATGTTGTCGTTGGAGAACAGGAAGCCGATCAGCGGCAGATCGCCGAGAACGGGGACCTTGTCGATGTTGGTGCGCCGCGTCTTGCTGCGCAAGCCGCCGATGACAACGACCTGGCCGTCCTCCATGAGGAGGGTGGTCTTGGCGCGGCGTGTATCGATGATGGGGACGCTGTTCTGATTGCTGAGGCCGAAACGGCCGGTGTTGACGCTCTGCTCGGGTTCGACGGTGATCTTTATTTTCTGGTCATCGGTGATGCTGGCGACGACCCTGAGCGTGACGCCGACATTCTTGAATTCGGTCGAGGTCAGGCTGCCGCCGGCGGAGGTGTCGGACTGTTCCTGGTAGGGTATTTCCTCGACGGTCTGAATCATGGCTTCCTGTCCGCTGACGACCATGACCCTGGGGCTGGCGAGGATTTCGACGTTGCGGACCTGCTGGAGGGCGTGGATAGTGGGCTTGATGCCGTCATGGATGAAGGAGAAATCCATGCCTTTTGTGCCGGCGGTCGCCAGGGTGGTTGCCATGGACTGGGTATAGCTTTCGGTCCCGCCGCGCCCGGTGAGGTGTTCCCAGTTGACGCCTATTTCGGTGTCGTCGTCAAGCTGGACATCGACAATGACGACCTCAATGATGATCTGCGGCGGCGTGCGGTCGGCGCGGCGGATTTCGGAGACGATCTGCTGGACGTGATCGACGGCATCGGCGATGATGATAGTGTTGTTAACGGCATCCACCGTGACGTGTCCGTAGGGGGACACGAGGCGGTTCACGATCGTTTCAAGGCTGGCGGCCTGGAGGAACTTGAGCGTTACGGCCTCGATGCAAATGGGTGGAGCCTCTGCGACGACTGCGGAATCCGCCGTGTCGGTTTCGGTGCGGCTGATCCGCTGGATGAGGTTGCGCTTGACTTCGACGATGGGGCGGACGACCTCGAAGGGGTTTTCCTTGCCGATGTTCTCCAGCATGGCGTCGTCGGAACGGCTTTGGCTGTGCGTTGAGGCGGGCAAACACAGGATGGCCAACATCGCAAGGGTCAGAAGCACCGCCAGTCGGTTTTTCGCGTGTATTCTACTCATCGGATTTAAACTCCTTGTCCTCGATTATGTATACGGTGATGGTCATCTGGCAATTCAGTTCGCCGCTGACCATGTCGTTGCTTTCGATGTTGAGGTCGTTGATAAGAATGCGCTGCGAGTAGTTGCTGAGCCGCCGGAGGAAGTTGATGATATCGGGATAGAGGCCGGTGAAGCTGATCGCCGAGCGTTTGACGGTGATGCTGCACGAACCGTCCTGATCGCCTTTGTAGGCAACAGGGTCTGAGGCAATGAAGACGAGCTTGTCGACGGTGCAGCTGCACTGGTGTGCGATCGGCTCAAGGTCGAGAAAGAATTCGTTGGCCTGCTTTGGGGTGAAGAAGCTGCCCTGGATTTTGGCGATTTCGCGGTGCAGATTCTCGACCGTCTTGCTCTTGGCGTTCATCTGGGTTTTGATTGTTTTGGTCATCCGGCCGGCATCGCCCATCATGACTTCGTAGAGGTGTGCTGCGCGGAGGTAACTGGTCTGGGGGCTGACGGTCCAGTTGTAGGCGGCCATGCCGACAATGATTATGCTCGACAGGCAGATCAGCGTCCTGGATGCGGGAGTCGGTTTTACCATGTTGTTATTGGCCATAGTTCACATCTACTGGTTTGTGTTCAGGGTGCACGCGATCGAATAGGCCACCAGTCCATTGACCTGGGGATTCTTCTGTGTCTGGGCGACCACCGCCGACTCGAAATACTCGGAATTCTCCAGGAGTTCGGCGAACATGTGTATAGATTTGAACGAGAGGGCGTTGCCTTCGATGACGAGTCCGCCGGTGTCCACTGCGGCGAGGCGCGTGATGTACAGTGTGGCGGGGACTTTCTTTCGGATTTCGTCCAGCACGTCGGGCCATTTGATGAGTCGGTTGTTCTCGAAGATGCGGCCCATGCGGGTTTTCTTATCAGTAAGATAGGCGATCTCGTGGTTGACCTTGCGCTGGCTGGCGAGGAGTTCCTCGATGCTGTCCTTGGGAGTATCCTGGCGACGCTGCTCCATCGTTCTCTGGGTTTCCTGGAGGCGCATGCAAACGAAGCCGGCGGCCAGGAAGACGACCAGCATGACGATGGCGGCAAGATTGGCGGTGACCAGGAGGAACTTTTTGTTGGCCTTTGCCTCCTCAGCTTCGGGTGGGATCAGGTTGACGGTGAAGTCCATGGGTCCGGCGTTCAGGCCGCGCATGGCCAGGCCGGCGGCGGCCATGGAGCAGGCGTCGATTTTTTCGTTCTTGCTTATTCGGGTGCAGGTGAAGATCTGTGCAGGCGAACAGACGTTGGCGTCGAGTCCGAAGCTCTTCTGGAGGACAAACTCGACATCGTTGGCGGCGACGGCGGTGTTCTCGACGACGGCCAGTATTTCCCACTTGTCATGGGCGGCGGATACTTCGATGTCATAGTACTGGATGACGGCGTTGATCTCCTGTTCGCAACGGTGGATGTAGCGGTCGGTGTCGTTGGCGTCGCTGCTGAGATTGACGTAGCGGACGAAATCGAGTTCGTCTTTGCGATAGACGCAGAGGGTGATCTCGGCGCCGTGCAGCAGGGCGACGAGGACGTTTGCGTTGAACCTGTTGCAGATTTTTTCCGTGTATATGGCGCGTGCGGCGGCCATGACGGGCATTTCGACGGCGAGGGGTTCCACGCCGGCGAGGCTGAGGGTCTTGAGGAGGTCGTTGATTTTGTCGCGGTCGGTTGCGCCGACGAAGACGCGTTCGCGGCCGTCGCGGCCGGGGCGGTGCAGGCGGCAGTAGTCCAGTTGGGGGTCTTTGCCGGCCAGTACGGGGCTGTGGCGTATTTCGCCGCGCAGGAAATGGATCATGTTGCCGGGCAGGTCTTCGGGGAGGTTGACGATCTGCATGAGCATGGGCCTGGCGACCATGGAGACGACCGCATGTCGGAGACCGATCTTGAGTCGCTTGAGGAGACGTCGAATGGCCGCGGCCAGCAGTGTTGGATTGGTGATGTTGCCGTCGGTGATGGCGCCCTGCGGCACCGGTGCATCGCCGGCCTTGAGCAGTTTGAGGCCGTGCTTTGTCTGCTTGAGCAGGGCGGCACTGATCCGATGCTCGGATATATCAATCCCCAATGCGATCTTCGGGTTGAGCATTATTCGTTTATCCTCAGGCTTTCAATCCGCACCAGGTAAGGTTTGCTTTTTCCCACGGTGATGTTGGCGACGACCTTTGCGGTGTAGCCGTGCGAGGTGGCGGCCGTCGATTCGATTTTTCGCGCAGGCAGCGTGCCGGACACCTTGACGGTGTACGTATGGCCAGCGAAGGACTTGTTCGTGAAGCCGGCGGTCCAGTCATCATTGGCCCTGATCTGTGCGAAGGCGTCGTTGAGGCCGGCTTCGGCGACGGCGAGGGCTTCGGCGGCGTAAATGTGGTTTTGCATAAGCTGGATTTCTTCGGTGTTCATCTGGAGCATACCGCAGACGAGCGCCGAGAGCAGGGCGATGACGAAGACGGCGATGAGTATGACGGTTCCGCGGTTTCTGGCGGTGTGCGGAATCCGGGCGTGCGCGGACGCGCGATCGGCGGAGACGTCGATGCGCGCCGCAGCGTGAGCGGCAACCAAGTAACGCCCAGATTTCTTTTCCATCACATCTATCTTTCCCATCACAGACGCACGTTCAGTGCTCAATTCGTTTTCGGCATCCCGAGAGTGGAGAGTTATGTCGGTTTTTGAGAATCGAAAAGTAACGACCCGGCACCTGGAGGGGGCCACGGCAGCCAAAAACAGCATTCAATTTCGCATATTAGCGGACGCAGGCGGCCGTGCGGCGGGCGTCTTGTGCCGGCCGTATCGGCCGTCCCATAATGTTGGGCGGCGACATTCAATGCGGAACGGCCTGTGGTCTCTCCGTGGATGCCCGGGCGCAAGGCCCAACTGTTTTTGACGTTGTGAAACGGCGGCAGTAAAACCGCGGCAAGGATCGTTACGACAGCCAGCACAACGACAGCCCCGATGCGGGATAATCCGTTACAGTTTTCGATGTGTTCCTGTGACGAGCGCATGTGTTCTCAAAATGTGGTGTAATTGTCTTGACATGATCAAGGTCCGCCGCCAAGTATGACTTCCAGCACAGTGGCGGTGCCTTTGAGCCAGAGGTCGTCATAGGCACACAGCGCGTGCTGATCGTCGATTTTCGTCAGGGATGGCGCGTCGCCGTCAGTTGCGTGTTCCGTGGCGGAAATGGTCGTCGTTACGGTCCAGTCTTCGGTGTCAACGGCCAGAAGGGCGGCGATTGCTTTATTGGCCAGGAGGCCGGGTCGCGAATAGGCCACGAGAAAGTAGTTGTCCTTTATTCTGCACAGTGCGGGCCACTGGCTGTCGCTCGAGTCAAACTCGTATGCGGCGCCGCAGTCAACTGTCCAGTTGAGTTCATTGACACCTAGGACGACGGCCCAGCCGTTACGGCCGGGGCCCTGGTAGGCGCAGAGGTGATGGTTCTTGTCGATTCGGCAGAGGCTGGGGGTCAGGCCATCGGCGGAGTCAAATTTCCTGGCGGGTTTGGGGGTGAGTTTCCAGTCGTTTTCGACTTGAAGAACAAGGGCCCAGCCGCAACCCGACGTGCCGGTATAGGCGCAAAGAAAGTGTCGGTCGTCGATCCTTGAGAGTGCGGGCGTCAGGCAGGTGGCGTTATCAAACTCCACAGAACTGATTTTGATTTCAGAAAGCGTCCAGTTATCCCTGTTTACCTCCAGAACTGCGGCCCAGCCATCGAGATCAGCGCCCGTGTAAGCGACCAGGTAATGCGTGTCGTCGATGCGGCAAAGAGTCGGTGAAAGTGTGGTATCGGCAAATCTACAGGCGCCGCTTTCCGTAATGGTCCAGTCGTGCCGATTGACCGTAAGGATTATCGCGCAGCCGTCGAGACCGTCACCGACGTACGCACAAAGAAAGTGCTCGCTGTCGATCCGTTCGAGGGCGGGGGTCAGCAGGAGGTCGTCTTCAAAACGGCGATTTTTGCCTTTGGAGATGGTCCAGTCGTGCTTGTTAATGCCAAGAACGACGGCCCAGCCGCGAATGCTGTCGCTATAAGCGCAGAGATAATGGGTTTCATCGATTTGGGCAAGGGCGGACTCCTGCCCGGTAAGGGAACTGAACTGACGGGGCTTGATACTGGTGATTCCGCCCGGGTTTCCACTGACGCGCAGGTGAACGAACGTATTGAGCAGTTCGTCCTGTGCGGCGGGCGCGGCGTTAACGACGGCGATAGTGGCCTTCACGAGGCGAATGGTGTCGATGTCGGTTGTGGGCGTGCTGAAGTCATGCAGGCCGTAACAGGTGAACTGCAGTCGGCTGACGGGTCCGCCGAGTTCCGACAGATTTCCCTTGCGTCCGAAGTAGACGTTCTTGTTGTTGCCGACCTCATACCGGTACGTGACGCCGTCGGAGCTTTCGTACTCGATGAAGCCGTTTATCGTGTCGGGGGCGCTGACGGCCTTAATGCGTACGGCGCACTGCAGGTTGCGGTTGAGGTGGTCAAGCAGAATCCTGGCGTTCTGCAGCGCCTCGGAGCGACCCTGCTTGGAGGCCCAACTGTTTTCGATGTTTTTGAACTGAGGCAGCACTGCGGCCATGACTACAGCCATGAGGGCCAGGGCGATGACCACCTCGAGGAGGGTAAGCGCCAGTCTCGAGGATCGGCCGCAACCGGGGCAGGTCCAACGCCATTTATCGCGTGTGTCTGGCAGGTGCATATTTCACCACCTCCTGGCAATGAGTGTCTGCAGGTTCACCAGCGTCTCTGCGGCAGCCAGCGTCCCGTTGCCGTCAGCATCGTAACCGACGGCGACGGAAACGCGCCGGAGGTCGGCGGCGACGGCGGTGTCTGAAACCGTGCGGAGATATGCGCCGTCAACCAGAGTGTTCGATTCGGCAAAGCTGAGATTATAGTTGTAAATAGAGCGGGCCTTCACTTCCTCCAGCTTTGCAAGGGCGATATTGAGGCTGCGCGTCTTGTGTTCGATGCGGGTGGCATGGACGTGGACACCGGTGAGCGCCTTAAGGATCGGCACGATGGCCGTGATCAGCAATGCCGAGGCCACCATGACTTCGGTAAGCGTAAAAGCACGCCGCCGGCGGCGACAAGCTATACGACTGAGTTTTACTGTTCGGCACATTTGACCATGCCCGTTGCCGGAATGACCGTTACGACGAAGCTTCTGCCGCGCGACGTCAAGCGGATGGTCGTGCCGCCGCCCGTGAGCAGGCTGCCGGTGGGACCGAAATTAAAATTTCTGCCGTCGGCGGTGCAGGCGATACAGCTATCGAACTGCAGTGCGTCCACGCGAGTGGGGCCTTTGCGGTTCCAGATTTCATAGCCGCTGTAAGGGCCTGCACCTTTGAGCACCAGGCCATAACCGTCCGGGTTGGCGGCAGCATCGGAGATGGCCAGGCGCCTGGTGCGGCGCAGATCGGTCATCAGCTTGTGGGCCGCGGTTTCGACTCGCTGCTTATCGATGACCCCGAGATTGATCCGGGGCACGCTGATCATCGCCAGGACGCCCACGAAGATCACCAGGATCAGCAGTTCGACGAACGAGAAAGCCGTACGCGCATTCTTCATGGAGCGTCCCTCGACGAACAAGGACGATTACGGCTCGCGGCCGCAAGAGCGTTTTTCCTGTGACGGCTGTGGGTACGGCAACCCGCAGCGTGCGGACGGCCACTACTTCTTGTGGTTGCAGCTTACGCGGTGCGTGCCGGCATCCATGGTATAATTGCCATCCAGCGGACACTCGGGGGCGCCATCCGGGAAGTAGGTGGTGCTGCCGATCACATCGCTCAAGTCGGCGGGATACTTGCCGTTGTCGGCGTTGTACATTTCGATAGCCGAGTTCATGACGTCGATGTTGGTGTCGCAGGCGTTCTGCTTGGCGTTGTGAGCGCTCTGTGATATACGCGGTATGGCGATCGCCGAGAGCGCGGCCAGGATCAGCACGACGATGAGCAACTCAATCAGGGTGACGCCTCTTTTCATTTTCTTACCCATCTTCAAATCCTCTCTTTAAATGAACACTTACAGTTGCTACTTTGTATCGTCCGGAACGGAGGACGACTTTTTCATTTTTTCCGCGTTTCGACCGTTTTGGGCTCGCCCTTACATTCGGCCGTGCCAACACGACGGCGTGCCTGCGGTATCGTGCGGGCCTTCCCTGTTATCGGGCAAGTCCGCCATGGCCGACAGCTCGAACAGCCTGTTGCCGCTGTGACGTCTTGTGTGCCTCATGCACGCGATCAGCGTAACCATGCGCGTGGACATTACGACCCTCGCTTTATTTTACGTGTCCCATGTAGTCAAACATTGGCAGATAAACGCCCATCAGGATCGACCCCACGATGGCGCCCATGAACACCGATAGAACGGGTTCGATCTTCGTCAGCAGCGACTTGATCGTGCGGTCGATATGGTTGTCGAGAAATTCCACGCCTTTGGCAAGCATCTCCGGCAGTATGCCGGCCTCTTCGCCGGCGGCGGTGAGCTGTACGATCATCGGCGGGAAGATCCGATGTCTGGACATGGGCTCGGCAAGTGAGTTGCCGACCAGGATTTCCTCCTGAAGATCGTCGGCGACCTTGACCATGACGTGGTTGTCGGCGACTCTTTTGGCCAGTTCGATGGCTTCGACGATGGTCACGCCGGCCTGGGCCATCATGGAAAACGTTCTTATGAAGCGGCTGACGACGACCATGCGATTGAGCCGGCCGAAGATCGGCATGCGGAGTTTGAAGCTGTCGACGCAGGCCTTGACGCCGGGCATGCGCAAGATCTTTCGAATTGCGAAAAATGAGACGCCCATGACAGGGACGGCGTACATCCAATAATGCCGTACGATTTCGCTGACGAGGATGAGCATCAGCGTCGGGGCTGGCAGCGGGACGTGCAGTTGCGCGTAGAGTTTCTGGAAAACGGGGATAACGAAGATGACCAGAGCCGCAACGATGATGCAGCACATGATGGCGACGACGATGGGGTAGGCGAATGCGCTGCGGACCTTGTTGCGCAGTTCGGCCTGTTTTTCAAGATAGAGGGCCGCCATCTGGAGGGTTTCGCCGAGACGGCCGCCTTTTTCGCCCGCCTCCACCATGCCGAGGAAGAATTCGGAGAACGTCTCGCGGTGCCGCTCGAATGCTTCGCGCAGGCCCGAGCCGGTCTCGACGCGTTCGCGGATGTCGCGGATGACGCTTTTCATCGCGCCTTTTTCACACTGCTGTTCGAGTGTTTCGAGGCAACGGATGATCGACAGGCCCGCGCCATACATGCCGGCGAACTCGAAGGCGAAGGCGACGACGTCGGCTCTCTTGATTCGGCCTGAGGATCGCGGGCCGCGGGTTTTGTGGCACTGGGCCTTGACCAGGCTGTAGCCCATCTTGGACAGTTCCTGGCGGAGGTCCCTGGCGTTTTCCACGTCGGTGTACACGCCGGAGAATTCGCTGCCCGCGGAGTCCTTTGCGATGTACTCGAATACGGCCATCAGTCTTCCCTCACGTTGACGACGCGCACCAGTTCCTGGAGAGTCGTTTCACCATCGAGCACTTTTTTCGTGCCTTGCATTTTCAGTGTTTTCATGCCCTGCGAGATGGCGGCGGCTTTCAGTTGATCGTCAGATGCGCCCTGTACGATCATGTTGCGAAGGAGGGGTGTTATCTCGAGGATTTCGTATATTCCCTGCCGGCCGCGGTATCCGGTGCGTCGGCAGGATTCGCAGCCCAGGCCTTTGTACAGTTTGGCGTTGTGATACATCTTGCGCAATTGGGCGTCCTGCTCGGCGGCGGAGGTCAGGGCGCCGGTTGCGTCGAGGTCGGCGGCGCCGAAGACCGCGTCCAGTTCCTCATCCGTGACCACGAAGGGCGTCTTGCACTTGGGGCAGATTGTGCGAATCAGGCGCTGGGCGACCACGCCCAGAAGGGCGGAGGCGACCTGAAACGGCGCTACGCCGAGGTTGATCAGTCGCGCAACGGCGCCGGCGGCATCGTTGGTATGAAGCGTGCTGAGCACGAGGTGGCCGGTCAGCGCGGCGCTGATGGCGATCTCGGCGGTTTCGAGGTCGCGTATTTCGCCGATGAGCACGATGTCGGGGTCCTGCCGGAGGATGCTTCGCAGACTCGAGGCGAAGGTCATGCCGATCTCGGGTTTGACCTGGACCTGCGTGATGCCGTTGATTCGGTATTCGACGGGGTCCTCGACGGTAACGATGTTGCGTTCCGGCGTATTCAGCGCGGCGATCATCGAGTAGAGGGTGGTGGTTTTGCCGCTGCCGGTGGGACCGGTGAGCAGGACCATGCCGTAGGGCTTTGTGATCAGGGAAGTGATCTTCCTGAAGTCTTCGCGGGCCTGGACGATCTGGTCGAGGGATTCGAGGCCGGCGGTGGCGTCGAGTACACGGATAACGATTTTTTCGCCGCCGGTGGCAGGCAGTGTCGAGACGCGCAGGTCGTAGCTTTTCCCGTTGTGGGAGGCGGTGATATGGCCGTCCTGCGGGATACGCTTTTCGGAGATGTCCATGTTGGCGAGAATCTTGATGTGCGAAATGACTTCGCGCTGGGCCGAGGCCGGCACGTCAATGGCATTGACAAGAATGCCGTCGACGCGGTAGCGCACGCGCATGTCGGGCTCCTGCGGCTCGAGGTGAATGTCGCTGCAGCGTGCGTCGATGCCGCCGGTGATGATGGAATCGACGAGGCGCACGATAGGGGCTTCGGCGACTTTGGCCGATTTGCTGCGGCTCTTGCGGACCTTGGCGTCCGGGTCGGACGAGTCCTTCAGACGCATTGCCACGATGTCCTGTCGCGTGACGCTCTCGACATCGAAATGGTTGCTGATGGCCTGCGCAACCGCCTCCGCCGTTGCAGCCAGCGGCACGACCCGGTAGCCGGTCTTGGTGGTGATGGTGTCGCGGGCCGAGAGGTTCAGCGGCGAACTCATTGCCACGTACAGCGTGTCTTTTTCGATGCGGACCGGGATGAGGTTGTGCTGGCGCGCCAGCTCATACGACACCAGGCGGACTGCGACCGGGTCGATCATCTCCGCGGTCAGATTGATGAACTCAATACCGTTGCTGATGGCGGTTAGCCGCGTGAGTTGATCCTGATCGACGAGGTTGCGGCTTTTCAAAAGGCTGAGCATACTTTTGCCCGACGATGCCTGAGCCTCCAGAAGGCTCTGTATGTTCTGCTCGTCGAGAAGTTTTTCCTCGACAAGGACAGCAAGTACAGGGTCCTTGTGTTTCATTCGTCGGGCTTCTCCAAATCACACTGCGCACGGTGCATGCGTGCATTTTTGTACTGGTATCGACGGTGACGGGAGCGGACTTAATGAATTTATGCAGCGTACGATGCGGCGGCGGCCGATGGGGGTGCGTACGGCCGAGGACCTCCGTTATGGGACGCTTACATGGGTATTCGGTCGGCAAAAAGTGATTAAGGGGGCGCGGCCGATTATCGATATGAAACAGGTAACGACAGAAGATCAGTCCAATCCGTGATGGAAGAACAACGATGTCCGAAACGACCACCGACAGACGGGTCCACGATGCAACACCCGCCGGCAATATACTTTGCACTGAGAAACTCTTGGCGCGGATCAATCTGCGCGGCCTGACGGAGCAAAGCCTCCACGAGGTTTTCAGCAATTTCATGCAGCAGATTATAGAGCACTTCGGCGCCGATCACGGCTGGGTCTTGCTGAAGGACGGCGCAGGTGCACTGCAATCCGCTGCTGCCGCACCGGGCGGCGAGGAAAGCGCAGCTTTCAGCGAAGCCGTCGTGCAGGAAACCATGCAGAAAGGCGAAACCCTTCTAATTGCCGATGCCTCTGCTGAGCGTGCGGCTGATGCGATTCTCAAGAAGGCCGGCGTACAATCGGTGTTGTGCAGCCCGATCAAATCGGATGATGTCGTGCAGGGCGCAATTTACATCGACAGCGTTCAAGGCAAGCTCTGGCAGTCGCCGCATGCCGATGTTATCGGCTTTGTCGCGGGTTATGCGGCTTTGGCCCTGGACAATCTGCGGCTGCGAGCCGCCTGTGCGGAGAACAAACGGCTGGTCGCGGCGGGCAAGGCGACGCTGAATCTGTCGCATTCGATCAAGAACATTCTGCAGATGGTTTCTGGCGCGGCGGAGGTGGTGGATTTCGGTTTGCGCACCAACCAGATACACCGGGTCAAGCGCAGTTGGGACATTCTCAAGCCAAACCTGGACCGGATGAAGAAGTACACCCTGGAAATGCTGGACTACAGCAAGGAGAGGCCGCTCAACCCGGGCCCGTGTGATTTCAATCGCGTGATCCAGGGGGCGATCGAGTCACTCAAAGCGCAACTGAAGGTAAAGAACGCAAAGATCAACATCCGCATCGATCAGAAGATCCCTCGACTGGTGTTGGACGGGGAGAGAATTCACGAGATGGCGCTTAACGTGATTCTCAACGCCATCGACGTGGTGGATCCGCACATGGGCCTTGTCAGCGTCGAGACCCGGTACGACCCGGAGCGACAGATGGTGCTATTGTCCGTGACCGACAACGGGCCGGGCATGTCGGATGAGATGAAGGAAAAGATCTTCACGCCTTTTGAGTCGGACAAGAAGAAATTCGGCACCGGTCTCGGCATGGCCATCGCCAAGCAGATTGTCGATCAGCACAAGGGCGTGATCGAAATCGATTCGCACCTTCATCGCGGCACGATGTTTACGATCTCGCTGCCGGTAACGATCGCGACGCAGACGGGCTGAGGCAGCCGGATCAGTATTCCGTGGGCGGCCGAGCGCGGCGTATTTCGTCGAGGACCTCTTTGAGCAGATCGATCGCCTGGAGATTGGCGTAGCTTTGCGCATTCCGCAGCGCTTGAGGGACTTCATCATAACGCCCGGCGGCCATCAATTCGTAGCTCAGCAGCAGGTACAGGTCCGCCGAGCCGGGCCGGACTTGCGCTGTCTGCTGCAGGTCGGCTATTCGCGCGTTTAAGACGCCAGGGTCCGGATAGAGGATCTCGCCGAAGAACAAGCCCTGTTTCTGCATGTCCACGGCGTTGAGAGACTTTCGCAGCGCCTCGGCGGCCTCGTCATAGCGGCCATTGGCGAAGAGGGCTTGTGTGTACGCGAAACCGAGGATCGGGTTATCCGGCTCAGCGGCGGTCGCCTGTTCAGCCTGATTCAGGGCTTCGGCGTAATCACCGCGGCGGAAGGGTTCGGCTATCCGGTGGAGATAGTCGGCAACCCGCGCCTGTTCGGCGGCGCGCTCCTGCTCGAACCGCTCATACTCCTGTCTTGCGGCATCATCCGTCTGTTCGTCGGTATCTGTCTGCGGCGGGGCGTAGGGCGTATCTTCGGGCGGCTGTGTTTCGGTGTTCGGCTCGCTGTACTGCTGATCGTACGGCAGGTCGGAGGGGCGATCATAGTAGTACCGGTTGTCATAGTACGGTGGGCCGTAGAGCGGAGGCCCCGGATAGTAGTACCGGTCGTAAAACGGGGAGTAATAGGAATAGTAAGGATACGGAGCAAAGAAGAAAAACGTGCCGAAAGCATGCTTATCGAAGTGTCCAAATCTGCGTCCCTTGTCGAAGTGTCGGGACTTGTCTCTTCTGTCGAAACGCCCGAACTTGTGTCCTCTGTCGAAGCGCCTGCCTCCATGTCCGAAACTCTTGCCGGCGTGTCGACCGAAGTCTTTGCCGAAGGAGCGGCCGTGATCAAAATCCCTGTTAGGACTGCGCGTGAAGGCGCGTGCGCGGACGCTGTTGCGGGGTACCGTGAAGTCGCGAGGCCCGAGCGGTGCGCCGCCGTCATTCTTGAAATCACGCTTGCCGCGGAGCCCGATGCGGCCGCGCCCGATCCCTTGCCGGGATGAAACATCGCTGCGCACACTGCCGGAACGGAAACGGCTGCGGTGACCAGTAAGAGGGCGATTTCTGCTGAAGCTTCGCACGCCGGACCGCGTGCTGTGCGGTGTGGACGTTCCTGCGCGGACGCGGCTGCCGTGCCGGCCGCTATGCCCTAAAGTACCGCCTCGGCGAGCGGAACTGCGTACGCCGCCGGGGGCGCCGCCTCGACCGACACTCCGCCGGCCGCCGCCCGCACGCGGTCCCGATCGAACGCCGCCTCCGGCGCCGGACCTCGCCGGGCCCGACCGCATGCCGCCGCGGCTGCCCGTTGCGCCACCGCGTGCTGCGCCTCCGCCTCGTCCACCCCCGCCGCCGCGGCCGCCGCCTCCTGAGCCTCCCCTTTGCGCTTCAGCGAATGGCATCAACGATGCGGCGAGGATGACGATAGCGGCTTTTTTCCATAATCGTCTCCTCGCAAGCATTTCACACCCCCGTGGATTATCTGCTGCACATACCGATACGTGTATGTCTGCGGACCTGTGCACGTACTTCAACGGCGGGTGGTGCGGCCACAAAAAAAGTCGCGGAGCATTTTGCTTCCGCGACTCACAATACTTACGACCGGCACAGGCGCTACGGTTCTATCGTGATATCGGCCTTGCCCGCAATGACTCCGGCCAGCGGGCCGGTATCCTGTCTCATCACAACCGTGTAACGTCCCGGTTTAACGTTTCGGCTCTCCGAACCCGCAGCACATTTCCTTCTGCGTGACTGTGCAGCCGGCCGTGGTGTACACGGTTCAGCGCCGTCGGGCGGTTGCGTCAAGCAGTGTTTCTGCGCCGGCCGGGTATATCAACTGAATGCCTTTTTCCTGTGTGACGGCGATCCAATCCTCCGAAGGCCTGCGGTCGGTTACGATGCCGTCGAGCTGGCTGATATCGGCGATGCGGTAGAGGGCGGGGTTATCGAATTTGGTGTGGTCGCCGACGAAGTAAACCTTTGCCGCCCGTTCCAGCACCCGGCGTGTAAAAGTGACCGTTGCCACGTCGGCCCCGCTGATGCCTCCGGTGATGCTGATGTCATCGGCGCTGGTGAATGCCTTGAAGCCGCCCAACTGCCCGATTACCAGTTCGCTGATGGCCCCGATGATGTCCATCCGTTCGGGGCGGTACTGGCCGCCGATGAGTATGATCTTATGCTGAGGCATTTGGCCCAGGCGGGTCATCAGGTAGAGCGAATTGACGATGACGGTCAAATCCCTGTGGCCGGCCAGATGCGGAATGATCTCGTGGCAGGTGCTGCCAGCCTCGAGATAAATAACGTCGCCGTTGTGTACAAGGTTTTCAGCGACCAGACGTCCGATGATCTTTTTGGCCTGCAGGTTGCGGGTTTGGCGGTATCGCACCGCGGCATTGATCTCCGGGGCGGCGGCACTGACCGCGCCGCCATAAGTCTTCTGTAACAGACCTTTTTCGGCAAGCACCGTAAGATCACGGCGGACCGTGACTTCCGTCACGGAGAATTGCTGCGCGACATGGGGTACCTCGACGCGCCCGACGGTGCGGATCTGTTCGAGAATGTACTGACGCCGTTTTTCCGCTGACAAACCCATGAAATGCCTCTTGTCCCAATACGCACGATGGGGTGAATGCAACAAATGTCTGCCCGCACGAGCGGCGACCGCTGGCTCAGTGTACCTTGGCGGCGATCCGACCGCAAGGAAAAAATGTTCATTTTTGTTCGTTGTGTTTCACTGTGTACGAAAACGAACGTTTGCTTGTCTCGTTTTTGTTTGATTGCGGGGATAGGAAAGGGTATAGTTATCCATCCGAAACAGCTTACCACCCCGTTTTAACAGGAGTAATGGAATGACTTATTCGCTTGATGACAGGCGCAAGAAACCGACACCAAAGATCGCCGATCTAATCAAGAAGAGCATCCTGACCGAGGCCGTGGTCCTGGACTGGCTTCGGACCATCCACGAGATCCGCTTTTTCGAGGACAAGGTTTACGATTTGTTGGGCCAGAACATCATCAAGGGGGCGTCGCATCTTTACGCCGGCCAAGAGGCCGTTGCCACCGGCGCCATAGCCGCCCTCGAGGTCGGCGACGTGATCGGCTCGACGCACCGCGGGCACGGCCATTGTGGGGCGATGGGTAACAAGTATGCCGGGGACGAAGAGGCCCGCCAGATGCATTGGAACCGCATGATGGCCGAACTGATGGGCAAGGAGACGGGTTACTGCAACGGACGAGGCGGCTCAATGCACATCGCCGACGTCAAGAACGGCAACCTGGGCAGCACAGGCATTGTGGGCGGCAATATTCCCGCGGCCGTGGGGGCGGCACTGGCCGAGAAGCACAAGAAGACGGGCAAGATCGCAGTGTCGTTCTTCGGCGACGGCGCCACGAATACCGGTTCGTTTCATGAATCCATGAACATGGCAAGCGTCCTGAAGGTGCCGCTGGTTGCGATCATTGAGAATAATCTGTACGGCATGAGCGTGCCGTTCTCAGGCAGCCCGGTGGAAGGGGCCGGCTGCGCCGCCAATATCGTGGATATCGCCGAGCGTGCCGCCGCCTACGGCGTGCCCGCCATGATCGTCGACGGCCAGGATGTGGTGGCCGTTTTCCTCGCCGTTAAGGAGGCCGCCGAGCACGCTCGTAAGACCAATGAAATGGTCATGATCGAGGCCAAGACGTACCGCTGGTACGGGCACAGTCGAAGCGACCCGAAGGTCTATCGCACCAGGGAAGAGGAGAAGGAATGGCGCAGTCGCGACCCGATCATCGTGCTTTCGGACAAGCTGCTGCAAGAAGGGCTTGCGACGCACGAACAACTTCAGGCGATTCAGGACCAGGCTCAGGCGACCATCGAAAAGGCCACGCAATTCGGCATGGACAGCGCCTGGCCCAACGCGGCGGATCTCGCCCGCGACGTCTACGTTGTCGAGACGTACGCCAACAGTGTCGTGGAGGCTGAGAAGGTCACCGCTGCCAACGCCATGAAAGCGACCGCGGCATATGAGAAGGCCCTTGAGACGGCTGCCGGCAGGACCAAGAAGGAAAAGATCGAGATTGCCAAGGCACAGGTCAGGGAGGCCTTTGGGATGGACGTGGTTGCCATGAAAGAGGCGATCGTCGCCGCACAGGCCGAGGAGATGCGCAGAGACCCCAACGTCATTATTGAAGGCGAAGACGTCGGCCTTTACGGCGGTGCTTACGGCGCCACGAAGGGCCTGCTGGAGGAGTTCGGACCGAATCGCGTCATCGATACCGCCATTTCCGAGGCGGCCATTGTGGGCGCCGCCGTAGGCGCGGCGATTCGCGGCCTTCGGCCCATCGCCGAGGTGATGTACGTGGATTTCATCACGATCTCGATGGACCAGTTGATGCACAACGGCGCCTTCAACCGCTACATGTTCGGCGGCCATGCGAAGGTGCCGATGGTTGTCCGCACGGAAGGCGGCGTGGGGCGCTGTATTGCCGCGCACCACTCCAAATCGCTTGAGCCGTGGCTGGTGAATGTACCTGGGCTTTACGTAGTGATGCCGTCGACACCGTACGACGCGAAGGGATTGCTCAAGGCCGCGATTCGCAGCGACAACCCCGTGGTCTTTATCGAGCACAAGGCGACATACGGGCAGATGGGCGCGCTGCCTATGGAGGAGTACATTATCCCCTTGGGCGTCGCTGACGTAAACCGGCCGGGCAAGGATGTCACGATTGTGACCTACAGCCGGCAGGTGATGTTTGCGCTTGCCGCGGCGAAGGAACTGGCCGAAAAGCACGGCATCGATGCTGAAGTGATCGACCTGCGAACGATCAAGCCGCTGGATATCAAGACCGTCGCTGAGAGCGTCCGCAAGACGGGCCGACTCCTGACGGTGGCGGAGAGCTTCGGCATGTGCGGGATGGGGCCGGAGATCGTGCGGCAGTTGATCGAGTATACCTACGACGACGGGCGAACCGGCTTTGATTATCTCGATGCGCCGCCGGTGAACATGGCCGCGGCGGACGTGCCGCCGCCCATGAGCGAGCCGCTGGAGAACGCCAGCATCCCAACGCCGGACAAGATTGTTGCCCGCGTCAGGCAGATGGTTTAGAATTCGCGCGGAATGCAGGGGCACGGCATGCCGCGCCCACATACATACATCCGGGAGACGGATCATGGCACGTGAAGTGAAACTGCCCAAGTTGGGTCAGACAATGGAAGAAGGCACGATCGTCACGAGCCTCGTGAAGGTCGGCGACAAGGTAAAAAAAGGCGACGTCATATTCGAGATCGAGACCGACAAGGCGACGCTGGAAATGGAATCGCCCGCGGATGGCTTCGTCAAGAAGCTGCTGGTCGAGGTCGGCGACACCGTGCCGGTCAATACGCCCATACTGATACTCGGCGAGGCGGATGAAGTAATTGCCGATGTCGAGTCGCCTACGGTCAGTGCCGCAGCGCCTGCGGTCGAGACGCCGCGCTCGCCTGAAGCAGCACCGGTCGATGAGTCTTCAAAACCCGCAGGAGACGCGCTTGCAGTCCCGCCGGGCGTGAAGGTCGTCAGACTGCCGCAATTGGGGCAGACGATGGAGGAAGGAACCATCGTGACCAGCCTCATCAAGGTCGGCGACAACGTCGGCAAGGGGCAGGTGATCTTCGAGATTGAAACCGACAAGGCGACCTTGGAGATGGAGTCGCCCGCGGCGGGGGTAGTCAAGGCGATTCTCGTGGACACCGGCGAAACGGTGCCGGTGAATACGCCGATTGCGGTATTCGCCGAGGAGGGCGTCGACGTGCCCCAGGATTTCATCGATGCGCTGCGAGTCGGCGGCGCCCCTGTCGTTGCGGCGCCTGCGGCCGAAGCAGCCGTTGAAACGGGTACGGCTGAGACTGCCGCGCCGGCAGCGGCCAGCGACGGGCGTATTTTCGCCTCGCCGCGTGCCAGGACAATCGCCGCCGAATCAGGCATCGACCTGCGCCTGGTTCAGCCTGCCCCCGGCGCTGTGCGGATCACGGCCGCCGACGTGCACCGGGCACTGCAAAGCGGCGCCGCCCGCGAGCCGGGCGGGCCTGCACCAAGGTACAATCTCGGCGACATCGTGCCCGTCAACCGCCTGCAGAAGATCGTGGCCGAAAGGATGCTCAAGAGCAAGCAGGAGATCCCCTGCTTCTACCTGAACGTCCGCGTCGATATGACGGAGGTGTTCAAGCTGCGGGCCAGACTCAACAAGAACGGTAATATTAAACTGTCGTTTAATGACTTCATCATCCGCGCCGTTGCGATCGGCCTGAAGCACTATCCCATCATGACCGGCCAGTTGGCGGGTAATGTCATTCAACTGGCCGACCGGATCGATATCGGGCTTGCCATCTCGACCGATGAGGGGCTCGTCGCCCCGCTGGTGAGGGACTGCGGCGGCAAGACCGTGCGGCAGATCGCCGAGTACAGCACGGGCCTCATTGAGCGGGCAAGAACCAACAGGCTGACGCTGGAGGATCTCGAGGGAGGCTGCATCACGGTGAGCAACCTCGGCGGCCTGGGCGTGGATTCGTTCATTCCGATTGTCGTGCCGGGGCAGTGCAGTATCCTCGGGGTTGGACGCATCGCCGACACCTGCATGCCCATCGACGGCAATATCATGGTTCGCAAGATGATGAACCTCAACCTGTCGGTCGATCACAAGGTCGCCAACGGCGCCGATGCGGCCCAGTTCCTCGATTATATCAGGAAACTGCTGGAAAATCCCGCGACCTTCGACGAGTAACATGGGCTGTTGCCTCTCCCCGACCGATAAGGCGCCACAGGGTCGTCTGCATCGCCGTTCATGCCGTCGAGAACCGAACAGCTTCTTCATGCGTAGGAGCGGTGCGGCCGATATGGCATTGCGGAGCACATATGGTCAAACGGAACAGCGGCAATCGACACGAAGATCACGAGGCAGAGGAAAACTTGTGCCGCGAGGGACGCTCGCCGCTGTTTATCCTGACCGCAGCCGCCGGGCTGACCCTGATGCTGCTTGCGGTGGTCGCGTGGGAGGTGTGGCGCTGTTGCGTGGATCATGCGAGCCTGCAAACCGTCGCCGAAGGGCATTTGGCGGTGGAAATGATCCGGGCCCACAGAGAACGGATGTTGACGACGTTAGCCCTTGTAGGGGCGGCCGTGCTGGCCCTGCTGGGCATCTGCAGCATAGTCTGGCTGCAGATTCGGACCTATTTAAGGCAGCACAGCAGCAGCCAGCAGGCGCTGAGCCGAAGTCGGCAGCGCTATCGTGAACTCTTCATGCGGACGCTGTGCGCCCTCTGGGAGGAGGATTGTTCAGCCCTGATTGAGTGGTTCGAAACGTTGCGCCGGCAAGGGGTCAAAGACCTGAAAAGCTGGCTGATCGACCATCCGGAAGAACTCCGCGGCGCCTCCGAACTGATTCGCCTTGTGGACGTGAACGATGCGGCGGTGGCAATGTTCGAGGCCGCCGACAAGCAGGAACTGATCGCAAACAAGGCAGCCATTTGCACCGACCGAACCGTCGAGTCTCTGGCGGCGATGTTGGATGCTATATGGCGGGGGCAGCCGAGTGTCACCCTCGAGACCGTGGCCGTGACGCTGAAAAATCGCCCTATTCGATTCGTCGCACAATGTTCGCTTTCCTCCGACCACGACAGTCCCGATTCTTCCAGGATCATTGTGGCGATGACCGACATCACCGATCGCGCCCGCACCCAACAGGCCTTGCGATTTCGGCTCGACCTGGAAGAACGCGTGACGCGCATCTCCACGGAACTGATAAACCTCGAGCCTGAAGAGATCGATCCCGCCATCAATCGGGCACTGGCCGACATCAGCGACCTGGCGCGTGCGGATCGCAGCTACGTGTTCCTGTACTCGCCGGACGGTCGCACCATGTCTAACACGCACGAGTACTGCCGCAGCGGCATCCCGCCCGTTCAACAGACGCTGCAGGCTGTGCCGATAAGCACCTTCCCATGGTTCCAGGCCATGATTCAACAACATGACGCCATCCTGATCGACCGTGTGGACGATCTGGAGCCCGAGGCCGCCGCAGAAAAACAGGAATTCCAACGGGAAGGCATTCAGTCGCTGCTCTGCGTACCGATGATCTGCAAGGACCGCATCATGGGATTTGTCGGATTCGACCGCGTGCGGGAATGCAATCCATGGGCGCCCGAAACGATCACACTGCTGAAGATCGTCGGCACCGTGTTTGCCAACGCACTGGACCGCAAGGAGGCCGAGCAGGAACGTCAGCGGCTCATGAAAACCCTGGACGTGAAGAATGACGAGCTTCAGAGCATCGTCTACGTCGCCTCCCACGACCTGAAATCGCCGTTAGTCAACATCCAGGGGTTCAGCGGCGAACTGGCCCGGACATGCGAGGAGTTGACACGTGCTTTAAGTAAAGGCGGTGTGTCCGACCAGATCCGCAGGGAAATCGATTCGCTGCTGCGGGAGGATATTCCCGAATCGCTGCGCTTCATCAAGGCAGGCACGGCCAAGATGCAGAGCCTGCTCAACGGCCTTCTGGCGGTCTCGCGCGTCGGCAGTGCTGTGCTGCACGTTCGGCGGCTCGACATGAATGAAATGATGCGTCAGATCATCGCCGCCATGCAGTATCAGATCAGCGAAAGCAATGCCGAAGTGATCGTCGAAGACCTGCCCGACTGCCTCGGCGACTGCGACTACATCAACCAGGTCTTCAGCAACCTCCTGTCGAACGCTGTCAAATACTTGCAGCCGGGCCGGCCCGGTCGCATCCGCGTCAGCGGCCGCGTCGATCCGGGCGTGCGAGGGCAGGCGGTGTACTGCGTCGAAGACAACGGTCTGGGAATCTCGCCCAGCCATCAGCGGAAAGTCTTCGAAATCTTCCACCGGCTCGAGCCGGAGAAGACCGCCGGCGGCGAAGGACTCGGCCTGACGATTGCGCTGAGGATTGTCGAACGCCACGGAGGACGCATCTGGATCGAATCCGAACCCCACAAAGGGAGCCGCTTTTTTGTATCACTTCCTGCGCCCGTCGATCAGCCCGTCTTCGGCGCGCCGACTTGAAACCTGCAGTTTCTAATTCTGCCACGTCACCTTCACGCCGACGCCGGACGGATCGCCGGCGAAGGTAACGAGAATGGTGTTGTCGCCGCCGCTGTTCAGGGTGGTGCTTACGGACTTGCCTGTCGCTGTGCGGGCCTCTATTGACGCGGGACGCTTGCCTGCCGTGAACAGGCGCGCGGCTGCGTCGGTGCCCGCAGGACCCATGACGAAGAACGCCGTAACGGCGGAGGACTCCTGCCTGCCCATAAGACGGTAGGTGCTGTACAGCAGCGATGGCTGCTCTTTCCTCATGGGCGCGGCGACATCGTACAGGATCATGCTTGCGTTGGGGCCGAGTTGCGGATTGGTTACCACGGGCAGGTCCGGGCTGAAGACATCGATGAACGTTCCGTCGATCTTTTCCGTTCTGTCAAAGGTGTGACCGATCACGAAACGGCCCCGGCGCGCGATGATAAAACCGGGCTCGCGGAGCTGTTCGCCGATGTACCGCTCAAAGCATGCTCGTACCAGCGGGAGATACTTGCCGTCCGCAGCCGCCTCATCCACGAATGTGCTCGGCGTCAGGTCCGCCAGGATCACGTGCCCCTTGCCGACGGCCTTGTGCACACATGGTTGTCCATTGAGGTCCGCGTCAGGCGCGGCGTCATAGGCGAAACCGACCTGTGAGCACAGGTACGCCTGTGCGGACGAAAAGCCGGCCTGCTTCCAGAACATGTCGATGTTGTCGAACGCATCGGCCGTCTTGAAAAGCACAAGGACGCCGCCGTCGCGGACCCAGGCAAGAAGGTCTTGCAGCGACTGCTCGTCATGCGGCTTGAATGCCTCGAACGACAGCATCAGCAGGCGAAAATGCTTCATGTATGCTTTGTCGCCGCACCGCTCCATCGGTACCGAGCTGACCGGCACGCCCCGCTTCAACAGCGGGATGAGCAGGCCCATGAATGCATCCTGGACGGGCCGATTGGCGTGCTGCCACATGGCCGAATCCGCGATCAGCATGCCGACGCCTTTGCTGCCTGCTGCCACGTCATCCCGCGCGCCGCGCGGCATCTCCTGCAGCGCCGTCAGACAGGACATCAGCGTCGTGCGGTACGCCGCCGGCCCCGGCGTGCCGCCGCCGATGGAGTAGCCCGGCAGGAAGATGCGGTCCGGCCACGGCATGACCTCATAAGTGTTAATGGTGGAAAACATCAGCTTGGCGGCCAGACACTCCCTGTACCATTGGTCGTACTCGTCCCATCTGTATTGCGGGTCATCCTCAACGGGGTCGGCCAACATGTAGAGCAGACGATTACTGTCGATGACGAGGTTGGCGAAGCAATCGTAATTGACGTAGGCCGAGTCGAAAAATGTAATCTTCTTGTTGGAACATCCGCCGATCGTCCACCGCACCGGACCGGTCCAGATCTGGCCGATGTAGCCGAAAGTGCCGTTTATACTCAGCGACGTGCCTAAGGGCGCCACCAGGCGGCCGCTCAGGTTGCTGTACAGGCTGTGGATCGGGATGAGAAAATCGACGTCTTTGCCGCTGGCGGCGTCATACTGCCGTGTGTAATCGTACAGGTCCTGTTCGAGCTGGATGTACAGCTTGTTCTTTAACCGTGCCGTTTTGAAGAATGCATCCGGCGATTCGTGGCCGCCCTGCCAGGGTTGGCCGTACTCGTCGACATAGGCCTTCTTGAAACTCTCCTCATAGCCCGTGAAGTTGTGTGCCAAGGGTTCTTCCGGATAGATCGCCTCGGCGCCGGCGTCGATGGCGTACTTGACCTGTGTCTTGAGATACTCCGTCCAGCCGGGCGTCGGCAGCATGTAGGGCCGAACGTTAGCGCACAGAATGCGCTTGCCCGTGCGGTCCAGTTCGATGTCCTCGAAATGGGTTTTCCCATCGAAGCGGCCTTGCGTGTAGTGATTGCCCGCATCCGAATCGGCGAAGAACATCCGGCCGACCGTAAAGCCGTTCTCTCTCCATGAGCCGATGACCCGGGCGATATCTTCGGCCGAGTGACCGTGCCGGTGCACGATTACGCCATCGACGGGAATCGCTATACGCGCGTCATACGCCGAATTGGTTTGAAACAGCGTCCGAGGCTCCGCCGCCAGCGCCTGCCGTGCGTCAACTGGTTCAAAACCCAGGAAGGTTCTCATGTCGAAATACGCTTCTGCCGCCGCAGAAGCGGCCAGTACTGCCGCAAGCAAATACACCATCTTGGTTTCTCCAGTCATTATTGCAACTCCAGCACAGCAACATCTTCGGCGTCAAGAGTCAGTGTGAGGCAGCCGTCCACAATCGAAAGCGTCCTGCCCGTGACCGCTTCGCGTACCGGGCCGTCAGGCACATCCTCTAAGGTAACGGTTGTCGTGCGTGTTTCGCTGCTGTCGTTCAGGACGGTGAAGAACCTGTTGTCTCCGAAGCGTTCGAGCAGCACACGTGAATCGCTTGAACGCGCTTTGGTGACCGGTTCCCAGTCCGCTTCCGCGACCTGTTTGCATAGCGGCACGTACTTCTTGAACAGGCTGCGGTCTCGTTCATAAAGCTCCGGCCGCGTGAAGTAATGTCCCTGGCTGGCGTTGTGGCTGAAAAAACCGGGGAACATGCCGTAGGCCAGACACCGCTTCATATACTTCTCCACGCGGTCGTGCGGAAACCTCTCGAACTCCGTGTTCATCAGGAAGCAGAATGGCTTGGACCTGCACATCGCGCGGCGGTAAAGCAGCTCATTGCCCGACATCGGCCGCCACTGGCCGTTGGGGTTCCAGTCGGTTTCGGTACCCATCACATCCAGCAGCGGCGCCAGCCAGCACAGCCGCGAAGGCGTCGAGTTGGCCATCATGTACTTGCCCATATCGTGCACGTCGCGTGCGATGGCGCGGATATACTCGAAGGCGATGAGCCCGCGAAATATCGCCGGCTTATGATCGCCTAATGAGAACGTCAGCGGCGTCTGCGCCGCGGCAAAGTGGTCCCGCCGAAAATCCAGCTCATCGGTGACATAGCCTTCGCTGCTGTCGATGTATTCGCCGTCCAGATCGCCGTTGCGGCCGGCCCCGTAAAGCCTTTCCTTCAATGACGCGTTCCACTTATTCTTGAAGTCCGTCGTTTCACCGGCGATGCCCGGCATGGAGTTCATACTCCACACCGCCCCGTCGCACCACGGCGTATCGAGCATCCTTGCCGGCGGTTTGCCGTTCTCGTCGTGATACGTGCTGGTCAGCCACGCCTTGGCGCTGCCATGGCCCTGCTCGGCCATGCGCTGTGCCTGCGCAATTGCCGCATCCAGCGTCCTCGGCGTTTCCTTGTCCATCCGCATCCACCACGTCATGGGCTCGGTATAACGAAACGTCAGTATGTCGTGGGCATCGTCCCAGGCCGTCTCGTTGTTGCCCTCCTTGAAACGGAAACCGAAATCCTCCCAGCCCTTCACCTCGCTGATCTTCGCAAAGGGCATCCACAGGCCCATCCGGCCTATTCGGCGGATGAAGGCATTGGCGTACAGCCCGTAATATTCCTCCAGCGCCGCCCGAAACCTCCATCGCGCATCGAACTCAAACGTACAAAAGCGCACACGTGCCGCACGTTTTTCGGGAACAAGGCCGATGTCATAAGCAATGAACAACTCCCGCGTCATCGCGTTGAACCCGACGCGAAAGAAGGCCGGGTGCGCCATGTCTATACCGATGGCTGTGCCTCGCTTATCGTCGGCGACGGCGGCAAACGGATATCGCGAAAGCCGGCCGTTGGCGCCCGCGCGAAAACTGCTGCCGTTGAAATACTCTCGCGGCTTGACCGCGGCCATCTCCGTTCGCGGGTCATGAAGCCATACAAGCTCATCGCCGTCCACGGGCAGGACGTAATACAGTGTGATCGTCCGATCCGTGTCCTGCATATTGTTCACAACAACGTCGAAGAACTTTGCACCATCCGCGTTTTCCTTGACGCCCGATTCGATGCGGATGCCAAGGGCATCACGATCCGCCTGTACGAAATCGGAATCGGCCGCAACGTCACGGATCATGAATCGGGGCTTTGACGCCGCCTCAAGGCTCACCGGCACACCGTCGAAAAGGCATGCGCCTTGCGGCCGGCTCAGTACCGTCAGTTGCGGGTCGCGAAACCATGCCTTGCCGGCGTGACTCCTCAGCAGCAGGTGAAAGCTCACGGACCGCACGGGCTTCTCCGGAAAGACAATGACTTTGCGCTGCTGCCAATCGTGTGTGCCCACGTCGAACGGGGCCGTCTGCCCCCACAGCGGCGTGCCGTCAGTGTAGATCAGATCGAGATAAAGGGCGTAATCGTTGTTGCGCCCGCCGGTGACGTTCTCAGCCCGGCTCCAGGCCGTCGCGACGATCGGCTCGGGCGTCGTCTGGTTCAGCGTCACCGCCTGCGAGACACCCCGCTGTGCCCGCCCGTCGGCGCCATTGTCACAGACGAAGAGGTCCCCCTCGCGGACAAACCCCTCCTGCCACGGTCTCCACGCGTCGGCCTTCAGCAGGTTCGGCCCCGCCGCTTCGTCCCGGATTACCCGCCGCACAACCTCGCCGTCGCCCCGAACGGTTGCTGACAGCACGGTCACCGCGACAGAAGCCGCCAGCACCAACCGATACATCTTATCCATCATATTCCTCCGCAGTCTAACCGCCCGAACGCCCGGGCAACCTCGCCATTGTACCCGTTGGGGCAAGGATTTTCACGCCTTCGGCACATATAGATTTTCGGCGTGCGCAAACCACTTTGACGCGATGCCCCCGGTTTGCTATAATAGCCACACCGCCGTCGGAGGAGCCGACCCATTCGGCGGCCCCGGGAGTTTTGGATATCGATAATGCTTCAATCGGCTGTTTACGCGGGGCAGGTATACGCCTTGCCCGGCGATATCAAACCGTAGGGATATCTTTCAAAGGAGAATAGTACGATGAAGAGACGTGATTTTCTGGCGGCATCCTGTGCGGCCGGCCTCGGGGCGGTTTCGGCCAATGCTCTCGCCCAGCAAGACCAGCCGAGGCAGCGCCGCGGTACGCGCGGCCAGGGCGCCGGCCGCGGCCCCGCTCAGGCCCGCGACATCTATGAACTCAGGCAGTACAAGTGCGCCTCCGCCGAGCAGGCCAAGGGCGTCGATGCCTTCCTCGAAAAGGCCATGATCCCACCGCTGAACCGCCTTGGCATCGAGCCGGTCGGCGTCTTTCACGAGCGCGAGGCGACTGCCGAACCGACCATCTACGTGCTCATGCGTCACCGTTCGGCGCGGTCGGTCTTTTCGACAACGGCAAGCCTCCTGCAGGACGAAACCTTCCTCGCCGCCGGCGCCGCGTTCCTCGATGCCGGCAACGAGAATCGTGCCTATCAGCGCGTCGAAAGCTCGCTGCTGCTGGCTTTCGAAGGCATGAGAGAACTTGAGGTCCCGTCCAGGAAGAACTCCCGCGTTTTCCAGCTTCGCATCTATGAAAGCCCGTCGGTCAAGACCGGCCAGAAAAAGATCGAGATGTTCAACGTCGCCGAGATTGCCATCTTCCGCAAGACCGGCCTCAATCCCGTCTTCTTCGGTGAGGCCATCGCCGGCGCAAAAATGCCCAACCTCACCTACATGTTGGGCTTCGATGATGAAGAGGCCCAGAAGACCGGCTGGGCAACATTCATGAAGCACCCCGAATGGCTCGAGCTTCGCGCCAAGCCCGAATACGCCGACAAGAAGATCCTCTGCGGCATCACCAACATCCTCCTGAAGCCCGCCCCGTATTCGCAGATATAGTCCTGACCTGAAAATACATCGGCCGCATCGGTCGCGCATGGCGTCCGGTGCGGCCGTTGTCTTTGTTCGAACTACTGCACAACAGGCGGAGAAATGGCCTCACCTGCCAATTGTGCTCGTTGGGCCTCAGGTTCGTAGGCGCCATAGAACGGCACATTGCCATCCAGCCAGATGTTGAGCCGCTCGATATCCTCCGCGGAAAGATTGACCTTGCCGCGGTGCTTCTCATCGGCAAGGATCCTCAACAGCGGGCTCATATCCGTTGCCCCTTCACCGGGCTTTGTCACGATCGGCCGAATTGTCGCCCCGCCCCACTCATACCACCGCACGTACGGCCTGAGGTTCACATACGCCTTTGTAAACGTGCCCTGCACGGCCGCTGTAAGATCCGGCCTCGCCTTGCCGGCGGCGCCCGAGCCGTCATGGCAGATCATGCAATTGCGGTCGAGCACCGGCTGAACGAGCAGCGGAAAACTGAACGGCCGCGTCCCCTCCGGCCCGGGTTGTATCACCGACGGCGCCCGCCTCATGGCTACCGGCCGGGCGCCCATCTCAAGCGAGCTGTTCCGCGGCTCGTGACACCCCACGCAGCCGCGCCGCTCGCCCGGCTGCAGGTAGGTCACGCTGCGCATCGTCTGCACCGCCCGGCCGGACGCGTCGACCGCCTGGAAGTAGATCGGCTTCCTCGCCGGGGCGCGGAAATACGCCGAGCCGTCCGCCTCGACCGGCACCGTCCCCAGCAGCATGCGCGCGCTCTCGGCGTTGGCGTGACCGATACGCGGTTCGTTGGCAATGTGGCCGGGCGCCTTGGGCAGCACCTGGTAAATACGAAGGCTCTTGATCGGCCGATCAGCCGGCATCGGAAAATGACTCAGCCGCACATCACTGACGAAGAATTCCCCCTCGTCGCCTAAGGTCTCATCCAGACCATCAGGCACAATCGGCGGTTTAGGCCTGGCCGCCAGCGGGGTCGGATACATACACGAGATGTCCTCGTCCTCATAGAGCAGTTCGAGATTGCCGAAGCGGTCGAAATAGTACAGCCCCGTTCGCGTATCCTTATTGATGTTCGGCCCCATGCCCGGCAGAGGCTCGCGACTGAACCCCACAAAGAAATACTTCTCCGACAGCGGCCAGACGCCGTGGTAATACGTCTTGGGCCACCCCGCCGCCTCGGCAAAACAGATCTCCGGCGTAAGCACCTCCAGCGAATCAAAGTGATCTTCACCGCTGGCAGGGTCCAGCCCCGCTTTGGCCGGGTCCAGCAGTATGAGCGAGCCGCCCACGTCGGCATGATGGGCCCCGGCCAGAAACGCAATCTTTGTCGAGCCGGGAATCGCCTTGGGCTGATAACACGCGTTGATCTTCATCGTATAGTTGCCGAACACCGCCGCCGGATTAGTGCCGTCGGGATTGCTCACCCACAGGCCGTGAAAGTTCGCCGCCGATCGGTCCACGTAGTCCCACCGGATGTACACGATCCGCCCGTCATTGAGTACGCTCGGATGCCACTCGTTTGTCTCGTGGAAGGACAGCGTCCTGATCCCGCTGCCGTCGGCGTTCATCCTGTGCAGATTGTACGAACTCAGCGGCTCCCACGGATTGTTGCACCGGCAAAACCCGCCCCGCCGCGACGACATGAACGCAATCCCGCCGTCCGGCAGCGGACACGGATCGAAGTCATCGTACGGCCCGTCCGTCAACTGCCGCAGATTGCTCCCGTCGGCATCCATCGCGTAAATATGAAAACCGTTGCGCTGATGGTATTCAGGTTTACCCTCCGAGCGTTTGGCAAAGGCGAAGTAAATGGTCTTCGCATCGTATGACAGCGAAAGCGTCGTGTAGTTGCCCTTCGACAGGCGTCCTCCGATAAGGTCGGTAATCTCCGATGACTCCCCCGGTCGCGGCAGGATGTAAACGCCTCCCCCCGCAATATCGCCATAATCGTAATAGTAGCCGTTATACTCGTGCAGCATCTGGCATATGAATCGCCGCCGCTTGAGGAACACCAGCGGTCTGCCGGCAACCAGCGGGTTCTTCAGCGCAATCGCCCGTGTCAGCCGCCGGGTCCGAAGGTATATCTCCGTGCGCGCTGCTTCGTCCAGCGACTCCAGTGCAGCGGCCTGCGACTCGATATGCGTCAGGAAGGCCTTTTCCTTTTCGACATCCGGGCCGCCCTCCATTGCGGCAAGATCCGCCAACAGCAATCGCGCCCGCCCGATCGCCTCGGCAATGGCCTCCGCATCGCCCGGCCTGCGTCCTTTACGCTCCTCCTGGCTTGCCCAGTCCGCCTCCACCATCCGCTGCAGCGAATCGTCCATGGCTCCATACTGCTGCTCTTGCGCCCACGCGCGGTCGCAAAGCACAAACAACACTGGTAATACGAACGTTGCGAGCATGCTTGATCTTATCATAGGGCTTCCTCGGGCTTCCTCAATCCACGTGCAGGCGGGTTCTGACATTGTATATTAATATTGTAAATTCTCGGTCCCCATGTGTAAAGCCCCCTGCGACAGGGGTATGAGACAACAAATAGACAGCCTGCCCCCAAGTCGCTATACTAAGGCAGTAATCCGACTTTTTAAGGAGTGGGAAGATGGGAAAGAACGCTTTATCGCGCCGCAGTTTCGTGAAAGTCTCCGCAGCGGTTCTTGGCTCGGCTGTGTTGCCTTCCTCCATAAAGGGCCGGCCGACCGTGAGCCGCTTGCGCCTCGGCGGTCCGTGCAGTACCGGCGGCAGCCCCGAACGATGGATTGCCAACCTCAAGGCCCTCGGCTATCGCGCCGCCTATTGTCCCGTCGGCGCCGACGCCTCCGACGATGTCGTCAGGGCCTATGCCGACGCCGCCAGGAAGGCCGACATTATCATCGCCGAGGTTGGCGCCTGGAGCAATCCTATCAGTCCGGACGAGGCCCAGCGCAACGCCGCTCTCAAAACATGCCGCGATCAACTCGCACTGGCCGACCGGATCGGCGCCAATTGCTGCGTCAATATCGCCGGCTCGCGCCACCCCACCAACTGGTCCGGCCCGCACAAGGACAATCTCACAAAGGAAACATTCGAGATGATCGTCGAGACCACGCGTTCCATCATCGACGCGGTCAAGCCCACGTGCACGTTCTTCTGCCTCGAAACCATGCCTTGGTCCTACCCCGACAGCGCCGACTCCTATCTTGCACTGATCAAGGCCATCGACCGCCGGCAGTGCGCCGTACATTTCGATCCGGTCAACATCATCAATAGCCCCGAACGCTGCTTCCACAATGGCGCCCTCATCCGCGATGCGTTCAAAAAGCTGGGGCCCATGATGAAAAGCTGCCACGGCAAGGACATTGTCCTGTCGGAAGAACTGACAACCCATCTCTCTGAAGTCCGTCCCGGCCTGGGCGTTTTGGACTATGGGGTCTTCTTGCAGGAACTGAGCAAACTCGACAACGTACCTCTCATGCTGGAGCACCTGACCACCCAGGACGAGTACAAGCTGGCGGCCGACTACGTCCGCTCCGTCGCCGCGAAGGAAGGCCTTTCATTCGACTGAGCACCGTCCGGTTGAAAGGCACGCCCCTTGCGGCCGCCCGACCGCGCGCCCAATGCGTCGTTGAATGAAGCTGCACGGCGACTACTTGTACGTCCGTCCCAGATACTCGACAATAATTCCCCGCGCCGTCAGCATGTCCAGGATGCCCTCCTGTTTATACAGCACCTCGCCGCCGGGCTTGACGATCAGCGAAAACGGGATCGCCCCGCGCCAGCCGCTGCCCAGGGCCTCGGCGAATGCGTCGATGTCGGCGGTGTGAAAGATGTAGTTCGTGGTCGATGCCTGCTGCTTCTTAAGGAAGTTCAACACGCCGGCCCTGTTTGCCGGGTCGTCGGTGCTCAGCGTCACCATTTCAAAGTTGCGCCCGCGGTACATCCGGTTTGTGGCGACCAGCTCCGGAAACTCAGCCACGCACGGTCCGCACCACGAAGCCCAGACGTTGATCAGCCGCAGGTTTTCCGTGTCATTCCTGAGCAGTTTGCGAACACCGGCTTCGTCGATCGTTTCCAGAGTCACGGGTTCCTTTGCCCACTTCTCGAACGCCTCCTGCACCAGGTGCCGCTTGTCGGACCATTTCACCGAGCAGCCGAAGGTCCGCGTTGTCTCCACCGGCGGCTTCTTGCCCGCCAGCAATGCCTCGATGGCGTTTCGTGCATCGGCGCTCTTGACCTCGCCGCGTTCCGAATTGTCCACGCGCCCGGCGTATCGCAGCTTACGCGCCTTGTCAAAAATGAACACGTGCGGCGTTGTCACCGGTCCGTACATCTTCGAGACCCGCTGATTGTCGCCGTCATACAGATATGGAAAATTAAACTGGCGCTGCTGGGCACGGATCTTCATCTCGTCAAATGAATCGTTCAGGTCCGAATAGCCCAACTCGTCCAGCCGAACCGCCTGCGGATCGTTCGGCGAGATCGCCACCAGTTTCACCCCCTTGTCCTTGTAATCGGCGGCCAATTGCTTGATGCGTTCCTCGTAAGCCTGCGCAGTGGGGCAATGATTGCACGTAAACACCACCACCAGCACGTCGGCCTCTGCAAAGTCCTTCAAGGCGTAATACCGATTGTCCACACCCGGCAGCATGAAGTCCGGCGCCGACGCGCCGATCTCCAGCGTCCTTGCCTCCCTGATCTCCGCCGGCGGCTTGGGACCCTTGATCGGTGCATCGAGGATCTTCCTTGCATCCGTCACCCATTGCCGCTGCACATAATCGAACGGGATCCCCGTGATGCGGTCTTCGGTCACGCGAATGACCGTGAACTCGCTCGGCGAATTGGGCGCCGGCGAAGGAAGCTGCACGAAATGAATCCCCCGATACGTGTCGACCTTAGCCTTGTGATAATGCCCGCCAAGAACGCACAGGATGTTGGCCCCCTTCATCGCATCGACGAAGGCATCACGATTTGTGATCGCGTCATAGCATAAGTGCGTCGCGACGATCACAGGCCGCTCCGGCCCTACTGCGGCAAGGTCCTGCTTCAGAAACTCCAGCGCCGCCGCAGAGATGGGCTGCGCGGGATTGTTCAGGCTTTCGTCATACTCCGAGAACAGCGCAACAAAATGCACGCCCTCAATGTCGAACGTGTAGCGCAGCGCACCGTGTCTCGCTGTCAGCCAGTCGGTGATGGTCTTGCTGGGCGAAAGCCCGCCCAGATCGTGGTTGCCTGCAATGTCGAAACTCGGATACCGCAGGCCGTAACGGATCACCTTGTCGTACGTATCTCTTGCCGCCCCTGACGGCCATTCGCTGATGTCGCCGCAGCCAAAAACGAACGCCGGCTTTTCCACCGTACCGCCTATCGCGTCGGGATAATACACGCCCGGCAGGGCGTTCATCGCGTACACCGCATCCCGCAGGTGCTGCGCGCTGCCGTCGGTCTGCACGTGCTGATCCGACCAGCCGAAAAACGTCAACCCCTCCGCACCGCCCGCGGCCGACAGCAGAAGCATTACCGCCGCTAAAACCGCACTGCGCACCTTACCCATCAGTAGACCTTTCATCCAAAAACCAATTCTCAGAACCACCCTGTGAAGGTCCTATACGCCCAACGCGTCAATCCGGTTTGAACCTCGTTTTTCAGAATGCGTAGGGGTCTTCCACCTCGACGGGCTGATCCTCCCTGCGCACCGTAATCTTGCGAACCGCCCCGGTCGTCTGCCATGTCGCGATACCCAACGGCCTCGACAAGTCCACTTCCATCCGCACGTCCAGCTTGTGCCCCGGCCATTCGAAGTTGACGAACATCTCGTCATCGATCCACGCCTGTATATGCGATGCCGTCACCCTCAGCCGTATCTTGTACCAGACGCCATTTTCAAAATCCTTGCTCCGCGTGGTCATATTGTTGGCGGCATCATAATAGTCGATATTGGAAAGCCCTATCAAGGTGCCTCCCCAGCCGCCGATGACCAGCGTGCAATGACTGTCGTTAACCGGAAAGGTCAGTCCGCAGAAAAAATCGGACCCTTCCAGCCTGGCCGCCTCCAGTTCTATTTCGTAGTTCATTCGCAGCAAAGGACCTGTCCAGGTAATGCCGCTCATGTCGTGCCCGGCCGTCATGACGATCTTGCCTTCCTCGACATAGCTCTTGCCGTCCTGCTCGAAAGGCGTTTTCTTCCACTGCCCCATCGATTCGCCGTCAAAAAGGCTGAGTACCTCTCCTTCCTGCGGCGGCCACGTCGGCTCCGCCGCGATCTCCTGCTCCTTTTCAGCCTGAACCGCGTTTTTTCCGCATCCGCACAGTCCCGTCAGGACGCATAACCCCACAATGCCTAACCGCATGAAAGTCCCGGCCACGGCTCGCCCCGTCTCCTTTGTTGCGATAGTATCCATCTGCAAGCCTCCTTTGCTGTTCTATTGATGAATCTGCTGACTGAACAGCAGTATACTGAATGGAGAATTGAACGTCAAATTGACGCCTTCATCATCGCGTGCAGGCCCATCGCCCATCCTCATGGCCGGGCAAGCGAGAAAATCTTCTGATCGATTTGGTAGGCCAATTCCCCGTCCCCCATGCTGCGGGCCAGATCTCCCGCCTGCTGAAAGATGGCCGCCGCCTGCCGTACATAACCCTCTTTCAGGTAGTCATCGCCCAACTCAACAAGTCTCGCCGCAACCAGCGGATCGAGCCGTGCCGCCGCCAACAGGTGCTCGCCTGCCTTCCTCTGCCGTCCGCCCAGTGCCATGGCGATACCCAGGTTGTAGTGCGCTTCCACATGCGCCGGATCGATCCGTACCGCCTCCGCCAGATGCGCAAGGACCTCTTCCGCCCGGCCCAACTCCATGAGCACCATGGCAAGCTGAAAATGTGCCGGCGCATTGTCCGTATCCAGCGAAACCGCCTTGCGAAGGGCCGCCTCGGCCGCTGCCCAGCGCTGCAATTTCGCCAGCGCCGCACCTAACGAGCACAACGTGTTGGCGTTTGCCGGATCCAGCGACGCCGCCCGCTCCAGGTACGGAACCGCCTCCGCCGCCTTTCCCTGCGACAGCAGCACCGCTCCCATATTGCCATACGCTTCTGCGTAGTCGGCATTGGCTGCGATCGCCGCCTCCATACATGCCAGCGCCCCCGCCGTATCGCCGGCCTCGAACAACAGCTTGCCCAATGTGGTATGCGCGGCCGCATGTTCAGGGTTAAGCGCGATCGCCTTCTTTAGCGCCGCAACAGCTTCCTCCGCGCGACCCTGACGCTGCATCACCACGCCGAGGTTAAACGCCGCCTGTGCGTTGGACGGCACAAGCGCAAGCGCCTGCTGCAAGTGCTCCGCCGCCTCCGGCAGCCGCCCCAGGTGTGCCAGTGCCGTACCAAGATTGTAATGCGCATCAGCATACGTCGGGCTCAATTCCACCGCCCGCGACAGGTGCTTCACTGCCTCAGCAAGCTCTCCCTTGTGATGAAACAGCAGAAACGCCAGCTTGTTCAAGGCCTCCCAGTTGTCAGGATTAAGCCCCAGCGCCTTGCGATATTCACGCTCCGCGCGCACGAAGTCCCCTGCCTTGATGAACTCATCTCCCGCCCTGCGATGTGAGACGTCGTTGACAAATCGCTCGGTTATCGTCCGTATTGCCGTGGGCGCGAGATTTACGAACTCAGGGATATTGGCCGCCCGCCCCGGCCTCGTGAAATGCGACAGCAGCACCGGCGGCGAGCTGTTGCCCTCTTCATCAATATGCGTCAGGAACAGTTGTGTGTACGGGCCGTTGGCCTTGGAACTGAAAACCAGCCAGCGGCTGTTGGGCGACCAACTGTGCCACGAGTTCATCAGATCGAGATTACAGGCTAAACGCCGCGCTTCGCCCCCCGCCGCCGGAATGATATAAAGTTCACTGTCCGGCTGAAGCAGCATGAAACTCGCCGCCCGACAGAACACGATCCATCGCCCGTCCGGCGAGTACCGCCCGAAATAGTTGCTCATGCCGTTGTGCGAGGCCCCCTCCACCGGCTCAGCCGTGCCGCCGCGGCCTTCGTTAAACGGAACGCGGTACAGATCGAACTGAAACGTCTTGCCGCCCGTCAGGAACTCCTCGCAATCCTCGCGCGACAAGAGAACCTTGCCGGTGTCAGTCAGCTTCTTGAGCTTGTATGCCTTGCTCCGGGCGAACAGCACATACCGCCCGTCCGGGCTCCACGACGGATTACTCTGTACGTAATTTGGATCGTCGGCCCCCCGCAGCGGGTGAAAAGTCCCCGTCTCCCGGCCATAGTACGCCAGAAAGCCCTTGATCGGAAAAAACAACTGCGAAAACGCCAGGTCATCCTTCGGCACAAACACCGAACGGTCCTTCACCGTGCTGATTGCATACCGCCCGTCGGGCGAAATCTGCGACAAAAGCCCGAACGTCTGTTCGTTGTCCCCGCGGCGATACTCATCCCATGTGATGATATCGACGGCGTCGAGAACCATCTCCTCCGCCACCTTTGTGATCGCGTACGACCCCTTGCTGTTGGCGTAGTCGACGTCCATGGCCAGGACCGAACCGTCCGCCGAAAACGAATGACAGTTACCGCACACGGGCAGATTGCTCAACACCACCGGCGGCTGCCGGAGTGATGCAATATCCCCGAACCGCCAGCAAATCTGCGTCGGATCCTTCACCGCTTCGATAAACGGCAGATTTACCTCGCGATAGAAGATCGGCGCCCCCACCGGATCCTGCGACGTGCTGAAAGAAACCTGCCCGCCTGCAAGCACGCGTGCGTTGCGCCTGCGGCCCTTCAGTGCCAACACCACAAGCCGGGCCGTCCGCCCAGTACTGCGCCGTTTGATCTCCTCCCACTGCTCCTCTGTCGGCGTCCACGCCGGCTCTTCGCTGAAGGCATGGATCACATCCCCCTCGTCCTGAACCTGGAACACGGCAAGCCACCGGTCTGCCCGCTCCGTACGCTCCCACCTGAACTCCGGCGGCACGATCTCCGGAGGAAACACCGCCCCGTCGAAAGGATAAGAAATCGTGAGTTGTTCCACCCCTCCGCGTGTATAGACCGCCACTAAGTCATCGGGCCCGGGCCGTCTGCCGCCAACGCCCCCCAGCCATGCCGCAGCGCCTCCCAACGCCACGATGATACACACCCTTACGAGATGAAGAGTGCGCCGCTGCACAGGTCCTCCTCGAAGCGCCCCAATCGCCCTAAAGCACGCCTCTGGCTCTTCGCTCCACGGTCGCCGTGACGCCCGGCACACCGACCTGAGCCAAACCTACACAGTCAGTATCTCCAAGGCCTGTAATCATATCACATTGTCGCCCCCCTGACAAGTATTTTCTTCAGGCGGTGCCCCCATCCGTCATGATCCCCACGCTTCCTTTTTGCCTGCCAATCTGCTATACTGGTCTGCAAATCAGCAACCCGCCGGCAAGCAGTGAAAGAAAGGGCCAGTCGCATGACTACAGAAAAAAAGCAGATTACAGTCTCGCACTATCGCCTGAACCGGCGTGACTTCCTGGCCGCCGCCTGCCTGACGTTGGCCGGCCGTATCTCCCTGGCAAGTGCCGAAAGCCGCGATTCGAGCCGCTGGGCCATGCTTTCGGACACCCATATCCCCACCGTCGACAACAGCGCCAATCCCCCGCGCGGACATTACTACTTCGACCCCTTGGGTAACGCCGCAAAGGCCATGGCCGCTGTCGCCAAGGACCTCCCCGCAGGCATGGTCATCACCGGCGACCTTGCCCGCCTCACCGGCCAGACCGGCGACTACAGGAATCTCGCGGGTATTCTTAACAGCCTCCCGCCACAATTCCCCGTGTTTCACGCGTTGGGCAACCACGACGACCGTATCAACTTTCGCACGCTCTTTCCCAAGACCCCCGGCCTGCACCCCCTCGAAGATCGCCATGTCACCGTCGTGGACGTACCGCCGGTCCGCTTTGTCCTGCTGGATTCGCTCCGTAAAGTCAACCAGACGGACGGTGAACTCGGACCGGCCCAGTTAGCGTGGCTGCGCCAGTTCCTCGCCGCCTCCGACGACACCCCCACGCTGCTCTATCTCCACCACAATCTCACTCCGACCGGCGGCATCGCCGACGCAGCGGAGTTGTTCGATATCATCCGTCCGGCTCGCTGCGTCAAGGCCGCGGTGTTCGGTCACTCCCATGTCCCCGGCTACGCATTGCTCGACGATATCCACCTCTTAAACCTGCCCGCTTCGGGCTATACCTTCAGACAGCACGTCGCCGCCGGCTGGGTCGACGCGACACTGACGCGCACCGGCGGCCGGTTCGAACTGAAAACAATAGCAGGGCCGACTTCGGACAGCCCCGTAAGAGAGTTGACCTGGCGAAAGTAGAATTGCCCACCGGCTTGCGAAGAAGGCAGGGTTGAGGGTTGCGGCTATGCCGAAGCCTTGGCGGCCTTTTCTCCCGCCGCACGCGGCTGGCGTGCCGTCTTGCCCCGCTCGACGATAACGCCCGTGGGGCACTTGGTCATGGCCGTTTCAGTGGCTTCCGACGGTGCATATCTACCGTAATCCATCCGCGCCAGGTTATCCTCGACCTTAAACAGATCGCTCTGCTTGGCGCACAGCCCGCACGCAATGCACCCCACCTGGCACATCGACCGCGTCACCTTGCCGCTCTCCCGGCTGCTGCACGCCACCGTCATCATGTTCTCCTGTCCGAACGGAACCATCTCAATCAGATTCCGCGGACACACCTTCGAGCAGGCCGTGCATCCCGTGCATTTCTCATAGTCCACCGTCGCCAGCCCGTCCACGATGTGCAGCGCGTCAAATTTGCACGCCCTTGTGCAGTCGCCGAAACCCAGGCACCCGAACTTGCACGCCTGGACGTTCGGCTGCGCATTGGCCGCTGTGCACAGCGGAATGCCCGTATAAGCCGCGTAATACGTCTTGTCGCCCGTATGCGCCCGGCAATGCACAATCGGCCGAAGCGGCGGGCCGCCCGCGCTGACCTGCAAATTCAAAATCCCCGCGATGGCCTCGGCCGTACTCGGCCCGCCCGGGGCGCACTTGCCCAGAAGCTCCGGATTCTCAACCACAGCCTTGGCGTACGAAGCACACCCCGCAAACCCGCACGCCCCGCAGTCGATCTTCGGCAGGGCCTCATGCACCTGCTGAACCTTCTCGTCCACCGTCACCTTCAGCTTGATGCTGGCGATCAGAAGCACAACGGCAAACGCACCGCCCAACAGCAGCATGGTGCCTGCTGCAAGTCCTATCGCGCGAAACAGTTCATTGGCTGCAATCTCAGCTAACATCATACCATCGTTACCCCGTCAGCAGGCAGGCGGTTCGCCTCCGGCCGCAGTTATCGAATCATTCCCGAAAATCCCATAAACGCCAAAGTCAGAAGGCCCGCCGTGATCAGCGTAATCGGCGCCCCCCGCAGGCATGCCGGCACATCCGCCAGCGCCAGGTTCTCACGAATTCCCGCCATAATGCAGATCGCCACGGTAAAGCCCAGGCCCGCCCCCACGCTCAGCGCCACCGCTTCCGGCAGATTGTCAACCTCCCACAGATTGAGGAACAGGCAGATACCCAAGATGACGCAGTTGGTCGTGATCAGCGGAAGGAAGATGCCGAAGCTGCTGTACAGGGAGGGGAAGAACTTCCGCACGTACATCTCGACCAGTTGAACCGCTCCCGCAATCACTAAGATGAACGCCACGTACTGCATCACCTGCAAGCCGTACGGCTGCAAGACAAGGTGATCGACAAGCCATGTCAGCGTCCCGCTCAGCGTCGTTACAAAGGTCACCGCACAGCCCATGCCGAACGCCATGTCCAGCCGCCCCGAGACCCCCAGGTAAGGACACGTGCCCAGGAACTTCGTGAACACAAGGTTGTTCACGATGATCATCGAAATCAGCGCCACCAGCAGTGAAGTTGCAGTATCCATCCGTTCAGTCCTCACAGGGGCATGGCGCGACATGCCCTCAGCTCATTATGCCCGCTTCTTCGTAATCAGGTTGACCAGGCCCAACATCAGCCCCAACGTCACAAACGCACCTACCGGCAAGCCTAAAGCCGCCCACGGTACAAACGCCTCCGGCATCACCGCCTTGCCGGCTATCGTCCCCGTGCCCAACAGCTCGCGAACACAAGCCAACACGGACAGTGTAATCGTGAAGCCTGCCCCCATTCCCAGCGCGTCGATGATGCTGACCGCCACACCGTTCTGGCTGGCGCAGGCCTCCGCCCGGCAGATGATAATGCAGTTGACGATAATCAGCGGAATGTACGGCCCCAGGCTCTCGCTCATGTCCGGCACATACGCCTTAAGGAAAAGATCCGCAATCGTCACAAACGCCGCGATTGTCAGCGTGAACATCAGAATCCGCAGATGCGGCTTGAGCAGATTCCGCATCAGGCTCACCACGAGGTTCGAACACACCAGCACGAAGATCACGCTGCACCCCATAGTCAGAGCCGGCTTCACCGCCGCCGTCACCGCCAGCGTCGGGCACATGCCCAGCAAAAGCCGCAGCACCGGATTCTCCTGCCACAGCCCTGTAACAAACGTCTTGCTCAGAATCCCGTCAGCCATTCTGTATAAGCCCCTTTTCCTTGAGCTGTGTCTTCACCTGGTTCACAAAACGGTTCAACAGCTTCACCACCGCTTCGCTCGTCACGGTCGCACCGGTGATCGCCACGATCTCGTCGTCGATCTTTGATCGATCGCCCGCCTTGCTCAGCGTCAGCTCCGTTGTCGGCACGCCCATAAACTGTTTCCGAAAATCGGCCGCCTTGATCTTGTCCCCGAAGCCCGGCGTCTCATTGCTGAACAGCACGTCGAAACCGCGAAACGTCGTAAAGTCCGCGTCGGTTGTAACCACCAGCCTGATCTTGTCGGCAAAGCCGGCCCCTTCCGCAATGAACGCCCATCCTACGGGCTGGCCCTCGGCGTTCAGGGCGCGCTTGACATCGGTGAGGAGGATCTTGCCCTTGTCGCCTTCGATCTGCATGTCCTCAACCTCTGTCTTGAATTGCGTCGCCTCCGTGAGCATCGCCCCGGCCAACCGGTCGAACTTGTCGACTTCATTCTGCAAGATTCGCGGCCGCCACGCCGCATCAAGGCTGGCCAACACCGTACCGAACAGAACTGTTGCAATCAGCAGCAGCCAGCTCTGCTCCAGAAAATGTCGAACGTGTTTATGCATTCGTCTTGCCTCCCACCGGAACGAGTTTGCAGAACCTGTCGATCAGAGGCGTCAATCCGTTCATCAGCAAAACTGCGTACATAACCCCTTCCGGCAGTTCCCCTGCAATGCGAATCAGCATTACCAGTGCCCCAACGCCGGCCCCGAAAATCCACATGCCCTTTGTCGTAAGCGGCGCCGTTACAGGGTCCGTCGCAATGAAAAACGCCCCAAACAGAAGCGCCCCGCTGGCAACGTGAAAAATCGGCGGCACATACGCCCCCGGCTTGATCAGGTAGCCCACAGCCGCCAGTATAGCCGCCGCAAGCAGCACCGCCGCCGGGATATGATACGTAATCGTCTTGCGCACCAACAGGTACACGCCCCCGATCAAAAGCGCCAGCGCGCTGGTCTCGCCCAGGCACCCGCCGATCTGTCCCGTGATCGCCGCGGGCAATTGCTTGCGAACAACCTCCGCGTCGGCCTTGCCCTTGATCGCCTCCTTGCTCCACGCCAACGGCGTCGCCTGCGTTAGGGCTTCAGTATTTGTCGGCGCGATCGTTGGCATCGACGGATCGATTGTGGCCGGAACCGTCCACGTCGTCATCAGCATCCCGAACGACACCGTCAGAAACGCCCGCCCGACCATGGCCGGATTGAACGTGTTGCCGCCCAGGCCGCCGTACACCATCTTGCCGATGGCGATCGCAAAAACACCCCCTAACGCCGCCAGCCATACCGGCGCCGCCGGCGGCAGCGAAAAAGCCAGGATCACACCGGTGACCACCGCACTGAGATCGTCGATGGACTGTGCTTTCCTGCGAATCGCATTGCACACCCACTCCGTTGCCGCGCACGCCACGACACACGCCGCCACGAGCAGAACCGCCCGCATGCGGAAATACACCACCGCCATCACCATCGCAGGCGCCAGGCCGATCAGCACATCCAACATGATGCTCCGCGTCGAATGCGCCTTGCTCACGTGTGGCGCCGGCGAAACCGTTATCCTCTCAAGCATGAACTCTTCCACAATCTAAAGGGATCAGGAGCCTTTTCTCACTGCGGCATCAGTTTCTTCGCCCGAGCCGTCAGTATCTTTCCCGTCTTGATATATCCGGTCAGCTCGATATTTGCCGGGCAGATATAGCTGCAGCATCCGCACTCGATGCACGCGTTCATGTGGTGCCGCTCCGCCACGTCGAGCATTCCGTGCTTGACAGCATGCGCGATCTTCGTCGGATTGATGCCCGCCGGGCACACCTGCAAGCACCGCCCGCACCGAATGCACGGCGTTTGGCGGCGGTCGTACTTGGCCCGCGTGATCTCCTCCTTCGTCAGCAGCGTCACCGCCCCGCCCGTCTTCGTGATCGGCGTCGACAGGTCCGCGATGGCAAACCCCATCATCGGCCCGCCTAAGACCACCTTGGCGATCTTGTCGTCCAGTCCGCCGCAATGCTCGATGAGGTCCGCCACCGTCGTGCCGATCGGCACGTAATAATTCCCCGGCCGCGCTATCGACGAGCCGCCCACCGTCACCACGCGATGCGTCAGCGCACTGCCGCAAACCACCGCCTCGGCGATGGCGGCGCACGTCGCCACGTTCAGTACCACCACCCCGATCATCGGCGGGATCCCCCCCACCGGCACATCCTTGCCCCACACCGCCTTGATCAGCTGCCGCTCGCCGCCCTGCGGATATTTCGTCTTCACCGGCACGACCGTGATGTTCTTCGCCTCGCGGCACTCCTTTACCGCCGCGTTCATCGCGCGGATTGCCTCCGGCTTGTTGTCCTCTATGCCGATCTTGATATTGCTGCACTCCGCCGCACGCGCCGCCAGTTGCACACCCGCCAGAACCTGGTGCGTCCACTCAATCATGACGCGATAATCGCATGTGATAAACGGCTCGCATTCGCAGCCGTTGATGATGACCACCTCCTTGGGCTTCTGCGGATTGGGCTCCAGCTTCACCCGTGTCGGGAAACCGGCCCCGCCCATGCCCACAATCCCCGCCTCCTGAATCGCATCGCGAATCGCCTCGGGCGACCACGCCGACGCGTCAAAATCCGGCCCGAACCGCTCCGGACACGGCCGCTTTATGTTCTCCGCTTCCGGATCAGGCTCAATAATCACCGCCATCGCACGCCCTAACACCGGGTGCGATTGCAGCGCGATATCCTTCACCGTTCCATTCACCGGCGAATGCACCGGCGCCGAGACGAACGCCTCCGCCCGCCCGACGACCTGCCCCGCCTGCACCTTGTCCCGCTTCGCCACCGTTGGTTTGCAGATGGCTCCGATATGCTGACTGAGAATAACGGCGATCTGCTTGCCCGCCGCAAACGGCTCTATTGGACGCCCTTCGGTAAAACGCTTGTTCTCTTGCGGGTGAACCCCGCCGGGAAAGGTCGCTCTTGCCTTACTGATCATGCTTCTCCTTCAATTGGCACTCCGGGACGGTGGGTTTCCATCGCCGGGCAAAACGCGAAACAATAAACACCGTTGCCAGACAGGCCGGCGCTGAGCCCGAAACAACTAAGAGAATTCGTGCCGACGCACTTGTTACGGCGCCCGCAAGCGCCTTATCCAGCACGGTCACGCAAACGATGGAAACGAAGATCGGCAGCAGAAACGCCGCCATGGCCTTCCACGCGACACAAGGCCCCTCCGCCCGCCCAAGGGCCTCGTAAACACCCTTGCAATCGCGGGCCCAGATGCAACCGGAACATTGTTCTGTATCCGCCATTATTTAATATTGCAGTCGGTGAAATCCGACCTTATATATAAGACTGCTGGTTTTTGCAAACCAAATTTTTCTGGACGATTTGCTTTGCGCTGCAAAGCGACGGGAGGTCGATATGGTCAAGTCAGCTTTTCTACTCTGCCTGATTATCGTTTGTTCTCTGTTCGCCGGCTGTGCACAAAATCCCGTCACTGGGGACCGCCAATTAATGCTCTTGAGCTATGACCAGGAACAGCAGCTCGGCGACGAATACGCTCCCGAGGTTGAAAAGCAGCTCGGCGGCCCGATCGCGGATGCGCGCATTCAGGCCTACGTTGACAGCGTCGGCCAGAAAGTCGCCCGCGCCAGCCTCACGCCGGATCGCCAGTTCCGCTACATCGCCGTCAACAGCGACGCTGTCAACGCGGTCGCCCTGCCCGGCGGACATATCTTCATTACCCGCGGCATGCTCGAGGCCATGCAGACCGAAGCCCAGCTTGCCGCCGTCCTCGCCCACGAAACCGTCCACGTTGCCGCCCGCCACTCCGCCAACGCCATGAGCCGCCAGATCGGAATCGACATTCTCCTGTCCGCAATCTCCAACCGTACGTCCGAGACCACGGGCGCTGTTGCCCAACTCGCCGCCGACCTGGTCAGCCTTAAATACAGCCGCGACGACGAGTACGAAGCCGACGCCTACGGCGCCGATTACCTGGCAAAGGCCGGTTACGACCCGCAGGGCATGGTCCAGCTCATGGAAATACTCCAGGCTCAGGATAGCGCCCGCCCCATCGAGTTCTTCTCGACCCATCCCAATCCCGGCAACCGCCTCGAAAAGATCCGCGGGCGCATCGCCGCGGCAGGCTACAAGGCCGACACAGCCACCACCGGCCGCACCGAATACAAGAGCGCCGTTCTCGACCGCCTCTGATCGAACCGACTCAATAACCAGCCGGCAATAATCAGATGATCCGCTTCGCCGCGCTTGTCCAGATATTCGCCGGCTCGCTGCCCACGATCTCCAGTATGCGCTGCGGCTCCTCAGGCATTGCCGTCCGCGCCGACAGGTACGCCGCCTCGATCACCGCCATATTGTCCAGATCGATTCCCCGCCGCGCCTGCGCCTTCTGTTTGTCCGGCGTCGTCACGCTGAGTGCAAAGTCCGTCAGCATACGCAGCACCGAACCCGCCTCCACATCCTGAAAACTCGACCGCTTCAGGACCTTGCCCGCATTGTCGCACACCGTAAAAGAATCAGGCGCCGCTGTCACGTACCCCTCCGCATGATGCAGCCGTATCTCGCACTGCGGCGGCCCGAACGTCCGCGTCGCGATCAGGTTCACCATCAGGGTGTCGGAGTATTTCATCGTCACTACCGCCGTGTCCTCCGTCAATGACAACCGCTGCTGCCGGTCCGGCGCCTGGTTGGTGCACAGTGCATACACCTTCTGCGGAATGCCGAAGTTCAGTACCAGCTGATCCACCAGCTCGTAACAGTTGCGAAGCAGCACCCCGCCGCCCGCCAGCTGCGGATCGGTCAGCCATCGGTCGCGCACCTCGTCCAGCAGCCCCGGCAGATAGCACGACGCCGTCACCAGCCGAATCCGCCCGCGATCATTCGCCTCCAGGTACTCCTTAAGCAGTTGAAACCCCGGACACGATCGCGTGGCATTGGCTATCGTGTACTGCACCCCCTCACTCTCGGCAAGCCCCGACAGTTCCGCCGCCTGGCTGAAGTTCAGACCCGGCGGCGCAACCTTCAGCACGTGAAATCGCCGCTTAAGCGCAAGTTTCACGTGATCGTCGCAGAAGTGCAGCCCCGCCGCCACAATCAGCACGTCCAGCTGGTTCTGAATGATCAACTGGCGATAGTCTTCGAATCCGCTGCAGCCGTACCGTGCCATCACCGTCTGAAGGATGTCCGCGTCGCGGTCCGCCGCCGTCACGATCTCGAAAAGCCCGGTCTCCACCGCCGCGGCCGCCAACCGAAGGCCGCTCTCGGTCAATCCGAGAATCCCCGTTTTCAACCTCGCCGCATCCATCATGCCTCACTGCCCCCAATGCACGCGCACAACCTCTTCGTTTCCCCTAACTCACCCCCATGACACGGCGACACAAGCGAAGCGCCGTTCCTACCTGCGCCCGTTGATGCCTTCCCGCGGAATTATGAAATGATCCGGCACCGGGAACTGCGAACACAGCAAAAGCGCCTCCTTGCCTACCTGCTCGATGACGCTCTCGTCGTCGATGTGCTCGATGACCCGCTTGAAGAACCCGGCGATAACGTCCATCTCGGGCTCCTTCATGCCGCGCGTCGTCACCGCCGGAGTGCCCACCCGCAACCCGCTCGGATTGAACGGCGGCGCCGTATCACCCGGAACCGTGTTGTAATTCGTCACGATCCGCGCCCGGTCCAGCGCCTTGGCGAACTTCTTGCCGGGCACCCCCTTGTTCCGCAGATCGATCAGGAGCAGGTGATTGTCCGTCCCGCCGGTCACCAGGTTGAACCCGTACTCCATCAGCTTCTCAGCCAGACGCTTGGCGTTCTTGACGATCTGCTCCGCATACTTGACGAACTCCGGCGTGCTCGCCTCAGCCAGCGCCACCGCGATCGCCGTCAGCGTGTGCATGTGCGGCCCGCCCTGCAAGCCCGGGAACACCGCCCGATCCACCGCCTGGGCATGCTCCGCCTTGCACAAAAGCATCCCGCCGCGCGGCCCACGCAGCGTCTTGTGTGTCGTCGTCGACACGATATCCGCATACGGCACCGGGCTCTGGTGAATCTTTGCCACCACAAGGCCCGATATGTGTGCTATATCGCTGACGTGATAAGCCCCCACCTCCTTTGCGATCCTGCCGAACGCCTCGAAGTCGATCACCCGCGGATACGCCGTCGCCCCCGAGATGATAATCCGCGGCCGGTGCTTCTTGGCAAAGTCCGCTATCTGATCGTAATCGAACCGCCCCGTCTTCGGGTCCACCGAGTACTGCACCGAGTTGTAAAGCTGGCTCGTCAGGCTTGCCTTCCACCCGTGAGTCAGATGCCCGCCGTTAACCAAGGAAAGACCCATAATCGTCTCGCCCGGCTTAATGACCGCCGAGTACGCCGCCATGTTCGCCACCGAACCCGAATACGACTGCACGTTGGCATGATCAGCCCCGAACACCTTCTTGGCGCGCTCGATCGCCAGCGCCTCGATCAGGTCCGTCACCTGCTGACCCTCGTAGTACCGCTTGCCCGGGTAACCCTCCGCGTATTTGTTCGTCAGGCAGCTGCCCGTCGCCTGCATCACCGCCTTGGAGACATAGTTCTCCGACGCGATCATGCGAATCGAGCCGCTCTGCCTGGCCTTTTCCTGTGTCAATAACTCATAAATCTGAGGGTCGTACTGCTCTAACGCCGATAACATACTCGTGCTCTCCACAATAAAGATGGTTGACAGATTCTTATAGCACACGGCGGCCCTTTAAACAACAATTATTTGTTGACAGCGCCGCGTTTCTATCTGTAATATACTGAGTTTACAGCCGTTATATGGGAGATTGTGCAGGCAATGCCTTTCGAAGAAAACGATGACCAACTCGATGCAGGCCTGGAGAAGGCCCGGGCCTTCTTTCAGCGCGCAGAAGAAGTCGCCGCGACCGACAACTTCGACTACGCCATCGATATGTACCTCGAAGGCCTTCGCCGTGCCCCCGACGCCCTCGAGGATGGCCACGCCCCCCTGCGCCGCATGGCGCTCATCCGCCAGGGCAAGGGCGGTAAGAAACCCTCCGCCATCGAGAAATTGAAGCGTCACGGCGGCAAAACGCCCCTCGACGAGATGCTCAACGCCGAATTTCTCCTGGCCAAGGACCCGGACAACCTCGCCTACGCCGAGGCCATGCTCAAGGCCGCCGTCGCCGGCGGTTACCACCGTACCGGCGAGTGGATCGCAAAGCTCGTTTTCGATGCTAATAGCGCCAGCGCCAAGCCTTCGCTCTCGACCTATCTGCTCCTCAAAGACGCCTACGCGGAAATGGGCCATTTCGAACGCGCCGTCGCCGCATGCCAGCGCGCCGTCGAACTGAAGCCCAACGACGGTCCCCTGCTGGACGAACTGCGCAACCTTTCCGCCCAGATGACCGTCGCCCGCGGCAAGTACGGTGAGGAAGGCGACTTCCGAAAATCCGTCCGCGACCGCGAAAAGCAGGAGATGCTCCACGCCTCCGACAGCCTCGTAAAGACCATTGACTACCGCGCTCGCGCCGTCGAGGAAGCACGCCGTGCCTATGCCAACAAGCCCAATGTACCGCCGGTCGTCTTCGCCCTCGTGGATGCGCTTATCGGCCTCGAAACAAAGGCCGCCTTTGACGAGGCGATGGGCGTGCTCAAAGACGCATACGAACGCACCCGCGACTTTGCATTCAAACGCCGATCCGGCGACCTCCTGGTCAGAAAACTCAAGGGCGACATCCGAAAGATCAAGAACGCCCTCAAGCAGGACCCCGACAACGCCGAGCTCTCCGCAAAGCTGGCACAAACGGTCCAGACCTACGAAGCCGCCGCCCTTGAGCACTTCCGTGAATGCGTCGAAAACAACCCCATCGACCTGAAAATGAAGTACGAGTACGCTCAGTGCCTCCTCCGCAACAATCGCCCCGACGAGGCAATCCCCCTCTTTCAGGAGGCCCAGAAAGACCCCCGCTACAAGATCGCCGCTATGGACAAGACCGGCCTGTGCTTCTTCCTCAAGGGCTGGTATGCTGATGCCATCGATATATTCGAACAGGCCATCCAGGCCTGCGAAGTGCAGGACAGCACGCTGGCAAAGAACCTGAAGTATAACCTCGCCAGGAGCTATGAAGAAGACGGACAGACACAGAAGGCCCTGGAACTCTTCCGGAAAATCGCGCAGCTCGACTTCAGCTTCCGCGACGTGCGTGACAGGGTCGACAGGCTGCGAAACATGACCAGCCAGTAACAAAAAAATCGAACAACCTCTCAGTTACAACTGTGAATTATAAAATGGAGGGTGGGGTTTACCCCACCGAAGGTATGCGTGGGACTAACCCCACAGATTAAGAACTGGATTGTAAACAGGAGCAAATTGTGGCGCATTCGCTTTCAGCAAAAAAAAGAGTCAGACAGGCCGCAAAACGCCGGGTCATCAACCGAGCCCGCAAGAGCATGGTCAAGACGCAGACCAAGCGTTTCGATAACGCCCTCACCGAAGGCAACATCGAAAAAGCAAAAGAAGAATATCGACTTCTCGTTAAACGCCTGGACAAGGTCGCGTCGACCAGCACCATGCACAAGAATACTGTTTCCCGCCTCAAGTCGCGTATGGCCCGCCGCCTCAACAGGGCTGCCGCCAAGAAGGCCTGATGCGCCGGCATTCTTATTGCAGAAACTGCGGCGTATAGTCGATATACCGTCGACTATACGCTTTTTCTTTGGTACAGCCCATGAACACCTATGAACGAGACATCATCCGTCACGTTTCCCGCCGCGACTACTCGCCAGTCAAACTCTCCGCCATCGCAAAATCCCTCGGCGTGAGCGACGAAGACTATCCTGAGTTTAAGGCAGCCTTCCAGGACCTCCGCCGGCAGGGCCGCGTCGTCATCGGCCCCAAGAACCTCATCACCCTCCCGGAGATGTCCGGCCGCGTCATAGGAACCTTCCGCGCCAACCCCAAGGGCTTCGGCTTCGTCGTCCCCCTTGAGCCCAACAGCCACGGCGACCTCTTCATCGGCCCCCGCGACACCAACGGCGCCATGACCGGCGACACCGTCAGCGCCCGGGTCGTCAAGAAAGGCCGCCGTGCCGGAGAGATGCGCTACAACGGCATCATCGAAGAAATCCTCGAGCGCGGCCGCAACCGGCTCGTCGGCATACTCCAGCGCCTCGACGGCCAGTGGATCGTAAAGCCCGACGGCAAAGAGTTCTTTGAACCCATCGTCGTCGACGACGTCGGCGCAAAGAACGCAAAGGTCAACGACAAGGTCATCGTCGAAATCCTCACCTTCGCCACCGAACGCTGCTTCGCCCGCGGCGTCATCGTCGACGTACTCGGCAAGGCCGGCCTCTACGACTCCGAGACCAGGTCCATCATCGCCCAGTACAAACTGCCTGAAGCATTCCCCGAAGAGACCCTCGCGCAGGCCCATCTCGCCGCCGCCTCCTTCAATGCCGACGCCGCCGAAGGCCGCGACGACATCACCAACGAAACCATCATCACCATCGACCCGCCCGATGCTCGCGACTTCGACGACGCCATCAGTCTCAAACGCAACAAGGACGGCAACTGGGTCCTCGGCGTGCACATCGCCGACGTCGCGGCATTCGTCACCATGAACTCGCCCCTCGACGCCGAAGCTCGCCTCCGCGGCAACAGCACCTACCTGCCGCGCAAAGTCATCCCCATGCTTCCCGAAACACTCTCCAACGGCGTCTGCAGCCTCCAGCCCAACCAGAAACGCTTCGCCAAGAGCGTCTATATCACCTACGACCGCGACGGCAACGTCCTCGGCCGCGAATTCGCCAACAGCATCATCTGCTCCACCGCCCGCCTCACCTACCTCGAAGCCGATGCCATCATCAGGGGCGACGCCAAAGGCTGGCCCGGCGAAGTTGTCGCCCTGCTCAAGGACATGGAAACCCTCGCCCGCGCCATCGAGAAGCGCCGCGACAGGCATGGCATGCTCCATCTCGATCTGCCCGAAACCGAGCTCATCTTCGACGACGAAGGCCGCGTCGTGGACGCACAGCCCGCCGATACGTGCTATCCCCACACGATAATCGAAATGTTCATGGTCGAGGCCAACGAGGCCGTTGCCAGCCTGCTGGACCGGTTCAACATCCCCTTCATGCGGCGCATCCACCCCGATCCCGACCCTGCAAGCACAAAGAATCTTGCCCGCGTCGTCAAGCTCTGCGGCCTCAAGGTCCCCCGTACCCTCGACCGCGCCGCCATCCAGGACCTCCTCGCCGCCGTCAAGGGCAAGCCCGCCTCTTACGCCGTCAACATGTATATCCTCCGCAGCCTGCAAAAGGCCGAGTACGCCCCCTCGCACATCGGCCACTTCGCCCTCGCCTCGAAGAACTACTGCCACTTCACCAGCCCCATCCGCCGCTATGCCGACCTCCTCGTCCATCGCCTCCTGCAGTGCTATCTCGACCACCACCTCAACCTCATCGGCCTCGAAGAAGTCCTCCCCGAATCCGAACTCGCCGAGATCGGCCGCCACATCAGCTTCACCGAGCAGCGATCCGCCGACGCCGAGCGCGAACTAAAAACCGTCCTCATCCTCCAGATGCTCAGCACCAGGATCGGTTGCGAACTCAACTGCGTCGTATCCGGCCTCACCAACTTCGGAATCTTCGCTCAGTGCACCAAGTACGGCATCGAGGGCCTCATCGAGTTTGGTGACCTCGGCCTTGACGAGTGGCGATTCGACGAACGCGCCCAGGCCGTCGTCGGCCTCCACTCACAAAAGAGTGTCCACCTCGGCCAGGACATGAAAGTCCGCGTCGTCGAAGTCAACATCCCCGCAAGACAACTCACCCTGGCCCCTGTCGAACCCCTCGTCTCCTCACGCCAGAGGTTCAACACCCCCCAAAACCGCCGCAAAGCTCGAAAAACCAGGAAAGAACGCCAGGCCCGCCGTCGCTGAAAACCGCACACGTGCAGGTTGTTCGCCCCGCCGCCGCACAGACCACAACCCCCAGCCGCGTCCCTTCCGCGCGTGACCAAGGCCCCAAGGCCGCTAAGCTCAGGACCGCCTGATGCAAGGCCGCACGTCACTCACCTTTGAACCGGCCCTCCATCACGATCTCCTCTAACGGACGCCGGTCGTTGGGCTGCTCTATCTCCCTGAGCTTTTCCGGCAGATCCTCCTTGTTGCCGTGCTTGCCTATCGCGATCATAGCACACACGTCATAGTTGTCCGGCACGCCCAGTTCCGAACGCGCCCGCTCATAGTCGAAGCCCTGCATCCCGTGCACAACCAAACCGCGAAGCGACCCCTCCAGCGCCAGATTCTCCCATGCCGCCCCCGTGTCGAAATCGCTCGTGGGCGAGGGCTTCTCGTTATACTCGAAGTTCTTCCGCGAAATGACGACCACTAACACGGCCGCGTTCTTTGCCCACACCTTGTTGTCCTCGACAAGCAAGTCGAAGAAGACGTCCCACTCCGGCGTACCCCTCCTGGCATACAGGAATCTTCGCTGTTGCGCGTTGTAAGACGAAGGCGCCCATCGGGCCGCCTCGAACAGAGGCATCAGTTCCTCATCCGTCAGCGGCCCCCCCGACATTGCCCTCGGCGACCACCGGTTCAGGAAAATGGGATTGATCGGGTACTCGGCCTTTCTGGCGTTCTTGACTTCCTCCAATAACTCCACGCTCATATAAACCTCTCCCGGAATGTGAATATGCAAACACGTTTTTTCTCGCCGGCAGCCCCAACCCGGTTCCGCCGACCCTCTGCCGTCTCGCCCCCGCTTCTCACCTTCCCCGTCTCGCCCCGCGTCTCGCAGCTTGACCTTCTGCCCGTCCGTCCCGCCCGGCCGCCTCCCGCTGACCTAAATAATAGTCGGCGGACGCTCGTGCACCGTTTAGCAGCTTTCCGCTTCTCCCGCACAAGCCCCACCCTTCGACTTTGTGCATCAAATCTCGAAATCTCGAATTTGTTTCACAATTCGCAATTTGCGTTCCGTATTTCGTCTATGGGGCATGCGCAACGCTTGACACGCCCCTGTGATTGTGACATAGTACCGACTTTCAATCGTCGATTAATTGAAGTCTCACTGTACGGGAAGAATAAGCATGAAAGCAGCCGAAATGCGAAAAGGCCAGACCATCAAGGTCGACGGCAATCTCTATTCGATAGTGGATTACCAGCACGTCAAGCTCGGCAAAGGCGGCGCGGTCTATCAGACCAAGCTCAAGAGCCTCGCCGACGGCAGCATCCGCGACATCCGTTTCCGTTCCGAAGAAACCATCGAGGAAGCATATCTCGATAAACGCGAGTATGAATATCTTTACTCCGCACCCAACGAGCACGTCCTCATGGACCTGGAGTCCTACGACCAGATCACCCTCGACGATGACGCCTTCGGCGACGGCGCCAGCTACCTCAAGCCCAATACGCGCCTCCAGGTCAGCATGTACAACGGCAAGCCCGTCGTCGTCACCCTGCCCAACACCGTCGACCTGCTCGTAACCGAAACCGCCCCGGAAATTAAAGGCGCCACCGCCACCAACCAGAACAAGCCCGCCACCCTTGAGACCGGCCTGGTCGTCAGCGTCCCGCCATTCATCAAGGTCGGCGAACTCATACGCGTCGATACGCGTACCGGCGAGTATGTTACCCGGGTCAAATAGGATTGCTGAAACCTCCGCGGTGTCCGTGCGCACGGGCGCCGCGACCGGCAAGGGGGTCCAATAAATGGCCTTCGAAAAAATCGGCAAGACGCTGATCAGTATCTTCGGCTCACGGAACGAGCGGCTGATCAAGTCCTACATGGCAGTCGCACTCAGGGCCCGCGAATTCGAAGACGCAATGAAGGCCCTCGATGACGACGCCCTCCGCGCCAAGACCGCCGAGTTCAAGGACCGCCTCGCCCGCGGCAGCCGCCCCGAGGACATCCTCGTTGAAGCCTTTGCCGTCGTCCGCGAGGCCGCCCGACGCAACGTCGCCATGCGCCACTTCGACGTCCAGCTCATCGGCGGCAACGTCCTCTACGAAGGCAAGATCGCCGAAATGGCCACCGGCGAAGGCAAGACCCTCGTCGCCACCCTCGCCGCCTACCTCGCCCACCTCTCCGGCCGCAAAGTCCACATCGTCACCGTCAACGACTACCTCGCCAAACGCGACGCCGAATGGATGGGCCCCGTATACCGCGCACTCGGCCTCACCGTCGGCGCTATCCAGTCCGACATGGACACCACCGGCCAGGAGCGCCGCGACCAGTACAACGCTGACATCACCTACGGCACCAACAACGAATTCGGCTTCGACTACCTCCGCGACAACATGAAGGTCGCCCTCGAGCAGATGGTCCAGGGCCCCCTCCAGTACGCCATCATCGACGAAGTCGACTCCATCCTCATCGACGAAGCCCGAACTCCGCTCATCATCTCCGGCCCCGCCTTCGACGACGTCACGCGCTACAAGAAGGCCGATGCCGTCTGCCGACAGCTTATCAAGCTCCAGTCCGGCTACGACAACCTCAAGAAGCGGATCGACAACGCCGAACGCACCATCGCCAACGCCCAGGGCGAACTCGCCGAAGCCAAGAAGGCCAAGGACGCCGCCCGCATCGAAAAAGCCCAGAAGGTCATCGAAGAAACCCAGAAGCAGCTCGACGAAGACCGCCCCAAACTCGAGACCATGACCCAGTACTACGAGGTCGAGCACGACCGCAAGGCCGTCCACCTCACCCACGAAGGTATCGGCGCCGCACAGGAATTGGCCGGCGTCGGCTCCTTCTTCACCGGCTCCAACATGGAGTGGCCCCACATGCTCGAACAGGCACTCCGCGCCCACGTCACCTTCGAAAAGGAAAGGGACTACGTCGTCCTCGATGGTAAGGTCATCATCGTCGACGAGTTCACCGGCCGCCTCATGCACGGCCGCCAGTGGTCTGACGGCCTCCACCAGGCCGTCGAAGCAAAGGAAAACGTCAAGGTCAAGGAAGAGACCCAGACCCTCGCCACCATCACCCTGCAGAATTTCTTCAAGCTCTACGACCGCATCGCCGGCATGACCGGTACCGCCGCCACCGAAGCCGACGAGTTCATGAAAATCTACAAGCTCGACGTCGTCGTCATCCCCACCAACAGGCCCTGCATCCGCGAAGACCAGCAGGACATGATCTACAAGACGATGCGAGAAAAATTCAACGCCATCGTCGACAACATCCACGAAATCAGCTCCGCCGGCCGCCCTGTCCTCGTCGGCACCGTCAGCATCGAAAAGAGCGAAATGCTCTCCGACGCTCTCACGCGAAAATACGGCATCGAGCACGAAGTCCTCAACGCCAAGCAGCACGCCCGCGAAGCCGCCATCGTCGAAAAGGCTGGCCAGCAGCACCATACCCGCGACGGCCGCGCCGTCGGCAACGTCACCATCGCCACCAACATGGCAGGCCGCGGCACCGATATTAAGCTCGGCCCCGGCGTCGCCGAACTCGGCGGCCTCCATATCGTCGGCACCGAACGCCACGAAGCACGGCGCATCGACAACCAGCTCCGAGGGCGCGCCGGCCGGCAGGGCGACAAAGGCTCCAGCGTCTTCTTCCTGTCCTTCGACGACGACCTCATGCGCATCTTCGCCCCCGAATGGACCGTCAAGGCCCTGCAGTGGATCGGCTGGGAGGAAGGCCAGCCCATCTATCACCCACGCATCAGCAAGGGCATCGAAAAGGCCCAGAAGAAAGTCGAAGAGCGCAACTTCGAAGCCCGAAAGAGCCTCCTCGAATACGACGAGGTCATGGACTACCAGCGCAAGATTTTCTACTCCCGCCGCCGCAAGATCATCGCCGGCCAGGGTCTCAAGCCCCTCATCGAGGAGATGATCGACTCCATCATCGAAGGCTCCGTGCGCAATATCCTCGCAAAAGACTACCACCTCAAGTGCATCGCCGAGTGGGCCCGCACGCGTTTCGGCGTCGACCTCCAGCCCGCCCGCCTCGACGGCCTCGAAGCTGCGGAGATCGAAGAACGCATCAAGGAACAGGCAAAGAAGAACGCCGCCAACGAGATCCAGGTCTCCCTCGGCGAATACCTCGAGGACTACGAGGACCGCAAGACGTGGAACCTCGACGGCCTTTCCCGCTGGGCGATGAGCACCTTCGGCGCAGGCCTGTCCGGCAGCAAACTCCGCAATGCCGACGCCGAAGAGATCGAGCGGATGATCACCGACGCCGCCTGCGAGCAGATCGACAGGAAGGACTGCTCCGAGCTCACCGACTTCCTCCATGAGGATTTCGCCCTGCGCACCTTCGCCCAATGGGCCAGCTCCAAGTTCGACCTCCGCCTCGGCATCGACGATATCCGCGGCCTGGGCCCCGACCAGATTCGCGAAAAGCTCGCCGCCGCCGTCGCCGACAAATACCGCCGCCGCGAAATCGAGTACCCCGTCGAATTCGCCATGACCATGGCCTTCGGTCCCCAGGGCCCGAACGTCTACGGCCTCCAGGCCCTCGCCGACTGGGCCAATCGTCGCTTCAGCCCCGATTGGGCGAGCCGGCGCCTCGATGACGAGTTCACCGTCGAAAAACTCCAGAACACCAAACCCGACGCCATTTACAGGCAGCTCCTTGAGCTGAGCGAACGTTACCACGACGGCTATCTCGAAGAGGAAGTCGCCGCCAAAGTCAGGAGCCTCCGCCAGCCCGCTCAGCTTGCCGAGTGGGCCAACACCTGTTTCGACGCCCGCCTCACCGAAGCAGACTTCTCCGACAGCGAACAGGCCGAGGCCAAAGTCCTCGACGCCGCACGCGAATTCTACCGCCGCGAACTGGCCGACCTCGAACGTTACGTCCTTCTCCAGATATTCGACAGTGCCTGGAAGGACCACCTCTACGCGATGGACCACCTCAAGGAAAGCATCTTCCTCCGCGCCTTCGCCGAAAAAGACCCCAAGGTCGAATACAAACAGGAAGGCTTCCGCATGTTTGAGGAGATGCTCGAGACCATCGAAGACAAGGTCACCGACACCATCTTCAAGGTCCGCCTCGAAGCTGGCGCCCGCGCCCGAAGCGTCTGGCAGGTCTCACAGGTCAAGCACGACCAGGTCGGCCAGTTCGCCATGGCCGAACGCCAGAGAGCCGCCGCCACCGCACCCCAGGGCGAGGCAACCGTCACCAGGCAGATCAAACTCGAAACCCCCAAGGTCGGCCGCAACGACCCCTGCCCCTGCGGATCAGGAAAAAAATACAAAAAATGCTGCGGCAAAGACGCCTGACCCGCACGTATGTGCGACTGGGGTGGTCGGATAGGCTGCCCTCCACAGGCAGCTAAGGCGATTGTAGGGATCGCAAACACGTCAAAATTCCGGATTTTCACCAAAATTTCCGCTGGACAACGCGTATCCTGCGTACTATTATGTGGAATTCACCGAAAAACGATACAAACGCAGTAAAGATAAGCAGAAGGTGACACATGGCACATAAAAAGGGACAAGGCTCAACACGTAACGGGCGTGACAGCAACCCGCAGTACCTCGGCGTCAAGCTCTACGGCGGCCAGACCGCACGCGCCGGCTCGATCATCGTCCGCCAGCGGGGAACCAGATTCCAGCCGGGCTTCAACGTCGGCATGGGCCGCGATTTCACGCTCTTCGCCCTCACCGATGGTACCGTCCAGTTCAAGGGCAAGAGAGTCCACGTCGTCGCCTGACGGCAAGACAGCAGGCCGCAAGCAGCGGCCTTTTTCGTGCGCTCAAATCGGACTCCTTCTGGACGGGTTGTCATGTATCTTGCACCTCTTGATGTGCTTTGGTATCATTATGGCTCGCGCGTATGATATCGGACGGCCGTCCCGTCCGCAGGTCTCTGCAACAATAAGAAAGGTGCCGAAGTTATGACAGTTCATCCGTTGGGGGTCATGGCTTGCCGCGTGGGGGTATCTGCATTGTTGCTCACTGTGCTGTGTTCCTGTCTGCCCGAACAGCAGATGCCCACCGCCACACAGCTAAACCCCGGCGAAACCGCCCACAGCATCATCACCAAGGCCGCCCGAATCACCCCCAGCCCCCGCCAGATGGCCTGGCAGCAACGCGAACTCATCGGCTTCATTCACTTCGGCATCAATAGCTTCACGGACAAGGAATGGGGCGACGGCAAGGAAGACCCCGCGATCTTCAACCCGACCGAGCTCGACTGCAATCAGTGGGTCCAGGTCTGTAAAGACGCCGGCATGGAACTGGTCATGCTCACCGCCAAGCATCACGACGGCTTCTGCCTCTGGCCCAGCAGGTACACCGAACATTCCGTCAAGAACAGCCCGTGGAAAAACGGCAAGGGCGACGTCGTCAGGGAACTCTCCGACGCCTGCCGCAAAGCCGGCCTCAAGTTCGGCGTCTATCTCTCCCCCTGGGACCGTCATGAGCCCACCTACGGCGATTCGCCCGCCTACAACCAGTACTTCATCAACCAGCTAAAGGAACTGCTCACGAAATACGGCCCCATCCACGAAGTCTGGTTCGACGGCGCCTGCGGCGAAGGCCCCAACGGTAAACGCCAGGTCTACGACTGGCCCGCCTACTACGAAGTCGTCCGCCGCTATGCCCCCGACGCCGTGATCTTCAACGGCCCCGATGTCCGCTGGGTCGGCAACGAGGCCGGCTACGCACGCGAAACCGAATGGAGCGTCCTTCGCCTTGAAAAGACCTTCGACGAGTTCATGCTCCAGGACGTAACCCGGCCCGACCTGGGCAGCCGCACCGCGCTCATGGGGCCCGGCCGCCTCGTCTGGCTGCCCGCCGAGACCGACGTCTCGATCCGCCCCGGCTGGTTCTATCACGCTGCCGAAGATGACAAGGTCAAGTCCGTCGACCAACTGCTTGATATCTACTACAGCTCCGTCGGCCGCAACTCAGTACTGCTTCTTAACATCCCGCCCGACCGTCGCGGCCTCATCCACGAAAACGACGCCCGACGTCTGCGCGAATTCCGCAAGGTCCTCGACGCCACCTTCGCAAACAACTTCGCCGCCGACGCCGAAGCACGCTGCTCCTCATGCCGTCGCGACACACGCGAGCTGATACACGCCCCCGCCCGCGTCGTCGACGGCGACCCCGAAACCTACTGGACCACCGAGGAAGGCACCACGCTGGCTATTCTCGAAATCGACATGCAGGCCCAACAGACGTTCAACGTCGCCTCGCTCAGCGAATACATCAAGGTCGGCCAGCGCATTGAAGACTTCTCCCTCGAAGCATGGTTCGACGGCGATTGGCGCCAGTTCGCCCGCGGAACAACCGTCGGCTACAAACGCCTGCTCCGCTTCGACCCCATCACCACCCGCAAGGTCCGCATCAAGATCATGCAGAGCCGCGTCTGCCCCACGCTCTCGGAGTTCGGACTCTACTTCGCCCCGCCCGTCGAAACAGTCCTGCACGATATGTGATCGACACACAAGCCGAACACGGGCAATCGGCTGGCCCGCCCTGTAACCGGACAGCCTCTACCCTGCCTACGTGAATACTCGGGTGGACGGCCATAATTGACTGCAAGAAAGAGGGGTTAGCTTGTGCCGTCGACGATCAGCCCCCTTGTTGACTATAAGTAGGGCTTGCTGAATAGATTGTAAGTTGCTGTTTTACAGTGGTATGCGTTT
>DAOTMV010000019.1:0-73603 GCA_035450485.1 Anaerohalosphaeraceae bacterium | reverse complement strand
GTAATTACAGGAACCGCACCTCATTTGCAGCCGATTTCTCTCGTCGCCTTCTCCACCCTCCCGTACCACACCCGCCACCCGCACAAGCCCCGCCCCGGCAACGCTGCCCGCATGTGTGATTGTCACCCTCGCAAAAGCAGGGACCCGGCGGGCATCCGCCACCGCCCTGCCCGTCCTCCCCGCAAACGGCTCATCCCCTTCATCCACCGTCCCACCCGTTACGTGCATGGGCAAGTCGCTCTCGCCCTCAGCTTCACGATCCGGCGCGCAGTAAGTCCCTGCCAACAAAAGCCTTACAAGACACAGAACCCCCAGCCCGGAAAGGATGGACATAAAAATACCGCAACAGCCCAAGCCGGCCATCAGCCCGACCAAAACCATCGCGACAACACCCATCTCCACCTCCAGTCAAATGTCACACACTGCCGTATATATGACGCACGGCAAACAAAAATATTGCAAACTTTTTGAAAAAATTGTAGAATTCTAAAGCCCCCTCATTTTTCATCAGTGCAGCTACAAAATCAGCATTGATTATCTGTTTTGCGCGCAGGCGCACAACAGCCCCCAAGATCAGCGCCATCGCCGCATAAAGAAAGATTCGTGCTGATTCGTGCAGATTCGTGCCTCGAGGGCAGTATCAGCAGTATGATATGATTCGTTGCAGCTCCGCCGCGTTATGGCTATTTGGCGCTCACATCCAGACACACCATCCGCCCGACATCCCGTACGATCAGCTGCCCGGCCGCCATCGCCATCGGCGCCCATGACTCCGGCCCCTGCAGGACCCGCGCCTGCCCCAACTGCGCATAGCCCGCCGGCGATGCTTCAACCAAACGCAGCAGCCCGTCGTCGTCCATCGCATAGATGACGCCGTCGGCGACCATATACGGCCCGTGCCCGAACTTCACCGCGCTGCCGCTGCGCCACAGTACGTTGCCCGCCAAATCCATGCACGCCAACTGTTTGTCCATCCCCACCCCGTAGATGTGCCCCTCGTAAAACACCGGCGTCTGCTGCATCGACCCGAACACGTCGGTATTGTGCACGAACTCTGCGCTGACCGAAATCCGCCCCTCCGCCTCGCTGAGCTTCAGCATCGCACACCCCAGATCGAACTGCCCGTACCCGGCCGCCAGGAAGATCCGGTCCGCCCCCACCACCACCGGCGTCGGCACCGTCGTCCGCATCGCCCAGTCTGCATACTTCCAAAGCACCTCGCCGCTGGCGGCGTCCACTCCCACCGCCCCTCCGCTGCCGCAGTAAATATAGAAGCGCCTGCCGCCGAACTCCATCGGCGCCACCGAAGAATGCGTCATCGCCCAGCCGTCCGGATTAGGCGTCTTCCACACAATCTCCCCCGTCGCGCAATCCACAGCCATCATCAAGACGTCTTTGCCCCCAGGGGCGATGATCGCCCTGCCGCCGTCAATCAGCGGGCACTGCGCGGTATACCACTGCGGCACCTCCGTGCCGAACTCCCGCACAAGGTTGTACATCCACCGGAACTGGCCGCTCTGGGCATCCAGGCACGTCACGTGGCACTTCGGCCCGATGGTCACCACGTACTCCTCCGTTACGGCCGGCACCGTACGGCTCATCCCGTGCCAGCGCTTCAGCTTCACCGGATACGCATACCGCCAGATATCGCGCCCATCCTCCAGGGACATACACCGCACCACGTCCGCCTCCTTTTCGCGGTCGTAGTCCAGAAGATACACGCATCCGCCGAAGATCGCCGGCCCGGCGAAGCCCTCGCCCACCTCCACCGACCACAACACCGGCGGCCCGCCCTCCGGCAGCGACCTGGCAAGCGGAACATCGCTTTTTTCAATGGCATCGAAACCCGCCCCTCGAAATCGCGGCCACGAATCCGTAATCGCCGCGGGGGCCACCCCCGAAAACCGCTTCAGCTCGCCCTCGATCTTGATCGCCCCTTCCGCCTGCGCATCTGCCGCAGGTCGGCCGTCGCCCCCTGGCAGGCGAGGCGCAAAATCCTCCCCTGCCGTCGCCCACCAAACCAAGGCCAGGGCCGCCGCCAGCGACAGAATCGCCGGCGCCCATATCTCAGGCCGCTTCATTTGCATGTAGAATCGCTCAAAAAACGCGGGTTTCACTCGGTACGGATCGCATCCAGCACGTCGCCGCGCAGCGCAATGCCCGTCGCGACATAAATCCACGCCGTCGCACTGGCCGCAATTGCGCCGATTATAGCAATCAGCGTAAAATATGGCAATCGGGCCCCGGGGGCGGCCGCCGCGGGGGTTATGGCAATCAGTGCCGCCGGGATTCCGACGCACAAACCGGCGGCGACCAGAAGAACGTGCTCCAACAGCACCATTTTTCTGATGCGGTCCCTGCCAAACCCCAGCGCCCGCATCATCCCCAACTCCCCCCGCCGCTCCAAGACGTTCAAAAGCACCACAATCGCCAGCCCCGCACTGCCCAAGATCAGCCCGAGCCCTCCCAATATCTGGAAAATTGACAAGTATGTGTTCTTCACCGCGTTCAGTTCCGCCAGCCGCCGCGTCGTCGGAGTCAAATTTATCCCAAAATCGGAATATTTTTCAGTAATTATTTTCTCCGCTTCCGCCGCCGACCCCACGCTCACATCAATCAGGAACAGCCGATATCCATCCTCGGACGGAAACAGCTCCGTAAACCGTTCCTCGGCAATAACCAGCGAGCCCTGCAAGACAGAATTCTGCAATCCTCCCACCAGTCTCAGTTTGAAAACGCGTCCGCGCTCGTCCGTGTAGTCAATTTCGTCGCCAACGCTTTTTCCAAACATCCACTTTATCATCTCCGCATCACCGATCGCCGGGACAACGCCCTCCCCCAACTCCGCGTCAAGCAAATCCCAGCTTTCGGCCGAGGCATCTTTGGCAATTTCTGCAAATGAGAATGCATCGCGCAGCAATTCCGGCTTCACACCAAGCAAACGCGGTTTTTGCGCCTTATTCAGATTCAGGCAACTTGCATCATCGCCTTCGCGAACACGAAACTGCACAATACGATTCGGCGTTAAGCCAATTTCCAGATTGCCCAATATGGGGACAGAGGTTTCGCCAAGAAAGGCAAAACCGCCGGTTCCGGAATCGCGTTTTTGCGCATCATGAAGTGGTTTCGCGCGGAACGCTCCTACGGAGATGACAAGGAAACATCCGCTGGCCAGGAGGGCCGCCACAGCGAGGCTGCGTCCGGCCCGCCGGGTTGTGTTGCGCAGCGCCAATTCCACGATGGAGCGCATTAAAATGCCTTTTGTGCGGCCCAGCCAAGCCAGAAGCAGAAAGACGCCGCAGAGCCCGGCGGTCAACAGCATGGCGCCTGCGGCGAAAAAGGCGCCGCTTGCGGCCGTGGCGCCTCCCCTGCCGAAGATAAACAGAATCAGCAGCGCAAGTGCCAAAGAAACACCGCCGACGATCATCGGGACCTTGCCTGGCGGTTGGGGCCCGATTGTCAGGAACTGCTCGCGGAGGGCGCCGGCGAGAAATTCCCGTGCGGGCCGTCGAAGCTGCCTTTGCAGCGTCAGCCAGACCGCCGCCGCGGATACGGCAGCCCCTGTGACAAGCCCGGCGAGGAGCCCCGCGGGGCCAGGGTGAAAGTGAATTACAGAACCGCCGATTGCGCCTTTCCACACCGTAGACAATGCGGCAATAAGGATGGCCGTGTACATGAGGGCCGCGACCAGCCCGAAGATGGCGCCGGCGACGGCGATGAGCGATCCTTCGATTATGTAAATCCGCCGGATCAGTTTCGGCGAGTAGCCTACCGCCAGAAGCAGGCCCGACTGGTCACTGCGTTTTTCGATACCGAAAATGAAAACAAGACCCAGCAGGATGACGGCGGAGGCAATCAGAAACATGCTCAGCCCCAGGAACAGGCCGCCGAAGTCAGTGGCCTGCTTTGCCGCACGTTGAGCGGCGGCCCGGACGGGTTCGAAAAACAGGCCCGCTGAAACGGGATTGGCATCTTTTACAATGTTGGATGCGATGTCCTTTGCGGAGTGGGTATCCATGGAAAACCGCACGGCAGTCAGGCCGCCGAAACGATTGCCCCACATCTTCTGCCCGGCGGCGAGCGTGACAAATGCCTTCGGGGTACCGCGGAACATATCCCAGTAGGTCTCGTCTTTTTCGCGGATCCTGTCCAGGTCGATGGCAATGCCCGGCTTCCAGTCGCGGCAGTCGTCGGCATCGGCCAAACCGGGAAAGGCCGGCATCAGCTGCCCGTCGGCGGCGATGCCTGCAATCGGCACAATGGCACGAACGCGGAACGTCGCGGTCTCCTCGGTAAGCCGTCCGGCCGGACCGGCGACATAATACTTCGTCGTGATCGTGTCGCCGACGGCGGCGGCGAGATCATCGGCGAGCCACTCGTTGATCACGATTTCGTCGTCGCCCATGTCGGAGGAGATTATGCCTGCATCCGCGTCGGCAGCCATCGCCGACACGAAAGAATAAGGCGTCGCCTTGTCGCCGAGGCGCAGTTCGTTGACGAAATAGGTGAGGACGCCCGAGGGCTTATTGCCGGAAGCAGTGATTGCCTCCGCCAAAATATCATCAATGAAGATGGTGCGGCTGATGATTTCGATAACACCCTGTTCGGGGAGCGTGCGGACGTGCAGCCCGAGGTCTTCCAGCTTGACACAGCCGGCCAGGGCCTTGTCGGCCTGGGACACATCGAGCTTTGCGTCTGGGGCGGCGGCAAGCAGGAGATTGGCGAGGCCGGGCTGTTCAACCTTCTCGCCCAGCCAGGACAACGGCACGAATGCATTTAGCGGCGAGATCTGATTGGCGTGCAGGCTGAACCTGCCGAACTGCGATTCAGTTACGATCGCCGAGACCGTAAGGCGGAAGCCAATTGACAGGTCCGAATCCGGCGTCAGGGGGACGTCTCGCGGCATCAGCCCGGGCTTGGCGATGCGGAGCAAGACCTCGTCGCCGGGACGAACGTTGAGTTTTCGGGCAAGTGCTTCGTTCAGGGCAACCGAGTCTTCCGTAATGCCCGCGGCGGCAGAGGGGTCTTCGGCCAACGCAAAGAACCGCTCATCGACGCCCAAGACCTGGACGCGCGGGGCGAGCGCGTCGCCGTGGGCGGTCATCAGGCCGCGAAGCATTATGGCCGGTGCGGTTGGCGTCTGGAGCCGGTCGGCTACGTCCTCGGCCAGGGCGGCCCGAAAGAAGCGGTTCGGCGAGACCAGGGCCAATTCCGTTTCGCCCAGTCTTGCTCGCACAAGGCGTTTGAGGCTGTATCGTACCGAATCGCCCACGAGGAGCGCACCTGTCAGGATCATGGTTGCGACAGCGGCGGCCAGAAACACGCCAAGATTGGTGCGCCGGAAGAACAGGATGCTTTGTGTAATCAGTCGCCAGAGACTCATAGCTACTCCGATGCGTCTTCGAGCACGCCGTCGTAGAGTTCCAGAATGCGGCCCATCGAGTCCGCAAGGCGCATGGAATGCGTGACCACGACGAGGGCGACGCGCTGTCGGAGGTTCAACTCGATCAACAGATCGATGATGCTGCCGGAGGTCTCGCGGTCGAGAGAACCGGTCGGCTCGTCGGCCAGGAGCAGCGATGGTTTATTGATCAAGGCCCGCACAACCGCTACACGCTGGCGCTGGCCGCCGGAGAGTTCGCCGGGACGATAGTTGAGGCGGTCTTTGAGGCCGACGGTTTCGAGCAGTTGGATTGCCCGCTGGCGGACTTCTTCGCCGGGCTTGCCGCCGGGCAGGGCCAGCGTGGGGATGAGGACGTTTTCAAGAACCGTGCACTGGCTGAGCAGGTGGTGCATCTGAAAGACAAAACCGATTTTGCGATTGCGGATGACGGCAAGCTCGGCCTCATCGAGTGAGGCCAGGTCCTGGCCGTCGAGCAGCACCTTGCCTGACGTCGGCTTGTCGAGGGCGCCCATGATGTTGAGAAGCGTGCTCTTTCCGCAACCGGACGGGCCGACGATTGCGATTGCCTCTCCGGGCCGAAGATCGAGCGAGACGTCCTTGAGGACCTCCACCCGTTCGGGGGAATCGGGTGAACCGTATGTCTTGGCTACGTGAACGAGTTCCAGCATGAGTATTTCCGTATAACGCCTATATGATCTGCTGACCGATATCCGTCATCCGGCGGGCGGTTTGGCGGATGTCGAGTTTTTTCATGACGGCGGCTTTGCCGGCGTGTCCCATTTGGCGCAGGCGAGCGCGATCCTTGAGCAGCGCGGCCAGCGTTTTGGCGAGGGTCTGCGGGTCGTTTGGCTCGTAGAGCATACAGCCGCCATCGGTCAGGGATGCCAATTCGTCGAAGACGCCGCCGGTCGGCTGTACGGCGGGCACACCCGCGGCCAGGGCCTCGGCCACATACAGGCCGCAGGCTACAGGCTTCTTTTCCGGTACGGACAGGACCGACAGGCTGCGCAGGAAGGCATATCTTTCGCTGCGGCCGTAATCGGGGATGAATTCAACATCGTCGCTCAGGCCGCAGGAGCGGAGCCGTTTCTTGATGGTTCGAATGAATTTCGCGTCGGCGGCCGTCTGTCCGCCGGCAACTTTCAACTTTGCCTCGGCCAGCGCCGAATCCTGCTTGAGCAGAATGAACGCCTCGACCAGCGTGTCGAGTCCGTGCAGGGCGCACATGCGAGAGAGGTATCCGATCGTGGGCGACTCAGGCTCAAGCCGCAGGTCATCGCAACCTTCCAGCGAGATGCCGGCATGCACGACGTGCATTTTGCCTGCATCTATTTTCAGCGCCTTCTTCATCAGCTCGGCGTAATAAGCGCTTACGGAAACGAATGCGTCTATATCGCCGGCGCGCTCGGCAATCAACTGCCAGGCCTGTCCGGCATAGGGCTCGCCAAGTGCGTTGAGGAACCCATCCTCATCCTGGAGCAAACAGACGAGCTTTGCGCCGACCCGGGCTTTCAGGACGGCTGCGGCGCCGGCCAGGAGCGCATTGGAAAGCACAATCACGTCGGGGCGGTTTTCAGGCTCACTGAGCCAGGCGGCCAGACGATCCAGTTCCTTGGCCTGTCTGCCGTTTTCACCCCGCAGCATTGAGACCGTTGTCTGTCCCAATGTTCGGGCGTCCGTCATGGATGCGAGGCGGCATGCCCAATTCAACAGTCTGGGCGAATCCAGAAGCCGGTCCAGCCATCGGGGCGTTCTGTGGAAGAAATCCATCTTCTGCTGGAGATAGACATTTATCCCCCCGAAGAAAACGGGGGCGGCGTTGTCGAGCTGTTCGCCGCCGACGGAGACGGGGAGATAGAGCGGGACCATGACCATCTCGTGGCCCAAGGCACCGACAGCCTTAACGAGTTCCAGGTCACGCAGACAGTTTTCACAATAGAAATTGTCGCCGGATCCCGGCGTTAATTGTGCAATCTTCATGGCTCCTTGCCTTCCCGGCGCATTCCTTCAAAACCTACCTGTCCCCCTCCGTTGACGAGGTTCGAATCATACCACAGACGAGCGGATTGTTCAATAACAGGCCGGAGGTTAACGGCGATTTTTGGCGTTGTGCTTGACTTTCGGTGGTCCGAAGGTCATAATGATTTCAGGCGATGAACGAGTCATTTTGGAGGCGTGACGTATGCACCTGATTGTCAAACAATCCGGTACGCTCGTCAAGGACCTGCACTTTTCGCGCGGGCCGATCTACATCGGCAGGCAGCTCGAAAGTCACCTCTGTCTTGCCGACCTCTCTGTTTCACGTGAACATGCAGTGATTTATGGGGCCGACAATGCGCAGTGGTTTGCGGAGGATCTTGGCAGCGCGAACAAAACCTTCCTGAACAAGAAAGCGATCCACAAGGCGGAGATCAGCGACGGGGACGTGCTTCAGATCGCCAATTTCACCATCGAGGTGCACATAGGCGATCACGAAAATGACCAGGCCCTCAGTATGACCGATACGCTTGCGATGGACGTGCATACGCCGGAGACGATCATCCGGCGTTACGACGCGAAGGATGCTCCGCCGATCCGTTTCAATCCGTCGCGGGCGAAGGATTATCTCAAAGCGACGGCGGCCATATCGAATGCGGCCGGCCCGGAGGAGTTGCTTGCGGTTCTCATGAGCATTACGGCCGAGCAGTTCGCCACGTTTCATAACTGGATCGGCCTGCGCCGCGGCACCAGCGGCGAGCTGACGTTTACGGCGGGGCATAAGAGCACCGGGCAGGACGTCACCTTCGATGAGCTGATCTTCGCCAAGATGATCACCGAGGCGATGACCAGGCTGGAGTATACTCTGATTCCGCTGCTGCCGAAGGACAAGCGGTATGAGCGGATACGTTCGGGCCTGATCGTGCCGGTGGAGGGGACTTCGGGCTGTTATGGCGTGATCTACATCGATAACGCTACGGATCAGACGCACTACAGCCTTGCTGATCTCGATTACCTTGTCTTGTTAGCCGTTCAGGCGGGCGTGATGCTTGAGAGTTTTGCTTAGCCAGGCGCCAGCTTCGTTTTGCTCACGGGGCACTGAACGCATAAACGAAGCCATCGTCACAGCCCACTACAACCATTCCGGCGGCAACCGCCGGGGACGAGATGATCGGCTGACCCGTATCGTAGGACCAAACCAATTTGCCGTCGGCCAGCCTTACGATGTACAGGCGTCCGTCCTCACACCCGAAGACCGCCTTGTCGCCACAGATGACAGGTGAGCTGTCGATATCTCCTTTGGCGTGAAAGGACCAGAGGGCCGAACCGTCGGTGCGCGACAGGCAGTAAAGGCGGTCATCCCGGCAACCGACGAGGACGACGTCGCCCCGGACCGCCGGGGAGGAGAAGAACGCGTCTTCGCTCTTTGTGAATTCCCAGGCGATCCTGTGTTCGGCGAGGTCACCGCAGACAAAGGCGTTGCCGTAGTTGCCAACGTATACGCTGTTGTCAGCGACGGCGGCCGATGCGGCGATGTATGAGCCGGTTTCGATCTGGCCGGCGCGTGTTCCATCCGCCAGCGATACCTCGTGGATCAGTGCGTCGCAGCCGCCAAAGAAGACCTTGCCATCAAAGACGGCCGGAGCGCCGTTTATGAAGTTGTCGCTTTCATAGGTCCAAACAACGGCGCCGTCGGGCTTGAAGCAGTACAGATTGAAGTCGTGACTGCCGACTATGATCCAGGGTGTCTTGCCGTCCGGTGACAGTGTCCAGTTTGCCGAGCCGGTGATTTCGGCGTCGGTCTCGTACTTCCACTTGAGCGATCCGGTTGCGGCGTCGATTGCGTAGAAGAAGGTGTCGCGCGACCCTATGTAGACGATGCCATCCATAACGAGCGGCGGCGCCTCGATGGCGTCTTTCGTTTCGAATGCCCAGACCTGCTTGCCCGCGGCGGCGTCGATGGCATAGAGCCGGCCGTCATCTGAACCGATGAAGACCATTCCTGAGGCGATCACGGCGGACGACTTGACGGAATCTTCGGTCTTGAACCTCCATTTTAGTTTCAGCGTATCGGGCAGGCGGCCATGGGCGACACCGCACAAGGCCTGATCGCCGCGGAATATGGGCCAAGCCAGACCGCCAATGGCGGCAGCGGATGCGTCCTGTTTGCTTGCGGGGGGCGTTTCGCTCTTGCGGCAGCCCGCCGCCAGGATCGTCGTCAACAACACAATCGCCGTTGCCAATCTCATCGTTCGAACTCCCGGATCAATGCGTCCACTGTAAACCTATACTTCAACAACTATACTCTATTCGCCTGAAATCGGGCAACGGTTTTTGGGCGCAGGTATAAACAGGCGCCAGGACGCGCAACAAATCGGACGTGTTTTGGCTCGTGTCCGGCAACAAGAGGCCGCGGTCAGCAGAGGTTGAAAATCTGCATACAAAGGAAGGCCACCCATGCACCGCTCAGGAGGGTCATGAGCAGCGCAAGCAGTTTCTTCTTGTCAAAGATCAGGCCCAAGACCGCCGCGATGAAGGCTCCGGGTGAGGCTACGAAGATGAGGTACAACTGTCCAACAGCTGCAAGCGGGTCGCCTCAGCCCGGCTGCAAAACAAGGAAGAAGAGCAGCACAGCCGCCCCTGAGGCCACAAACGCAACAGCGATTTTGCCGAAACGCATCTTGACTCCCTTTCTACGTTTGCCGCCTGTGAGCGACGGCGATGTCAGTATATCCGCAGTTCAGGCCGAATCAAGCGGCTTTTTGAGGTAGCGGGTGTTGCCGACGCGCGTGGTGACGCCGATTTTGTCCATGTAGTCGAGAAGCGGGATGGCCCATTTTCGGGTGGTGTCGAGGAGGTACTTGAATGCGACGCTTTCGAGGCGGCCCTCCTTGCGGATGTGTTCGGTGAGGCGTCGCGATGCTTCGAGGATGGCGTCGCGGTGGAAGTAGAGATCTCTCTCAACCTGGACGAGGGTCTGCTGCTCGGTGAGGATGCGGATGGTTTTGTGGACGGCGACGGGCTGTGCGCCCACGTTTTGCGCGACTTCTTCCAAGTTGGGGGGATTGAAGAGTCTTTGCTGGAAAAGTCTGTCCACGGCCGTGAGCAGGCGGCGCTGTGCGGGGTCGAAATCTTCGCGGTGTTCGGGCAGCGCGAAAAAGCCTTTTCGCCGGGTCAGCTTGCCGACCGCGAGCATCCGGTCGCAGAGGCCATCGAAACCATTCTTCTTGAGGCCGGAGGCCTGGAGGAGGGAGTCGCTGGTCATGCCGGGACTCTCCGGGTGCGTGTTGTGGAATCTGCGGAGGGCCTCGACGAGTGCGTTCTCGAGATTTTGAGCGACAGAGGTGTGTATGAACAGGCCGCCGGTGAGAGCGATGATTGTGCCGGCCTGCTGTAATTGTGCGAGGAGGGTTTCGAGTCGGCCGGGGAGGATTTTTGTCCGCAGGGAGAGCTGTTGGGGTATGGCAGCGCCGCCTTCGGCCGTTTTCACACAATATTCCAGGAAGTCCAAATCGCCGGCAACGACGGCATTTGCTCTGGCCTTTGCTTCTTCGAGCAGTTCGGGGCGGCTTCTGCGGATGCGCTGTGCGATGGCCTCGACGATGAGACCGCCGCCGATGGTGTTGGCGGGACTCGGCATGCGGATAATGAAGTGGTCGCGCGGCCCGGCGATTAGTGGTTTTTCGGTGTGGATCTGTGCGATCTGCTGCTGGCCGGCGGTGATGGTGTTGGCCTCAAGGAGGTATACCTTGGCGACGACCTCGCTTGTGCCGGTGTGGAATTTGACCTCCGTGCCCGTTTTGAGGAAGAGCTTTTCCTGCGGGAGCAGTTGGAGTTTGCAGAGATACCACTGCTGCGGTGAGAAGTAGCGGTCGATGGTGACGACGCTGCCCCTGGCGATGCCGCGGTAGTCCCATTGGGGGACGTTCAGGGCGGCACACTGGCCGGACATGACGCGGTCAGCGGCCTTATTGTAGACCTGGATCGCCTTGATGCGGCCCTTTTCGCCTTGCGGCAGGAGGACCAGTTCGTCGCCTGTTTTGGCCATGCCGGAGACGGGGATGCCGGTCACGACGGAGCCATACCCCTTAACCGAAAACACCTTCTCGACAGGAAGGCGGAAGACGCCCTCGGTGGTCTTGGGGACGATCTGTCCGGTCATGTCGCGGAGGGCTTCATAGAAGGCGTCGAAGCCTTGGCCGGTAATCGAGGAGATCGGCAGGACAGGGGCCGCGTCGAGGAAGGTGCCTCGGAGGAACTGGCGGATCTCCCGGCTGACCGCTTCGATCCGCTCGGCTGAGACGCAGTCGGCCTTTGTCAGGGCAACAACGCCGTGCTGCACGCCTAACAGGGTCAGGATGTCGAGGTGTTCGCGGGTCTGGGGCATGACGCCGTCGTCGGCGGCGATGACGAAGATCACGCCGTCAATGCCCGTGGCGCCGGCGACCATGGTCTTGATGAAGTGCTCGTGGCCGGGGACGTCGACGATGCCAACCTCCAGGTCTGCGATTGTGCAGGGGGCAAAACCCAGTTCGATGGACATGCCGCGTTCCTTTTCCTCCTTGAGGAAGTCGGTGTCGCAGCCGGTAAGCAGCTTGATCAGGGCGGTCTTGCCGTGATCGATGTGCCCCGCGGTACCCAGAGTAATATTGACTCTCGATGTCGTCATATTTCTGCCCGGATCACGAATAATCTTAGGCCCAGAATACCGAAGCAGCGGGAAAGTGCAACCGCCGTTTTTTCTTGACTCAAAATGGTGCACAGGTGATACTGCCAACACGACATTAACATAACCATATCTGCAAAAAGTCGGGAGGCTGCCATGGGTCAGGGTCGTTGATGATGAGGTTATCGACAGCCGAGACGTCCAAGCCATTATCGATGCTGTCTGGCTCTCGGTTGACATACACGGAAGCGTAGAAACATATCACGAGGGAATGGCGAAGTGGTCGGAACCACAACAGATGGTATTCGCCGTCTGGTGGTACCAGGCTGAGATCAACAACGGCGGACATGCCCAGTTTTTTGGCAATTCCACAGGTATCGTATGGGAGGATGCGTTAAAAGGGTTGGGCCTGATGGGTTTAAGAGAGAACCAGGCAATTCTTCAAGAGGCGGTTGGACGGCTGGGTGGGGCACCCGCCAAGGAAAGACAGAAGCGGCTGGATCAACTCGATCTTTTCGAACCCACGTTTGATGACCTGGACCAGAGATTCGACGTGCTCATGTTGAACAATACTCTGTATGACGGCATCAACCGGTACATTCAGGAACACAGGGCGAGCTTTCATTTTGACGGGACGATAGAGAGCACCTGGCAGGCCGAGTCTGTAATGGAGAGTCGAACAGGGCGTGAACATCCGCAGAAAGAAACGCCCTTCTGTCAAAGGGCGTTTGCCCTGATGAACTCGATGGTTTGAGCTTTTGTCTTCTTGCCCTGTGCCAATTCGAGTGCAAACTCCACGACCGTATCGTTGTCGGCAGTGAAAGTCATGCCGTTCATTTCCAAGAAGACAATTGCTGCTGCGACGGCCGTTCGTTTGTTTCCGTCAACGAATGGATGGTTCATAAGGATGTGAAAGAGGTACGCGGCCGCCATTTCACAGGGGTCGGCATGCGCGTAATCGCCGAAGAAGGCCGCCTGCGGAACGGCCACGGCCGACAACAGCAACCCTTCATCGCGGACATTGGGGTCGCCCCCGTGCTCACGAATCAGTCGGTCATGAATGCGAACGATATCCTGAACAGTTAGAAAATCGATCGCCATGACTTATTCGGCAAGCTTTCTGAATGCCTGTCGATATTTTCGACACGTACGATCCAGCACTTTTTCAAACCTTTCCTGCCGTGCCGTCTCGACGGGTCGAATCAACAGAGACTTGCCATCCGTGGTGATTTCCAAGGGGGTCTCGGGCTCTATATTCAGCAGCTCCATAATTGGCTTTTCTATTATGAGTGCGTAGCTGTTTCCGTGTTTTGTCAGGTTCTTGACCATCTTACGTATCCTCTTGAGTATCCAATGTATATACATTGTAACACTATCGAATGTTCATGGCAAGCCCTTTACCCAAAAGAATCCAGCGAGGCGCTGGCGCAATCAAGCCACTGATGACAGCCCGCAAAAGTAATCACGCACAAGAGACAAGAGCTGACCGGTTGCAGCCCGGGAATCCGGTCAGCTCTGCAGGATGTCGATGAGCGCCTCGGTGAGGAGTTTTTCGTCGTCGTTGCGGAGGGTTCTGGGGTCGAGGAGGACCTGGTCTTTCTGGATTCGCGAGAAGATGGGGATCTGGCGGTTTCGGAGGCGGACGGCCAGAGTGTCGGCGGTCATGCGGCGGGGCTTGATTGTGACGAGGGTGGTCGGCATGTTCTGGGTGGGGAGAGAGCCGCTGCCCGTCTCCGAGAATCCGGGCATGGTTGCGACATCGGCTTGGATGTCGGCCCGGTTCAGACGGGCGGCAATGCGTTTAGCCTGACGGGTGATGTCTTTGGCGGGACGGAGCAACATCTGCAATGTCGGCACTTCACGCAGGGCCGTCGTCTCGTCGAGGAACAGTTTCAATGTCTCTTCCAAGACTGCCAGGGTCAGCTTGCCGACGCGGACGATTCGGGCGAACTGGTTCCTGCGGATGGCGTCGATCCAGGCGGCCCTGCCCAGGATGATGCCGCCCTGGGCGGCTCCGATGAGCTTGTCGGCACTGCAGGTTACGATATCGCTGCCCGCGGCGATCGATTGGGCGAGCGTAGGCTCGGGTTCGAAACCGTACTTTGAAAGATCGACAAGCGAGCCGGCACCGACGTCGTCGATCATCACCAGGTTGTGCCGCCGTGCGATGTCGACCATGACATCCAGCGGGACCTCGGAGGTGAAACCCTGGATCTTGTAGTTGCTGGGGTGCACCCTCAGGAGGGCGGCAGTGTTCTCGGTGATGGCGTTTTCATAATCACGGGCATGCGTCTTGTTTGTCGTGCCAACCTCGACCAGCTTTGCGCCGCTGAAGGCCATGACCTCGGGCAGGCGAAAGGCCCCGCCGATTTCGACAAGCTGGCCGCGCGAGACGATCACTTCGCGATCTTTGGCGACGGTGTTGAGCACTATGGCGGTGGCGGCGGCATTGTTGTTGACAACGGTGGCGGCCTCGGCGCCGGTCAATAGCTGCAGCAATTCTTCGATGTGCCCGTCACGTCTGGAGCGTTTGCCCTCCTCCAGATCGACTTGCAGCAGCGAGTAGCCGTCCATCTCCTCTGCGAGGTGTTCGATCGCCTGGCGGCACAGCACCGCCCTGCCGAGGTTGGTATGCAGGACGATTCCGGCGGCATTGATCACACGGCGGTAATGCCGCTGCGTGAGGCGCCTGACACATGCGGCAGTATCGCCCAGGATATGCAGCAGTATCGCATCGTCAGCGTCTTCTTTCCATCCCGACAGGATGGCGTGCCGCATCTGCTCTATGGCCCGCCGGACGGCATAGATCACCACCCGGCGGCCGAAGCGCCCGATGAGGTCTGCAACCTCCGGCTGTCTGAGCACCGCATCAACTGAAGGTATCCGGCGGAAGAATTCCTGACATGATTCAGTCATATTGCTCTCACTGGTCGCATTCAGCCCACAAAGGCCCCAATCAATTACTCCATTTTACCCCTCGAAAATTCAAATGCAAGCCTGCATTAGCTGAGGTCGAAAGGCGGCGTAATAGTTCACGGTTTTTTTCGTGATTTTTCCAAGTGCGCTGTAACATACCGGCAATGCTTACGTCTTGCAGACAAGAGGCTGATCGCGCGCGAACCTATTCGGGAGTTGGCAGGTTTGTAAAAAACTATTCGATGGTGTGGGTTCGGTTTGTTGTTGCGGCGGTGCGAAGCTTGTGTTAATATTGATCTGTCGTGTTCCGTAATCCTGCGAGGCTGCAAATGAAGCAACTGCTCATTGCCGTAGTTGTCGTGCTCATCGTTCTGGCGGTTCTTGCCGTTCGTCCGCTGCTGCGAGGCAATGCGGACATTTCAACGGATACCGCGGGGGTTCGGGTCGTTCTTTATGGTCTGTGGGGGCCGCGGTATACGGTGGGCCCGACGACAGAGGCACGGACGGTCAAGGCGGGGATTTACAGGCCTGCGGAACTGTTCAGGGAGCTGAAAAAGGGTGCGGAGACATGGCAGTTGTACAGCCAGGGGCCGTGGGGAAATCTTGAGCGCATCAACGTTAAAGAGGGCGAGGCAACGGTTTTGTCGTTCGGCGATCAACTGAAAGTGGGTGTGGACACGACGACTGACAGATACGACAGGGTTGTTTATCTGTCGCTGAAACTTACCGGGCCCTACGGCGAAACGTATTCGCCGCTGATAAAACGCAACGGAAAAAACGTCGACGCGCCCGGTTTCGTCATTTATGACGAGGCCGGCAAGGAGCTTGCCGTGGGTAAGTTTGCTTATGGCTGAGGCGGGACCTGCCGGTACTCGTGGCGAGTGCCAGAAGGTTTCGAGGACAAGTTCCGCGTGGTCGTGAACGTCCAGGCGGGTCCTTTCGAAGTGCAGCAGGAGGAAATCTGGCACACGGTCAAATAGACTGAGAAGAAACGTTTGCGAATATCGGCGGGTAAGAGAATCGGTCTCTTGCCCGCCTTTTTTATTGGGCTGGGGGGTGGAGAAGAGAAATGAGTAAATTTGTGTGGTCAATTGGCATGATTGCAGCGTTTACCTGCGGGCTGGCGTGGGGGGAAGATGATTCGCCTCCCCTGCCGTTTCACACCGTCGAGGGGAACAGCGGCGTATTCATCACGCCGACGGCCTATCTGACCAATCCTCCGAAGGAGGGACAGACATGGGGTCTTCCCAGCATTTCTGTGAGTGCGGCCATCATGGAGCACGTGGACTTTCAGTCGTTCGGGATCACCGAAAACGTGTTGGGCCGATTCGAATTAGGATACGCGATGGAGCGCCTTGGCCTCAACGACTGGCCCGGCGACGTGCGGCGCGTAACGGGAAGGAGGATCGACAACGAGGTGTATCTGCATAACTTCAACCTGCGAGCGCTGCTGCTGGAAGAGGGTGCGTTTGATTCCGGCTGGCTGCCGGCCGTGACGGTGGGGGCACACTTCAAATGGAACGACGGCGTGACGGACATCGACCGCCAGTTGAACGGCACCTGCGATGCCCTCGGGGCCGATCGGGCATGGGGTACGGAATTCACCGTGACAGCAAGCAAGACTTTCACGGAGCTGCTTCCGCGGCCGGTCATTCTGACGGCAGGCCTGCGGAACAGCGACGCGATTCACACGGGCCTGCTCGGGTTCGCCGGTGAACGCGCGACCACTTTCGAAGGCAGCGCGATTGTGTTTCTTACGGACAGACTGATGCTTGCAAGCGAATACCGGCAAAAATCGGACCTGCTGGATCACAAAGGCAGTTGCGGACTCATCGGCGAAGAGAACGACTGGTGGGACATCTGCCTGGGATACATCGTCAATAAACACCTGACGATTGCCGGCGGATACGCGCATTTCGGGCACATCCTCAACCACCGGGAAGATAACGTCTGGGCATTTCAACTGAAATACGAATTTTAGGGAGAAATCCAATGAAGAAAGCACAGGGAATCGGGCTCAAGGACGTACAGCAGGTCTATGGCGGGCCGGAAGGAAGGCTGTGGGAACTGATCATGGGTGAGCAGATCCACATCGGGGGGCTGGTGTCCTCGACGGATCTGGCGGAGAAAGCGGGTATTGCCGGCAGCAACAGGGGTGTGGACCTGTGCTGCTGCAACGGTGCGGGCATGCGGTTCCTGGTTCGTATGCAGCGGGTGGGCCGGATGACCGGTGTTGACGCGACCGAGGCCGTTGTGGAGTCAGGGCGACGGCGGTGCGAGGCGGAAGGTCTCGATGGAATCGATTTCGTGTTGGCTGACGTCTGCAACAGCGGGCTGGACAGCGGCTGCGCGGATTTTGTCTGGGGTGAGGATGCGTGGTGCTATGTTGAGGATAAGGGGCGGCTGATCGCGGAAGCGACACGCATCGTCAGGCCCGGCGGCATAATCGCCTTTACAGATTGGATCGAAGGGCCGGCGGGCCTTACGGACGAGCAGGCGGAGCGTTTCCTGAGGTTCATGAAGTTTCCGAATATCGAGGACCTTGACGGCTACTGTGCGCTGTTGGAGGAAAACGGGTGTCAGATCATGACCGCCGAGGACACCGGACGATTCGGGCCTTACGTTGATCTTTACCTGGACATGGTCGGCAAGCAGTTGGGGTACGATGTTCTGAAGATAATCGGCTTTGACCAGGAGATGCTCAGCGCAATCGCCGGCGAGATGCAGTTCATGCAGCAGTTGGCGCATGCGGGGTGCATCGCACAGGGCATGTTTATCGCCAGGAAAAAGGGGTAAGCGTTCGAGGGGCAGCGATGTCTGAATGTTGTCAAGACAAGGGGAGCCCAGGGACCGATGAGCCGTTGTCGTGGTTCGCCAACATGATCGGTAACTGCTATGAGTATGCCACGAAGGCGAAGGGCAAGGGCAGAGGGGTCGTGGGGATCATGTGTGAGTTTACGCCGCGGGAACTAATTATGGCGGCGGGCGCCGTGCCGGTCTGCCTTTGCGGCGGCTCTCAGCAGATGATTGGCCCGGCCGAACAGCATCTGCCGGCGAATCTTTGCCCGCTGATCAAGTCGACCTACGGTTACCACGTGCAGAAAGCCAATCCTTTTCTGGGGATGGCCGATCTGGTCGTGGCGGAGACGACGTGTGACGGCAAGAAGAAGATGTACGAACTTTTGGGTGAAAGCAAGCCGATGCACGTTCTTGAGTTGACGCAGAAGTGCGATGACGGCGATGCGTTACGACACTGGCGAAGTGAACTGGACAAGCTTAAAGGCGTCCTGGAAGAGACTTTTGGCACCACCATCACGGATGAGAAGATCCGGCAGGCAATCGGCACGATGAACCGCGAGCGTCGGCTGCGCCGCGGGCTTGCACGGCTCATGGCAGCGGATGTGCCGCCGATTACGGGGCGGCAACTGCTCGACCTGAAAAGCATTATTTCGGGTATTGAGGCCGATCTGGAACAGTACGAGCGGGCCATAAAGTTTTACGGCTCCCGACCGTGCAGCGCAGGAGGCAAGCGGGCGGCGCGCGTGCTGCTGACGGGCGTGCCGGTTGTTCATGGGGCCGAGCGTGTGGTCGACCTTATCGAAGAGTGCGGCGGGCTGGTTGTATGCATGGAGAACTGCACCGGGCTGAAGCCGATTCTGGAAGACGTGGACGAAACGGCCGACGATCCGATGCAGGCGATCGCTGAGAAATATTTCCATCTGCCCTGCTCGGTCATGACGCGAAACCGCCGTCGGCTGGAGGTGCTGAGGGAACTTGTTGGCGAATATCGAGCCGACTGCATCATCGACCTGGTCTGGCAGGCGTGTCTGACGTACGACGTGGAATCGCATTTCGTCAAGCGGCTTGCCGCGGAACTGGGGCTTGGGTATCTGAAGATCGAGACGGATTACTCGCCGTCGGACTCGGCGCGAATTAAAGTGCGGGTGGAGGCTTTGTTCGAAACGGTAAGGAAGGACTGAGCGGCCATGTCGGTGATCGTCTATACTTGTCCATTCGTACCCGGCGAGTGGATCGCCGCTCATGGACTGCAGCCGCGGCGGATTATTCCGCATGCTGCGGAGGCACATGCCGGCATCGGCTGTGCCGCAGGTCTCTGTCCGTTCGCCCGGGCGTTTGCCAATCATGTCATCGGCGACAGGCAACTGCGCGGCGCGGTTTTCACGACGGGGTGCGACCAGATGCGGCGGATGTATGACCTTGTTAACGGCCGGACGGCAGTAAAGATGTTTCTGCTGAATGTTCCGAAGGTCTGGCGGAGTGCCGAATGCGTCCAGTTGTATATTGACGAACTCCGCCGGATGGGACGATGGCTGTGCGATCTGGGCGGTCGGGCTTTGGCGGATGAGACGCTGGCTGAGACCATGATCGACTTTGACCAGCACCGCCAGGCGGTCCGGGGGGCCGGATGCAGGACACAGCCATCGTGTTCGTGCCATGACGGCTTCATCAAACTGGCGCTCATCGGCGGTCCTTTGCTTGCCGGTGAGTTGGCACTTTTCGACCTTATCGACCGTCTCGGGGGTCGAATCATGCTGGACGCGACGGAGACCGGCGAGCTGAGTATGCCGGCGGAGTTCGATCCGGGCCGCCTGCGGGAGGACCCGGTGCGGGAACTGGCGAGGGCGTATTTCGAATCCATTGCCGCCGTGTGGAAGCGACCCAATACCGGCCTGTTTGAATGGACAGGCCGCATGTGTGCAGAGCGGCAAGTGCAGGGCGTTATCTGCCATCGTCTGGTGTGGTGCGATCTCTGGCACGCGGAGGTCTATCGCCTCAGACAGGCACTTGGTCTGCCGTTTCTTGACCTGGACGTCAGTGACGACGGGGTCTGCGAGCGGACGACCGGCCGCATACAGGCCTTTATGGAGACACTGCAGTGATGGGGCCGCGACAGATCACATTGGAAGAGTGGGAACTGCGATACGATGTGCTTAAGTCGGCAGGTCTTGATGAGCCGTTCTATGGAGGCAGGCTTGGCCGCCATCTTGGCGACGGGGATTACCGCCTTCGGAATCTGCGGTTTGATGACTCGGCGGCGGCTTTACGGCTCTGGAATTTTCTGCTGACGGAGGAAGAGCGGCTTGCACGGGCACGCGCCGAAGGCAGGAAACTGGTCGGTGTCATGAAGGACCTGGGCACGACGGCGGTAATGGCGTATGCGCTGGACAACGTGGTCGCCTTCTACCCGGACGGGGCGTGGTGGATCCCCTGCATCATGGAGAACAGCGATCGCCTCCTTGCCGTCGCCGACTCGTTGGGCATTGGCGAATCCTTCTGCCCCGTTCGGGCGATGTCAGGGGCATTCGTTACGGGTAATCACTTTCCCATTCCCGACCTGCTGACGTGCAGTGTCGGTGCGACCTGCGACGATTTCAGTGCGATTGCACAGCGGTTGGAAGGCCTTGGTCACGAGATTGTCTGGTGGGAGATGCCTCATCGCCGGGCGCCGGAATCGGACGAGGAGACCGTTGTGCTGCCGGGAGGCGTTTTTGCGGCCGGACGGTCTCAGGTGGATTTTGTCAAGTCGCAGTTGGAGGTCGTACGGAAGGCGCTCGAACGCGTATCGGGAGAGCTTCTGGACGGCGACAAACTGGCAGATACCATTGCGCGTGCCAATCGTGTTCGCCGTGTGCTTGGGGAACTGCGCAGGGCGGTCTACACGGCGGCCTGCTGTCCGCTGCCGGCACTTGAGATGCTGATTGCGGAGATGTTGGCCATTCATTATTGCAGCGACCGTGACGAAACCGAGGCTGTGCTTGAGGAACTCCTTGCTGAGGTTCATGCCCGTATTACGGCGGGGGTGGGCTTTGGCGGAAGCGACACCGCAAAGGTCTTCTGGGTGAATCCCGTGGCGGATCTTCGTGTGATGAATATGTTAGAGGAATGCGGGGGCAGGATCTGCGGGACGGACTATATGTTCACTCATGCGCTGGACCTCATTCCGGAAGGCATCGAACCGATGGAGGCACTGGCGCTGGCGGCGCTGGCTGATCCGATGGCGGGCTCGTCGCATGATCGTGCTGCGCGCATCGCAGCGGATGTAACTGCTTTCGGGGCGGAGGCCGTTATTGTGTCCCGCATTCCGGGGGCAAGTCATTGCTGTGCTGAAGGCAGGGTAATTGGCGATTATCTTCGGGGTACGTTGAATCTCCCCGTGCTTGAAATTGAAGTCCCGCCACTGTGCGACGCGGTGCGACCCGGTTTGTACACGCGGATCGAGGCATTGGTTGAAAGCATCAAACAACAGAGGACACCATGATCTACGCCGGTATCGATGCAGGTTCACGAGCCATCAAGATTGTGCTGCTGGAAGCGCCTTCGGGCCGGATGATCGCAAGCGGCGTGGCGGACCAGGGAATTCAACAGGACAAACTGGCGGCAGGACTCCTGCGGCGACTGCTTGAGGAGAACGGCTGCCGTGAATCGGATATTGGTTATACGGTCGCAACCGGCTACGGGCGAGGTATTGTTTCGCTGGCGGACACCACCGTAACGGAGATCACCTGTCACGCGGCGGGTGTGCGTCACCTTGTCAAGGAGGCGCGCGCGGTTATCGATATAGGAGGACAGGACAGCAAGTTCCTGCACCTTGACGCCGACGGCAAGGTTCGAGACTTTGCCATGAACGATCGCTGTGCGGCGGGCACGGGCCGGTTTCTGGAGATAGTGGCCGCACGACTCGGCATCCACCTTGCCAACCTCGGTGAACTCGCGCGGCAAAGCCGGCAGCCAGCGCAGATCAGCAGCATGTGTGTCGTGTTTGCGGAGACGGAGATTGTCGGCCTGCTCGCCTCGGGCGTCGAACCGGCAGATATCGTGGCCGGCGTCATGAACGCTATAGCCGGTCGAACGGCGGCCATGGCCGGACGCCTCTCCGCCTCGCCTGTCATCTTCACGGGTGGTGTCGCAATGATTTCCGGAATGGACAGGGCGCTTGCGGAGGCCTTGGGCGTAGAGGTTGCGGTGTGTGAAAACCCGCAAATAACGGGCGCATTAGGGGCCGCAATCCTGGCCATGAGAAAGGATGGAACACAATCGGCTGTCGAACAGTAATCAGCAGTCTTGCACAGGATAGAATCATGCGAAATCTCGAAAAGCGAAAACGCATCATGAAACGATCAATCAAGCTGGGCCACTGCATCTGCGACCCCAAGCAGCCCTGCCCATGCGACCTGTTCAAGTCGAAAGATATCTGCCTGTGTGCGGGGGAACGGCTGGATTCGCCGGTGGGCGAAGTCAAACTGACTCAGCTCGTTGAAAAGGCCGGCTGCGCGTCCAAGATTGACCAGGCCTTTCTCAAGCAGGTCCTGAAGGGCCTGCCTGTAATCGAGGATCCCCGCGTGCTGGTCGGCGTGCCGGCCGGTGACGATGCCGGGATTTACGACATCGGCGATGGCAAGGCCCTTGTGCAGACCGTCGACGTCTTCACGCCTTCCGTTGACGACCCGTACACGTTCGGGCAGATCGCCGCCGCAAATTCCGTCAGCGACATCTATGCCATGGGCGGCGTGCCGCTGACCGCCCTTTCGGTGATCGGCTTTCCGGTGCGGAAGATACCGGACAACGCCCTTACCGAAATTCTCCGCGGCGGCATTGACAAGATGAAGGAAGCAGGCGTGGCGATCATTGGCGGCCATTCAATCAACGATCCGGAGATCAAGGCGGGTTTTGCCGTAACCGGCATCATGGACATCAAGCAGGTCACCGCCAACGCCAATGCCCGGCCCGGCGACGTGTTGATCCTGACAAAGCCGTTGGGCACGGGTATTGTTGCATTCGCCTCGCAGATCGGGCGGGCACTGCCGGAGAGTGTCGAAGCGTCGGCCAGGTCAATGACCACGCTGAACAGAGACGCCTCAAGGCTTATGGTGGCGTTCGGCGCCCATGCGTGCACGGATGTGACGGGCTTCAGTCTGATGGGGCATCTTGCGGAGATGGCCCTTTCCAGCGGCGTGGACGTGGAGGTGATCTGGGATGATCTGCCGCTGCTGCCGCACGTTCTGCAGTACGCAGCCGACGGGATTCTGCCGGGCGCCATCGAGCGCAACAAGGAATCCTGCGGCGATCGCGTCATCGGGGACGGCCTTACGGCTGAAATGTTGGACATCTGCTTTGACGCCCAAACCTCCGGCGGCCTGTTGATTGCGATTGATGCCGCGGATGCAGACCGATTCCTGAAGGCCCTGCACGAGGCAGGCGTGGCGGCGGCGACCATGGTCGGCAGGGTCTTATCCAAAGGCGAAGGCATCGTCCGCGTACGCACTACCGGCCGCCGGACGATGCCGGCTCCGCGATCAATGGAAAAAGGCGCAAAGGAACCTGTACCCGTTGGTGCAACGCAACCGCCGGCCGAATTAACCTGCTGCGCGACGGTGGCAGCCGCGGAAACGCCGTGCTGCACCGAAGGGGCCGCGTCACCAGCTTCGTCGGCAAGCAAGGAACCGGCGGCACGACAGAGGTTCATGCAGTTCATGGCGCAGGTCAACCGCCCAGGCGGCCTGGACGCCTTCACCAAGCAGGCTATTTCCATTGCGTTAGCAGTCGCCCAGCGGTGCGAGCCGTGCATCAAGAGCCACGTTGCCAAGGCCCGCGAAAAGGGGTTTTCAGAGGAGGAAATTGACGAGGCTGCATGGCTGGGGATTGCATTCGGGGGCGCACCGTGTATGATGTTCTATGAGCAGCACAAGCCGCGACCCTGATGCTGCGGCCGAGGCGCGAAACGGAGGTGACTGGTGACTGGTGTTGCCCGCGGTCTTCAAAACCGTTGTGGGGCCGATAAGGTCCCGGGTGGGTTCGATTCCCATTCGCCTCCGCCATTTTTTTTCGCCGCCGCAGTTGCCTTGATGGAAGGCCGACATGAACCGCAAGTCTGACGGGGATCAATTAGCCATCCTCGGAGGCGTCAAGACAGTCACGCTTGACGCCGGTGACACATTTAAGTGGCCGATCATTAACGAGGCGCACGAAGAGGCCGTCCTGAAGGTGCTTCGGGCCGGACAGATGTCCGGACTGGATGTTACCCGGGAGTTCGAGAGCAGGTACGCGGCGGCCCTGGGGCGCAAGTATGCGTTGGCCGCGCCGAACGGCACCGCTTCGATTCTCGAAGCCATGTACGGCATGGGTATCGGCGCCGGTGACGAAGTGATCGCCCCGAGCCTTACGTACTGGGCGTCCATTGCCCAGGTCTATACGCTACGGGCGGTTCCGGTTTTTGCCGACGTGGATTCTGAAACGCTGTGTCTTGATCCGCAAGACGCGGAAAGACGCATCACACCTCGCACGAAGGCAATTGTCGTAGTGCATTATGCGGGCATGCCCGCTGATATGGACGCCATCATGGCTGTGGCGCGTCGGCACAATCTAATGGTACTGGAAGACTGTTCGCATGCACACGGTGCGCTTTACAAGGGGCGCCAGGTCGGGACGATCGGTACGGTCGGGGCATTTTCGCTGATGTCAGGCAAGTCGCTGGCCATCGGAGAAGGCGGCATTTTTCTCACCGATGATCGACGCATATACGAGCGGGCTTTGCTGTTCGGTCATTACATTCGGCACAATGAAATCACGCTGGAGGACCTCAGACCCTACTGCGAGCTGCCGTGCGGGGGCTTCAAGCACCGTATGCACCAACTCAGCGCGGCGGTGGGGCTTGTTCAACTGGATTTGCATCCTGCACAGATGGCCGAAATCGACAGGGCCATGAACCACTTCTGCGACCTGCTGTCCGACGTGCCGGGCATTCGGCCCATTCGGCCTGCTCCGGGTTCGGATACGACCAAGGGCGGCTGGTATTTTCCGCTGTTTCGATATGTGCCGCAGGAGTTGGGCGGCCTGTCACTGACGCGTTTCAGCCAGGCGGTGACGGCGGAAGGAGGCATTTGCCGGCCGGGCTGCAACAAGCCGCTGCACCTGCACCCACTGTTTACGACGATGGATGTTTACGGCGAAGGGCGACCTACGCGGCTGGGAAACCTGCACCCGTCGGCATCGGCCGAGCGGTTTCCTGAGAAGCTGCCGATCGCAGAAGCGGCCAACCGATACACGTTCGAAGTCCCGTGGTTCAAACGCTACCGGCCTGAAATCATCGCCCAGCATGCGGATGCATACAAAAAGGTCATCCGGAATTATGAGGCCCTGCTGGCCGACGACCTGGGGGGCGACGAAGGCATCGGCGGGTATTCCAGCTTCTTCAGCGAACAGAAAGCCGTCGCCAGCGGGCCGAAGTGAGGTTTGGGATGAGGATTTTTGCGGAACTGCTCACCCGGTTACCGCGTACAGTTGCACAAAGCATGTTCTGATATATAATTATCATGTACCAGATTGTTCAAACTAACCTTGTCAGGTGGTTATTGATGGCGTTCAAACGAAGATTTCTGGCGGTCGCACTGGTCCTGCTTGGTCTGGGGCTCTGTGCGTATGGCCTGGCGTTTCATGTGATCACGGTTCACCCCGAAAAGGACGACGCAGCCGCAGTCGCAACATCGGAACCGGCCACGGTCAAGGAAGTCTCGATCGGCGGCCTCAAACGGGATGAAACCGGCAAGATCCGACAGACCTATACCGGCGAAGCACCTCAATCATGCCCTACGTGAGGTAGTTGAGACAAGACTGTGGCGTCCATAGTCAAGAAAACCGGGCTTAATCGATTCGTGGGGCGCATTCTCCCTCGACGGCACTGGGTGCAGGCGGGGTTTCTCCTTGTCTGGTTAGGGCCGTTAGGGCTGCGCATGCACAATGTGTGCGGGCCGGTTTTTCACTGCTATGCCTGTCCGCTGGCGAGTTTTGCATGCCCCATCGGCGTGATGGCGCAGTTCAGTGCGCTGCACGTGATTCCATTTCTGGCAATCGGCACCGTATTAACCGTTGGCGCACTGTTCGGCAGCCTGATTTGCGGGTGGGTATGCCCGTTCGGCCTGCTTCAGGACATGGGGGCCAAGGTTCCCATCAAGAAGCTGCGGATTCCCGCGTGGGCGGGGTACTTCCGCTACGTTGTTCTGATCGGTACTGTTTTTGCTGTTCCCTGGTTCTTCGGAGAAGGTCATCCGCTGTTTGTCTGCCGGATCTGCCCTGCCGGTGCGCTCGAGAAGGCCATGCCGGACGTGATCAGCCAGGCCGTGACGGGCAAGGAAATCATCTGGCCCAACGCCGTCAAGATCACCATTGTCATCGTGATGGTTGTCGCAATGTTCATCACGATCCGTCCCTGGTGCCGCATCCTGTGCCCCTTAGGCGCAATCTTCGGCCTCCTGAATCGCTTCAGTATCCTCTCCATGCGTTTGGAAGACCACAAGTGCACCGCCTGCAAACGCTGCCGCACGCTCTGCGTCTACGGCCTCACCCCGGACAAGAAGCCCAACGACGACAATTGTCTCCGCTGTCTCGAATGCACCCGCTGCGGCCCGGGCGCACTGGCGGTCACTACGGTCTTCGCCTCCCCCTCCGAGAAACAAGAAACAACCCCGCAGCCCGTTGAACCCTAAGTCGTCCGCCAGTCGTTTACCACCTCGCTGGCTTGACTCTGCACCATGCCTCTCAGCCGAAAGCACTCGTAGAACCGCTCCCGGAACAGGTCGCTTTTCAGCGCAAAAACCACAAATGGAAGCAGAAAGACGTACAGGATTCCGCCCACAATTCCGCCGGCCGTCAAAAACTGAGGGATCTGGTCCCAGAATGGAATGTCCTTACCTTGGGCAGTCAGAACGAGCGCTGTGACACTGACCACTGCCAGAAACATACCCATGCAGAGCAACACAGCCCAAACCCCAAGCCAGATCACAAACTTGATCGCCCCGAAATGCCGGCGGCAGCAAACACCGGCGACGACCAGTGCCGTGAGACCTGCTAACGTCATCACTCCGAAGAACATGCCCAACTGCACCATCTCCTCGTCAAACTGCATCGATCCGGCGACCGCCACACCAAACGCCAGCGCCATAACCATAAACGCAGCAATAACAATTACGAACCGGTTGGTCTTCTGGAACCTGCCCGCGACCAGCAGTACTGAAGCCATACCGACGGTAAACCCCGCTACGAGCGTGTCCAGGATAACCGCCGCGGCCGAAGGCATGCCTGTACAATGCGACAGAATGAACTTAATCCCCGTCCAAAGCACATACACTGCGATCACAGGAACCAGTATCAGCAGGGCCTTCGGGGTGTGGTTCTCTCGGAGCAGGACAAAAGCAGCAATTAAGACCGCCCAGACCGCCAACCCCGAGAGATTATTTACCAACCCCCAGTACGCGACAACCCCCGCGCTTTCCTTCGGCCCTAATTCCCCCAGATCATGCACGGCCACGAACTTCAGATCGCCAAACACATAAAACGGTACTCGCCACGAGTACGAGCAAGTCCCGCCTCAGCCAAACTCGAATTTGCCGCCGCCCACCTTCCGATCCCCCCTGTAAACAGCGAACTCCGGCGGGCTGGAACGATTCGTCATAGTGTACGTCTCTCCCCCGATGCCCTTCAGATCATACCCTAAGCGAAACATCTTGCCTTGGCGCTCGACCGTGATGCCCTGTGTCAGGGGCCCTCCTACCTTCAGCTGGGCCGTCTCGCCGGGCTTCACGTCGACCCGGCCGAAATCGCCCCTCAAGATCATGCACTGGTATCCCCCCGGCAACTGAATCTCCTGTGGGCGGTACATGCCCGGCGCCAACTCCAGCGGCTTCTCCATATCCGCAGCCGAAAAGGGGAGTCTCCGTCCATTGCCATCGACCAGCACAATCGTCTCGATGTGCTCCCCGACGATCTTCAATTGCCCCTTTTCTGCCTGTTCTGCCGGCTTGGCACCGTCCTCCTGTCCTAAGGCCGCCCCCAGCCTAAACCACACTGCCAGCAACAGCGCCGCTGCAAGAACAGGCCCCCTTCCAAAAGCCGCTCTTTTCTCCATTCGATGCCTCTTTTCAAAACACGGTGTACACACCTTGTTATCGGTCATGGTGTATTACTCCTTCCCCGCCCATCTGCAAAACTATACCATATTGCGACGAAACGCAACCGCTGCATCAATTGCGCGGACGAGCGGGCGGTCGCATGCCTGATTATCGCCGCGGAAACGCCGACGTATCACGTATCGGACCCGGAAAACAGCCTCACCCCGGCCCGGCCATAGGTACTGTGCCGCGGTCGGGCATCAGCCTGAGTTGAGCAGCTGCCGCAGGTTCACCAGGAGCGGCCCGAGGACCTCGCGGGACACCTCACCCATCAGGCAGATCTGGAGCCAGTTGCGCTGCCTCAGGTAGCCGCTCTTGTAGTGCGTAAAGAATCCCCATTCCTCCAGGCGGCAGCCGATTCGCTCGGAACTGAATTCGGGCGGTAAGATCACGGTCATGACGCACGGCGCGGCGTGGTCGCCGTCCACCAGCACTTCCAGACCCTCTTTACGCAGCTCTCGCCGCAGCCAGTTAGAGATTTCGCAGTTGTGCCGGTACTTGGCATCGACGTCCAGGCTCTTGAGCGATTCGTTGAGCGCCCCGACGAGATTGGACAGCACGGTAAATGGTATGCCATCGTTGTCGGCGTACATCTGAAGATCCAGGTATCGCGGCAGGCGCTTGTCGGAGGGCTGCAGATCATGGTTGTAGAAGACCATCGCCAGGCCGGAGAATGAGCAGAAGCCTTTGCCGCTTACGGCGGAGGTAAGGTAGACGTCGTGCACCCGCACCGGCACGGAGCCGATCGAACTGATGCAGTCCAGACACAACCGAATACCGCGCCTCCGGCAGATGTCTTTAAGCATGTTGATGTCGTTGAGCATGCCTGTGGACGTCTCACAGTGCACCGCCCACATCCAGCCAATTTCCGGTGCGCGCTCCAGGATCTTTTCAATATCTTCGCGTTGGAAGGGTTTGCCCCATTCCAGGGCGAGCACTTCAAAGCTCAGCCCGAACCGTTCGGCACTGTCGACAAGACGTCCGCCGAACTCGCCGTTGGTCAGAATGAGCCCGCGTGTTTGCAGCAGGGTCAACTGGCCGGCAATGACGTCGTTGGCCAGTGTGCCGGAACCCATGAACAGCTCCACGCGGCGTGCGCCCACGAGCCTGCATAATTGCTCCTTCGTCTCGGCGTGGAGTTCGGCAAATTCGGCGGAGCGATGTGAAATCGTCACTTCTGAAAATGCGCGGCGAACGGAAGGCGAGATATCCACGGGGCCCGGCGTCAGGATGACCCGTCCGGTCGAGGGAATCGTGGCGATCTGGATGGCGGGCTTCTTGGATCGCGCGTAATTCTCCGGCGTCAGGTACATTGGCTGAAACATCGCGCCATCCTTGCCGACCAGCGGCCCGAACGGCACAAAGCCCATGTGTTCATACAACTTCTGCTGCTCGACAATTCCTGAAATGACAGCAATGTCGTGACCATGATCAAGGCAATACTGCACCGTCTCTTTCAGCAGTCCATGGGCCACGCGGCTGTGTCGCCGGTCCTTTTTGGTTGCGAGCAGACGCACCTCGCAGATCGAACGATACGGCGGCAGATACGAATCGAGATTCTCGAGCTTTTCATCCAGCGAAAACGGCCGCTTGCTTCGCACCGCCAGCATGCCGACGACCTCACGGTCCACAACGCAGATGATATAGGTGTTCTCCTTATGAAACTTGTCTACCAGGATGCCCTTGGGATTTCGCTGGTGCTGCGGGATCTCCTCGACAAACGTCTCGTAATTGAGACGGTTGATCTGCTCGAACTCCCAGGGCTCCGTCGCTATCTTGAATACATGCGTGCCTGCCATTTCCCTGTTCCTATTTCTCGCTTCCGAAAATCGCGCCAGCCTTGGCGCGTCCTTCCTGAATCGCGCCGCAGATGTTGCTGCGATGCGCAAACAAGACCAGAACCGTCAGTACAATCAGAATCGACAGACTTTTTGGGCCGCAGTCCAAGAACATTGCGGCCAGGGGCAATGTAACAATCGCGACCATGCCGCTGACAATGTACTTGTGCGTCACAAGATAAAGGAGGCCAAAAACGGTACCCATCACCAGTACGAGCAGGTAGTTGAAGGCTACAAGGCCCCCCAGCATCACTGACACCCCTTTGCCGCCGCGGAAGCCCAGTTGAGCGGGCCAGATGTGACCGGCCACGGCGGTGAGCACACATGCGGCAATCACCCAGGACGGGGTGTCCAGATAAAGCGCCAGCCCGCCGGCGGCGGCCCCTTTGGCAAAGTCGGCGCCGACGGTAAAGACAAACCACCGTTTACCGAGAACGCGCGATACGTTCCGGGCCCCTGTACTGCCGCTGCCCGTCAGGCGAATATCTGTACCCGTCAGCAGCCGAGTCAGGTAATAACCCGTCGAGATGCATCCCAGCGCGTACGCGACCGCGATTGCAACTATCTCCTTGCCGTAAATCACGACCTGTCACCATTTAATTGCTGCATGTGGTTCGATTGTCCTATTGATTTTAGTCCCTGATTAGCGGCTTGCAACACCTAAATATGCACAAGATTCGAAATAACCTCGTCGAGTCCGGAAACAACTCGCGCCAGGCGCTGGTAATCCAACTTGTCCGGGGTATCGTCCGGGGTATGGTAAAATGGGTATCGAAAGGGGGCCGTGTCGGTCACCATGATCGCGCGGCAACCCTCCTGCCAGAACGCCCAATGATCGGACCACGCGATCCCGGGCAATCCGGCCGGCAATGCACCGCCCTGCGACGGGAAACGGCAGTTGGCCCGGAATAGTCGGATCGCTTCGTGCAGAAGATGCCGCGATTCGCCCGTGTCGGTCACAAACGCAATAAAATCACCACGCGAGGGATAGAAAATGCCGAACGGCGGAGGATAATGCTGGCTGCCCTTCTCGTCGCTGTAGTATCCGATTGACTCCAGACTGATCATACCGACGATGTTCTCCTCTCGCAGGCGACAGCGCCGGGCATAAACCCGACTGCCCATCTGATCCGTGGTGAAGAACGGCGGCTCTTCGTTGGCGAAAAAGACAAGACGAATCGTGCAGCAGGGCCTGCGCCCTGCGAAGCTGCGCGCCAGGGCCAGTGAGGACGCAACCCCCGAGCCATTGTCGTTGGCGCCCACCGTCCCCTGCAGGGAATCATAGTGTGCACCGACAATGAAGATTTCGTCAGGGCGGTGGATGCCGACAACCTCCGCCTCCAGATTCCAACAGGTCTTGCCGGAAGTCTCGAAGGCCTGGCGGGTCACGTGAAGTCCTGCCGCTTTCAGTTCATCTTCAAGAAAGTCGGCGGCCTCCACATAGCCGGGATAGGCAAAAACGTTACGCTCGCCTATTCGCCCCGCCAGTGTCTCCACATCATGCCGCAGTTGGCCGGCAAGGGCCTCCTCCTCGGCTGTCCACGGTGCAAGCACGCCCGCGTAACTTCTGCCCGGCATCCTGATCATCGGCAGATCCCCACAGATTTCAACGCTTTGCATCGGCTTTCGTCGTGCCATCCTTTAGCCTGTGATCGCGTTCTCCGTCGCCTTGTAATTGTACAGACACACGCTACAATAAGCATGTGCGTAAGGACAATTACGACCGTAGACATTTTTTTGCAGCGGAGGAGCCAAAGATGAAGACAAGCATCGCTGCCATCCTTGCTTTCTTGCAGGTACTTCTCACCAGCAGTGTCGAGGCGCAATGCCGCGTTTGGACCGTTACAGACACGCGGCACGTCTTGCGGGACGAACCCCCGGAGGAGGCCCTGGCGGTCAGGATTGCGGCCGCCCGCAATGAATGGGTGGGCTTTCAGATCCTCATCCGGTCAGACAAGCCGGTCGGCGGTCTTGACGTGCAATGTGCGCCGCTGCGCAACGCATCCGGGTACGCCATCGATGTCAGTCATACGCGCCTTTATCGCCAACATCAGTTGCGACTCGATACCGCCACGTGGCGAAATGAGGCGTTCAGGCCGGACTGGTATCCTGATCCGCTCATCCCCGCGAAGCCTCTCCTGCCGCCCAGGCAAACGTACCCGGCGCGCTTCAAGGCCCTTCCTTTCGATCTGCCCGCGGACGAGACGCATGGCTTCTGGGTAGATTGTTACGTTCCTGATGGAACCCCGCCTGGGAAGTATGCCGCTGTATACCGGCTGACTTCGGCGGAGGGATGGACCTGCAATGTGCCGGTCGAATTGACCGTTTGGGATTTCAGCCTGCCGGAAACACCCACGCTCGTCACCGCCTTCGGCTCGCCCGCCGACCGCATGCGTTCCTGGTACCGTGACAACAAACTCGAACCCGCGGACTGGTCATACATCCGGGACCAGTGCAACCTCCTGCTCAGCGAGCACCGGTTTAATGCCACAGCGCCCAACGAAATGCTCCGGCCCGTCGCTCGGCCGGACGGATCATATGAGATTCCGACCGCACAAATCGACGCCCTTCGCCAGTTCATCGATCGCTACCATGTCAACGCCGTGCAGACGCCGCACCCCTCTTCGGTTGTCAAGGACCCTGACACTCAGGGCGACGTACTGAAGGCGTGGCTTGCGGCCTTCGACAGGGCCGCGGCTCAGCTCGACAGGCCTCACGTCGTCTTTTTCACCTATTTGAAGGACGAACCCAACACGGAAGAGGATTACCGGTACGTCCAGAAGTGGGGCCGGGCTATCCGCCGGGCCAATTCCGTTGCCAAGGTTCTGGTGGTCGAACAAACCTGGACCGAACCCGGCAAAGGCGGGGCAGACAGTGCGTGGGGGGACCTCTATGGCGCGGTCGACATCTGGTGTCCGCTTTTCTCGCTGCATCGTCCCGACAGTGCAGCCCTCCGCCGCCAGGCAGGCGAGACTATCTGGACCTACACAGCATTGTGCCAGGGGCAGCCTACCCCGTGGTGGCATGTCGATTATCCGCTGCTCAATTACCGCATTCCCGCATGGATGGCCTGGCGCGACGAGATGAAAGGCCTGTTGTACTGGGGCGGAATGTCGTATTGGCGGCAAAGCGAGGATCCATGGCTCGAGACGCCCTTCTACACGGGCAGCGGCAAGCCGCAACAGGGCCCGAAGGCTATCGTTTTCAACGGCGAAGGCTCGCTGGTCTATCCCGCCCGCGCGTTAGGCTACGACGGCATCGTCCCGACCATCCGGCTGAAAGCCCTGCGCGACGCCATTGAAGATTACGAATACCTTGCGATCTTAGAACGGCAAGGCAAGAGGGCAGACGCCTTGCCGGTCGTCCGCGGTCTCACGGAATCGTGGTTCGAGTGGAACAAAGACCCGGCTGCCTACGAAAAAGCCCGCGCTGATCTGGCCGCCATGATTATGGCCAAGCCTGCCCCTGCCCCGCAGGCTCCGTCAGCCGCCGGCCCTCTGCGCATTCATCCAACGAATCCCCGATACTTCACAGACGGCACAAAGAACGCAGACGGCTCACTGCAGGCCGTGTACCTGACGGGCGCGCATACGTGGGACAATCTCGTCGACATGGGCCGAAGCGACCCGCCGGAGCCCTTCGACTTTGACGGCTACCTTGACTTCCTTGAAAAACATCACCATAACTTCATCCGCCTGTGGGCATGGGACTCGACACGGTGGGACACGCGTGCCAACCCGCGCCTCGGAAAAGACTTCATTCACCATTGCGGCCCGCTGCCGTGGCTGCGCACCGGCCCGGGAAACGCTCTCGACGGCAAACCGAAATTTGACCTCACCAAATTCGATCCAGCGTATTTCGAGCGTCTGCGCCAGCGCGTCAAGGCGGCCGGTGATCGCGGTATCTATGTCAGCATCATGCTCTTCGAGGGCTGGGGCCTTTATCACGGAAACCGCCGAAGTGGAACAGAAAAGGGGTGGGCATGGAGATCGCACCCGTTCAACCCCGCCAACAACGTCAACAATGTGACGGTTGCAGGGGCGGATGCCGTCAGCGGACGCGTCCATTGTCTTGGCAACGACGAAGTCAACAAGCTGCAGGCCGCCTACATCCTCAAGGTCGTCGATACCGTCAACGATCTTGATAACGTGCTCTATGAGGTTATCAACGAGGGTGGCGAGCAGGAATGGAACCGCTGGGTAATCGCAACGGTTCATGAATATGAGAAGACCAAGGGCAAGCAGCATCCCATCGGCAATACCGGCCACGGCGCCGAGCGCCTGCCAACTATGTTAGCCAGCGGCGCCGACTGGGTCTCTCCGGGTCGGAATGACGGCTTCGGCGACGACCCGCCGGCCTGGAATGAGAGAATGCCCAGTATTCTTGACACCGACCACGTCTGGGGTGTTGGCGGTTACCCCGCGTGGGTCTGGAAAAGCTTCACGCGCGGCCACAACCCCATCTTCATGGATCCCTATCACGGTTCGATCCTCAGCGCGGATCGTGACTGGGAGCCGCTGCGAGCGGCTCTCGGCCACGCACGACGGATTGCAGAGCGGCGGAATCTGGCAGCCATGCGACCTTTGGGCGAACTGGCGTCAACGGGCTATTGCCTTGCTGACCCCGGAAAGGAATACGTCGTCTATCAGCCCGCCGGCGGCGCGTTCACGGTTGAATTGATGCCGGGTACTTATCTGTGCGAGTGGTTTGCCCCGACCGAGGCCGGGATCATCAAAGCCGACCCAGTCGAATCATCGGGCGGCCCCAAGAAACTCTCGCCCCCCTTCGACGGCGACGCCATCCTTTATCTCAAGAGCGACAGACTATGAATCTGCACGTTGGCATGGCTTTCCCGTCCGCCCGTCGTGGAAATTGTATTGGAATAAGGATGAAGGCAAAGGCCGGACTCGTAACGCAGATATGTACGGCTCTGCTGATCGCAACGGCTGCGGCCGCCAGGATTCCTTACCCGCCGAGCCCGGTGATCGAAGACGTTCAGCTCGACTGGTTGACGCATCGTCGGGAGGCGCTGGGCAGCGATAACTGGCAACTGGCCTGGGCCGACGACGATCACCAGTACGGCGCCTGGGGTGATGGCGGCGGCTTTGCAGGAAGCAACAATGACGGCCGCGTCGGGCTCGGCTTCGGCAGGATTGAGGGCAACGGGGACAACTACAAAGGTTTCAATGTGTGGGGCGGCAAGAAGGCCGAAAATCCCGCCACGTTCAGCGGCAAGAGCTGGGGCACGATCTGCATCGACGGCATACTCTACTCATGGATTGTCCCTGACGAGCCTGATACGGGCGGCCCACGGGACCATTACCGGTACATTCAACTGGCGAAGTCCGGCGACCATGGCGCTCACTGGACCAAGGCACCGTGGCGCTGGACCATCGAAGACAACCTTATCGTGCCCACGTTCCTCATCAACGGGAAGAACAACGCTCAGGCGCGTGACGGTTACATCTATTCGTATTTCATCCGCCCGCAAAGCACGGATGTCACGCAGGCGACATTCGGCCTTGCTGTCCACAAGCCGGGCGGTATTTTTCTTGCCAGAGTGGCCAAAGACAAGCTCTTCGCCGGCCGCGAGGCGTACGAATGGTTCGCGGGGATGGACGCTTCACAGCCGAGATGGGGCAGTCTGTCGGAAAAGAAGTGTGTTTTGGAAAACCCGGACGGCACCGGCTGGCGTCTGAGCGCCGTTTACAACCACGGTATCAAGCGTTATCTCCTTGCCACGGAGCACACCGCCTCGCACGCTGGTCTGATGGCCCTTTTCGATGCTCCGGAACCATGGGGGCCCTGGACCACCGTCAGGTACTGGAGGCCAGACGAGCCTTTCGGCAGTACGCGATCTGGCAGCAAGCTCGACTGGGACAACAACGTATTCTTCTTTTCCTTTGCGCCAAAATGGTTTTCCCCCGACGGCCGCAACTTTACGCTCGTCTTCACAGGCGGCGGCCACGGCAAGAACAATGACTCCTTCAACACTGTCCGGGGGACGTTCTTGTTGCGCAACCTGCGTCCGAGGCTGATGGTGCTTACAGACATCGGGGGTGATCCCGACGATCAGCAATCCATGATCCGCCTCATGACCTACAGCAACGAATTCGAAATCGAAGGTCTTGTCGCAACGGCCTCCGGCATGCCCGGCGAACTCAAGGACGCGGTGACACGCCCCGATCTTATTCGGCAAATCGTTCTGGCATACGGCCAGGTGCGTGATAACCTGATGCGGCATGCGGAAGGCTGGCCGGAAACGGACGCCCTGCTGGCCTGCATCAAATCGGGCAATCCGCATCGCGGCCGCGAGAACATCGGCGAGGGACACGATACGGAGGGTTCTCGCTGGCTCATCGAGCGGATTGATGCCGGCACGTCCGAACGCCCGCTCAACATCACGATCTGGGGCGGCCAGACCGATCTGGCCCAGGCTCTCTGGCGTGTCAAGCAGGATCGCGGCGCCGCCGGCCTGGCCGATTTCGTCAAGCGCTTCCGCGTATTCGACATCGGCGATCAGGATGGGATCGCCGAATGGATGCATGCCCAATTCCCCGGCATGTGGTACATCCTCAGCCGTCCGCCCGCGGGCAAAGACCGGCGCCTGGCCACGTATCGCGGGATGTATCTCGGCGGCGATGAATCGCTCACCAGCCGTGACTGGGTCGACCGGAACGTGAGAAGCAAAGGCCCGCTTGGCGCCCTCTATCCCACAAAAACATGGACCGCCCCCAATCCCCATGGATGCCTCAAGGAAGGGGATACTCCTTCATGGTTCTTCTTTCTTCCATCAGGCGGCAATGACCCGGCGGAGCCCCTGAAACCCGGCTGGGGCGGCCGGTATGAGAAGGCCCCGGAAGGCTGGTACCGCGATCTGCCGCTCGACAGGGGCGATCCGCGGGAAGTCATCAGCAGCCGAAGGCCTGTTTTTCAGGCGGATTTCGCACGGCGCATGTCGTGGTGTGTGCCGGTGAAGTGATGATCAGGACAAGGGATGAACACATGAAATGCAGGTTCGTGGCCGTTATGTGTGCTGTTCTGTTTGCAGTCCTCCTGCCGGCCAGGGCCGACTTGCAGTGGCAGGAGACCGAAGGCACGAGGATTCCTATTCCGCCAGCCGGGCATCCGCGCCTTTACCTGCGCGGCGAGCATGTCGCACAACTGCCGCTGCGTCTTGAGGCGGCCGCACTCCGGCCCGCGGTCGAACGCCTGCGGGCACAGTCCAAACGTTCGACTCAGTTCAAGGTCGAATGGGACGCCCTCCAGTACCTGATCAGCCGCGACGCGGCATTGGGTCGCGCAATCATTGCGGCCGCCCTGCCGCTGCTGCAAGAGTGCGAATTGTCCCACCGCCAGGACGCCTGCCGTGAAACGGGACGCATGATGGTGACCGGCGCCATTGTTTACGACTGGTGCTACGACCTGCTCACAAGTGAACAAAAGGAGGCGTTCATCAAGGAACTGGTCCGCCTGGCCAGGACCCAGGAATGCGGTTATCCGCCGGTGCGCCAGGGATCGGTTACAGGCCACTCGTCGGAGGCCATGATCATGCGCGACATGCTTTCGGCGGGCATTGCCATCTATGACGAATATCCCGAGATGTACCGGCTCGCCGCGGGCCGCTTCTTCCGCGAGCACCTGCCGGCGCGCAACTGGTTCTATCCGGGTCACGCATATCACCAGGGCGACTCCTATGGACCGCATCGCTTCAGTTGGGATACGTATCCGTTGTGGATCTTCGACCGTATGGGCCTGCCCGATGTCTACAATACTCAGCAGCAGTTTGTGCCATACTACTGGATCTACGCCACCCGCCCCGACAGTCAGCGGCTTCGCGCCGGCGACACTTTCGCGTCGAGCGCCGCCCGCGGCCGGCCCTGGGGCCAATACTTCGGCACGGTTCTCACCGCGAGTTATTATCATGACGGCATTCTGCTCGATCAGTATGAGCGACAGGGCGCCAGCGGCGGCAACGAGACGATCTTCGAAGTCCTCTGGCGCGATCCGGATCTCAAACGCGTCCCTGTCACCACACTGCCGCTGTCCCACTATGCGGGTTTTCCATTCGGCTGGATGATCGCCCGCACCGGCTGGGATGACGACAGCGTCATCGCGGAGATGAAAATCAACGAGTACAACTTCACCAATCACCAGCACCTTGACGCCGGCGCTTTCCAGATTTACTACAAAGGCGCACTTGCCATAGATTCCGGCCTGTACTCAGGCTCATCCGGTGCATACGGCAGTCCGCACTGCATGAACTATTATTGGCGCACCATCGCCCACAACAGCCTGCTGATCTACGACCCGGACGAAGATTTCGGCAGAAGCGGCTACGGCAACGACGGGGGCCAGCGCCTTCCGAATCGGCGCGTCGAACCCCGCACACTGGACGTCCTCCTTGACCCCCGTAACGGCTACCGCACCGGCAAGGTGCTCGCCCACGGCTTCGGCCCCGATGGCCAGAAGCCGGACTACACGCTCCTGCAGGGCGACATAACCGATGCGTACGGCCCGAAAGTCAAACAGGTCACACGCTCCTTCGTCTTTCTTAATCTCCGCCATCCCCAGGTCCCGGCGGCGCTTGTCGTCTTCGACCGCGTTACAAGTTCCGACCCCGCCTTTCGCAAATACTGGCTCCTCCACACGCAGGAAGAACCGCAGATCGACGGCCCGTCAGCCATCGCCGACTGCACACAATACGGCGACTCCGGCCGACTGATCCTGGATACGCTCCTGCCCGCCGCAGACGACGCCCACCTAGCCAAAGTCGGCGGCCCGGGCAAGGAGTTCTACGTCTTCGGCACAAACTACGCCAATGACGTCGAGCCGTTGGTTCGCGCCCGCACCTCCATAGAACCCGGCGCCTGGCGCATCGAACTGTCGCCGAAAGCCGCCCGTGCCGAAGACCTCTTCCTCAACGTCCTCCAGGTCACCGACAGCAGGTCCCCTGCCCGCTTGCCCGTCAAGTACATCGAAACGGCCGACCGTGTTGGCTGCACAATTCAAGCCGCCGACGCAACATGGCTCGTTCTCCTCCGCAAAGACAATACCCCCTCCCCCAGCCCTGTCGAACTCACCGTCCCGGCCCGCAACGCCCGTATCCTCCTGACCGACCTCACCCTCGGCCGCTGGCAAGCACATCAAAAAGACACTGGCCAAACCTGCAGCATCACGGTCAACAGCGACTCCGCGGCCGCCTTCCTCCAACTAACCGCCGGCCTTTGGACCCTCTCTGCGGTAATCGCAGAAAAACCTTGAGCCGTCAGCAGCGGCACGGGAAAAACAGAACGCCCCCGATGACCTCGAAGAGGCTGCGGTCATTTGCACATTTGCGGAATGCCGGTCTCAGACGTCAGATCATGCTGTAATCATACGGCTTCCGCATGGGCCTGGACAAGTACGTGTTCGCTTCGTCGTCGCCGACAAACTGCTCCCTGGCCGGGTCCCACTGCAGCTTGCGGCCCAGGCGTATCGCGATCACACCCAGATGGCACAGGCTCGCGGAGCGGTGCCCCACGCTTGCCGGGCAAATCGGGGCCTTGCGGCTCTTGACACAGTCTATGAAATTCCGCATGTGATCCGGGCTGGCGTATACTCGCGGCGCGTCGTCCGGAAGCTTCTCCGTCAGTAACTCGCGTTTGCTCGCAGAAATCATGCCGCGCGTTACCCATATCCACCCTTCGGTGCCGTGGAACTTGATGCCGTGCTGCTGCCCGTTGCGGTCCTTGACGCCCCCGTGCCATTCGCTGGCCGTGGTGCTCTTGCACTCGTGCACCACACCGGAGGCATAGGTATAGGTCACCGAGTATTCACTGGCCGCGGTGAACCCGCCGGGGATCATTTCGACGAGTTGTTTGCCCTCTATGCTCACCGGCCCGGAGTCATCCATTCCCAGCGCCCACAGAACAATATCGTTGTGGTGCGCGCCCCAGTCGGTCATCGTCCCGCCGGAGTATTCCCACCAGTAGCGGAAACTGAAGTGCGTCCGTTCCCTGACGTATGGCACGGCAGGCGTCTGGCCCATCCAGAAATCATAATCGAATCCGGCAGGCACAGGCGACGTTTTGAACGGCCCCTGGCGCAGTCCGGCGGGAAGCCAGACCTCCACCTTCTCCAGCTTGCCGATCCTGCCGTTGCGGACCAGGTCAACCGCCATGCGGAATCGCTGGTCGCTGCGCTGCTGTGTGCCGGTTTGCAGAATTCGGCCTGTCTGCCGCTCGACTTCGACCAGACGCTTGCCCTCGTCAATCGTCAGGGTCAGCGGCTTTTCGCAATAAATGTCCTTTCCGGCCTTCATCGCCGCCATTGCGATCAACGTATGCCAGTGATCCACTGTTCCGCAGATCACGGCATCGACGTCCTTGCGCTCAAGGAGCTTGCGAAAATCAGAATAGCCTTGGGCGCCAGGAAAATCCTTCAGGGCCGCGGCAAGATGACCGGCGTCCACGTCGCAGACCGCCACAACCTTGCCAAATCTACTGGCGTTTTGCGCATCGCCGCGCCCCTGCCCGCCACACCCGATCAAAGCAAGACAGAGGTCGTCATTTCCATTTCCCTGTGACGTTTGCGCGGAACATTGCTCCGCATACCATGCCGGCACTGCCCCGGCTATCGCCATTGCCGTCCCGCCCGCCTTCAAAAACTCACGCCGTGATACCGTTGCGCGTTTCATGATGCGCTCCTAAAAGGTTCTATCATTTCATGTTGCACACGGTCCATTCTATCATTTAGGCCAGATTCGGGCAACCTTACAAGTCCTGCCATAAGCCTCGAGGACAGCCGCTGATTCCCAAGTCGCGCTTCCCTTTATCCATATAGACCATTGACAACAGATTGCCTGTTTTGTAAATTCCCTCACTTATCAGCAGCGAACAACCTCCGCGATATCCGCAATCCGGTGTGTCTGGCGATCTGCAGGGGAGAAAAGTGAGTGCCCGGAGTAAGTGTAAGAATCAAAGGTCCTCAGCGCTGTTGCGAGCACGGCAAGCCATACATTCAGTGACATTGAGATACTGCGGGTTTGGACGGATCGGGCTATGAAGAAAACAACCGTGTTTATCACCGGCTGCTGGGATTTGCTGCACGTCGGTCATCTTAACATCTTGGAAAGAGCAAAGGCGCTTGGCGATGTTCTTTGTTGTGGGGGTTTTTGCCGATGACGTGATTGCGTCCGCTGAATACAAAGGCCGTCCGCCGGTGATACCTTGTGAAGATCGGGTCAGGCTTGTTGCAGCGCTCAAATGCGTGGACGCAGTGGTTGTTCTCCACGATCGTGAATACGTGGCGCGGCTGCGAGAATGTCAGGCGGATGTCCTCGCTGTCGGGGAAAGCTGGGGCAGCCATCCTAAACATCGTGAAGCCGTTGAATACATGAAATCGATAAACGGCCGCGTCGTTCGGTTTCCCTATACCAGAGGAATTTCCACAACGCAGATCAAGCACAGCATCATTGCGGGCAAACCGGCAAGGGCGAGCACCTCATGCCCGTGAAATGGTAAGCGTCATGGATGTCCACAAATTGCTGACCCGGCCTGTTTGTCATGCCTGCCGGCGTGGAACCCGCAGTTGAGCCTGAATACCATCGGCGAGAAACTCATTGAGTGCCTCCAATCGGGTCCCTGGACACTTTTGGTGAAACTCCACCCCATGAGTTGTCATACATACGCTATTCCGCCAGGTTACAGCCGCACTGACTGGCCGCAATTCCTCGACAAAAAGGCTCGCAGCGGGCGACTGATCCACGTCACTGACCAGATCACCGCACGCTATTTAAGAGCGGGGGACGTCCTGATCACTGATCATGGCTCGACGCTCTATGAATACATGGTCCTGGGCCGGCCCATTCTCTACTATGACACCCCTGAGGCCCAGGCCGTCATGACCATGCCGGAGACGCTTACGGTAATTCGCCAGGCTGTGCACACGTTCCAGCAGCCGGATCAGGCCCTGCAGATTCTTACAAAAGGAGACCTGGCGAAACTCGCGAAATGGCTGCTGCGAAACAACAGCTCGTGCGCGACAGGTTTTACGACGTGGGCAACGCAACCCAAAGAGCAACAGAGGCAATCTATCGACTGCTCGGGCTCAAGCCGGAATCGGCACCGCCATCACCTTAGTCTGGCACCAGGAGGGAGGTCGCAAAGCCACTCGACCGATATCGTTCGTCGCTTTCTTAGAGTGAACGGCTCCCAGCAGTCCGGCCGGTCACGACGGGGTAAGCTTCAAGGCAAGCCAACTCCCCTACCGCGATTGGTCTTGAAACATCGGCGAAACTTTGCAAATCCGCGAAAGAACGTCCACCCTAATCAGGCGAAACACGGCAGATAGTAAACCCCGCTTAGCATAAAAGATAAGCGTCAGCGGCCGCAAAACGGGTTGGCCCTGGGGGCGTCCAGCCCGTATCTGCCAAGCCACGATCCAGAACGTGGACCTGTCAAGCTTCAACAGCCGGTTGTGGATAACTTATGATCATACGTCCAACAGACTAAACCTGGCTCTTTTGTCTTCTGATAAAACCATGATTTACAGTACTGCCAATGCAAATTTTCTCTCTTGCCCACTTCCCCCATTTCATCATGTGGCCTCGCGAGCCAATGTGGATGGATTGGGGAAAACTCATTTTTCGAAAGTTGTAAAAAAATACTTGTTTCCCTCCGCCGAACAAGTATAGTACATGATTCTTTCAAGACAGTGGCCGGCCATACCGGCAGCAGCAGAACGCAGAGGTATAGACAGGCGGGAGCCAACAGTGAAAACGAAACTTATGGATTCGGTTGAGAATAAGAGTCTGAAGAAGACGATCCCCTACTTCGAAATCGGCGACCTTGTGGATGTTCATTGCCGCATCACCGAAGGCAACAAGACCCGCATCCAGGTGTTCGGCGGCACGGTTATCGCGCGCAAGGGACGCGGGATCAATGAGACATTCACGGTCCGGCGGCTTGTGGCCGACGAGGGCGTGGAACGTATCTTTCCTATTCACTCGCCAAATGTCGTGGACATTCGCCCGGTGCGCAGCGGCAAGGCTCGCCGTGCCAAACTTTACTATTTGCGTGAGCGCAGCGGCAAGGCCGTACGGCTGTCGCACCGCCACAGCGAACACACCGTGAGCAAGTGAGGCCCGCCGTATGCCGGCTCTGCCGTTCATAAGGCGGAGACTGCTGTCGGATCCGAAACGGCTCGGGCGATGGGGGGAGAAGCGCTGCGAAAAGCACCTCAAGGCAAGAGGATACCGAACTATTGCGCGAAACTACCGGTGCGCCATGGGCGAAATCGATCTGGTTATGGCGGACCCGGACGGCACACTTGTTTTCATCGAAGTCAAGACCCGGCGTAATGAAGATTACGCCCGCGCCCATGATGCTGTGACCCCACGCAAACGTATCCGCATGGCACGGGCGGCCGAGTACTTCCGCCGGATTTACCGCATCAAGGACCGCCCGCTTCGGTTCGACGTCGTCGCCGTCGTACTTGGGGATGGAACGAGGGCGGTGGTTACACATTACCCGAATGCCTTCATACCGAGGAGCTAAAGGCGAGCAAACGAACAGCAATGTTGATCGACACACACGCACATCTGACATTTGAAGAACTGTATGCCGATCTGGAGGCGGTGCTCCACCGCAGTCGGGCGGCGGGTGTCACTCGGTGGATCACCGTCGGCACGGATCCGGAGCATTGCCGCAAAGCAGTCGAGTTGGCGCAGAACCACGAGGACATGTTCGCCACCGTGGGATATCATCCGCATTATGCTGCGGATATTTCCGAGGCCGATATGGATGCACTGCGGGCTTTGGCAGGTAACGAGAGCGTCGTGGCGATTGGCGAGACAGGGCTTGACTACCACTACAACTTCTCGAAACAGGATGCGCAGCGGCGGATCTTCCGGCAGCAACTGACTTTGGCGGCCGACCGCGGGCTGCCGGTCGTGGTGCACTGCCGAAATGCCTTCGACGAGGTGGTCGGCATTCTGGACGAGTACGCCAAGTCGCTGAAGAATGTGGTATTTCACTGTTACAGCGGCACGGCCGAGCAGGCGAGGATACTGCTGAACAGAGGTTGGCACATCTCGTTTACGGGAATCGTGACGTTCAAGAAATCCGACGAAGCCCGGGCGGCGGCCAGGCAAGTGCCCCTGGACCGGCTGATGATCGAGACCGACTGTCCGTATATCTCGCCGGAACCCATCCGCAACCAGCGGCCCTGCGAGCCGGCCATGCTCATCCATACCGCCCGCAAGTTGGCCGAACTCCACGGGACCGCCTTGGAGAGTTTCGCCGAGGCCGTCACGCAGACCAGCAGGCATTTTTTCGGACTGACCTGAGTTTTTCCCTGCGATTTCATCATACCCTTATTCAGACGTAACTCCAGGTTTTGCATGTACTTATCCGTATGGGCCCGCGCTATGAAAAGATTTTTTCCACGCGTTTTGAGATTTTTTGTTGCATATGACTGCATTTGACGTCATATAGTTATATAAAAAGGAGGTTGTTGTCATATGCAGCTCATGTCAATCGAAGACCTTGCGGTCTATTTGGGGGATTCCAAGCGGACCATTTACAAGTATATCGCCACCGGCGACTGCCCTCCCTACATCAAGATTAGCGCAAAGAACATCAAGTTCGATCGTGCCGACGTTGACGCCTGGCTGGAATCGAAGAAGGTGCCAGCCTCGGCCGCGCTTTGCATTACAGAAGAGCCCCTTCCATGGGCGCCGCGTGCACTTCGGGTAACACAATTGGCGGAGCAGGAAGCAAAGCAGCGCGGCTGCGCCCATGTCGGTACAGAGCACCTGCTGGTGGCTGTGATGCAGGTTCCGGAATGCATTGCGGCGATCATCCTGAAGAACCTCAACGTCAGTGACGACCGGCTGCGCCGCCTGTATGAGGCAACATGTGGACCGCTACCGGCCGGAGATCGAGGTACAGAGCTTTTTCTGGAAACGGCGAGAATGGCAATTCGTTGTGCAATCGACGAGGCGAGGCGGTGCGGACATATCTACCTTGGCACAGAACACCTGCTGCCAGGCATTCTCCTCGTCAGCGGCAGCGTCGGGGGCCAGATTCTTGCCGAGCTGGGTGTCGACCTGCACAAGGTACGGAAAGAAAGAGACAAGCTCGTCGTATGCCGCTCTACCGAACGGCGGCAACCGGGCTCTGAAAACAATTCGTGAGTGGAAGGAGAACCCATGTACGTTGATTTGCTTGCATTCGGCATGCCGGGCTTCTGGGAGTTGATCGTGCTGGCCATATTGTTTGGACTTGGCTGCGTTGTGCCGGTCCTCGTGGTTCTCTACGTCATCCGTATGCTCATTCGCAACAAGCAGGAGAATCAGCGGTTGCGGATGGAGGTCGGCAAACTTGCCGACGAACTCGAACAGTTGAGAAAACGCGGAAGCGCCGCGTCGGCATCGACCACAGGCCAGTAGCGGTTCGTGTCGGGCTCGCCGTTCGGCGACCGCCCTGCTCAAAAGTGGTCGTGGTCGTAGTCCCTTGCTCAGTAACAGGCCGTCTTGGGAAGCAAGCCGCAGTTGAGCCAGTCTGCTGCAAACGCCCCCAAATCGGCAAGACTCACGCGACAGTCGGGCTCGTCGCCAGCGGTTCCGCTGCCGGCAACATCGAAGCTCAAGTCCAACCCATCGGGGTTTACGCAGACGGGCTCTTCAAGCGCTTCGTAGTAAAGATCGGCAATCGCTGGCCAGTGGGCCGGCTGGTTTGGCCATCCTTGTGCCACAGGACAACGGGGGTGAGATTCAGATCGTTCTTAGTGAGTCCGGGCGTCTTGATTTCCGCAACCGTTGCAGGTACAGTTTGTGCTGCGGCGTTGGGTGCCGCAGAAAGGATGGCGAAATGCAAAGGCGACAGTTCCTCAAAATGGCAGGCCTCGCGGCGGCGGGCCTGGGCGCGGACAAGGTTTCAGGCGAGAGGGTCCGCAAACGGCCTCCGAACCTTGTTGTCATCATGGCCGACGATCTCGGGGCCAAAGAACTGGCCTGCTATGGCAATACGGAGCATCGCACACCCAATCTCGACCGTCTGGCGAAGACGGGCGTACAGTTTAAGACGTGCTACGCCACGCCGCTCTGCCACCCGACGCGCTTTGAGATCATGACCGGCCAGTATGGCCACCACAACGGGGTGTACCAGTTCCCCGGCCGGCGCGGGGGCCCTGTTGCCGGGTCGCCCGAAGACGACATTGCACGCAAGGTAACCTTCGCTCACGTGCTCAAACGCGCCGGCTACGCCACCGCGCACGCCGGTAAATGGCAGCTCACGGGGGAGATGCCGACGCTGATTCACGAGTGCGGCTTCGATACCTACTGTATGTGGGCCTACAAGCATAACCTGCCCCGCGGGGTCAAGCATACCGGCGGGTGGGAAGGCGACAGCAAGCCCTCGCGCTATTGGCACCCGTGCATCGTCAAGGACGGCAGGTATGTCAGAACCGGCCCCGGCGATTACGGGCCAGACATGTTCGCCGGTTTTCTGATCGACTTCATGAACGCTAACAAGGAGAGGCCCTTTCTGGCGTACTACGCCATGGCGGTAACACACGCTCCGCACTATTCGACGCCCGAGACCACGACCTCCGAGATAGACAACTTCAAGAACCGCAAGACGAATTTCAAGGCCAACGTCGAATATATGGACAAGCTCGTTGGGCGCATCGTCGGCGCTCTGGATAAGGCCGGGCTGCGGGACAACACGGTTGTGTTCTTCACGGGCGACAATGGGACCGGCGGCCAAGGCAAGGGGCAGCCCACGGAACTCGGCGCCCGCGTTCCGCTCATCGTGAACGGCCCGGGCATTGTCAAGCCGCGGGAGGCAAGCGACGAACTGATCGACCTTTCGGACATTCTGCCCACGTTAGCCGATTTCGCCGGCGCCGCTTTGCCTGACGACCGTCCCGTCGACGGCCGATCCTTCGCGCCGCTGCTTCGCGGCGAGGAGCAGGATACACGCGAATGGATATACAGCTATCGTGCGGACGAAACGGTGGCTGCTGGAGGATAACGGACCGGGCCATCCGGGCCGGCTCTATGATTGCGGCAGCAGCCGCGACGGAACGGGCTACAAGGACATGACGGACGCCGCCACACCGGATGTGCTCGAGGCGAAGGCTTACCTGGCGAAGGTGCTGGCGGACAAACCCTTGCCGAAGGTTTAGTCGACCTCGAAACGGATCGTCCAGCGGTCCTGCCGCTTTGGCTGGGCCGCTACCAAACGAATGCGCGTGATCCGCTCGCCCCAGTCGTTCTGCAGGGACGCATCGTCGAGCGTGACATTCTCTATCTCCGGCCGCAGCACATCCTCATCGAATCGCAGGGAGAGTGGGCTGCCTTCCGAATGCTTCAGCAGCAGTACGCCCTTGCCAGGCTTTGTCACGACTGCCGGCGTAAGGAAGTTCTCCTCGATTGGGCAGTCATCGGCGATCAGTTCGTAATCGTCGGTAATCTCGACATGTCGGCCGCGCTCCAGGCGCACGGTCCGGATCCACCGGCGTACGCCGGCCTCGGCGGGCCAGGCCGGGGCGATGTCCATCCGCAATTGCGCAAACGCATCCGATGATTCGTATGTCACGTCTTTGGCGGCGTATCGGCGGCCCGCGCCCTGCATGGACCCTTTGATCGTCGGGAGATTGTGCCAGGCCGACTGCATGGCCGGGATTTCATAGCGGCGGCTGCTGAACGTCTGGCGGGTGTACGTCGGGGCGCCCAGATCGATGATGAACGGCCGGCCGTCAGCGAAGATGATGAAGTTGCCCACGTCGTTGTGATTATGGCTTTGGGCGTTGTGTGCACCCCATGCAGCAACATACAAACCCTGTGCACTGCCCTGATGGTCGCGAGCCGCCATAAGCTGCATGTCCTCGTGGCTCAGCCACACGTCGCGCAAAAGCGGCGGTGAATCGCTGCGGGCGGCGAGAAGCTGCTTTGCATTGAAGACTGCATACAACGGCCGCTGCATGAATTCGAAATCATCCAGTTTGCCAAACAGTTTTGCCGCCGATACATCCCAGGCCGCCAGCGCCTGCATATCCTTGTCGTTGATGCGCGCGCCGAAACGGTACACAAGGTCGCGCGCAATATCCAGGCGGGCGCTGCAATCTCCGACAGGGACGAAGTAATCATCAGCGATGTGGGCGCGAGTGATAAAACGACCGATTTCGGCGATGACGGCGACGTTGAAAAAGTCGATACGACCGCTGGAGGCACTGTGCAGGAGGTCGAGGCCGTCAAAGAGGCTCGCCCCGGCACGGCTCCAGTAACCGGGGCCCTCATCGCAACTGCCGTCGGACGGATACGGCACAAAGAACTTGTCGAGGCTCCGCAGAGCCTTGGCGACCAGCGCCGCCCGTGCGGCCTGATCCGTTTCAATAAGCAGGCCCGCTGCAAGCACGTTGGAATTGACCCACGGATTCCAGTTATTCGGTCGGCCCGAACGTCGAAAGCCCATCCAACCGAAGTCGTCCCGCTCCATGTACGGCACGAGGATACGGCTGCGGATTTCGCGTTCGATCCGCGGGCGGACCAGCGGCGAAACGCGGTCGAGGCGTTCGCCGAGCAGATACCATGTCCATGCCAGCGCTTGTGCCGTCTCGGCACTGAACAGATCGATGACATGTTCCGCCGTGTCGGGTAAACCACTTCCGGCCTTCTGGGCGGAGATGTGGGCAGGCAAGACCCAGGACGACTCCTCACAAATGGCCCAGAGGACATTTACAGTCGGATCGAGGAACCGTCCCTTGTCCTCCAGGCATTCGGCAAGCACCATCGCATTGAGCATCGAACGCCGCTGGAAGTACGGCTTCTGATAGCGTTCGCGATCTCCGTTTCGCAGAAACTCCAGGTACAAGGTTGCCGGAAGTGCGGGCACGTCGCGTTTGGCCGCATCATTGGCGATCCGCACAATTGCCTGCCGGATACCGGGGTCCACGGCCTCCCACTGGGCACGTTCATCAGTCGTGGCGAACGGATGCCACTCCGCGCGAGGAAGCAGCAGGTCGGCAAGTTTCTCCGGCGGATACCGCTGAGCCAATGATAGATTGGCGGCCTGTGCGGATGCCGCGAGTATGGCCGACAGGCAAAGTATCAGCGCGAAGGTCTCAGTCTTCATGAGCAATCCTCTTCAATGCGATGGACAAGGCTTTTTCTGTCGAACTGCCTCAGGCGGTCAGTCGCATCTGCTGCAGGTTCTTCAGGCACCGTGCGACACATTCCAGCGGCGGATAGGCGTAGCTTTCGTGTTCGACAACATAGACCTCGGTGCCGCCCGTAGCCCTGCAGAGGGCAAAGAACGCCTTCCAGTTAATATCGTCTTCGCCGATCAGCGCCTTGTCGTCCTTCTTGCTGAAAGCCTTGATGTGGACGCTGCGGGCACGACCCTCGTACTTGTACAGGTATGGCAGCGGATCAACGCCCCCGTGGCAGGCGTTACCGGTGTCAAGCTGCATCACAACGTCGGCAACGGTGTTGCTGTAGAACGTGTCCCACGGCATCTCACCGTCCATGGGCTGGAACTCAACGCTGTGGTTATGATAGCCGACGTACATGCCGTGCGGCTTGACCTTTGCGGCCAGCTCATTGAACAGTTTGGCCGTGTCAAGCCAGGCTTGGCGCGAACTGCTATACTTTCCGGGCAGACCCGGCACGATAAGAAACTTATTGCCGAGAATCTGGTTATACTCAATCGTGGCCGCCAGACTGTCGCCTAATAGTGTGTCGATACCCGTATGCGTGCCGCAGCAGGTCAGGCCGTTATCGTCGAGCAGTTTGCGCATATCCCTGGCGGTTCGGCCGTAGTAGCCGGCGAACTCCACAGCGGTATACCCCATGTTGGCCACCTTGGCCAGCGTGCCCGGCAGGTCCTTGCCGCAGTCCTCGCGGACCGAGTACAACTGAAGCCCGAACTGAAGCGGCCGCGGCCTTCCGCCCATTCGCTGACCGGCCGGCCTCTGTCCTGTCGGTCGTCTCTCTTGCGGTGCGCTCATTGCCACGGAGGCGATAGTGACCAGGGCGCCGGCCCCTGCTGCTACAAAACCTCTTCTCGAAAGATCGCGGGATGTCATGTCCACTCCTTCCATATGATAACGGTATGCCCAAGTCAGAATCCGGCCACGTAAACCGGTTTCATATGTGGTGCATTATACGGAATCAGGCCGCGGAGAAGCAAGCACGAGATGTTCAGGATTTCGGTTCGCCTGAATTAGGGTTCAGGAGACGTGATGGCCGCAATAAACGGCAGTTCGCGGTGATGGCCCTCGTAATCCAGGCCATAGCCTATGAGGAACGCGTCCTCGACACAGGTGCCGACGAAGTCAACGGGAACGGGCACTTCGTGTCGGCGACTTTTCTCGAGCAGGACGCATGTTTTTACATCGGCCGGGCCGTGACGGCGGACCGTCCGGACCACGGCATCCAGTGTCCGACCCGTATCATAAATGTCATCGATGATGAGAACGCTTCTGCCCGGCAGCTTGTCCGAAAGATCACCTTCCAGTGTCACTGTGCCCGTGCTGAACATGCCGCCGTGGTAACTGGAGGCACGCAGGAATACGACCTCCGCCTGGCAAGTCACCTGGGGCAAGAGATCAGCGGCAAACCGAGTAGCGCCATCCAAGACCACGATCGCCAGTATACGATCATCAGGCTGATAGGCCGCGCTTATCTCACCTGCCAGTCGCGCGATGCACCGGCCAATCTGCTCAGAATCCAGAATAACGTGATCGTACATCGTGCCGAGTCCCTCGTTAAGCTTTCCCTATTATCTTCATCGGCCAGCTCTTTGCCAGATAAAACCCGTGTTGCGGTACAGTACGCAATGCGGGCTTCACAGGTCCGCTTTGGCAATGGTTACTATTGTTTCTTAGACCTGTATGTGATATGCTTATTGCTTGATAATTACCTTCAGGAGAAGAAGACGATGAGGCAGAGCAGATTATCACGTCGGGATTTCATGAAGCGTTCGGCACAATCTACTGTAGGGGCGGCGGCCGCGGCAAGCCTGTGGGGAACAAGTGCCGCCTGGGCGGGGGCAAATGAGACCGTCCGTGTCGCGGTGATCGGCATTCACGGCATGGGGCAAAGCCACATCGCCAGCTACTCGGCATTGAAGAACGTACGAGTGGCGGCTTTGTGTGACGTCGACGAGAACCTCTTCGAAGGCGTGATCAAGAAGTATTTCACCAACAAAAACCTGCCGCGTCCCAAGACGTACACTGACATCCGCAAGCTTCTGGAGGACAAAGACATCGATGCCGTCTCCATTGTGACGCCGAACCACTGGCATACGCTGGCGGCGATCTGGTCGATGCAGGCAGGCAAACACGTCTCGGTGGAGAAGCCTTGCTGTCATAACTTTTTCGAGGGCCAGCAACTCGTCAAAGCGGCAAAGAAGTATAACGTGATCGTCCAGGACGGCGCCGAGCAGCGAAGTAACCCCTGTGCGCAGTCGATGGCGGAGTTTCTGCACAGCGGCAAGTTGGGCGAGGTCTACCTGGCAAAAGGCCTGTGCTACAAATGGCGCGACACGATCAAGCACACCCCTGACGAGCCTGTACCCGCCGGTGTCCATTATGACCTGTGGTTAGGCCCGGCGCCAAAGCGGCCGTTCTCCCGCAATCGCTTCCACTACAACTGGCACTGGAACTGGGACTACGGCAACGGCGACATGGGCAATCAGGGCGTCCATGAAATGGACGTCGCCCGGTGGGGCCTGGGCGTCAAGCTGCCCACGCGAGTCTGCGCGATGGGCGGTCATTTCATGTTCGACGACGACCAGAACACGCCGAACACGCTCATGGCAATCTTCGAATTTGAGAACCCCGACGGCCGCGGCGACAAGAAAAAGATCCTGCAGTTCGAAACACGCCACTGGATATCCAATCGCGAGGACATGATGTGGACGCGGGGCAGCGCCGATGCACAGACCGGCTACATGGTCAGCGGCGACAACACCATCGGTAACCTGTTCTATGGCTCCGAAGGCTATATGGCCAAAACAGTTGAGAAATGGCAGGCCTACATGGGCAAGAACCGTGAGCCCGGCGCCACCGGCAAAGGTTTAGGCAACCATTACCAGAATTATATCAACGCGATCCGCGAAGCCGACCCGAAGGAGTTCAACAAGAATATTGAAGCAGGCTTTTACTCGTGTGCGCTGATTCACCTCGGCAACATCTCGTATCGCCTGGGCCGCTCGCTGGATTTCGATCCCGTCAAACAACGGTTCATCGGCGACGACGAGGCCAACGCCATGCTGCGGCGCGAGTACCGCAAACCATTTGTCGTTCCGGAAGATGTTTAAATGCCTCAGGCCGGGCAATGAGCAGGACCTCCTGGCAGAAGCGCGCAAGGCACGGCAATTACTTGAGAAAACGACCCACAGCGTCTGATCTAAAGACGGCAAAATCGGGAGCTCCGCACGGCTGAAACGGCCTAAATGGCGCGTGCCCGCCCGAGAACGGAACTCCCATCGCCGCTCCAACGTAGGATGCTGAGGAACCGGGGGTAAGTCTGCGGAAACGGGTGTTGCCCAACCACGGCTGAGCCATTACAATTGCCTTTGTGCTGCAACAGCCCCTGACTGTCCGGTTACCCTGGAAACGAAAATAAAACGAGGTGAACGTGTCGCATCGGATCGTATCGAAAAAACAGCTTTCTGAGAATGTATTCACCATCGAGGTGGAAGCCCCGCTGGTGGCGCAGGCGCGCCGGCCGGGGCAGTTCGTGATCGTCGGCGTCAATGACGATTATGGCGAACGTATTCCGCTGACGATTGCCGGGGCAGACGTTGAAAAAGGGACGATTCGCCTCATCTGGCAGCGGGTAGGCAAAAGCACCAGCGAAATGGCCGACCTCAAAGAAGGCCAGAGCCTGGGGTACGTAGCCGGCCCGTTGGGCAAGCACACGCATATCGAAAAATTCGGTACGGTCGTCTGCGTCGGCGGCGGCATTGGCAACGCCCCGCTTCTTCCCATCGCCCGCGGCATGAAAGAAGCAGGCAACAGTCTTATCAGCATTCTCGGCGCCCGTACAAAAGAACTGCTGATCCTCGAGGACGAGTTCGCCGCCTTGAGCGACGAACTGATTGTGGTCACCGATGACGGCTCATACGGGCGAAAGGCACTGGTAACCGAACCGCTGGCGGAGATCTGCGGCAGGAACCGCAAGCCGGATCTCGCTGTTGCGATCGGACCTGCAATCATGATGAAGTTCTGCTGTGAGACGACGCGCAAGTTCAACGTCCCAACGCAGGTTTCGCTCAATGCGATTATGGTCGACGGCACGGGCATGTGCGGCGGCTGCCGCGTGGAGGTCGGCGGCCAAACGAAATTTGTCTGCGTCGATGGTCCTGAATTCGACGGCCACCAGGTTAATTTTGACATGTTGATGAAGCGGCTAAACGCCTACCGCACCCTCGAACAGAAAGCACATGAAGCATACAAGCAGCACCGCTGCAGGATCGGGCTTGGCAAGTAACGCTCCATCTTTGAGGATCACCATCGTGACTGACGACCGTAAACTTCTCGATGAGCTTCTGAATAAGCAAAAGGCCGGCACGATCAAGCCATCCGACCGTTATGCCATACCGCCTCAGCAGATGCCGGCGCAGGACCCGGGCCAGAGGTGCGGCAATGTCAGCGAGGTGGCGCTGGGGTACACGGAAATACAGGCCCGGCTGGAGGCCATGCGATGCCTCCAATGCAAGACAGCACCATGTGTCGAGGGCTGTCCGGTGCGGATTCGGATCAGGGACTTTATAGCGGCCATTGCCGAAGGTCACTACGACGAGGCGCTGGCAATCATCAAAGAGAATTCACTTTTGCCGGCGGTCTGCGGGCGCGTGTGCCCCCAGGAGGTCCAGTGTCAGGAAAAATGCACCGTCGGCAAGAAGTTCAAGGACGTCGATAAGGCCGTGGCCATCGGGCGGCTGGAGCGCTTCGTTGCCGATCGCGCGGGTTCAGTCCCGTCCGTTCCCAAGGTCGCATCCCCGACCGGCAAAAAGGTGGCCATTATCGGCTCCGGCCCCGGCGGCATTGTCGCCGCCGCTGATACGCGGCGAGCCGGTCACGACGTAACGATTTTCGAGGCATTTCACAAGCCCGGCGGTGTGATGGTCTATGGCATTCCGGAATTCCGACTGCCCAAGGCGATCGTTCAGCAGGAGATCGATGTTCTCACGCAGATGGGCGTCAAGATCGTCTGCAACTTTGTCGTAGGCCGTACGCGCACGATTGAACAGCTCATGAAGGACGACGGCTTTGACGCGGTCTATATCGGTGTCGGAGCCGGTTTGCCCGCGTTCATGAAGATTCCGGGCGAACACCTCGTCGGCGTTTACAGCGCAAATGAGTACCTCACGCGGGCCAATCTTATGAAGGCCTATGACTTTGGTAAGGGCGCCGACACACCTATCGCTGTCAGTAAGCGCGTCGCCGTCCTCGGCGGCGGTAACGTTGCGATGGATGCGGCCCGGACCGCCGTGCGCCTGGGTGCAGAGAAGGTTTATCTCGTCTACCGCCGCAGCGAGAAGGAAATGCCGGCCCGTGTCGAGGAGGTGCACCACGCCAAGGAAGAAGGCGTCGATTTCCGCCTTCTGCAGAGTCCAAAGCAAATCCTGGGCAACAGCGATGGCCATGTGATCGGAATCGAATGTCTCAAGTACGAACTGGGTGAGCCGGATGCCTCCGGCAGGCGGCGCCCCGTGCCGATCGAAGGCAGCGAGTTTACGCTCGATGTAGACACCGTCATTGTCGCCATCGGCAACGGCGCCAACCCGCTCATCGGCCAGACCACACCCGGCCTGGAACTGAACAAGTGGGGCAACATTGTCGTCGATGAAAAATGCAGGACCAGCCTCGAAGGCGTCTATGCCGGCGGTGACATCGTCTTGGGCGCAGCCACAGTCATCCTTGCCATGGGCCAGGGTCGAATCGCTGCCGCGGCGATTAACGAATACCTCGCAAACAAGAAATAGGCACAGTCGTCAGGTTTTTGGCAAGCCGCGGAGTTGGCGGGCCATTGATACGGATAAGCGGCAACCGTGCCGCCGAACGTGAATCCGATTTCAAGGAATGGAGATATGCTATGGAAGGCATGAAGGCTGTGGTTTTCAGGATTCTGGCCCTTGCCAGCGTCGCCAACACCGCCCTGGCTTCGACCTCGTGCGATCAGACGTTTACATTTCTCGGGCTGACCCGCGGGTCTCAACCGGTCCTTTGGATCGCCGAGACGCTGGGCGGGGAGTGCTATTCAGCCCAACTCGTCCAGGTGATCCTCAGCGAGCCTAACGCGGCAATGGCGGCAACGGACATCCCCTCGCGTGAGATAGCCTGGCTCAAGGACATCATGGAAAACTTTGCCACGGAGAAGGCACTGGCGCTTGAAGCCACGCAGGGGCGCTGGGCAGTTCGAGGAATGAACTGGCATATCAGGCCGCCGCAAGCCCGCAGCGATCTGGCGACCGCATTCGCTGCCCACGTGGCCGCCGGGGGCAGCAACGGCTCAAGCTGGAATGCAGAGCAGGGCCTTCGGGCCGTAATCACACCCGAACTCGGCAACGCCAAAGCACGGCTCATATATGCCTACCCCGCGGGCCTCTATTTCAACTACGATATTGCACAGGCATACTATTTCCCTCGCCGGGGCCTGCTTCTGGTCTTCACACGGCAGAAGATGTTAGCCGTGGGCCTGGACACTATGCACGGATTCATGGTGCTCAAGATCAGCCAGTGACATGCGGCAGTGCCGGCACAGATCGGATTACCTGCCCGCCGCCTTCGCCAATCGCTCCGGCCTAAACACATAATCCGGCCACAGCGGACAGTTCAGATCCGTCCAGCATTTCACGCGATGCATCTGCTCACGTGTCAGATGGACATCGTAGTGCCCGCCGTCAAGTACCTCCCACAGCCTGCTCTTGACCGTCCCGAACGTCAGCGGCTCCGCCTTGAAATGCTCCTGTCCCCAGTTGTAGTCAAAGTAATGTACCCAGCCTTGCGTAATGAGGGTCTTGTACGATGCAGGAACCCCGTTCGCATCCAGAACGCCTGTCAGGTCCGTTTGCGTCTTGTCGCCATCGTGACACCGCACACACGCGGCATCCCAAACCGGCTGCACGACCTTCTCGTAGGAGAATGGCCCTGCCCCCCACGGCGGAGGCTCCAGCGTATCCGGCGGCCGCCGCATAGCCATCGGCACAATGCCCGCCGAAGGAGGCGCGGACATGCGATTCTCGTGACAGCCGACGCAACTGCGCCTCTCTCCCGTCTGCAACTGCACAACGCTCCGCATCCGCTGCAGTTCGTTATAGTTCTCATCCAGCGTCTGAAAGTAAAGCACCTTCCCTGCCGGAGCATAGAAACTTGCCGAACCGTCCCTCTCCACCGGCGCGACCCCCAGTACGCTCTTTGCAACGTAGCTTGGCCACCCATGAGGGCCCCGGACAATGTGTGTCGGGCTTGCATACCAATCCTCGAAAGGTTCATGGTCGGCGCGGTACTCACCGTTGGGCAAGCGCATCAGCTCGGACCGTACTTCCTCGCAGACACGGATGTACCTTACCCGGCCGCGCTCCACCGCCGGCTCCAGTCCGTGATAAACATCCGCCACAAAGAACTGCCCATGGGCCGCCTCATTCGGCACATTGCTGTCGCTGATCACCGGCGGAGTCGCCGTCGCCCGCAGCAGCGTCGGGGACATGCTCCCGATCGCCGGGTCCAGGTACAGCAGCTCGCGATTGCCCCACCGGTCTACCAAATACAGGCCGAACTTGTCATACGGCGCGTGGCTGCACAGGAAATAATCCCGGCTGATGGGAACCGGATCGCGAAAACACTGCCGCTTCGCCCAGCTCATGTGATAGTGCGGTTCGACGTCGGGCGTGATACTGGTGATCGCCTCTGGATTGTATCGCCCGCGGGTCGGGTCGATCAGCGCAAGCGGCCCGTTCAGATCGCCGCCATGCGACACAAGCGTGCAGAGAATTTCACTCGAGCCCGGAACCTCGCGCCCGTTCGCATAGCAATTCAGCGTATTGTTGCCAAAGAGCAACTCCGGATGCGTGCCGTCCGGTCAGATTGCCCACAACGTATGACCGAAGTCCGCTCCCTTGTCGAGATATTCTGACCGCATCCAGATGATCCGCCCGTCCCGCATCACAGACGGTGTCCACTCGCTCAGGTTGGCATACGACAGCGGCCGGATATTGCCGCCGTCGGCATCCATCCGAAACAGGACAAAAGCCTGCGGCCGCCAGCAGAGAAACCTCGCCCGACACCGCGTGCTGATGAATGACAGCCCCCCATCCGGCAGCGGACATGGAAATGTGTCGTGAAACGGCCCGTCCGTGATCTGCCGCAGTCCGCGGCCGTCAACGTCCATGGCATACAGGTGGTAGTAGTCGCTCATCGACCGCCGCCAGGAAAAATAGATCGTCCCTGCCGCAAAGTCCGTCACCGGGTCCCGCGCCACGCCTTCCCGCGCATCAAACAGAGTCCTAACCTTCGCTCGATCAGGTTCGAGTCTGCCGTTCTCACGCGGCACTTCAAGAATGCAAACGCCGCCGCCCGGCCCGCCCGACGCGTCCAGGATCACGCTGTAATTGTGCGACGGTTCGTACGGGTGCCTCTTGACAAACAGGATCTTCTCGACGGCCGCCAACTCCGGTACACGCAAGAAGAGTTTGCGTTTCGCCTGGCGAACGAGAAAGAATAACTCCCGCCTTTCCGCCGATGTATCCGGCAGCGCGTGCATGAGGCCCGCGCGCCGGCGATACTCCGCCAGGTCACGGCGTTCGGCTGATACGTCCAGTCCCTGTGCCCCGAGCCGTTCGATCATGGCGTCCATTTGTGCCAGAACCCGGCTCACGGCATCCCCCGGTTCAAACCTGCTCCACGTCAGATCTTCACATTCGAACGCATACCGCAAGAGCTGCTCATACCCCACCGGCCCCGCGGGCAGGATTGGTACAACGCTGCGCTGGGCCACAAGAACCCAGTCCCGGCCATCCATGGAGACATGAACCTCAATTGCAGACGCCAGGCGGTCGCGAAACCGCCCTTCCCGGTCGCGCGTAAAGACAATCGACCCGACCGTCACCGGGTATGCAAATTCGATCTGCGCCCATTCGTCCGTCGTCCCTGCGGCGATCCAACTGTGACCATTGCCGTAGCGCCCGTCATTCAGATGTGAAATTTGATGGATGGGGTACCCCTCAAGGCATGAAGAGGCACTCGCCACAGCCCCTGTTACAGCCAAGGCAAGATTCGCCCCGCCCTGCGGCCCGTAAACCTCCAGCTCGTCGATGCACGGCTCGCGCTGCGCGCTCTGGCGAATTACCAGGCGCACAAAACGCGCTTCCACAGGCGCAAAAGCAATATGATTCGGCCGCGCTGCGTCAAAAACTGTGGCGGCACACACCGACCCCACGCCCGCCGCGAACGCGGCCACAATCAGCCATACCTTCATTGTTGTATGTCCTCCGCCGGGCGGCAAAACACCGGCCATACAACATTCTACCACAAGGCCCTGCCACGGTAAACCTCCAAGACCTTAGGTACGGCAAGTGCGGATGCACGCACGAGGAGCCTGTACCTGATGCGGCAGCCTGCCGGAGAACAAGGCTTATTCAAGTGTGTCCATCACCTCGTCCACCGTAGTCACCGCACCCGCCGTGCACTCATCGCTGGCGCCATAGTAGATAACGATGTTACCGTCGACGTCCACGGTCGCACCGCAGGAGAAGACTACATTGCCGTAGAACCCGCGTATTTCGTACTCCGCCTCGGGCTCCATGAGAGGGTCGGTAGGTCGCGCCTTCACCTTGGAGGGATCCGCCAGATCCAGCAGGGCCGCCGCCAGCGTGTAACGATCCATGGTGTCCGATCCGTGGTAGATCACAAGCCAGCCCTCATCGGTACGAATCGGTACACAACTCCCGCCCGTCTTGGCGTCGTGAAATGTGCCCGCCTGCGGCAGAAGCAGCGGCCGATGCCCGCCCCAGTGGAGGAGGTCCGGCGAAGACGCGATCCAGATGCCGCGAGGCCCGATATAACGCGGCACCGGCCGCGTAAGGGCCCAGTACAGGCCGCCGATCTTCTCAGGAAACAGCACCACATCGATGTTCTCCGGGCAGAAGATCATGCCCAGCCGCTGATACTTCAAGAAGTCGTCCGTGACGGCCAGTGACGTACAGATGCCCTTGTCGCTGACGGATTTGTAAGTAATGTAATAACGCCCGTCCAAAGGTGTGATCCGCGGATCTTCCAGCCCGAATGTCTCGCTCCACAACGCGGGAAACATCGCAGGTGCAGGCTCGACGGCGAAATGCACGCCATCTTTGCTCCGTGCCAGGCGCAGGTGCGAAATACTCGTGAGAAACATCTCCTCATCGTAGTAGAACGACCGCGAATCCGGGATATCCGTGATGTGCGGATCACTGTTCTTGACGCGGAAGTGTTCAACCTCCATCGTCTCAGGATTGAAAATGGGTGCAACCTGTTCGTCCTCCGCCTTGTCCCGGGGCCGCTCTGCGACGCGCAGCAGCAACAGTGTCTCGCCGCCATGAACGATGGCTCCGGGATTGAACGCGCCGACTACCTCGTAGTCGGGCCGGCTTGCCGGAACATCCGCAGGCCGGATCAACGGATTCTCATCAAATCGCCTCACCATGTGTTACCTCATAAACACGATAAGCTTGCCTTGCCCATCGACTTATTTTATCGGCAATATATGCCGCTGCAATGCTCGGAAAATGCTTTCGTGGCGAATCCTTGCAAATGCTGGATGAATTCGGTAGTCTATAAAGCCGCGGAGGGCTGCAGCAGGCCCCTGAGTGATACAGTTCCAGGTGACGGAGGTTTTTCTATGAAGGTGTTTGCCATGAGTTCGGTCATGCTTCTAATCGCGTTGGCAGGCCATTGCAGTGACGCTGCTGCGCAGGCAAGGCGAGCGGGCGGGCGCGAACGGATTTCCGTGGTTAGTCGGCCGGACACAAGCGCGAAGAATAGTTTCTATATCTCTAATCGCGAACCGCTTCTGCCCACGCCGTTTGTCAAGCTGCCGCTGAAGGCGATTCAGCCGAAGGGCTGGCTGCTGCGCCAACTCCAGCTTCAGGCTGAAGGCTGGCATGGCCATCTGACCGAGATCAGCAGGTTCCTTATAAAGGAAAACAACGCATGGCTCGATCCTGAGGGCGTTGGTGAACACGGCTGGGAGGAACCCCCCTACTGGCTCAAGGGCTTCGGCATCTGTGCGTATGCACTCGGTGACAAGCGCATGCTCGACGAGACAAAGATCTGGATCGAAGCGGCGCTGAAGAGCCAGAAGCCCGACGGCTGGTTCGGCCCCGACAAAGGCCGCAGCGGCCTGGCCACAAACCTCAAAGGCCGCGAAGACCTCTGGCCGAACATGATCATGCTCTTCTGCCTCCAGGACTATTACGATTACAGCGGCGATGAACGCGTCATCACGCTGATGACCAACTACATGAAGTACCTCATGACCGTCCCGGAGGATCAGTTCCTTGTCGGTTACTGGCCAAAGATGCGGGCGGCCGATCTGCTTTACAGCGTTTATTGGCTTTACAACCGCACCGGCGACGCCTTCCTGCTCGATCTCGGCCACAAGGTCCACCGCCATACAGCCGACTGGACCCACGACGTAATCAACTGGCACAATGTCAACATGGCCCAGGCCTTCGGCGGTCCGACAACCTACTACATGCAGTCAAAGGACCCCCTGCATCTGCACGCCTCGGAGCGCAACTGGCAGAAGATCCGCGACATGTACGGCCAGGTGCCCGGCGGCATGTTCGGCGGCGATGAAAACTGCCGCCCCGGCTATGTCGGCCCGCGCCAGGCCGTCGAAACCTGCGGCATGGTCGAGGAGATGCTTTCCGATGAGACGCTGCTGTGGATTACCGGCAATCCCGTCTGGGCGGACAGTTGCGAGGACGTTGCGTTCAACAGCTTCCCCGCATCGATGACGGCCGACCTGAAAAGCCTGCGCTACCTGACGGCGCCGAATATGGTCATCTCCGACAGCAAGAACAAGTCGCCGGGCCTGCAGAACAGTGGGCCAATGCTGCACTTCAACCCGCACATCCACCGCTGCTGCCAGCACAACGTGGGCCACGGCTGGCCGTACTACGCCCAGCACCTGTGGCTGGCCACTCCCGACAACGGTCTGGCGGCCGTGCTGTATTCCGCTTGCGAGGTCCGCGCCAAAGTGGGCGACGGTACGGAAGTCACCATCACGGAGAATACGAAGTACCCGTTTGAGCAGGAACTCGAATTTGTTGTCGGAACACCCAAACCAGTCAGGTTTCCGCTCTATCTGCGCATCCCCGGCTGGTGCAACAAACCGTTGGTCGTGATCAACGGCAGGGCGCAGGGCAGAAAGGCGCCGCCCCTGTCGTATCTGGTCATAGATCGTCAGTGGTCGGATGGAGACGTCGTCAAGCTTATGCTGCCAATGGAGATCAGGCTGCGAAAATGGGAGAAGAACAGAAACAGCGTCTCGGTCGACCGCGGCCCGCTGACCTATTCGCTGAAAATTGAGGAAAAGTACGTCCGCCACGGCGGCACGGACAAATGGCCGGCTTGGGAAGTCTACCCGGAAAGCCCCTGGAACTACGGCCTCGTTCTAAATGAAGGCGATCCGACGGCGGGTTTCGAGGTCGAGAAGAAGGCCTGGCCCGCCGACAACCAGCCCTTCGAGGCCAACGCCGCCCCGATCGTGCTTCGCACAAAGGCCAGGAAGATCCCAAACTGGACCGTCGACCACCTCGGCCTTGTGGGCGAGGTTCAGCAGAGCCCCGTCAAGTCCGATGAACCCATAGAGACAGTGACCCTCATCCCAATGGGGGCCGCACGCCTGCGAATCTCGGCATTCCCGACGATCGGCAGCGGCCCTGATGCCCGTGAATGGCAAAGAGAGCCAGTGCCGCCCGCGGCCATGGCCTCACATTGCTGGGATGCCGACACGGTGGAAGCCGTGAGTGACGGCCTCGTGCCGAAGAACTCCGCCGACAACAGCATCCGCCGTTTCACGTGGTGGAATCATCGCGGTACCCGAGAATGGATACAGCTCGATCTGAAGGACAGGAAGAAGGTCTCTGCGGTAGAGGTCTACTGGTTCGACGATACCGGCCGGGGCCAGTGCCGCGTGCCGCAATGGTGGAAGCTCCTCTACAAGGATGGCGAAAAATGGACGCCCGTCACCAACGCCTCCGCCTATGGCGTTGAAAAGGACATGTTCAACAAGGTCACCTTCGAGCCGGTCGAAACCGAAATGCTCCGAATCGAAGTCCAGCTCCAGCCAAACTTCTCCGCCGGTATTCTCGAATGGCGTGTGGTGGCAGAGTAGAACCGTACTATAATCGGATATGACGTTGCGTTCGGCTGTCAATCCCACCGGGCATGGTACAATGTATCTGCCGATATGCCGATGAAAATTGGTTGGAGAACGCAAGATGCAGCAAGACAAGCGAATCGCCATTCTGTCGCCAGTGGCATGGCGGACGCCGCCGCGCGGCTATGGGGCATGGGAAACCGTCGCCAGCAATATCGCCGAGGGTCTGGTCGCTCGCGGCTGGGATGTGACGCTCTTCGCCACGGCCGACTCCGTGACCCAGGGCACGCTCCGGTCTGTTATCGCCCGCGGTTATGAAGAGGACGGTGAACAAGACCCCAAGGTCGTGGAAATCCTCCACATCTCCGAAGTCATGGAGCACGCCGCCGAGTTCGACCTGATCCACAACAACTACGACTTCATCCCTTTAGCCTTTTCACGACTGATACCCACTCCCATTCTCACCACCATCCACGGCTTCTCCTCCGACAAGATCCGTGCCGTCTACCGCAAGTACAAGCACGACGCCTACTTCGTCTCGATCAGCGATTCCGACCGGGACCCTGAATTGCCCTACCTGGCCACCGTCTACAACGGCATCGACCTGTCGAACCTCACCTTCCGTCCCGACCCTGGCGACAAGCTCGTATTCTTGGGCCGCATCCACCCCGACAAGGGTGTGCACCTGGCAATCGAAGCGGCAAAGAAAGCCGGCAGGGACCTCGTGATCGCCGGAATAATCCAGGACAAACGCTACTTCGAGACGCTGGTTCGGCCTCACATCGATGGCCGCACAGCGCAGTATATCGGGCCTGTTGGCCCGTCTGCCCGGGACCTTCTGTTCAAGGAGGCGTACGCCCTGCTGCACTTGAATGAACTACCCGAACGGTTTGGCCTCGTCATGGCCGAGGCCATGGCCGCCGGCGTGCCCGTAATCGCCATGGATCGCGGATCGTGTCGTGAGGTGGTCGCTGACGGCGAGACGGGCTTTCTCGTCAACGATACAGACGAAGCCGCTGCCGCCGTCGAGAGAATCCCCCGAATCGACCGCGCCGCGTGCCGTCGACGCGTCGAGACGCACTTCTCCATCGACTGTATGGTCACAGCTTACGAAAAAGTCTACGCCAGAATCTTTGCAGATCGGGCACGTTGGAGGACCTTGCCAACGCGCACCACGCGCCTGGATGGCTATGTTTCGTATGCCAATCAGGAGGTCGACGCCCCGGCGTAGAAGCGGATGGCCGCCAATTGCTCACACCGTCCCCGTAGTTTCAGCACGGCCCCATAACACCCGCGAAAACGCGGTTTTTGAACGCGCCCGGCAGGGCTCGAACCTGCAACCTTCGGATTCGAAGTCCGAACAGGGCATGCTGTAAGTATTTGTCACTAAACCATTAATGATTGAAACTAAAAGACTTATGAAGCTTGACCGAAGATCAACAGAAGCACAATCGTAGCTCAAACGAGCATCTCTGTTGCAAATCTGTTGCACATTCCAGACTCGGATTAACCTCCTTTTTCAAATCTCAAAAGCTGCGGAGCATTCACCGAGGATCAGTGCGACCATATAAACACTCTTAATGACCGGGAACACGTCTGATCTCGGCCGGATAGGCAAGAGATAGTCTCAGTGACCATAGAAGACGAGAATGAGGCACGAAGGACGACAATGTAGAGAGTCGCGCGCTCAAAAGATTTTTTTGACGAGGTACGGAGCCGCGACCCTTTAGGCCGCGGAAGTTGGAGGAATTGTTTCAGCGATCCTGCGGATAAGAAATCTTCAATGGGGCCGCAGGGCGTTCAGAGCGGTGGACAAGCCCAGAGATAAAACGACACTGCATACGCTACCGTTGCAATAATATCATAATTCAGAGGAGGATTGCAACGAGATAGGTGCCCATGTCGTTAATTTTATAGAAGTGATCGTTGCTTGTTTCTCATCCGTATGATATACTCACCAATGTAGGGAGGCGCCATGAATCGGAGAAAAGAAAAAAGCCCGTTTGACCAAGCATTCATTATCATCACCAACGACCGTAATGTCGAGCAACGTCTCAACAAGAAGATTCCCAATGAATCTGATCTACATGACGCAAAACAAGAAGCCTACCTCAAACTGCACAAAACCTACCAAAGCAAAACTGATCTCCTTACCCCGCGGTTAGCCTTCGAAAACATAGTCTTCAAAACCATAATAAACTGCTGGAGGGATGCCCACAAAATGGAAAGGCGAAGAAAACGCCGCGAGAAGCACCGCGAAGAATTGCGCATGGGTACGCCTTGCGGGCAACGGCGCATGGGCGCGGTTTGCGTGGATGTCCACTCACACCGCACGCATCCTGAGTGGAATCCGTTGGCTGAACTGGAACGCCGCGAGACGCGGGTCAAGATAGAAAGTGCCTGGCGAGCCGCAGGACTATCGCCAGACCAGGAGCGTGCTCTTCTGTCCTCGCTGGATGAACCTATCGCAGAGTTTGCCAAAAGAGAAAAGATGCCGGCCACGACGGCTCGTACGTGGGTGAGACGTGCGAAACTCAGGCTTCGCCCTTATCTGGAACGGGAAGGGCTGCTGGCGCCTGAAACATTACGGGGGCAGGCGTCGTTTTGTGCTGGCACGTAGTGGAGTGACTTACTGCAATGGATGGTCAAAATGGCCGGGATGTCGGAAATTTGTTCTTGTGGAGGAGGGACGTCTGCTCTAATATTTCGGGAGTGCAGGGTCCAGGAAGGCTGGAGAACATTATGAGGATGCCGCACTGCGATCGGAGGATATGAGAATGGCTGAACCTGAATCGTCCACGACACAGGGTACCACACCTTTGCTTGAAGAATTCCGCGGGATGTTTCGATTGCTGACGGGCTATGCGCCGTTTCCCTGGCAAAAGAAGCTCTATGTGGAGTTTCTCAAGAACGAGATACCCTCATCGTGCAACCTGTCCACGCACGGGCTAGTATTAATCGACGCACGGTGGTCGACCAACCGATAACAAGAACAATACAGACCTATTTGAAAAGGAGGAATTTCATGGCAGGCACAGAACTGACACTTGAGAAGTTGAAGGAAGCTGTAAAAGGTATGGCGGCAGCGTTTCGTTGCATCACCGAATACCAACCGGCTGGCGGCGCGGGGGACAAGGTGTTTCCGCCAACTTACGAAGGCGGCAGGTACGCGACAGAGAAACGGCGATTACCGGCCATGGCCGATCCGGTTAATTGCGTGCTACTCGACTCAGTGCAGTCGCAGGCAAACCGCATGGAGCTGGCGCTGCTGGATGCATGGGAGCGGCAAACGAAGGACAACCCTTTTCCCCTGCCGGTGATCGTCGTCGATTTCAAGGGCAATGACATGCCCAAGGTGCTTCGCATCACAAGTCTCGAAGCGCCGCACCGCATCGCCGACGCCTTGCTGCGTGACAGCCTGCTGGATGGTCAGCCGTTCCGCAAGTCGCCGTTAGGCAAACGCCTGGACGAGGTGGACAACCGCAACGCGACGGCGCTGTTTGAATTGTGTCCGACAGCGCTTATCTTCGGCATGTGGGACTCGACTGGCCCCAAAGGCGGCCTTGGGGCAAAGTTTCAGCGGGCAATGGTATCAGAAATCATCGGTGTCAATGCGATCTCAGGTGTGAAAACAAGCAGCCGAATTGATCCAGCACAAATCATGCTTAATGCCGGCCCACTCTTCAGGAAGGCTGATGGCGGCTGGACTCTGAACCAGGCCGAGGCAATCGAGAAAGATGGCAAACTGGTTCTTTACAAACATAAGAAGGGCAAGGATGTGCTCTGGGACCCGACGACAGATCAAGACGAGGTCCCGGATCAAGGCCGGCCTTCGACAGCAAACCACAGCAATGTCACCCCGTCGATCGATGTCCGGAAAGATGGCAATGGGAACGAGGACGGGTTCGGGGGCGTCACGCTCGAAAAGGCTATCCAGACCACCGTTCTATCATTGACGGCGCTTCGGCGGCTTCGTTTTCCATTGAACGGCACGTATAATCCCGCAGTTGACGATGCTGCCCGTACGGCATTGGCGGCGCTGGGACTCTGCGCTGCAACACTGGCCCGCGAGCAGGGCTGCGATCTACGCTCGCGTTGCCACCTTCACGCGGTCTCTGCCTATGAGTGGGAACTGCTCGACAAGCCCGGCGAGAAGCCGCAGAAATTCGCGCTCACCGGCAAAGACGCAGCCAAGCTGTTCCGGGACGCGGTCAGCGAGGCGAAGAGCGCCAAGCTGCCATGGATGGACAAGGAACTGACGCTCACGCCATCGCCGGAACTCGTGGCGCTGGTGAAGAAAAGCCAGGAGCTTGCCGCGGCCACCGGCGGAGCCGAGGAAGGGGGCGACTGATGTTCGCACTGGGAATACGCTATCTCAACGGCTGGGCGATGGCGACTCATCCCACGGATCGCACTCGCGCCGAATGGCCGCCGCACCCCGATCGCGTCTTCATGGCGCTGGCGGCGGCACACTTCGAGACAGATGGCGACAAGAATGAACGTGCGGCGCTGGAGTGGCTGGAGCGGCTGGCTCCGCCGGAGCTTGCCGCAAGCAAAGCCGAAAAACGCCGGGTCATTCCAGTATATGTCCCGGTGAATGATACCAAAATCTCTCGGCCTGCCAACGATTCGGCCAGCAAGCTCAAAAAGCGCCTATCCAAACTGAATGCCGTCGACAGCTTGAAAGGCGCGAAGAACGCGGGGTTGGCGGTGCTCCCGGAGTTTCGCTCTCGGCAGCAGGTCACATTTCCCATGGTCATTCCACACGATCCGTACGTCTACCTCATCTGGCCGCAGGCGACTTGCTCGGAGAATCACCGCGCCGCATTGACCTCCCTGTGCGAGAAGGTTACATCGATCGGAGATCCATCATCTTTAGTCCAGGTTTGGATCGAGAGCGAGCCACCAGAATCAACCTGGGTTCCGGGTCATGATAGCCTTCGCTCGACGTTATCCCTGCGCGTGTTCGGCAGAGGCGGCGAGTCGGGGAGGCTAGCTCGACTTGAATCTCATCATCGACTGGAGCAGCAACTTGGGCGGCGCCAGCGCATTCCCTGTGATTCGATACGATATCGTTCAGTCGAGCCGCTGAATGCGGGATCGGACAAATTGCCACATTCATCCTTCGACTCCGCGCTGCTCATTCTCCGTCGCGTTGCGGGGCCTCGACTCGGGCTTGAAAGCACGCTGCAACTGACTGAAGCGCTGCGTAATACCGTGATGACGCAATGCAGCATTCAGCCCCCGTCAGAGTGGATCAGCGGGCATACTGCAGATGGTGCACCCTCTCAGAGGCCGCACCTGGCGTTCATCCCGCTGCCTGACGTGAAGCATATGTACGCCAAGGGCCATCTGTTGGGCGCGGCGCTTGTGGTGCCGCGCGATATCCCGGCAGAAGAACAGCAACACATGGGCGGCGTGTTGTTTGATGATGAGGGATTGCCGCGCGAACTCGAAATCCGCATGGGGAGGATCGGCGTGTGGAAGATGCAACTGGACGAAGGAGAGGATAGTCGCCTGGCATTGCAGCCGGAGACATGGACCAAGAGTCCGGGCGGAGCGAAACGCTGGGCGACGGTCACGCCGATCGTGTTTGACCAGCATCCAAAGAAACCGGGGGAGGCGGAAGAGACGCTTGCTGCCGCATGTGAACGCATCGGCCTGCCCCGGCCCAAGGACGTGATCCTTACATCCGTATCGATGTTCATCGGTACTCCGCATGCCCGGCGATTTCCACTTATGCCGCGCAAGACCGGCGGCCACCGGCAGCATACTCACGCGATCCTGACATTTGATCAACCTATTGTCGGTCCCGTGCTGTTGGGGGCGGGCCGTTTTCGAGGATACGGTTTGTGCCGTCCGTTGTGAACAGGAGGTGACGCGTGAACATGTTAAGTTCTGCCGACTTCGTGACGTTTTTCAGCGAAGTATACGGCAAAGACAGAAATGGAAAGCCGATAGAGCCGTTCCCATGGCAAGAACGGTTAGCGCAACGCGCCTGCAACGGCGACTGGCCCGCATGCATCGCCCTGCCCACCGCGGCGGGAAAGACTGCATGCATCGATATCGCCGTGTTCGCGATGGCGTGCCAGGCATCCCTGCCGCTGGAAAAACGCACGGCCCCGCGTCGTGTTTTTTTCGTTGTGGATCGGCGCGTCGTGGTAGATCAGACCTACGAACATGCGAAGAAGTTGGCTAAGAGACTCGCAGAGGCAGATGACGGGATACTCAAGCGAGTTGCCGCAGCATTAAAGAAGATCGCGGGATGCGATTGCAGTTCAAATTGCACGTGTCGTCCGCTTGACTATTACGCTCTCCGCGGCGGCATGTACCGCGAGAGTACCTGGGTCCGTTCGCCGCTCCAGCCTACAATCATCACCACCACCGTCGATCAGATCGGCAGCCGTCTGCTTTTCCGCGGGTATGGTGTCTCGGATTCACTCAGACCCATACATGCAGGACTTGTTGGAACCGATGCGCTGATCCTGCTCGATGAAGCGCACTGTTCCAAGCCGTTCGAGCAGACGATGACATTGATTCAAAAGTACCGCAGCTGGGCTGACACGCAATTGGACTCACCTTTTCACTTCGTCTCGATGACAGCGACGCCTTCCGCGGCGTTGTCGGATGATCAGATCGAACGAGATCGCGACGACGACCATGCGCACCACAAGCTTGGTTCTCGTATCAAAGCGAGCAAACCGGCAACGCTAATTGTCGCCGATAAGGCCAAAGGCAAAACTTGGCAACAATGGGGGCCGCCTCTGATCGAGGTACTGGCGGATCGTGCGAGGCAACTCAAGAACAAAGGATATACCGCAGTTGGAGTGATCGTTAATCGGGTCGCCACGGCCCGTGAACTGGCGAATGAACTACGGCGGGTTGAACCGCACGGCAAGACGAAGAAGTCCGTCTCGAGCCGAGAGGTTGATACGAGCGTTGAAGCCATCCTCCTGACCGGCCGCATGAGGCCCATTGACCGTTATGCGCTACTCAAACGTCTCGAACCGCTTTTTGCTGGCAAGTCCGGCGGCCTCGAAAAGCCCACCTTCGTCGTCGCCACCCAATGCCTGGAGGTCGGGGCTGATCTGGATTTTCATGCCCTTGTCACGGAGTGCGCCAGTCTCGACGCCCTGCGGCAGCGGTTCGGTCGGCTCAACCGCGTGGGGGCGCGTGAACAATCTCCAGCGGTCATTGTCGTCCGCGCCGATCAAACTGAACCAGCGAAGAATGACGAAAATGTCGATCCCGTGTACGGAAACAGCGTGGCGAACACGTGGAAGTGGCTGAAGCAGAACGCAACTGACAACGTGTTCGACTTCGGCGTGGCGACGGTACGTGCGAAGACGCAGGGTATGACGCCCGAGGAGTTGGCGGTTTTGAATGCTCCATCGCCCGATGCTGCCGTGCTTCTGCCGGCTCATCTAGACCTGTGGTGCCAGACCAGCCCGATCCCCGCGCCCGACCCGGATCCGGCGCCTTTCCTGCACGGTCCATCGCGCGGTATGCCGGACGTGCAGATCATCTTTCGCAGCGACCTTGGTGACGACGAAAAGCAATGGAACCAGATCGTCTCACTTTGTCCGCCGTCCTCTTGCGAAGCGCTGCCTGTACCAGTCAGTGTGTTCAGGCGATGGTTGACGGGTGAGATCAGAACGGATGAATCCGGCGACGTGGAAGGCGAGCAGATGTGCGATGATAATGTAGCGAATTCCACTGGCCGCCGGGTTTTGCGTTGGTGCGGTCCGGATTCAAAGGATACAAAGCTCATCACCTCGCCCCGCGAAGTTCGTCCCACCGACACCTATATTGTGCCGATTATCGATGGCGTAGATTTCACAGACTTGGGTGACTTTCCTGACCAGCGCCCCACCGACAAGGGCGATGAGGCGTTTCAACGAGCGTGCGACCGGGCCATCCTCCGGCTGACGCCTTCGGTCTTGCACGTTCCTGCCCTTGACGGAGTGACGAACGACGATGACGACTGCGAAGAAAAAATCTCTCAGGCTATCGCCTCATTGATGACCGGAGATCAGCCTTGTTGGATACGAAACGCCGCACAGCAGCTTGCAAGAAAGACCAATCGCTTCGTTAAACCGCATCCGTTGGGCGGATTTGTCGTAATTGGAAAGAAACGCCTTCGCAAGTTCGATCCGACTTTTATTGAGGCGGATGAATCGTGGGAATCCGTTTCTGATCAACCCGTGCTATTAGCAGATCATAACCGGGATGTTGGCCGGCTTGCTCGGCAGTTCGCCGCAGGGTGCGGCATCTCCGCACATGTCGAAGCCATAGGAGTGTCGGGTGATCTGCACGATGTAGGCAAGGCCGATCCGAGATTTCAAGCGATGCTCCACGATGGTAATCGCCGGGCTGCCGACCTGTGCAAGGATAAGCGTGCCAAATCGGTTGGCCAGATGCCGTCGTGGGAGAAACGGAAATTGATTCGTACTCGGTCTGGCTACCCCAATGGTGGTCGCCACGAATTGCACTCGGTGCGTCTGGCGGAAAACGACGGGCGGTTGCCGGATGATGGAGATCTGCGCGATCTTATCCTGCACCTGATCGGCAGCCACCACGGCCACTGCCGGCCGTTCGCACCGGTAATCGAAGATAAGACCGCTGAGTCGTTCTCTTTCGATCATAACGGCCGGTTGTTGACCTTTAACCCCGATGACAATACCATCAGCGGCCACGGTCTTGAGCGCCTCGACTCCGGTGTAGCTGAGCGTTTTTGGAAACTGACCCGCCGCTTCGGCTGGTGGGGCCTGGCCTGGCTTGAATCCATGGTGCGTCTGGCCGATTGGGCAGCCAGCGAAGCAGCCGAAAGGAGGAGCACCAATGAGTAATGATAAGACACATGAAATCGTCCTTACCGGCCTTGATGGGAGTAATCCGCTCGCGTTTCTGGCGGCGCTGGGAACGCTCGCCATACTGGATCGTGTAGACAATGTGGACAAGCCACGGATGGACTGGGTACGCAATGGAGGTGCCTGGCGGCCTCGGCTCTATTCAAACATCGGTAACGAGCAGTTTGGTAGCCGCCTCTTGGCTGCATTGTCGGATGTCTACACCGTTACAAAAAAAATATGGCAAACAAATAAGAAGCTCCCGTTTTCAGTGACTGATTTTCACAACCTCAGCAGCAAGCTGGCAATGGATGCGGAAGCGCACAACAGACTAGCAGTGGACCTGGTTGCTGCGTTTGGTGTCGATCTGTTTTCAAACAACAAAGGTGAGTTCCTGGATACGGCGTTGCGAATGGTTCGATCGGGTGACTCAGATGGGAGCGGTTTGCCAGCATATGCCACTTGGATAATCGAGAACACAACGATTGAACATCTTCGTCAACTGGTCGATTCTAGTCTGCCACTCGATGAGGGAAGATCACTGCGTTGGGACCCTGCTGAGCACCGCACCCGTGCACTTCAATGGGGTGATCCAAGCAAGGAAAATATCCTCTCTCGGCGCGGTTTGAATCGACTTGCATTAGAAGCCCTGCCCCTCTTTCCCACGGTTCCGGTGAACGCGGAGGCCGCAACAGTCGGCTTTGCAAGGAACTCGGACTCTTACGGTGAAACGTTTACTTGGCCCATCTGGACAAGTCCGCTTCCACTGTCAGTGATTCGGTCGCTCTTGGCGCTTGCTGTTTTGCGTGACGCCATACCGGATGCACGATTGCTGGCTGCTCAAGGTGTCTCGGCTGTATTTCGCAGCGTTCGTTTTGCATCCAGCAAGTACTACTCCAACTTGAGCCCCGCTCAAGCCATCTGTTGATTCAGACGGCTGTGCACCTGAAGCTACGGTTCAAAGACGGCCTCATGATGTCGGGGCTATTGGGGCGGGGCGGCATTGTGGGTTGGGGCTATTTGCTGCTGTGGAATAGTGTTAAAGTCGTCAGGTATTTGCGTCGATCTTTAACAAGTTCATAGTGTCTCTGGAGGATGGAATCATGGTTAAAGCGTCTGATGCGCCTGATTCCACGGATGGGGAAGGAGAAGGGCCGGATCTGCTGCCGGTTCGGATGCTCAACGAATACGCTTACTGCCCGCGGCTGTTTCACCTGATGCACGTGGAAGGTCGCTGGGCGGATAATGCGTACACGGTCGAAGGCCGCAACGTTCATCGCCGGGCGGACAAGCTCGACCACGTCCTGCCTGATCCCGACAACGCTGCAGCCGAAGACGAGAATGAGGCGCACGGTAGAGGCGACGCGGAAGGGAAGGCCGTACCTAAAGGCGATGAGCCTCCCACCATCACGCGATCTGTCGTCTTAGGTAGTACGATCCTCGGTCTGACAGCCAAGCTCGACCTGGTCTCCACGGCGGACGATTTCGCCATCCCCGTGGAAACCAAACGCGGGCGAGTGCCCAATAATGAGGAACGCTCCTATGAGCCTGAGCGCGTACAGCTCATGGCGCAGGGATTGCTCCTTCGCGAAAGCGGCTACAGGTGCCGCCACGGTGTGCTGTATTTTGCAGGCTCGCGCACGCGGGTGGATATTCCTTTCACGCCGGAACTGGAAGAACGGACACTCGATCTGATCCGGAAAGCGAAAGCCGCATCGGTTGCCTCTGTATCGCCGCCGCCGCTTGAAGACAGTCCCAAGTGCAGCGGCTGCAGTCTGGCCGGCATCTGCCTGCCGGATGAAACACATGTGCTTCAGGCCGCCGCTTACGGCAAGGTCGAGTCGCCGGGTAGCGAGATACGGCAGTTCTTCCCGCCGCGCGATGACGCCCTGCCGCTCTATGTCCAGGAGCAGGGTGCAATGGTCTGCAAGACGGGCAAGGCCCTGGTGATATGGAAGCAGAAAGAGAAACTTGCCACGGTCCGGCTGGCGGACACGAGCCAGTTGGTATTGTGCGGCAATATTTCTGTAACTGCCCAGACGATGCATATGTTGTGCGAAGTGGGCATACCCGTAATCCATCTGTCGATGGGAAACTGGTTTTATGGCATCACTCAAGGTCTGGGCCTCAAGAACGCATATCTGCGGTCCAGCCAGTTCAGCACGGCCTCGGATGCCGCCCGCTGTCTCAAGTTGGCCCGGCAGATCGTTTCGGCTAAGATCTCAGCCCAGCGGACGTTCCTGCGGCGAAATGCCGCCGGCCTGCCGCAGATGACATTGGACGATTTGGCCCAGCAGGATAAGAACGCCCGATCTACAGATAAGATCGAGTCACTGTTAGGCATTGAAGGACTCGCCGCGAAAATTTACTTCGCCAACTTCTCCCGCATGATAAAGAGCGACGCGCTGCCGAGGGAATGGGACTTCCAAAGCCGCAACCGTCGTCCTCCAAAAGATCCGATCAACGCCCTGCTGTCGTTCGGCTACGCGATGTTAGTCAAAGAATGTACTGTGGCGCTGCTGGCGGAGGGATTCGATCCGTACTGGGGTTTTTATCACCAGCCGCGCCACGGGCGGCCGGCGCTGGCACTCGATCTTATGGAGGAATTCCGCACTCCCGTTGTGGACTCGGC
>DAOTMV010000018.1:0-75415 GCA_035450485.1 Anaerohalosphaeraceae bacterium | reverse complement strand
GCAAACGTGAAGTGAAATCGTTAAGACCGTTTACACAGTTCCATGAACAGACCCTAAACCGCTCCTACTCGGCGATCTTGTCGAAGACTAACCCCTCGCCGACCGCATCAGGGGCCATCGGGAACCGTTCCCCCAGTTCGAAGAAGCTTAGCCAATCAGTCTCCCAGACCTTACCGTTTGGAGACACAATCCCGATAAAGACATCTTTGGTGTGCCCCTCAATCCGTTCCGTCATGAACACAATGTCAACGTGGTCAACAACAACTTCGACCCTCAGTTCCCGCGTCCTGGCATCATAGTCAACCGTACAATCCCCAGCCTTATAGTTGCTGATACTGCCATCGAGCATTTCAACTCTTGTGGTCTTGCGAGGACGTATTTCCACATTACCGAAAGGTATTACCGCAGAGTCAACCCGGCCATCCTTTGTCAGAACGATCCTCCAAGCATTATTTCGCGCCTGCCATGTTCCGGCAACATCTGCAGGTAGTCCCTGCCTGTTGCGCGCATCGGTCGCCAATGAACCACCACAACCTGACACACCTGTCAGCACCAGCAGAATGCACACACCTTGTATAACTGACTGCATTTACGCGTATCCTGGTTCGACCAGAAAGCCGTCTTTTCCCTACCGCAAACCCATCATACGTTCCTCGACAAGACAAATCAAGGGGCGAAAAAATGACCGCACATACCAGGCCCCGGTGCTGGATCCAAGCATCATCCTGAGACACTGGCCGCACGGGCACAAGGCTTTGATAAGATAACGTAGGATATTGTGCGCACAATACCCTACGTCATCTCATACTTTTCTCCTTCTCAGGCAGTAACCGGGGGCAACCCGCTTCGGCAAACTTATGCTCTCCACGCCTTCCCGTACATGTTGCCTCTGAGCTGTACAGGCCGATACAACAAAAAGAGGCAAGTCCGAAGACCTGCCTCTTTTAAGTACTGCATGTTCTGAGCGTATTCGCTTACTTGCGACGACGCAGGAACAGACCGCCGAGACCCAACAGCATGAGGCTTACCGGTTCAGGAACCAACGTAACCTGCTGCAGAATTCCAAAGTTGTCCTTATCATGCAATGTCACCGTGACCGGGTAGTCAATTCCAAGGAACCGCGTAACGACCCCGTTCGGCTTAATTGCTTGACCCTGGTCACTGGTGCTGTCCACAAATGAAACCAGCCAAATACCTGTGGGAGCGGCACCAAGCAACGTTTCCGCGTAAGCAGCAATGTCCGCATTGTCCGACCAGTCCTCCAACGACGTACCTGGGCGACTGTACAACATCTCGATATCCGCCGTTCCACCAATCGTCGTAAACCAGAAACCCGCATACTGCCCGTCGGCCGTAAGATGCGCTTCCGGCTGCCCATCACCTTCCAGCATGTAACCGGCGCTTGCCAGCGAGCCCATGCCAAGAACCAACATCAAAACCAACAACTTCTTCATCATCGTTCTCCTTTCTCAGAGAAAACCTTTGTTCGAACAAAACTTTTCCAAATCCACCATTAACGTGAAGTGTGTGTCAATTCTACGGTACCGCCGGTTTACGGAGCGACGTTGCAATTCCCAGCAAGCTCCGAGTCTTTCTTTCTCCAGTTTTCCACTAGCTTATTCAGGTCATTGATGTACACGCGGTAGTCTTGAAGAAATACTTCCGCATCGTGATTAACGTCAGCTGCGGGATCCAGCGTGGGATCGCTGATTTTCTTCCTCCAGTTCGCTACCACCTTGTTCAAATCGTTGATGTACACCCTGTAGTTTTGCAGGAACACTTCAACGTCGTTGTTGGCATCGCCAACGCATTGATACGGCCTTGCCCACGCCGCATCCATCTGCTGTTCGGTCCAACCGGCTGCGATGTATTTGTCATACTCAGCCTGATCCGGGCCGACATACTGACGCACATACGTGCTGCCTGTGATGGGGCCGCCGACAAAATCCGCTGTTACGGCGCCGCCGCCGATACGGACCACGCCGCCGCGGGTTGAATTTGCGGCCAGAGTCATGTTGCACGCCTCACTCACAGTGATCGTGCACAACACGGTCGTCGCCTCAGGGGCTGCCTCGGGCACAGCCTGATCGTACAAAGCACCAAACTCAAGCACGCAGGCCGGGCCGGGCAGTTGCGGGGGGTTATCGGGAGCATCGGCCGGAGCAACCGGGGTACCGGTGTTCTCGATCATGACAGGGTCATCACCCGTAAAGGTGATCGTGCCCAGGAAGATACCGTAACCCTTGTCCCCAACAACGCTCTCACCAGTGATTTTGTAGTTGGACACTTCCAAAATCTGGCCCGCATCCACGCTCACGTCCAGCGCAATGCCCGCGATCAGAGAGCCGTTGGCGTCGGCATCATCACCATCCGCCACGACCACGATGTCCGCGGTGAGGTCACCGTTGTCCACGACGCTGATCGTCACCCCGGCCATGGCCGGCGCAACCATGAGCGCCACCAGCAAACACATCAAACGCTTCATCCTACACCATCCTTTCTCTTAATCCTCTTACCTCTTATGATTCCCCGGGGCAACGCACCCCGGAGAAGACGTCAAAACACAATCAACATGGAAAGGCGCCCGCACGCACGAAACAAATGGAAAAATCCTCCAGTCGCGCCCCCGGCGCTGATGTTTCCCCGTTGATCTCTTCGATTCACACCTCCCTAACGGCACGTCATTCGTGCCTCACCCACGTCCGAAAACCGCCTTTTTTACGGCGTCGCGGCCTTTTTCGCCAACCCGGCCACATCCGAAAAGAACCGCCCTTGCAGTACTGAAAACCTGCTTAGGCCGATGCGCATATCATACCCCAAATGCCGGCAGGAATGCAAGTGCAAAAACGCGAAAATTCTTGAAAAATCTTTGCTTCGGCGGGAACTTTTTTGTATGGCCCCGTCCCGGCCCTGAAACCTGCCCTCACCATTGACAGGCCGGCGATTATCGGAACCAGCGGGCTTGGTGCTCAAGCGAGTCCGAAAAATGCGAATTTCGCTAAGCACTAAAACAAACCCAGAAAACTGAGATTAAACCAAACATCAGGGATGCAGAACAGGGCCGGAAAACGACGAATTGGCCTCCTTCGGCGATCCGCTGCTAACTTCTTGTCTGGCAGGGACTTGCGACAACAGAAGGCAGAATGGACGCGCCAGGAGCTTTAAATCGACAGCTCACAGCACACCGAAAGTAAGCGGCAACAATGGTTTACGGAGACATGTAAAGGAAATATTAAGGGTGACTTTCAAAGGTAAGCCTTTTGGGCGAGGCTGCCATAGCCGCCCAACGGCGGATTTCTATTCCCAGGTCGGGCGAGGCACCGTATAATTGAGACACCTTATGACCAATCTACTGACAGGACGGATCCTCATTGTAAGGCTGATCATGCTGGCGGCCATGGCCGGGCTGATCGGCATCGGAATCGCCGCCATCTACGCTGCCGGCAATCCGGACCCCGACGAGGCCGTCGGCGACCCGGTCGTTTCCTCACGTGCCTGGCAAAAGCAGATTGTCTTTGCCGCCGCGGGCCTGGCGGCCCTTATCGCGATAAACATCGTCCCGTACCGCATCCTCGGGCCTGCAAGCTACTGGATCTACCCCGCCGCACTTCTCATCTTAGCCTTTGTTCTCGTGGGCAAGTACGTCCCCATTCCGTTCGTGCCGGAGGTCAAAGGCGCCCACCGCTGGATCAAGCCGATCCCCGGTATCGACGTCAAACTCCAGCCGTCGGAGTTCTGCAAATTAGCGTACATCCTGGCCTTAGCCTGGTACCTGCGGTTCCGCAGCAATTACCGGCACTTCCGCGGCCTCATCGGGCCCTTTGCGCTTACGCTGCTGGCGATGGTCCTCATCCTCCTGCAGCCCGACCTGGGCACCGTCCTGCTGTTCATGCCCATTCTCTTTGCCATGCTCTTTGTCGCCGGCGCGAAGGTCAAACACCTGCTGCTGATCATCCTCCTGGGCATGCTGGTCAGCCCTATCCTCTACCTGAACCTGCGCCCGTACCAGCGCATGCGGATATCTTCGCTGCTCTTGCAGAACAAATGGGTATTCGACAAGGCCCATGAGCACCCCAAACTCGCCGAACTTCTGGCCGGTTCCACCACAAACCTCGACAAATGGACCCGTGACCAGGGGTTTCACCTCCGGCACTCGACCTATGCCATCGCCTCCGGCGGGTTGCATGGCTACGGCTTTCGAAAAGGGCCTTACATTACCGAAAACGGCCGCCACAGCCCCTGGTCGCTGCCGGAAAAGCACAACGACTTCATCTTCGCCATCATCGCCCACCAGTGGGGCTTCCTCGGCTGCCTGACGATTTTTGCGCTTTATGCCGTGATCGTCATGTGCGCCCTGGAGATCGCCTGGCTCAACACCGATCCCTTTGCGCGTCTAATCACGATCGGGATCATAGCCATGTTCGCCGTGGCCGTCATTGCAAACATCGCGATGACCATCGGTCTGACCCCCATCACCGGCCTGACGCTGCCGTTCCTCAGTTACGGCGGCTCCTCACTCATGGTCAACATGATGGCCATAGGCCTGCTGAACAACATAGGCCGCGGACGCCCCTTCACCGTGGCCGGCAGAGGGTTGGAGAATCTCAATCAAATCCCCCCTTCCGTCGGCATGTGACGGCGGCCTATCTTGAAGCCGCCGCCGCGTTAGGATCCTCTACCGCTTCCCCGCCGGCCTTCTTGCACCCGGAAAACACCACACCCGCAAGGACTAACGCCCAAACAAGCATTCTCAATATCCGGCCCATACTCCATCTCCTTTCCAAAGACAGCCCACAAGCCCATGCAGCCTTCGTGCAAAACGCTTTCGGTAAACACCGGAAGTCAAACACGGCCACACCATTTCAAGACGCCGACCTGACCTGCGCATTACATACAAAATCAGCGGTATGCAGATTTCGCTGAGGCAACGTCGGGAAAATAGCGGATTATCCCGCGTTTATTCGCTGTGTCGGCGGGAAAAGCAAGGCGGCCGCGGTATTTCGCCGAAGTCACCGGCTCGGCAGAACCGGCAGCTTGCCGCTGCTGAAGCCAAAGCGTCTGTCCCGCGTTAGAATGCGGCAGCCGCTTTCGGTCACGAGGACGTCGTCTTCGATTCGCACCCCCAGTCTGCCGGGCATGTAGACACCGGGCTCGACGGTCACGACGTCGCCGGCCTGGAGAGTGTCCCTGGCGGTTTTTGCGAGGTATGGGGCCTCATGCACCTGCAAGCCGAGGCCGTGGCCTGTGCCGTGGCCGTAGTCAGGCAGGCCGCGGTCTTTCAGGACGGCCCTGGCGGCCGCATCGACATCCCGCAGCTTGACGCCCGCACGAATCGCGGCGATGGCAGCAGCCTGGGCGGCCAGAACCCCATAGTAAACCCGCTCATAGAAGCGGGAGGGCGAGCCGAAGGCGAAGCACCGCGTGGCGTCGCTGCAATAGCCGTTAACCCGCGCCCCGAAATCGATCAGAATTGTATCCCTCTTGCGCAGCCGACGTTTGCCGGGCTGATGATGGGGACGCGAGGCATTAGCCCCAAAGGCAATGATGCTGTCGAAGCTGGGCTGACCGCCCAATTTGCGCATTTCAAAGTCGAGAATGCCGGCCAAATGCTGCTCGGCCATACCTGCCCGCAGTTGCCGCAAGCCTTTGTCCAGCGCCTGCCAGGCAACGGCTCCAGCGGCGGCAATTGCACGCACCTCGGCGGCATCCTTGGTGCGGCGTGCCGTTTCCAGGATCCGGCTGACGGCTTTGAGCTTAGCATCAATGGAGCGTTTGAGCCGCCGGAAGGTTGCGACCGGGCAGTTGTCCTCAACCCCTACCACCGCGACGGAGCGGTTTCGGCCGATCAGGCGGGCCACGGCCTCGACCATTGGACCGCGCCGCTCGAGAATGCGGCAGCCAAGACACTCGCCGCGGGCCTGTTCGGTGTAGCGGCTGTCGGTAACAAGCCACAAGCGGCGTCCGATAATCACCGCCCAACTATCATGGCCCATAAAACCTGTGAGCCATGTTACATTTTCCGGCTGCATGACGATCACTGCGTCGATACCCTGCTCCTGCATGGTTCGCCGCACCGCCGCCAGCCGCTTGATCGCCGTTTGTTCATCCATCGGGTGGCCCTTTCCATAGACGTCCGAGAAAAACGTGCACTCAAGAGCGTGAACATAGCGGCATCGACAAAAAAAGAAAGAGATTTCCCAAGCATCCGTTTGCCTGGCGGCGATTTGATTCTTAGATTATTCATAGCTGTTGCGGTCAAAGCTCAAGACGCTTTGCAAAACATGTCCACTCCTGTCCTTTATGTGCACGGATGTATGTAAAACGGGGCGGCGGCTCGCCAGACGAGCAGACCGCCCCGTTTTTTATGCCTTGTAGTGCGCGCCTCGTAAGATTAGAATACCCCGGCCGTTACGTTAGAAGATATGTATTCAAAGCGAGAAAGATGCTTTTACCGATTCGCACCAGCATACAGCCGCGCCGCACGCCTTACACAAACTACGCCATCATAGTCGTCAATATCATCTGTTTCGTGGTGACCTACTGGCGGCACGTGATAGAGGTGGATGGGATGCAGATGGTCGAGCCGCTGCGTCCGTGGGCACAGATGTTCATGCTGACACCGGTGCGGCCGTACCTGTGGCAATTTGTCACGTATGCGTTCCTGCACGGCAGCCTTATGCACATCTTCGGCAACATGTACTTCCTGTACATCTTCGGCAACAATGTCAACGACAAGTTGGGCAATGTGGGGTACTTGTGCCTGTATCTGGCGGGAGCGGTGTTTGCGGGCGTCGGCCACACCGTGCTGCACGTCAATCCGGTGTTGGGGGCCAGCGGTGCGGTGGCGGCAATTACAGGGGCGTACCTGGTGCTTTTCCCGCAGACGGTAATCACCATTATCTACTGGTTCATCTTCATCGGAACCATGGACATCGCCGCCCTCTATCTCATCGCCTTCAAGATGATCCTGTGGGACAACGTGATCCAGCCGAGCTTTTCCCCCGACGCCGTCGCCTACGAGGCCCATCTGGCCGGCTACGCCTGCGGCATTCTGGCGATGATTCTGCTGCTGGCGTTGAGACTGGTGGACAGCAACTACACCGACCTGTGGTCGATGATACGACAGTGGAACCGTCGCCGCCGTTTTCGCGACACCGTTTCGGCGGGCTATGACCCGTTCACCGGCAGAAAGCGCGTCTGGGTGAAGGATGTCAGCAAGACCGGCCAGCCGCAGGTGCAGGAAGACGAAATCGCGCGACTCAGGGCGGAAATCACCGGCCTTATCGCGCGGCGCAATCTGCCCGATGCCGCGGCCAAATATCTTGAGCTGCTGGAGCGAGACCCGGAGCAGGTCTTGCCGCGTCAGTACCAGCTCGACATCGCCAATCAGTTGATGGCCGAGGGCAAGTGGGCGCAGTCGGCACATGCGTATGAGGCCTTTCTGGCGTTTTACCCCAACTATGAATACATCGAGCAGGTCCGGCTTATGTTGGGCCTGATTTATGCGCGTTATCTCAACCAGCCGGAGAAGGCCCTTGTCCAATTGACTGCCGCTAAAGAGAAGCTGAGGGACCCGGGCCAACTGAAAATGTGCAATGACGAACTGGCAAAGCTCCAGAAACCATAAGGGCAGCCTTACGGCGGTCGCGAGGCAAGCATGGACATAACGCAACATGATGACAAGAGAATGCACTGCCGAATGTTGGGCCATGAGATTACGTTTGCTTATTGCCGGCAGACGGCCGGGGCACAGCCCTGCCGCAAGGTTCTCGATTGCTGGTTTGAAACGTTCGACGTCGAGGCGTTTGCACGTCAACATTTCACCGCGGAACAAATCTCGGCTATCGTCAGTCCCCCAAAACCGAAGATGGCCCTCATCATCGAACTGATTGAACAGGCCAAGCGAAGTATGCAAGCCTGACGCGTCTTGCGGCGCCTACCGGTAATCCCGGGCGATGCACCTTTGCGGGATAATGTGAGCGGTTTTTCGCACGGCAGCAGGGTAACTGGTTCATCGAATTGACATGGTGGGGCGGGATCTTATCATGCGTCCGATTCATGTTTGGCGGGACGGTAATGGGGCATGTGAATGTTGAGATCAAGGCCCGGTGCGGGGATACGGCACGGGTTCGGGCGGCTTTGCTTGGCGCGGGGGCGGAGTTTCGCGGGGTGGACCGGCAGACGGACGTTTATTTCAATGTTGCGCGGGGACGCCTGAAGCTGCGGCGCGGGGATATTGAGAATGCATTGATTTTCTATGACCGGACGGATGAGGCGGGGCCGAAGCGGTCGGACGTAGTGCTTTGCCAGTGCCTGCCGGACAGCAACATGGAAAGGCTTTTTGCGGAACTGTTAGGGGTGCGGGTGCGCGTTGTCAAATCGCGCGAGATTTATTTCATTGGCAACGTCAAATTCCATATCGATGAGGTGGAGAGGCTGGGAGGGTTTGTGGAGATCGAAGCGATTGACGCGGATGGGACAATCGGCCGGGACAAACTGCTGGAACAGTGCCGGCGATTCATGGAATTGCTGAAAATCGAGGAGAACGATCTGGTCGAACGTTCCTACAGTGACATGCTTCTGGAAGGGGCCTGATGCAGGCCGCGGCTTTCATTCTGGCAGGCTTTGGGTGTCTGGCGGCTGCGGCGTCGGCGGTTGAGATGGCCGTCGGCAACCGCAGGCTGCGCCTGTTGAAGCATGTGCCGCCCGCGGAGAAAACCTGCGGCCGGGTTTCGATTATCGTTGCGGCCCGGAACGAGGAACGCCATATCGCCGGCGCGATTCAGACGCTGATCGGGCAGGCCTATTCGGATCTGGAGATTATCGCGGTTGATGACCGTTCGACCGATCGGACGGGGGCGATTCTGGATGAGATCGCGCAAGGCAGTGATCGACTCAAGGTCGTACATCTGAGCGAGTTGCCTAAAGGCTGGTTGGGCAAGAATCATGCTCTGCATACCGGCGCGTCTCAGGCATCAGGGGCATTGCTGCTGTTTACCGATGCCGACGTAATCATGGATGCAACGGCGGTCGGTCGGGCGGTGGGGTATATGCACGCATACGGGATTGACCATCTGCCGGTCGCACCGGGTCTCCGCGGCGGCGGTTTTCTGATCACTGTGCTGATAGGAGCGTTCTTGTACCTGTTCACTCTGGCCAAGAAGCCGTGGCTTGTCACTCGTGCGCGGAGCCCCTTTCACATGGGTATTGGTGCATTCAATCTGATTACCGCCGAGGCCTATCGCAAGGTAGGCGGGCATACGCAAATTGCACTGCGGCCGGATGACGACATGATGTTGGGCAAGCTGGTCAAGACGGCGGGTCTTCGGCAGGAAATGTTGGTCGGGCGGGATCTGATCGAGCTTGAGTGGTATGCCTCGTGCAGGGAGATGATGAGGGGGCTGGAGAAGAATGCGTTTGCGGGGCTGGGCTACAGTGCGGTGCTTGCGCTGCTGACATGCGTCGCTGTTTCGGCGGTCATCGTCTGGCCGCCTGTGGCGGTCTTTCTTACGGCCGGGTGGGTACGCGCGCTGAACCTGACGGCTCTTGCAATCTGGACGCTGTCTTACGCCGACCAGACGCGGCTTTGGAAGGCGCCCATGCGGCATGCCGTCTTTTTCCCAGTGGGGACGGCCTTGCTGATTATAGCCATCGTGCGAGCCGTTGCTAAAACGCTGACTTCCGGGGGCATCCAGTGGCGGGGGCATTTCTACCGTTTGCGGGACCTCAAGAAGTGTGAGATCTGAGGCGGCCAGTCCGTAAGTGCCAGCCCCGCCATAGTTTACATCTCCGTAAGGAATCGTTAAGAAAAATGTGTATGAACCGTGGTGGTGCGATATCTATAGTACTGCAAAGGCGACATGGACACGACACAAGGGACAAACGAGGCGGCGATGGTCTGTATGGCGCGGGCGGGGGACAGGGAGGCGCTTCGTCGGCTGTTGGAGCGGAACTGGCGGTGGCTTGGCGGGCTGGTGTGGAACCTTGTGGGATCGGACCATGACACCGATGACGTTCTGCAGAATGTCTGCGTCCAGGTGATCGGCCGGATCGGGCAGTTGCGCGAGCCGGAGCGGTTCCGCAGTTGGCTGGCGGCGATCGCCCGGAATGAAGCACTTCGCTGGCGCAAGGACAGGCGCCACATGGCGGTACGGCTGGACGAACGGGCGGCGGAGCAGGCAGAGGCCGCGGCGCCGGCGGCAGTGGAACAGGTTGTTGCGGACGAGGAGGCCGCCAGGATGCATTGGGCGATCGGCCAATTGCCGGAAAAGTACCGTGAGGCCTTTGTGCTGGCCTACAGCGACGACCTGACGCATGCGCAGATCGGCGAGATCCTGGACGTGCCGGTGACGACGGTGCAGATTCGGTTGGTGCGGGCGCGGCGAATGATCCATGATTTGATCACCACCGGAATAAGCGAGAGGATTCCGAGGACCTGAAAATGACTGACGAAACGCTGGAAATCCTGATCAGCAAGTTTCTGGACAGCGAGATTACGCCAGGCGAGCGGCGGCGGCTGGATGCGGAGCTGGCGCAGAATGCAGAAGCGCGGCGGCTCTTCCAGGCGATGGAACGAATACATGGGCAGGCCCGGACGGCTGTCAGCCTGGTGACCAGCGGGGGGCGGCAGGCAGCGGAGGTTTTCGAGCAGGCATGCACTCAAAGCCGCAGCCGTCTGAGTCGGGCGTATCCGGCAGGGTGGAGGCGGTTTGCAGCGGGTTTGGCCGCCGGGCTTATAATCGGTGCGGGGGCAACTGTGTACGTACTGCAATGGATACCCAGGATGACACCGGATGCGCAGCCGGTTGCAGTCGCCGGCAATGAGGGTGAGGTGACGATATCGAAGCCGCCTGCCGGGTGGCCTGACATCAACAGTACGGCAGGCAACGCAATCCGCGAGGTGGATCTTTACAACTTCACCGACGCCTCAGGCGGACAGTGGCTGGTGGAGGGGTTGCGGGAGAAACATATCCAGCCGGCCATGTACTACCAGGATCTGTAGTCGGAAAAATGTCTGGACAGTTGGAATTGAAAGGGAACGTCATGAGAACAGCGAAAATGTGTGTCATCGGGGTGGTGTGTCTTGCGGTGTGGGGGCTGGCTTGCGGAGCGCCGGCGGATGCGGCACGGGCAGGCTACATGGGAATCACGTTTGATCCGGCGCCGCTGCCTGCGCTTCTGCTTAAGCATTTGCGACTGGAGCCGGGGGAGGGGCTGCGGATCGTCAATGTGCAGGTGGACAGTCCGGCAGATAAGGCAGGGCTTCAGCGCGACGACATCATTATCGGGGTGGGCGACGATGCGGTCAAAGACCCTGCCGCGTTCAGAGAGACGGTCAGTAAGGCCGGTGCGGGCAACGAGCTTACACTGAAGATCATCCATCTTGGCAGGCGCAAGACGGTAACGCTGACGTTGGCGGAACCTGCCGAGCGGCCGGAAGACATCAAGTGGAAGTACCCTCCTGAACCGGAGCCGATCGAGTCGTGGCATCCGGGCCGGATGTGGTTCATGCAGCCGGGCGATGAGGACTGGAACGAGGTCCCGTGGCACCAGTTCTTCCAGGCGCCGGGCGAACGTCATGACATAATGAACTTCTTTAAAGAACGGTATACATTCGAGCTGCACCGTGACGGAAAGAGCTATAGCATCACCATCGAAGGCGACCCTGCCAATGACGAGTCGTGGATCACCGTCCGTGGTACCGAGTACAAGGCCATGGTCAAGGACATCGAGGAACTGCCCGAGGAATATCGTGAGGCCGTCAGGGACGCGCTGCGACGTGCCCAGGAGCAGAAGGCGCGCAAGCCGGAAGTTTTCAAGATGCCGGTGCTACCGAAAATGCCGAATCTCAAACGCGAGGACATCTTCAAGGACCTGCGGCAGTGGCAGCCGCCGATACCCGAACGCCGTGACGACGACAAGGTGCTCGACAAAATCCAGGAGCAGATGCGGCAGTTGCAGAAAGAAATCGAGAAGCTGCAGAAAAAACAGCAGGAGATGGCCGAGCAGCTTCGAAGGCCGGGCGGCAGCGGCGTTTGAGCGGCAGCATCCCGCACACACAGGCTCCGGTCCGTGCGGGCCGGGGCCTTTCTTCTGCGCAGAGAAATCTCAAGCCAGCAGGGAATTGAGCATATCGAGATGGTCGGACAGCAGCCGTGTGATAAGGAACTGCTTGTGGACCTTTTCGCGGGCCTGCTTGCCGATGTGCTGGCTGAGTTTCTTATCACGGAGCAGGTGAATGATGCGGTCGGCAAAACCTTGATTGTCCATAGGGTCCAGAAGGAAACCGCTGTTGCCGTCATCGATCTGCAGCGGGATGCCGCCCACGGCGGAGGCCACCACCGGCGTCTCTTTCCAAAGCGCTTCAGTTACTGCAAGGCAGAAACCTTCCCGAATCGATTTTTGAATGATGACATCCGCTCGCCGCTGCACGGCGTTGACCAGCGTTTCGTTGTTGCCGACGACAAACAGCACGTCGCCTTTCCTTGTCAGCCCCTCTGCCTTGCGGTAGACCTTATTGTACATGCGGTAGCCTTCCGGGTCGTCGCTGGCAATGTTGTAGCAGAGCACCAGGCGACAATCGATCTTTTCGCGCACGCGGCGATAAACGTCCACGACACCCTCCGGGTCCTTCCAAGGGTCCAGTCGCGAAACCTGGGCAATGATCGGCTTGTCGGTGGGGATGCCCGCCTTCTCGAACATTTTCGCGACGAGGCGGTCGGGGATGTCGCGGTTTTTCTCACTGAGCGGATTGATCGCCGGGAACATGACGCGCTGGTCCACCGGCAGGTCTTCCTTGATGTAGCTTTCGCTGGAGACGACGACCTGGTCGTACTTGAGAATGAAGCCCTTCAGAAACGTCCAGAGACCCTTGTGCGGCGAGGTGAGATCGATGTGGCACCGCCAGATCCAAGGCTGGGTCTTGCGATAGAACTGGATCAGCGAAAGCGGCTGGGCATCATGAATGATCACGCAATCGTGATGCAGATGCGTGAAGCGTGAGAAATTTTCGTTGATCTGGCAGTAGGTCTTTTTTTTGTCGTCGGTCAGCTTCAACTGACCGCCCTGCAGGGCGTTGTGGAAGCTCTTGGTGATCTCGAAAAACTCCTGGCTGCCGTGCAGGATTCGCCAGCCCACATCGACGCCCACGTCGTCCATCAGCATGACGAGGGGATAGAGGATTTCAGCGACCCCGCCGCCCTGGTATGTGGCGTTGATGTGCACGACATGTACCTTGTGAAGCTTTTTGGCCCGGCGGTAAATCTCCGCCAGCCCTGTGTCGTCCACGAGTCCCCGAAAATCGTCCAGTCGCAGCATTTTGCCCCTTCCTCTGACCGCCAACCGCCGCCGGAGGCGGAAATAACTCCGCTCTAATGCATCGAAGTTTCCGACCCTGCCCTTTACCGGCTGCTCGTTGGACCTTTGAAATGGCGGCTGATCTGCATGGAGAACCCGATATTTCCTCAGCTATTTCGAGCGTTTGCTCGCCCAATCACCTTTGGTTCTGTTATAATAGGGTGAACGAAGAAGGGACATTACGTATGCAAACAACACCATTGAGCGAAACAGAGAATCCGTTTGTTGACGACGCCTTCGCAAAGCACGTCGGCATTGAACTGATCGAAACCGGCGATGCAACCGCCGTGGCGCGACTAACAATAAAGCCGTATCACCTCAACGGGGCCGGCCTTGTGCACGGCGGGGCTGTCTTTACGTTGGCGGCATGGACGATGGCCGTGGCGGCCAACACGAAGCTTGGGCTTTCCTTAGGCCTCAATGCCTCGATCACCTGGCTGCGGCCGGCGACCAGCGGCACGCTGACGGCCAGCGCTCGCCGCATCGCCGCATCGGGCAAGGTCTCCACGTGGAGCGTCGAAGTCACGGATGAAGAGGGCCATACCGTCGCCGTGTTCCAGGGCCTTGGGTGGCACAAGGTGCAATCTTCAAATCGCATTCAGGCCGACGAGCAGAACCGCGGCGGCTAAAAAATTTTCCACAGCAAATACACGGTTTTTGACGCCGCCACGCGGCTATTTCGCACAAATCTTTCATTTTACGAATTTTTTCGTTGACAGATTCGGTTTTTTGTACGAATATTTTCGTAACGGCATTTCTGAAACCCGTTGGTGAAACCCGTGGGAGAGAAAGGAACATATCATGGCACGAAAGGCATCCAGCCAGCCGACGGAAGTGGAACTCGAAATCCTGAACGTCCTCTGGGAGCGGGGCCCGTCGACCGTCAGCCAGATCCATGACGTACTCAAGCAGCGTCGCAAGCCGGGCTTGTCGACCACGCTCAAGATGGTGCAGGTCATGACCGAGAAGGGCCTGCTCATCAAGGACGAGGAACAGCGGCCGCAGGTCTTCCGCCCGGCCATGTCCCAGTCGCGTGCCCAAGTCGGCCTCGTTGACGACCTGATGCAGCGGGCCTTCGGCGGGGCTGTCGACCGGCTCGTCATGGCCGCACTGGAATCCAGGAAGGTCTCGAAAAAAGACATTGAGCAGATCAAGAAGCTGATCGGCGAATTTGAAAGGGGAAGAAAATGAACTGGCTGGATCAGATCATGTCGTCAGATGCTGTTTACCGGATCGGCTGGGCGATTATCCATTCGGCATGGCAGGGTCTTGGGGTGGCGGCCGTATTCGGAGTCCTTCTGGTGGTCATTCCTAAACGCATGAGCAGTCTGCGCTACGGCTGCGGCTGTCTGGCGCTTCTGGCAATGCTCACGGCGTTCTGTGCAACCGCATGGATGGCCGGCCCGCGGCCGGACGCACCTTCGCCGGCCAATCCGTGGCGAACCCAAACACCGGCCCCGGTTCAGTCTGCCGCGCCGTCGGCGCTGCCGGCGCGTACCCCGGCGAACGACCAGGCCCCTTCCGCGGAACCGGCGCGCACTCCCGATGCTTCCCTGAGGCCGGAGCCGAAGCCGTGGGTGCAGCGTTTTGCGCAAACGGTCTCGCCCTGGACCGAGTACGTTTGCGGCGTATGGCTCGTGGGCGTCTTTGCCATGTCCGTATGGAACCTGGGCGGCTGGATCGCCGTGCGGCGCCTGCGTATGATCGGCACGTGGCCGCCACCGGAGCGGCTGGTTGGCCTGCTCGATGAACTCCGCGGCCGCTTTTCGATCCGCCGAACGGTGAAGCTGCTGCAATCGACGGTGGTCAAAGTCCCCATGACTATCGGCTGGCTCAAACCCGTGATCCTCGTCCCGGCAAGCATCCTGAGCGAGTTGTCGCCGCAGCACATCGAGGCGATCATCGCCCACGAACTGGCCCACGTCCGCCGCTGCGACTACCTCGTCAACCTCCTGCAGACGGTCGTGGAGACGCTGTTCTTTCATCACCCGGCCGTGTGGTGGATTTCGCGCCGTGTACGCTTGGAGCGAGAATACTGCTGCGACAATGCCGTCGTGAAACTCACGTCGGATCAGGTGAATTACGCCCGGGCCTTGACGGAGATCGCCGAGCGACGAGACACACTGCCGCACGTCGCCGTCGCCGCCGATGGCGGGTCGCTGGTCGGGCGCATCCGGCGAATCCTTGGCATGGAGCGTGAATCGTCGCTCCTGCGCAACCGCTCGGCCGGCTGGGCGATCGTGGCCCTGGTCTTTATCGCCGCCGCGTTCGCCGTCGGCATCGGACTCAGCAGCGACACCCTCTGGGCGGCACCCTACATATATGGCGCCGACGCCAATGACGGCACCTATGCGACATTTCAAAAGATGCTCGGCACGTGGCAAGTCAACGCGGAGAAGTCCACCGGCGCCGGCAGCGTCAAACGCATCGAAATCAAGCCCGACGCCACCTGCATCCGCCACGAATCCGCCGAAGACGACCCCAACCCCAAAACCTTCTACGACCACATCCGCCTCAAAGACAACGGCCTCGTCGTCAGCGGCTACTGGGGCAAGCAGACGTTCGCGCTGGCCCTCGAAGGCGACACCATGACCTGGACCGAGGGCGATACCCGCTTCGTCTTCGAACGCATAACCAAAACGCCTGCCCTCGCCCCCAAGGCGGCGGCCACGGAACCGCGCTGCGCGACCCTGCCGGACCTTGACGAGCAGCCGGCATTTGTTGACCTGGCCACCGGCGATATGGTCGTCATGCCCGAGGGCATTGAGAAAGACGATGAGGCCCTGCGGACGCATCTGACACAATTGGCCAAGGGCGACCTGGGCTTTGACAAGCAACTGGTCGTCCTGCGCGGCGGAAGCGCCTGCCTCTGGGATGGAGTTAACTCCACCGCGATGGCGTCCACTGTCCACGAGCCATTCAACATCCGTGCATACGACCTCGCCAACTTTCCCTGCCGCCTTCTCGTAACGACCGGCGACGGCAAACAGTTCGACGTCAGCGTGCTCAAGAAGACGCCCGACGGCGGTCTCGAAATCGAATATACGCCCGTCGGCACGAAAGTCACAACGCCTGCCGCTGATTCGGCAGCCGTCATCCATGCCGTCGACCGTGATCATGCTGCACAGTTGATTGCACAGCTTAAACTCGTGCGAATGGCTATGGATCGTTACCAACTCGACGAAGGCAAGCGGCCCGACCTGAGCACCGGCTGGACCACGCTCACCGAGAAGGCCGGCACAGGCCCGTACCTCAAGGCCGCGCCCGTCAACCCCTTCACCGGCGGATCGAAGATCGCCGCCGACGCCTCCGGCGACTGGCAATTCGACCCGGCCGCAGGCACGCTCAAGGCCGTCGTGCCTTTCACGCTGGAAAGGGCCCGGCAGTTGGGGCTCGATGTCGAAAACGACGTCGTCTGTGCTGCTGGTGGTGAAGTCGCAATGAGCAATCTCGCCGAGATGTGTCCGCCGATCGGGGCCAGTGAGCGGGTGCGGTATGCCCTGGACAAGATCGCCTCATTGATGAGATACGTTGAATCACAGAAGGACGGCGACATTGCAGCCCTGAGCGGCTATTTTGACCAGATCAACGAGTTCTGCGACGACCTGCAGGGCAAGAATGGCCCGGCGCCCGGCGGCGAGGAGTGGGGCGTCATGGCCGCCGATCAGATCGAGGCAGTGATTAAACTGCTGGGCGAGATCGAGCAGACGGCCGAAGGCTGCCGTGAGCTGTCACGAGGCGGGTACAAGGAACTGCTCGACCAGCACTGGCAATCGCTCAAGTACGAGTACAGCCGCCTTTGCACCGCACTGCAGACAGCCGCAAGAACACAATTGCAGTCAGGCGCTGAGCCCGCCGGTACCCATGATCATTTCGTCGGCTGGTACCGATTGAGCAAGGACATCGTATTTCCCGTTCTGAAGATCGACGGCATGTTCTATGCGCCCTGCCGCGGAATGGAGATCCCATTCAAGAAGACCGCAGAGGGGCTTGAGTGGGCGTTGACCCCCTCGAGCATGGCTGGGACCACAATCGGCCGGCTCCCGGGAATGAATCAGTATTACCTGAGGAACATGGACAGACAGACCATTGAGCAGTTGGAGGCGTCCAATCAGCCCAATCCCTTGGGGTATGGCAAGAACCAGCCTATTACGCGGATTGAGACGCCAAAGGGACTGCTCGAAATGACAGCGTCCATTCCCCGGCGGCTCGATGACTTTGTCGGGTGGTATCAGCCCACGTGGTTTCCTGCTTTCAGGTTCCATTTGCGAAAAGACATGGACCAGTACATTTGGCAAGAACAGCGGATGGGCAGCAGACTAGGCGAATGGGCGAGCGCAGCCAAAGAAATAGAACTGACTCCGTTGACGGACGATACTGGTTTCGGCCTCGGCAACGAGCGCCTGACATACAACAAGTCCCTCAAACGCTATGAAATCGTGAAGACGGGTTCGCAATTGCTCCGCATGCCGTTGTCGCGCGTGCCGGAGCCGACGCCGGAGACGGACGCCAAGGCGCCGTGGCCCCCGGCCGTGACCGGCATCCCGGCTTGGAATTAGTACCGGTTACCCGCTGACACACGGCAATCCAGCAGCGCCGGCGGCGCGTGCCTTTTCGCCGCCGGTCGCCGGCTTTCCTTTGCCTTTTGCTCTAATAAACCTTGACGCTGCCGACGATAGACTGTAATGTCTGCACCCGTATCGTGGCTGAGACATTCATTTTGAAAGGTAAAGGAACGAACATGTTTACGACTATTGTAGATGTTGTGGCAAGAGAAATATTGGACTCGCGCGGCAATCCCACCGTGGAAGTCGACGTGATGTTGGACGACGGCTCATTCGGCCGGGCCGCGGTGCCGTCGGGCGCCAGCACCGGCGCCCATGAGGCCGTGGAGCTCCGCGACGGCAACGCCAAGCGATATATGGGCAAGGGCGTTACCAAGGCGGTCAAGAACGTCAACGACATCATCGCCCAGGAAGTCATCGGCATGGACGCGCTCGATCAGGCCGAACTGGACCGCTTCCTCATCGAACTGGATGGCACGCCCAACAAGGGCAAGTTGGGCGCAAACGCCATCTTAGGTGTTTCGTTAGCCGTTGCTAAGGCCGCGGCCAACTCCGTCAACCTGCCGCTGTACCGCTACGTAGGCGGGTGTAACGCAAATATCCTGCCCGTGCCCATGATGAACATCCTCAACGGCGGCAAGCACGCAGACAACAACGTCGACTTCCAGGAATTCATGGTAATGCCCATCGGCGCAAAGAGTTTCCCGGAAGCCCTTCGCATGGGCGCCGAGATCTTCCATACGCTCAAGGGCGTGCTGAAGAGCAAAGGCTACAACACAGCCGTCGGCGACGAAGGCGGCTTTGCACCTTCGCTGGAATCCAACGAAGAGGCCATCGAGGTGATCTTAGCGGCGATCAAGAAGGCCGGTTACAAGGCAGGCAAGCAGGTAGCCATAGCGCTCGACCCGGCCTCAACCGAAATGTGGGTTGAGAGCAGCAAGTCGTACAGGTTCTTCAAGTCCGCGCCGAAGAAGACCATCTCCTCCGAGGCCATGGCTGCCCACTGGGCCAAGTGGCAGGCGAAATACCCCATCGTCAGCATCGAAGACGGCCTTGCCGAAGATGACTGGGACGGCTGGGCCGCATTGACGAAAAAGATCGGTTCCAAGTGCCAGCTCGTCGGTGATGACCTGTTCGTCACCAACACCAAGCGCCTGGCCAAGGGCATCGAGCTCGGCTGCGCCAACTCGATCCTCATCAAGGTCAATCAGATCGGCACGCTTACCGAGACGCTGGAGGCAATCAACCTGGCCCATCGTAACGGCTACACGGCCGTCATGAGCCACCGCAGCGGCGAGACCGAAGACGCCACGATCGCCGACCTGGCCGTCGCCACCGGCGTCGGCCAGATCAAGACCGGCTCGGCCTGCCGAACCGACCGCATCTGCAAGTACAACCAGCTCCTCAGGATCAACGAGGAACTGGGCTCGGCGGCCAGATACGGCGGCGAAATCTTCAAGTACTGAGCCGGCCCAACAGCCATTCCCGCGGCAGGGATGCGTCTTGCGTCCCTGCCGTTTTTCTGCGCCTTTATACCCTGGGTACTACTCTGCCATACTCGCTATTTGCTCCGGCGTCAGCGCCCGCTCGTAAATCTGAACTTCGTCAAGCACGTCTTTCAAGTACGTTGCGGCAGCAGGCCATCCGCCAATCGTCACATCCTGCGAGCTTGCCGAATTGACCACCGTATCGATCGCCTGCTCAGCCGTCAGGCTCGGTACTTCACAAACGCCATCGACATAAAGCCTGACCTCGTCAACGCTCGCTGTGCCGTCGTCTTCCAGTACGGCCGCGACGTGATGCCACCGACCATCGGAAATGACCGTGCTGCCGACAATCGCACCACCGCCGACCTCCACCCGCAGCCGACCCTGCTCATCAACCAGGAACAGCCATCTTCTGCCTGGCCCCCCCGCCATCCCCCAGCCGGTGATGAGGCCCATTGTGTCCTGGGTCTTAATCCACGCGCAGCACGTCCGCGGGCGCGATCCGCCAATGCCTTTCCAGCCCACAATCGTCACATGATCATCCATGCCGTCCAGCATCAAGCCTCCGCCGATCCTGCCCTCGGTCCACGCACCATCGTCGACATTCACGAGCCACCCGTCGTTGCACCCGGCCGAATCACTTGCGCGGCCCCCCCGCAGCCTCTTCGAACCGCCACCATGCGGTCGCGGTCACCGCCGTGTTATCAAGCCAGTTGTCCAGCATCGGTACCAGATCGTCTAATAAAACCGATCCGTCGCAGTCGAAATCGCACCATGAACACCACATGTTGTCCGGCCCGCAGGCGGCTTCCAGCCAACGACCCGCGAATACCGCCCAGTCGCCGAGGTCCATTACCCCGTCGCCCTGCAAATCATAGGTTCCGTTGAACTCACAGGCTCCCATATCGGTTCTGCCGTAAGAGACCCGCGGCCGCCCCGCAACGTCAGCCTGGCCCGTGTAATCGGCCGCCGGATCCCCGGCATTGATGCACGGTGAATCCGGCAGCAGACGCCCCTTCCAAGAACCGCCGGGCGCAAACCGCGGCTCCGCATTGATGTTACCTTCTCCGGCGTATCCCCCGGCGATATTGCTGTAGCGCACTACAGCCCCGCCATTCGCCAAAATCTCTGTGCCGTTGTTCCAGAAAATGCTGTTTGTCACGGTCAGCGGACCGCTCCGCGAGTAGCGTAATCCGCCGGCCATGCCGACGAAGGGCGTAGGGCAGTTGTCGATAACCGTGCAATGAGAGATCGCGGTTGATGGCGTACCCGGGTTATTCACGATATCGATGGCCAGTCGGCTGAAAGTACCATAGCCATAGCCATTGCCCGTAACCACGCAATCGGCAATGATGCCCCCGCTGTCGCTGAAGCCCACCGCCGTCGAGCCGTTACCGCGCATACGACAGCGACGAACCGCCACATGTGACTGGTAGGCGCCGATCCCCGCCTGCTCGTTGTCTTCGATAACACAATCAGCGACCACAAGACGCCCGTAGTCGATACTGATCCCTTCCGTCCGGCTGCCGCTGACGATGCAGTTGCGGATCGAGGCTTCAGATCTCTGGCCGTCGATCGCACCATTGGACGGGCCGCCGTTTCGTATCGTAAAGCCCTCCAAAACGCTTCGCAGCGTTTCGTTAGCATTGAACAAGATCTTGCCGCCCTGCAAATCGAGCAGGCATTTGTGCGGCCCACAGACGCTGCGGACGGCAATCTCTTTACCGCCGAAAGACAGATCTGGAACATAGTAGCGCCGGCAGCGACAAGAACCGCGTCATGATCCTTTGCCGCGGCGACGGCTGCCTGGATACGACTCTTGGCCGTTTCCCACGTCAGCCCATCGTTGCCGTCGCTGCCTTGCGGCGGCGGTCTCACATAGTACACCGTACTGAACGGATTGCTCGAATACAAATACTCTGTTTCGTTGTCCCATCCGTCCACGTCACTGTCATCCTCCGACTGCGCCGCCGCGGTCGAGCCGAAGTGTCTCTTCTCCCACCAGTCCGGCAGCCGGTCCTCATCTCCATCGATAAACTCATCCGCCCCGACGGCCGCCTGGTACAAAGCCGCATCTCTCCGTCCACGTCGGCTCGGACCAGCCCTGCTGATTTAGCTGCGTCGATGCAGGGGGAAGTCGCCCGCAGATGGACGTCATATGTCAGCTGCGGATCGGCACTGAAATTGCACCAGCTTGCCCCGCTTTCCCAGCCGCCCTCGATGCAACTGCCCACAATAGTCGCCGTATCCGTCTGCGGCGAGTTATCGCAGGCAATCCCTCCAGTGTTTTTCCAGACAATACTGTTTTCGATGCGCATGCCCATATATGGATAGACTATACCACCGTTGTTCTCGGCTATCGTACACTGCCGGATCACCAACGGCTGATAGGCCGGCGCACCTCGGCTGAGAAACTTCAGCGCGCCTCTTGCGTTTTGCATAATGGAGCAGGCCTCAAGAATTGCACCTCTGCCCACAATGTGCAGGCCTGTTCCACGTACCCCCACAATTGTACACCGCCTTATGACCGGTACACCTGGACTATAAGCATAAATGCCGTACCCAAACGTCTCGGACCCCTTCAGCCTGCCCTCCACGCGGCAGTCGCTAACCGTCACCTCCGGCCCGTCGCACCAGATACCCGTCTCACAATTCTTGATTACACAGTTGGCGACGGTCACCTGCCCTTGCCCCCTGACACTTATTGCTTGGGTCGAATCAACGATTGTCAGGCCGTCAAATACAACAGGTTTGCCGTCCGGCCAATGTACATGGAAACCCCGCCTCCCCTGAAAACCAACGACACATTGCGCAGGACCGTTGGCACTTGTGATCGCCAAGCCCTTGGAGTAAATATTCACCTCGTCCGGAACCGTGTACGATCCGTCCGTCAGCACAACAATGTCGCCGGCCGCTGCTTTGTCACAGGTCCACTGCAATGAGTCTCCCGGCCCAATGTGCCACACCTGGCCGACTTGCAAACGCACCCGTACGCGCGCACAGTGCCCGCACTTCGTATCCCGCAAGACAAGCACGCAATGATAATCGCCTCGAGCCAACCCCTGCGCACAAGCCAGAAGCGCATCTCCTCCGTTTGCCCCGGCCCGAGTTCGCCGGCCGCCGGCTTGACAGACAGCCATTCGCTTCCCTCCTCCACTTCGACTATCCAGTCAAGTTCCCCGCCTCCGGCGTTCCCAACCGTCAGCTTGCGGCTGGCGTCGTCGACGTGTTCAGACCCGCGTAGAGCCATACTTCCTCGGCAGACACACCCACCCGCGGCCCGACCACTTCCAGGACCACCGTCGTTGTAATTTGCCAATCAGCGGGTTCACCCCCTTTAACCGTGACTTGGCAGGCATGCACCCCAACCGCCAGATCGCTTCGCGTCAGTGCGGCGGCGATTCTTACATTGCCGCCGGCCTCAACAATCCCGCCCGTCGAATTCACCGCCAGCCAGTCGCAATCACAGGCAATCTCGAAATTGAGCGGACTCTCGCCGGGATTAGAGATCGTAAGTGTCTGCGGCTGCGGAAGGGATGCCCCCATGCCAACTGAAAAACGCAGGCACGCTGACGCAACGAACACCGCCTCACTGCCCTGCATCTCGTGCGCCCCTATGTCCGCGATCGCCTCCCCGCCGCCGCCGTCCGCCGGGCGCGGCGCGCCCTCAAGATCATGGTCCGCAAGGCCGCCCGTCGGCGCATTCGTTCCCGTATTGATGCAGGGTGAGCCCGGCATCAGCCGGTAATCCCTCGCGTCCGCGTCCGCGAAAAGCGGCGCCGCGGCCGTTCTGCCCTGCACGTGACTGAACTGCGGCTCGGACGACGACCGCAGGACCTCCCCGCCTCCGTTGCCCCACACGATACAATTCACGATCGCGCCGCAGCTGATGAACCCCCGCCGGGGTTGTCGACTACTGTGCAATTCACAATCGCCCCGCAATTATGCAGGACTCCCTTTTCCACCAGCCCCACCGTGTTGCCCGTGATCACACAATTGACGATCCGCCCCGAGCAGGCCGCAAGCGCCCCGCTGGAGGCATGGTTATCCTCGATGCGGCAGTTGCTGATCGTCCCCGCAAAATTCCAGACGGCCCCGCCCGTCAACTGGGCCTTGTTGCCTCGAATAATGCACCGGTTCACAACGGCCGACGCCCCGTTGCCTAAAATGCCGCCCGCCCGCTGATGAGAGGTCGTCCCGTCATCAAGGTCCGCGTGCCCTCCCGTGATAACAAACCCCTCCAGCCTGCATGCGGCGCTCTCCGTCCCGGCAAACACGACCGCGTGATCCGCGCCGCCTGCGTCGATGATCGTTCGCTCCACAACCGCCCGACTCCACGGGTCCGTCGACCGCAGCACGATATCCGCTCCACGCAGCGCCACGCTTTCCACATACCGGCCGGGGGCAACAACAATTTCATCACCCGCCGACGACGCATCGATCGCCGCCTGAATCGTCAGGAACTCCCCCGACCCGTCCTGAGCAACCGACACCGTCCGCCCGAAACACAAAATGCCCAAAGAAAAGAAAAAACGGAAATGCCAAGAACATTTCGCATGATGGCTCTCCCTCCAAGAGCAATGCCCAACTCTGTTAACCCTCGCCTTTGACCTGCAAAGAAAAGGCCCCTCATGACACAGAACCGCACAAAGAGAATTATAGATCAGTTGCACCCCTCATCTCAAGAAAAAAATCCTGCACACCCCTTTTTTTGTTCCCGCCGCCCACGAATGTCTGCTCAGTCACTGTCACATTTGCGCTTTTGGGGTTCCTGAAGGAGTGAGAACCGATTATTATCGATTATAAGGAAACCCGATTATGAAACCGAATCAGGAAATCCAGCTCCTTCAGGCCAGCCTCCAAGGCAACACCGCCGCGTTCGAGGCCATCGTAAAAGACTACCAGCCCTTAGTCTGCGGCATCACCTACAGTGCCCTCGGCGACGTCGCCGAAAGCGAGGAACTCGCCCAGCAGACCTTCATCAGCGCATGGAAAGACCTCGCCCAGCTCCGCGATCTGACCAAATTCAAGAATTGGCTGTGCAGTATCGCCCGCAACGCCGTCCGCAATGCCCTGCGCGACAAGCGCCGCGACCCGATACGCACCGCCATCCCGATCGACCAAATCGACTGCGCCGACGCGGCCGCCGCAGAAGAAGCCGAAGCGGCACGGACCGCCGAGCGTCAGACCGTGGTCCGCCAGGCCCTTGGGCAGATTCCCATCAAGTACCGGGAACCATTAGTGCTCTTCTATCGCCAGGACAAATCCGTCAAGGAACTCGCTGCACAGCTCGAGCTTTCTGAAAACGCCGTTCGCCAGCGTCTCTCCCGCGGCCGCAAGCTCCTGAGGGAACAGGTCCCCGCCATGGTCGAGTCCACCATCGCCCAGACCGCCCCCGGCAAAGCCTTCACCGCAGGTGTTGTCGCCGCCATCGCCACGCTCGCCGTCACCGGCGCGCGGCCTGCGGCGGCCGGGCAAAACGCGCCGCCGCCCGTTGCGTCCGCATCTGCCGCTCCGGGGATGGCGGGCGCCTCAAGCGGCGTGTTTGGCACGTTTGCCGCCAAGATCGCCGCCGCTGCCGTGATCGCCGCAGCCGGTGTTTCGGCCCTGTTAATACACAACGCCATGCGAAAGCAGGACTCCCCGCCGCCGCCACCGACGCCGTCAGTAACGCCTGCTATTTTCATCCAAAACGAAACGTCTCAGCCTGCACAAGCGACCACGCCGCCCATCGCCGTCAAATACGAAAAGGCCGAACACGAACCCGCCCGCCGGCCTAAAACAGCAGAAAGCCCCCAGCCGATGGCGGCACCACCTCTCACAGAGAAACCGCCGGCGCAAACTGCGGACTCCAAGCCCGTCTTCCAATTCGCGCCGCAAGGTCTCCTCAGCGGCGTGATAACCGACGCAAAGACCGGCCGACCGGTCGCGGACGCAAAGGTCGAGGTCACCCTGAGGCGCCGCTTTGAAGCCGTCACCGACCCCAATGGTTTCTATCACATCGACGATATTTTCGAAGAAGGCGCCCACAAAATCCGCATCTACTCGCGCCAGTACCTCTGGGTAGACAACTGGAACGAGGAGCCTTCGGTGATGCTGAAGAAAGACGCAGGCGCCATAAAGCATTTCGTGCTCGAACGCGGCTGCCAGGTCCAGGTCGAAGTGGCCGACCCCAACGGCCGCCCGCTCAAAGACGTCGTACCTTACATCACGTGGATGGGCCAGCGCTACGGGCGCCAGACCGAGCGGTCCCCGGAGTACCGGAAAACCGATGCCGACGGCCGCCTCCTCATGGGCGCTTACCGCCCGTCCGAAACCGCGTACATCGTCACCGCAATGCACCGAGATTACGCCCCCGCCAAGTGTATCGTCCAGCTTACCGACCCGAACGTCATCGCCCCCGCCCGCATCGTCATGCAGCCCGGCACGAACGTCGAGGGCTGGGCCACATACGCCGACGGCCAACCCGCCAAAGATCTGAAGCTTACCGCACAGCCCAAATGGTGGAACATCACGACCTGTACGCCCTTAGCCGGTATCGACGAAACCGGCGCCTTCACGCTGCCCCACATTGCCCGGGACGATTACACTATCATGGTCCACATCCCCAACCCCGACGGCGGTTCAATCTCCAAAAGCATCTTGGAGACCGCCCTCCCCCTGAGCGAAGGGCCCCTTGTGCTGACGATCCCCGGCGATTCGCCGACCTCGCTGACAGCGATCAGCGGAACCATTGATTTCATCGACGGTACGCCGTCCGAAGACGTGCGAGTCTCGGCGTACTCGATCAAAACCGGACCGACCGATGGCCGCGTCACCGGCAACACATTCGTTATCGACCGGCTAAAACCCGGTACGTACCGCCTCATGTTCGCCGGCCGGAACATCGAAAGCAAAACGCTCACCGATATCTCGAGCCCCACAGAGAATCTCAAGGTTCAACTGAAATGTCTGCAGGCCGGCGCCGCACCGCACCTGCAGGGCTTCGTCGTCAATGCCGCCACGGGCAAGGCCATTGAGCGATTCAAAGCCCGCACGCGCATCGTTAAATCCCTCACCGGCAGCTACGCCCCCGCGGCCCTGAACTGGCAGGAATTCAACGACCCCGAAGGCAGATTCGCAATCGAAGCACCGGGCGGAGGCGTCTGCCAGGTGCAGATCGCCGCCGAAGGCCTCGCGTGGACCTGGAGCGATCCCATCGACACCGCGGCTGCACAACCGGTCGTCGTCGCCCTTTCGCCCGGCGGCATCATTAAAGGCCGCATCGTCGACCGCTCCGGCAAGCCGGTCAGCGGCGCCAAAGTCATGCCCCTCTCCAAGGCAGGCGGCAATCTCTGGTTCGACCAGAACACCTTCACCTCCGCCGCCGGCGCCGTCGAAAGCACAGCCGGCCGATTCACACTGACTGATCTCGGCGTGCCCGTCGAAACCGTCAAAGTGACCCACTCCGACTACAGCCCCGCCATCTACGAAAACATCAAGGTCGCCTCCGCTGAAACCGCCGAGGATGTCCAACTCGTCCTCACCCGCGGCGGCATCGTCCACGGCCATGTCTACGACGCTCAGGGCAAGCCCCAGCCCAATGTCCTGCTCAACTTCCAGGATGCCGCCGGTTATCGCGGCGCAAGCGATGCCGGCCGCCTCGCCGCCGCCGTCACCGACAAGAACGGGTACTACCGCGTTGAGCACCTGCCCGAGCAGACGTGTTACGTTCAGCGTTCCGAGCATTATCGCGATACTGGCGTCGTCTGCCGCACCGTCGCCCCCGTTAACGGTAAAGAAACAACCCTTGACTTCGGCGGCCCGCAGGTTGTCACAGGACGGCTCCTGGTCGACGCTCTGCCCCCGGCCGCAACCGAACTCATGCTGACCGACCCTTACAGCAGCAGCGCACTCACGTTCGTGTCCCGAGTAACCACCGACAACACAGGGCGCTTCGATTTCCGCGGAACGCCGCCGGGCTTCTATGGCCTTTACTACAAGCTGCCGCAGAACGAACGATACACAGTGCCCAATTGGCTGAAGCTAACCACACTCGAAGTCGGCCCTGACGATCTCGACCTCGGCGACATGGACATGTCCACCGGCCGAGTCGCCCTGCACCTCACCGGCGACCTGAGTAATCCATCGTTCAAGGAGATGGACGTGTATTTGCAGGTCGGCACGGACGTCTGGGGCCCCAAAATCGGACGCGTACAGCCGCCCGCAAATGACGGCGAACCGTACATTATCTCCGGCGTACCCCGCGGCATCTACAGCATTGTCCTCATGCGGCCCGACTTCGTCCAGTTCGCCAGGATCGTGCCGGTCGAGTCAACGGACACCGACGTCGAAGTCACACTGGATATTCCTGCATGCACCGCCTCCGTCTCCGGCGCGCTCACCGCCGACCGCAACGAGCCGGTCTACCTCCTGAGCGAAGACAGCACCCTCCGCGCATATATCCCGCCCAAAGACGACGGCGCCTACGCCATCGCCAATCTCCCGGCGGGCGACTACCGCATCGGCGGCTATTACACCGTCCGCACCTCCGCCGCAACCCGCCTGACCCTCTCGGATGGTCAGGCCGCAACGCTCGACGTCGTTAGCGACTTCTCCAGCGTCAACAAGGGTCACCTCCACATGCAGGCCGTCGACGTCGATTACATGCCGATCGCCGCCAACGCATGGCTGGAAGGGCCGGCCTCTCAGATCGAGCCCTACCGAATCGACGACACCGGCTGGTACTTCGCCACGAACCCCGGACAGTACACGCTCGTCGTCTCTGCTTCCGGCCGGCGGACGTACCGGTACCCGATCTCCCTTGGCGGCATTGATCTCATGGCCGCCCGAGCGGGCGAGGCCACGCTGGTGGTCAAATTCGACTGATGAAGCTCCATCCCCGGCCGCGTACACACCCATCCGCTGTGCACGCGGCCGGAGACTTCTCTCCGCCCCGACGACACCCATTCATGCCGGAACGCCTCTTCGGTCGATATAATTTGAATGCCGACCGCGCGGCGAACGCGGACGCCGTGTGCCCACCGCAACGTCAAACCGGACGGGCAGAGAGATGAACAAAGGAGCCCTTTTCGTGCGATATGTGCTGTTCTGCGTTTTCTTCACCATCGGCGCTGGCGCTATCGCTTTGTCCATCCTCGTCGATCCGGAAATCAGCAACTATTACCAGAACCGCATCCATTTGGCCCGCATCGAAGAAGGAAACGCCCGAATCCGCCGCCTCACCGAGCAGTACGACGCACAAATCAGGCAGCTTCGCCAGGACCCCCAACTTTTGGCCAAGCTCCAGACCATCACCTTTGGCAGCGAACCTGTCGCTAACGGCGCCGTCCTGCCCAAGGCCTCCGAGGAAAGCCTCAATGCCGCAAGGGAAGCCCTCCTGAAGGAGCTTAAGCGCCAGGAACAGCAGCCCCTCACACCGGCATGGGTCCTGCGATGTAAAGAACCCAAGAACCGTAAGATCATCTTCGTCGCCGGAGCGGCCCTCGTCCTGACCACCTTCATCTTCTTCGGAACTACCCCGAGGCGCCGACCTCAGACCCTCCCCCCAACGCCGGATTACACATGGCAAACACCTTGACGTGCCCCGCTATCGTTGCTCTCCACTCATTTGTCTAATGGACCGGACGGCTCTTTCTCCTGGTGTTCCTTCAGCCACGTCTCGAACTGCTCGATGGCTCCTGCGTAGTCCGGCCTATTTCGACGAATATCCGCCAAGGGCACGCAAAAAAACCAGCTCATCCGCCCCCGAAAGGACGCTGCCAGTATACCTGTGCTGCGAGCCAGTACTTTGCGCATAGATGAATGGGCGGACAAAGCAGACCGGCTGCTGCCGGGGCAGGGCGCGTGCCCCTGCGGATAAAAACTCATGATCGCGATCCGAAGTAGAAGCTGATCGCGCAGGCCAGGCCGAGCCCCAAGTAGCTGTCCTGGCCCGAATCGCTGCGCATCAGCGCCACGGCGAGCCACGCCGAGGCCAGCAGGACCCCGAGGCCTTTGACATGGTTGACCCAGTTTTCCAGGCGATTGTTCACAGGGCGAACGACACGCCCGAAGATCACCCCCGCCACGAGCCCGGCCAGGATTGCATAGAACTCCATGTACTGCATCTGCCAGAGCCGTCCGGTCGCGTAAAGCGCCACTGCGCACAAGGCAAAGCCCGCGATCAGGAGCGCCCGAATCACGGCTGCCGGCAGAAACAGAGGCTGTTCGACCTTGACGCCCGCGTTGTAGATGCGGCTTGCGGCGGCGCCGGCCTTTTTGCGGAAGCCAAAGTAATAGGCGATCACGGTCAGAAGCAGGCTCAGCAGATAGCCCGGCACGGGGCGGTTCATGAGGATCAGCATCCAGGCCGCACCGGCTGTAATGAATGTCGCCAGGGCGCGGACGCTGCCCTGCGGCAGATTCAAGGGTTTGGCCAATTCCGCTTCATCCAGCGGCACGAGTCCCACCGACCGCGTTCGCCCGTCCAGCAGGACGGAAAACCGGCGGGCGCAGGCGGAACAGACGATTTCCTGGCCGTCGGTCAGCTTGCCGGCGATCCCCATGCCACAGGCCGGGCAGTCGTAGGCATCTATTGCGAACATTTTATCACCTTTATGTTTTGTTGCTGGCGATCGTGTTGGCGCCTTCGCGTACGGCAGCGTTTACGGGTTTGGACCGCGACGGATGGTTCTGCAGCCGAAAAGACCGCCGGCCATGTTTTGCGGATGGGCCTGGAACTTGATTCGGATCTTGTCTTTGCCCTTGGTGAGGTCGGCCGGAAGGGGGATGGTTTCGTCGTAGAACTCGTTGGGTCTGTTGTTGTTCAGCCTCTGGGTTCTTAGTAGCGTGCCGTCGACCAGGATGTCGAAGGTGCGCGCGCCGGAATCCGAGCCCCAGAAGGTGCAGACGAGATCAACGGGGACGTCGGGCAAGACCTTCATGTCGAATGCGAACCAGCCGCCTTCGAAAGCGTCGCGCCACGCCCGTCCGTTGTGCCGGCCATTGCGGATGTTGTGGCCGTCAAGATTGTGGTCGCGCTCCGGCTGCATTTCGCCTGGCTGGAACCACTCGATGGTAATGGCGTCGAGTCTTCGCTTTTCCTCGATCTGCCGTTCGTATTCTTCCTTGCGCCTGTTCCACTGCGCGTCGGTGAAGCGGTCGAAGTAGACACTGTAATAACGGTGATGAAGGCTGTAGAACGGCACGAACGTGACGTCTTCGGGACGGCCGACGCCGGCGGTGCGGAAGGTGTTTGCCTTCCCCGGAACGGGTTTGAGCCAGTCGCTGACGTTGGGGTTTGCGGCCATGAGGACAGGAATCCAGGGCTCGGGCAGCTTGTCGCCAAAGTCGCCGGCAAGGACCAGCGGGCCGTGGAGCAGCGCGATGCGGTCGGGGTTGTCGGGCATGGATTCGCTGCGGAGATTCATGTCGAACTGGATTTCGATGGTGTCGCCGGTTTTCCATTTCCGGTCCAGTCGGATGTACTTGCCGGGTGTACACGCCACCGGACTTGCCACGCCGTTGAGCCATACTTCCGTGCCGGGGCCGGCCCAGGCCGGGCAGCGGATCTCGATAGAGGCGGCAACCGGTTTTTCACACGTGAAGGTAAGTTTGGTCTTGTTTGACTCGGGGAAGGCGGTCTCCTGCGTAACGGTAACGCCCTTTTCGCGCCAGTTGAGTCTGGAGGCAATGAAGAGGTTGACGATGAGGGCGTCCACGCCCGCCTTTCGATGGAAGTAGATGGATTCGGTGTAACGGGCGTGGTTTTCCATGCCGGTTCCGGTACAGCACCAGAAGGAGTCGTCCAGGGTGGAGTAACCGCGGTTTTCTTCTTTCATTGTGCCCTGCTTGAGAGAGACGAAGTAGCAGACGCGGCCGGTGGCGGGATCCTGGGAGGCGAGGATGTGGTTATAGAGGGCACGTTCGTAGTAATCCACATAGCGAAGGTCGGGCTTGAGGGTGTAGAGTTTGTGTGTGAGCTTGAGCATATTGTAGGTGTTGCAGGTTTCGCAGGTGTGATCACTGAGGCGGTCATTGAGGCGACCGGGCGGGCCGAAGTATTCGCCATTGGAATTTCCGCCGATGACGTAGGAGTGGTTTTCGGTGACGGTCTGCCAGAAGAAGGCGGCGGCGTTTCTGAAGTAAGATTCCCCGGTTAGTTCATACTGCCGGGCGCAGCCTATGAGCTTCGGCACCTGGGTGTTGGCGTGGAATCCCTGGAGCCGGTCTTCGCCGCGCGCCAACGGGTCCAGAACCTGCCTGTGGTTGAAGCGGGCGGCGAGATCAAGGTATTTCCTGTCGCCGGTGAGGGCGTACAGGTCGGCGGGGACTTCGTTCATACCGCCGTGCTCGCAGAGGAGCATTCGCTGGACCTGTTCGTCGGTGAGGTCCCCCGTGATGTTCCATGCGTAGTCACCGAGTGCGACCATAACGTCTTTTGCCCTGGCGTTATCGGCGAGGATATACGCGTCGCGAAGGCCGGCCAAGACCTTGTGCGTCGTGTACCACGGGACCCACAGACCGTTCAAGTCGAAGCCTTTGGAGCGGATATCGCCACGGCGGACCTCGTCGAAAACACGGCGGCCTTCGGGCATGGCGCCAACGTAACCGTCGCCGTGCTTTTCCTGACAGAGCGCCAGTTCGTCGACGATGTAGTCAATGCGCTGGCGGAATCGCGCATCGCCGGTGGAGGCGTACATCCACGCGCAGGCGGAGAGATAGTGACCCAACGAATGGCCGGCCACGCCCATCTTCTCCCAGCCGCCGTAGACCGCCGCCTTAGGCTCAAGGCTGGCGTCCTTGCGGAACCACGCAAGGAAGCGGTCAGGCTCAAGCTGCAAGAGCCACGCGGCATTGGCGTCCTGGGCACGTTTGAAGGGGCCATCCAGCAGCCGCACATCATGCGGCGAAAACCCAGCAGCGTCAGGGGGTATAACCAACTGGACTTTAAACTGGCCGGCATAAACCGCCGCAGTCGCGGCGAACAGCAGGGCAAACGATTTCTTATGCATTACAGCCTCCCGGATTTCTTTGGTTTGCTTTGACGACGGAGCCGATGGCCCCCAGCATGATGCCGAAGATTATCGTTGCAACGATCAGATGAGATCTGTTACTTTTCAGGGGAATGCTGACGGCCTTTTGGGCGATGGACACACGGACAGGACTTTTCAGCCCGGTCTCGATCTCAGTCATGCGGTCGCGGATCTGATTGTACAGGGTTTTTGTCCGTTCGAGTTCCGCTTCCTTCTGATCGAGTGCGAGGAGTCTTCGGGCCATGCGGTCCTGTTCCCGTTGATCTTGCTGATCTCGCATTGTTTCTCCGGGCGTTTCGGCATTTGAGAACTTGTCGACTTCTGCCATGACCTCAGGCATCATCGTCCCGTCGGTACCTGCCTGCAGGCGATCGATCTCTTGTTTCAGCAAGGCTGTCTTGGTTTCGAGCTTACGTTTCTGCTCGTCCAGGACGGTGAGCGTACGGTCGCCGGAAACATCGTTTTCAGCGTCTACGATCTTCATGTAAGAATCCATGATGGTGTTGATCACCTCTTCGGCATCTCGCGACTGCCTGGTGATCATTTTCAAGGCGATGAACTCGGCGTCCCGCTCAGCTTTGATCGTTAGTATCCCGCGGGTGATCATTGTCTGTAAATCAGTGGCGGAAACGGTCGCTCCATCGGGATTCTTGCTGTGCAATTCGCCTGCTGCCGCATCAAGCACCTTCCTGGTGGCGATTCGTACGGCTTCACTATTCCTGTAAGTGTCATAGAGGTCCCTTGTCCAGTCAGCACGGGATAGGACTGGTTGGACTCTGACCCTGCCCGTCGTTTCGTACTCCGGTGTCGTCCAGAGCAAGACGATAGGGATTGCGACAGCGCAGACAAACAGTGCGGTGAGCGGGATGACGCACCAGTGTCGGACAATACGTAAGCCCATTTTCTCTCCTCTTCTTCAACACCTCCTGCAGCCGGACAGCTTATTCTATCCGAAGGCAGCCCGGCTGTCCATGCAGTACCGGACATCAATCCGACAAGGTGAGCCTGTAGGCAAAGTCTTGTCTGTCGGTTCTAAAGGTTATTGTATTGTTTTGCACTTCAAAGGGCACAACTCTTGTCGGCTTATCGGCGGCGTCGATTGCGGTGATGTTATTGACGCTGCGCTCTTGCAGGGTGATTTCGAATGGTTCCTGGCAAGGCAGAGGAGTCAGTATCAGCGCGTTGTGTTTGCTTTGGCAGCGAAGTGCGCCGGCGGTTGTGATGGGGCCGAAGTCGACAGGGGTATTGTTGAGGTTGCGGCGGGATGGGGGGATGGGTGTAAGCGGGTGCTTTTCGACCTTGATGTTGGTGATGCCGTTTTCGTCGCCTTCGACGATGAGCGTGCCCAAGGTGTAGCGTGTGGAGCCGTCGTCATTGCCGATCAACGGATAACGGCGGCCGGTGGCCGGGTCCCAGACGCCGATGCCGATGGTGTACCTGCCGGGCCGGCAATCGTTGGGGATGGTGATGGTACGGTCGGCGCCGGTGGTGAGACGGCCGCTCCACTGATTCATTGGCACGGGCGGGTTCTGGTCGCCCTGGAAGGCTATCCTGTCGCGGCGCGATGCCTGGTCGCTTGTGAAATGCAGAAAGATAGAAAGGGACCTGGATGGTGTGCGGTTCACGTCCCAGTCGACGGCAAGTCGGAAGCGGCGGCCCCCCAGGTACTCCAGGCCGGCGATATGCGGACGCAGGCCGAGGCGGCTGTCGGGCTGATGGCCCCGCGCGTTGTAGAAGTCGCCTGAGGGTCCGCGGGACTGCTCGACGATGAGGCCGCCGATGCGCTCGATGCTGCATTCGATGGGGCCGTTCTTCGCGAAGCAGCCGTATTGCGGAAGCATCCTGCCGGCGACGGTCCAGTCGTCTTTGCCGCGATTTACGTAAACCTTCGCGCCGCTTCGCCACGTCACGATCTGGCGGTGGATGTTGTTGTCGGCGAACTCGACGCGGGCGATGGTATCGGTGGCGATGGACCTGATAAAGTCCTGTGCAAGCCAGTACTTGCGTATGGCGGCCGGGCCGAAGCCGCCGCGATCGATCATGAGCGCATGGCCGGTCAATATCTCGGCGGTGATGTAGTCGTCGCTCTGGAGCGGATTGCCCGCGTCGTCCGGCTCCGTAAGGTGATAGCGCGGCGAGTAACCGACACCGTGGAGGCTGAACCGGTCGTGGAGAACGGCGTCGAACCAGGGGACGCGCTGCCAGTCTTCGCACGGCACATGAAGACAGAACTCGCGAGGTTCCGGCGCAAGTGTCAGATGCTGGCAATCGGCTCCGTCGAGATAACCAACAAGCGCATCGTCACCTGCTTCGGAGGTGGTCACCGCGTTGCCGAGGTAGTCCTGAATCCAGCGGAAGGATTCGCCCCAGCATCGCCGCGTCTCAAGGAACGAATGGAAATTGCCCTGCTTGTCGTAGAAGTCGAACATGTTGATCGAGCTGAAGACATCTATGAAATAATGGGTGGGTGCGAGGTCGCGTTTGATAAGCTCGAGGTTGCGCTTGAGAAACGGCATGAAGCGGTCGGGCCGCCAGCGGTAGCTTTGTGCATCGCGGCCTTCGTTGAACCAGGCGCGGACGGGCCGGCCGTCGGCAGTGTAGCAGATGTGATCGTAGCTGTAGTCTTCCGCATCCGGGTAGAAGTCGATGTAGTTGTCATGGAGGCCCCAGGGGATATTGTGGGCGTTACAGATGCGCGCAATCTTCTGCATGTCTTCGATAGTGCCGTAGCGCGGGTCAGGCGGATAGATGTCCGGCAGGCGATAATCGTAACCCCACCGCTGCCAGACGTGCAGCGTCAGCAGCGAATCGGTGAGGCCGTAGTCGATCATGGTTTGCATGGTGTCGGCGATCTCGGCGTATCGGCCGCCCCAGATATCAAAGACGAACCGGCCGGCCTTATTGGCAAGACCCGGTGAAGGTTTCTTATCATAGAGGCGCTGGTACCTGATGGCACAATCGAACGCACCGGTCAGCCCCGGCAGGAAGGTGAGCGTGGCGTTCATGTGGGTGTGCAGGGCGTAGAGGTTCTGATCGGGCGAGACTTCGAGTGCATCGGGCGGGTTGTCGGTCGCCATGAGCAGCGACACGCCCTTCTCGAAGTCGAATCCCACGTGACTCGTCGACAGATCATGCCCGCCGTGCGTTGCGCGGAAGGCCCTGGGATTTTCGACGCAGTAACCGTGGCCGTAGTAAACTCGCGGCGCTTTCTGGTCGGCGCGACCTATGGCCAGATCCGTGATGCGTTCGGGGCACTCGAAGCGGACGCGGAGCGCGCCGCGATCGCTCTGCATCATGGCGACCAGATCGAACCCCCGGCCGTTCATGGACAGGTGATGAGTAATTGCGCTGGGGCGCGTATAGTCAACGCTTTCAACCATGACTTGTGAAGCGGCACCGATTCGGCTATCCAGTACGGTGGCACCAATGCCATCAAAGACAACACACCGGTCGCCGTTGCCAAAGGCGATGGCGGCGTCGAATATCCCGTTTGGGCCGGGGACAATGGCGGCCTTGCAATCATCAGGAAGTTTGTCGAAAACAAAGACCTTGCCGCCGACATCGCTGCGCCGACTGTCCGAGACAATGGCTTTTGAACCCAGATACAGGCGGGCCTGCCGGCCAAGCAGGTCTCGCTGCTCGGCGGTGAGGTGTTTGGGCGGTTCGCCGGCTACGATTGTCGGTTCGGCCCAGAAGCAGGAATCACAGGTGGTGTTGTTCCTGGGGCCGGGGTGGCTTTCAAGTCGGAGAAGGACAGTTTGGCCGGCGAACTTGCTCAGGTCGACGGAGGCGTCGAGCCATGTCTTTGCGTCGGTGTGGCGTTCGAAAAGTCTCTCGTCACCCGCCCAGACGCGGAAAGTAACGCCGTCACTGGGAGGCTCGGTCGGGCCGTTATCGCGGATGGCGTTTGCGAAGTTGAGCGCAAGCGGTTTTGTGTCGGGCAAGGCCACCTGGTACTCGACGAAGACCGTGCCGGCCTTGCCGTACCACGGCGGGTGGATCTGCAGGGCACGTCTGCGGGCGCCGCGGAATGTGTCGCCAACACCGACAGACGTGCGAGACCGCTCCTCCGAGCCGCGCCAGCCGATGGGCATTGCGACCGGGTCTTCGCCGAAGAAGTTCCAGACGACGCGGTTGTTGTCGACAGACAGCAGCGGCAGTGCGCCGCGCGGGGGAACGACGGCAGTGGTGAATTCTGCGGGAGCCTGTGATTTTTCCGGCGGGAATTCGCTCTTGAAGATCTGGACGCAGTGGAGGGTGCGAGGCTGGCCGTTGTACGCAAAGTCGGCCCAGATATGAACGGGCCACAACGCCGACGGCGCGCCTTTGCCGCAGGCGATCTCGAACACGGCCTGCGCCTGTGACTTTGCACCGACGGTGAACTGCTTCTGCGCTTCGTCAACGGCGCGCCATTCGTCGACGAGGCCGCCCATGCGGAGCGTGACGGTCAGAGAAGCATCGCCTTTGTTTTCGACGTTTACGCTCACCCGCTGCGGCGTGTCGTAATGGCTGGCGTCATCGATGGGGGCGATGGCAACAGTGAGGGGGCCTTCAGTGGCTACGTGGCCGTTGAAGGCGTATGCGGATGCGGCAAGTAAGAGTGCAAGCCAGGCGACGATGGGGCTTCTCATCTTCAGACTCCTGTGAAAAACAAGCCGGGCGAGTTAAGCCGCCCTTTCATGCAAACGGCAGGGCAGAATGCACCTGTTCCGCCCTGCCTGATTAACCATCCGTGTACGTCAGACGTCACAGATTTCCACCGCTTCTGTAAGCGACGCCAGCGGATCAGGCTTTTTCGGGACGAACTCCTGACCGACGTAGCCCTTGAAGCCGGTGTCCAGGATGGCCTTCATGATCGCCGGGTAGTAGAGTTCCTGCGTTTCGTCGAATTCATTGCGGCCCGGGACACCGGCGGTATGGTAATGGCCAATACAATCGGCGTATTCTCTGATCGTCGCGATGACGTCGCCTTCCTGGACCTGCATGTGGTAGATGTCGTAGAGCAGCTTGAAGCGCGCCGAGCCGATTTTGCGGACGAGCTTTGCGCCCAAGTGGGTGCGGTCACACATGTAGTCGGCGTGGTTGCGCTTGCTGTTGAGGAGTTCCATGCAGATCGTCACCTTCTTCTCTTCCGCCAGCCCCACGACCTGCTTGAGGGCGATCTCACAGTTTTTGAGGCCTTCTTCATCGTCCATGCCCGCGCGGTTTCCGGAGAAGCAGATCACGTTGGGAAAGCCCGCATCGGCGGTGTTCTCGATTGCCTTGCGAATCTGGGCCAGGCACTCCTCATGATTCTCGATGCGATTGAGGCCCTTGGTAATACCATGCGACGGGGTCATGGTACAGATGAGTCCGTACTTCTTGAGAGTAGCCCATTCGCCGGGGCCGGCCAGGTCAAAACCTTTCAGACCGATCCTGGCGGCATGGGCGGCCAGGTCCTCGAACGACGTTCTGCCGTAACACCACTTGCAGACCGACTGCTGGATGCGGCCTTTCTTGACGCCGCGCTTTTCCTGGGCGTTGGTGCTGGAGATGATAGTGACGCCGGCCGCAACGGCGCCGGCAGCCGTCAACATGTTGCGGCGCGTGATGTTCGATTCTTCATTGGACATGCGTATTCCTTTCAATGGTTCGATCATTCGTTGTCATTGTGTGTCGCAGGCGTATACGCGACATTCCTGCGTACGGCGCGGCATACCTGGCGCCTACAGTTGCTTACTCGGATACTATCTGGATGGCGTCCCAGTAGCCGGCTTCCCAGGCCCATCCGGTGGCCTTGTTGAAGAGTTCGACTTTGACTTCCTTACCGGCATATCCGGTCAGGTCCACTTCGACGAGGGTCCAGTTGTTCTTTGCCGTTTTTTCGCCGATGGTCCGCGTGAGCAGTTCATCGCCGTTGGCCTTGACGATGAGTTCCCAATCGCCGCCGGGGTGATGACCCGCCCAAAAACTCAGTTTCGACTGCTTGCCCGTCGGTACGGCGACCGTCTTCGAGAGGATGCAGGGCACAGTTTGGTTGAGCGGGTGGGTCATGAGAACGTTCTTGCGGCCGGCGTGTTCGTCACGAAGGCCGGGCCCCATGTCCGGACCGCATTGCGTAACGACCCAGCCCGGCGCGACCTTCCTGAGGGCGGCCGAAATGTCGGTTGCACCCATGGTGATTTTGGCCATCTCCTCTTCCGTGAACCTGCTGTTGGCAATCGGGCCGGGTTCCCAGCACTGCTCCAGTGCCGAGGGCCGGGGACGGCGCCTCGGGATAACGAAGGTCTCGTTGCCATCGGCATCCTTTTCGATGCGGCCGCCTTCCTTTTCGACCGCCTGGCGGGCGATCTTTTCGCAGACCGCGACGAGTGTCGAGAAGTTGTACGGCGTGTGGCTGAACTTGCCTTCGGGATTGAGGGCGCTCTTGAACTTGTCAGGGAGCTTTTCGTAGCCGATCACCGTGCCGAGAATGCCCCCGGCATTGGCGGGGTTGCAGTCGGAATCCTGGCCGCATCGCGTCGAAATGATGATCGTCTTGTCCATGTCGCCTTCGCCATACAGCAGACCCATGACGATGTAGGCGGCATTTATCTTGGCGTCGATATTGAAGTCGCCCTTGTCGCAGGAAAACCTGCGATACTCGGCGTTGTCCTGGTACTTGGCCTCAATGAGCGCCCAGGTCTTTTGCCAATCGTCGGGATTCTCCTGCCACCACTTGAGCACGTCGTTGATGCATTCGGCAAACTGGCTGCCTTCGGGAACGCAGCGCAGGCCGGCGCGGACGATGCGTTCAACATTCGTTTCAAAAAAGGCTTCTGCATACATGCCGCCGACAAACTGGCCGCCATAGAGGCCGTCGCCGTAATTCATGAGCCGGCCGAACTTCTCGCCCAACTGAATGGCAACATTCGGCATGCCGGGCGCAACGAGGCCCGAGTAGTCCGCCTCGATCTGGTAGTCGATGTCGTCGGCGTGGTTGTTGAAAGCCGGATGCCCGCTGTCGGGCGGGGCAATGCCGTTGCGAAGATTGTCGCGTCCCGCTCGGTTTGCGTGCCATAGCGCATAGCCGCTGTTGGCGAAGTCGATGCCGGCCTGCCGGATCGACACGTCCAGCCCATAGAGTTCCAGCGTCCGCAAGAAGGTCATCTCGACGTATATATCATCCTGGTTGAACTGGTTGATCATCTCCGGCTTCCACTGCGGTATTTTGTCCTCCGGGATGATCGCGCCGCGCCATCTGAATTCTGTAGGCCCGCCCCAGCCCACGCCGGCCATCTGGCCGATCCAGCCGCCTTTCATTTTGTCCACGTATTCACCCACCGGCAGCCGACGCTCGCGGCTTAGTCGCTGACGCTGGGCCAAGGCCGGAGCCGCAAACACCGCAGCCATGACACAGATAACGAGAATTCCCGAAATGACCTTGCGCATAAAACACCTCCTTCAAAAAAGATCCTTTTCATCTCCCGACGACTCCGGGACCCTTTGATATGGGGGTGATTATACCAGATCCCGAGGCGCCATCCAACAGGGCCGCGCAAAATAGTCGCCCCCCCAGCTTGCGCAAGCTGATGCAGCAGTGCCGGCTGGTGATCTGCGCCTTTGTCGGCATTCAAGTGAGCTGGGCATTCCGCCCGTTTGTCGGCTCTCGGCACAGCCCCACACAGGTCTTTGGCGAAGGAGCCTGGCGAAACGCCTGCGTCAATCTGGCCGAAATCATCGCGGCGCAGCGCTGAGCACAGACCTGGATGCGATGTGCTTAAAAGGGGAATATCAGGGCTGTTGAAAAACCTGACGCCTCTTCCTGCGGGCCGCCATCAAACGCGGATCTTACGCAAGCTGGCCCTGTACTGCTTGTTCAACGCCCCCTGCTGCGGACTACATGCGCCAGTTGGCAGGCCAGATAACCGACCGCTTGTCCAGCCGCAGCTCATTGCGGAGCATCTCGACCAGCTCGTCGACGCGTCTCATCTGGCACTCCGTCGGCGGCCGCCGGGTAATGTCGCCGACAACACAGATACGAATGGTATCCGCTGTCCCGCGCCACTGGCCGTCCGGAAGACACGGCCGCTGAAGCTCCCATCGCTCGGTACGCTCTATCTGGCCGTCCTTGCCACCGTTATTATTGCATACCACGAAATGAGCGTTGAGATCCTGGCCGCTGGTAAGACCATTGAGAATTGCAAGCTCGCGAGCGTTTCCACTGATTGTACCGCTGTAGTACACTTCGATGCGCCCCCACGCCTTGCGGTTCAGCGTCACGCCGCCGGTAACAACCTTCTCGACCGAGTCGTTATCAAGATAGACGCTGAGACTGAATGCTCCTCCCGCCACAGGCCCGTTCTCAAGGGCCATAAGGACCACCGCCCCGATGGTCATCGAGACGATCAGCCCGATCAGTACACGCGAAGTCCTCGCCTGCTCGGTCATTGGATCCGTTCCTTTGTAATTGCTCAATCCCTTAGCAATACTACAAGGGATTGTTATAGCTAATTGTTCGGCTGTTTCCAGCGATAAATTAAAAGATTCACATGGTTTTAACGGTCCTTATGTAAAATCTAAGAAATGTGACAACACGCCGACGGATTATCCGCCGACAATTCTTTAACAATCCTGTTTTCACGCGTTCGCATGCCGCCGCCCGCCGCAGGACCGAAAACACGGCCGATTATTTACAACAACATGTTAGTTTTTCGGGCCTGCCCCGCAATCGCCAGAGCCGCGGCAGCCTTCTCAATACTGAAAACGGCGTTGGTCAAACCAGACGCACCACAGCCCGTGCCTCGGAATAATCCTTGCACAAACCCGGCATATCTGTCATAAAGGATTGGACGGTGGACCTCCCCAGGGGCAGGGTTTGTGGAAGGGCATGAAATGGCAAGGGCATTATGGGCTCGACATGATTGTCTAAAATGGCTCGGCCTCTCTGCGTACGGGCCTGGGCGCTTTACGGAGGCCGCCGTTGAGCCGCAGCCGGCAGGCCTCCCCAACGTAAGCCTGGTCCTCACCGACAATCAGAACACCAATTGTCCCGGTGCGCAAGACGTCCACACCCCCAACCTGGACCGCCTGGCGATACTGGTAACGCGGTTTACGCCGTTCTGCGCGCCCTCGCGGGCCGCCGTCAGCGGCCATCATTCACAGCGGGCCCAACTCGGCGGCAATGCCCCTTGCCAGTATGAAAAAGCGGGCATGCCCGGCCCCGCCGAAGATTTGAGCGAAACCTGCAACTATGCCGACGAACATCCCGACGTCGTTGCCGAATTGACGGCCCTGCACAGGCAGGACCAGAGATGTGCAGGAACAATAAGAACCGGCCTGATATTTTATGAGAGGATGCAAATGAGAAAGTATGCAATGATGATGACCGTGTTCGCTCTTTTGTTCGCAGTAACGAGTTGCGAAGAAGGCGAAAACTCACTGTTGAATCGGGCCGACGCGCGCGTTACCGCCCAGGCCCAGGCCGCCGCGGTCGGGGGCCTGACACCCACCAGCCTGCGATGCGAATACCGTACGGATCCCTTAGGCATCGACGTCACGCAGCCGCGATTGAGCTGGATCGTCGAATCAAGCCAACGCGCCCAGCGCCAAACCGCCTACCGCATCATCGTCGCCGCCGCACCCGAAACGCTCGCACGCAACGAAGGCGACCTCTGGGACACAGGCAAGGTCGTCAGCAGCGCCACCAACCAGATCGCCTATGAGGGCAAACCGCTGACCTCACGTATGCGATGCCACTGGAAGGTGATGGTCTGGGATGCCGACGACAAGCCGTCGGCCTGGAGCGGGCCCGCCCTCTGGACAATGGGCCTTCTCGCACCGGACCAGTGGCAGGCCAAGTGGATCAGCCTCGAAAGCAAGGAAATGAAACAGCAGGTCGACGTCCTCAAGGATGCACAGTGGATCTGGGCCCCCGAAGGTAATCCCGCCCAGAGCACCCCCGTCGGCAAGCGATACTTCCGTACAACGGTTACCATCCCCGCCGGCCGCAAGGTCACCAAAGCCATGCTGACGATCACCGCCGACAACGGTTTCACCGCCTTCGTCAACGGCAAGGAAGCAGGCAGCGGCAGCAATTTCAAGAACGCCGAAACCCTCGACATCGCCAACCACCTCGTCCCAGGAGCAAACGTAATCGCGGTGGAAGCCACAAACGTCGGCGATGCCCCCAACCCCGCCGGCCTCATTGCAACTGCCCGCATTGAATTCGAACTGGAAGCGCCGCTGACCATCTCCACGGGCCCAGCATGGAAGGTCTCCCAGACCGCTCCCGATGGATGGAAGACGGCCGCCTTCAATGACGCAAACTGGCCGCAGGCCAAGGCCCTCGGCCCCGCGGGCGCACAGCCCTGGGGCCAGATCGCCACCGGCATCATGTACCTGCCCGCGCCACGCTTCATGCGCAAGGGCTTCACCGTCTCCCGGCCCGTCAGCCGTGCCACCGTCTATGCCACTGCGTTGGGCCTCTACGAACTGCAAATCAACGGCCAAAAGGTCGGCAGCGAATACTTCCGCCCCGGCTGGACCGACTACGACAAACGAGTCTACTACAACACATACGACGTCACGCAGATGCTCCGCCAGGGCGACAACGCCGTCGGCGCCATCCTCGCCGACGGCTGGTACGTCGGCTACATCGGCTGGGGCCATCAGCGCGAGCACTACGGCAGCGACAAGCCCTGGCTCAGGACGCAGCTTCATATCGAGTATGCCGACGGCACAAGCGACATCATCGCCACCGACGGCACATGGAAAGCATCCGCCGGCCCCATCCTCGAAGCCGATTTTCTCATGGGCGAAACCTATGACGCCACCAGAGAGATGCCCGGCTGGTCCGCGGCCGGCTTCGACGATTCGGCCTGGAGCCCCGTACTGGTTAATGCCGACATCAACACCGCCGTCCAGGCGTATCCCGGCGTCCCCGTGGAGGTCTTCAAGGAAATCAAGCCCGTCAAAATAACCGAGCCCACCCCAGGCCGCTTCGTCTACGACATGGGCACCAACTTCGCCGGCTTCGTACGCCTCAAGGTCAAAGGTGAAAAGGGCACAAAAGTCGTCATCCGCTTCGCCGAACGCCTCAACCCCGACGGCACAATCTATACGACCAATCTCCGCGGCGCCCGCGCCACCGATACCTACATCTGCAAAGGCGACGGCATCGAAACATGGCAGCCGCGCTTCACCTTCCACGGCTTCCAATACGTCGAACTCACCGGCTACCCCGGCAAGCCCGGCAAGGAGGCCATAACCGGTATCGAGCTGACCTCGGCGACGCCGGTCGTTGGCTCATTCGCATGCTCGGACGCACAGGCTAATCAGCTCTACAGGAATATCACGCAGACACAGCGTGCCAACTTCATCGAAATCCCGACCGACTGCCCGCAGCGCGACGAACGCCTCGGATGGACGGGTGACGCCCAGATCTACGTGCGCACCGCCAGCTACAACACTGACGTTTCCGCCTTCTTCACCAAATGGCTCGTCGATTGCGAAGACGCCCAACTGCCCGACGGGGCCTTTCCCGACGTCGCGCCGCGCAGGGTCGCGATGGCAGGCGGCGTGGCCGCCTGGGGCGATGCCGGCGTCATCTGCCCCTGGACGATCTACCAGGTCTACGGCGACACCCGCGTTCTCGCCAGGCACTACGACGCAATGGTCCGCTGGATCGACTACTGCAAAGGCACGACCAAGGACCTGCTCCGGCCCGCAACCGGCTACGGCGACTGGCTCAGTATCAACGCCGACACGCCCAAAGACGTCCTGGCCACTGCGTATTTTGCATACAGCACAAAGCTTGTGGCGCAGATTGCCCAGGTGTTGGGCAAGGCGGACGACGCGGCGAAGTACAACGCCCTCTTCGAGGATATTAAGGCCGCGTTCAACAAGGCATACGTCGCGCCCGACGGCCGCATCAAAGGCGACACACAAACCGTCTACGTCCTCGCACTGGCATTCGACCTGCTCGAAACCAGGGACAGTCTCCGGGCGCAGGACTACCTCGTCGAAAATATCAAATCGCGAAACTGGCATCTCAGCACGGGCTTTGTCGGCACCAAGGACCTCATGACCACATTGACCGCCATTAACCGGCCTGACGTCGCCTACCGTCTCTTCGCAAACGACACCTTCCCATCCTGGGGCTTCTCCATCAAACATGGAGCAACAAGCATCTGGGAACGTTGGGACGGCTGGACACCTGAAAAAGGTTTCCAGGACCCCGGCATGAACTCGTTCGCCCACTACTCCTTCGGCGCCGTCGCCGAATGGATGTTCAAGACCATCGGCGGCATCGACACCGATGGACCGGGCTACCGCAGCATCATCATTCGCCCGCGACCCGGCGGTGGACTCACGTGGGCCAGGACCCGCTACAACTCCATGAACGGACTCATCGCCACGGACTGGAAGCTCAACTGGGGAAACCTCGATCTCGACGTCACCGTCCCGGCGAACACCATCGCACGCGTCTATATTCCGGCCTCCGACCCCGACAGCGTCACCGAAGGCGGCATGCCGGCCCACGAGGCACTCGGCGTGGAATTCCTCAAAATGGAAAACGGCGCCGCCGTCTACCGCGTTGGCTCGGGCCGCTATCGCTTCGTCTCAAGAAACGTTTCTGTGATACCGATGGCTCAGTGACAAAAAGCTAACCGTCAGTAACGATCCTGCTGCGGCAGCATGGCGCAGCCGCAGCCGGATCGGGCAACTTGAATGCTGATTATGCAGGGCGCCGATCAAGCCGACTCAACCAATCAGCGTCGAGTTGAAACATGATGGATTTGTCCTGCAAAGACTGCGCATGCAGAAAAGCTGAACACAGTACGCATTTCCCCCCATGCTCAGACGCTGTTTGAAGGCGTCAGTTCACGCGCCGGTAAATGGCAGATCCATCAACACGGGTTTGGTCCCTCCCCAACGGTTCGAACTTCTGACTCCATTTCAGATTCCACAGCTTCTCCAGTTCTACAGGTTCGGTATGCGAATCCGCAAAAGCTATGTTGCAAATGCCGAAATGGCGCCTCAGCATCAGACGTCGCATGTGCTCATTGACCGGATTGTCAGCACCATGGGGCGGGTCATCCAGATTCAGGTCAGCCGGCACGGTATCGGTGTGCTTCGGCCAGGCATCCACCCAGGAGCAGTCGAAAAACACCGGCACCAGCGAAGGCATCTTGATGTTTCCGTAAAGCGGCCACGGATACTCTGTTCGTTCCACAGTCCCCACAAAAGTCGCCGAACCCGGCGGGTAACTGTAGCACCAGCCGCTCAGCCCGTAAGATCCGTTCTCCGGTTCGGGCACGCCGTCGGCCCAGCGCCAAGCCTCCCTTGAGTTACCCCAAAACGTTGCTGTGGGATTCTCCTTGTGGATAATCGTCGACGGGCAGTATCGTACCTTATCGGCTTCACCGATGAACGGTGAAAGCAGGTTGATGTACAGCCCGGCCTCGTACGAGAAAAGCTTCTGGTCGTATGCCTCGGCATACAGGTGCGTCGCCACAGCAAATGCTCTGCAGTTGGTCCGGCAGACAATGTTCCGCGCGTACTCTTTGGCTCTGCTAAGACCCGGCACGAGCACAGCAAGCAGGATCGCAATAATGGCGATCACAACGAGCAACTCGATCAGAGTGAACCCCTTTTTCCTCTTCATTTTTGCCGCCTCCTCCCATTTCAGGCGTATGCAGAACCCATCGCAACAGGCTCAAGATTCTCAAACGTTCCGGAACGCCGCCGGCATCTTGCCCGGAACATAATGTTCGCGGAACCAGTCGATATCCTGGTATTCACCCGGACTGAGCGGATATTCCTTTCGGCCTTCTTCCGACATCTTGCGGGTGCTCTCTTCCTTCCACTCGTGCTTTTCAGCATGACCGTCGGCAAAGCCGAAGCAACTGCGGTTGTTGTGTGCCACGGAAAATGGATCGCCCCACTTGCTTCGGGTATTCAAAAAGAAGTCGAAGGTGTTATGGTTCATGCCGCATGAATCGTACTCTTCCAGAAAGACCATCTTGTGGCTGGGCGATACAACCTCATCCATCTGGTAAACGACGGCCCGCTCTTCTCCGGTGTCCCAGCCTTCTGAAGGGTCGACGTTCCAGACACCGCCGAGCGAATAAGAACGATAACCACCCCTGGTGCTGTTCGCCCAATGCCCTGCTTCTTTTGTAGGCTCTTTGAGATAACGTTTGTCCGATTGGCAATGGAAGATCTTTTCACTTTCCACATAGGGCCAGAGGGCTCCGTTGCGGAAACCGCGAGCGGCATATTCGATACCATGGTTTCCGTCGTTGCCGTTCTCGTCATGCGGATTTCCGACAAAATTCCAGACCTCACGCGTCGCAGAACCTCGAGGATACGCCGGATAGTATTCCACCGAGCGGGCATTTGCACCATGAGGCCTTGAACCCATAACCTTCTGGTCGTTGTCTTCATTGTAGAGCACCCAACCCATCGTCAGACCGTCCAGGTTGCTCATACAGATAATCGCCGTCGCCTGAACCTTGGCGTAGTTCAGAGCCGGAACCAGTACTCCCAGAAGCAACGCGATAATGGCAATGACAACGAGCAACTCGATCAGCGTAAATCCATTTTGTTTTCTCATTCTATGACCCTCGGTTCGATGTGTTTCAGGGACTGTAAATCCAGACGTGAATGCGCAGATTTGTCACTCTCACCTTCATGTTCACTCCAGCAGTGCGGCCGCCCACTCGCCATGCACGTGTATCCGCGCGATGTGCATAAGTGAGGCACGCCAACCTATAAATAATATAGGACAGTCGCGTCTCGTGTCAAGAAGAAGGGCGAACAAATATCCTTTGCGGCGATCTAAGCCTCTCTTTCCTCGATCGTCGCCTTTTCCTTCTCTGCGTCCACGAACTTTTCGATCGCCTTCTGCCGAGCCTGCTCCACCAACTCGCGCACAATGACCGGCCGGACCTCCTCGACAGGACAGGGGACCGGTGGTTTCCTGTCCAGAACCTTGGCAATGTGAAACCCGAACTCCGTCTGAAAAACCCCGCTCACCTGTCCCGGCCGCAGCCCGAACACCACGTCTTCGAACTCCTGTACCATCTGCCCGCGCGCAAAAAAGCCCAGATCACCCCCATTTTCGGGGCAATCCGACAGCTTCGCCGCCAATGCTCCAAAATCAGTATTATCCCCGATCTGCGAGCGAATGGCCTCCATCTCGCTGCGGAACTGCCCAGGGTCGTCGATCGGCTTGAGGTGTTTGACAATATGCGCCGCACGAACCATCTCGGGAATAGTAAAACGCTCAGCGTTCTTGTCATAATACTTGCGAATTTCCTTCTCCGTCGGCTCCGCAACCTTACTGGTAATCCGCCGGATGAGCCGCTCCAGGCAAATCCGCTCAGCGATATCCTCCTTAATCCGCCTCCGCTGATCCGCCGGCAAACCCATCCGCGCGTAAAACTGCTCCGCCCCGCCCGACTGCTCGATCATCTGGTTCAGCGTCGCCTCCACCGTCTCGTCCTCGACCGGGCCGACATCCCGCAAAGCCGCCTGCCGAAGCAGCACCGCCTCCACCACGTTCTCGCGGGACCACTCCATAAGTTGTTGTTCCCGCTCATCTTGCGGCATATCGGCAAAGGTGGCGTCGTGGAGCGGCCGCAACTTGTTCGCTTCGTCAATGATCCGCTGTCCGTCGACCGCCTCGCCGTTTACATACAAAGTCATACCTGTCCTTTCGCGACCTGAAACGATGGGAAAATCGCTAACCCTGACAATACCAACAGGCTACGTGTTTCAGTAAAAAGAATCAAGGCCTAAAAGCGCAGCGCCCCCTGCACGGGCACCTGCCCGTGTTGCAGCGCCTTTATGGTCTCGTTCTGGAATGTCCCTGCCTTTAGATGCAGGGCCCCCCGGCCGGGCGGGCCGTCAATTCATCTTGCTGCGCACGTTTGTTGATCGGCCGACACGCCGCTTGTTGCTCAGCGTCTTGCGGCCCTTGCTCGTCGCCATTCGGGCCCGAAAACCGCTCTTCCGGGCACGTTTAATCTTACTCTTGCGGGCGTTCTCCACGGATATCTCCTGTCGCCATACTGCAATCTCTTACCGTCGCGGCCGCCTCGGCCGCCAATCTCGGCCCGGAATAATAGCAAGCTGACCCGCCGTCTGCAATAGCCCGTTTGGGCAAAAACCCTTGTTCTCGGGTTCGCACCAGCGAATCCGCAAATCTATGCCGATTGCCGCCGCCGACAGGCTTTTTGTGCTTTACTTGCCTCAAGACGCCGGCTACAATGACCCGTCAATCGATTCTGCGAGCATAACTATGGCACGTATAAAGATTTACGACACTACACTCCGCGACGGAATGCAGGCCGAAGGTGTCAGCTTCTCGCTGGCCGACAAGCTGCTCATCGCCCGCCGTCTCGACGAGCTCGGCCTGGACTACATCGAGGGCGGCTACGCGGCGGCAAATGAAAAAGAGATGCAGTTTTTCGAGGAAATCGCCCGCGCCCCGCTGGCAAACGCCCGCGTGGCCGCCTTCGGCAGCACCCGCCGCGCCGATGCAACGGTCGAGAACGATGTCGGCCTCCAGGCCATCCTCGCCTGCAAGACCCCCGCCGCCACCATCGTCGGCAAAAGCTGGGACCTCCACGTCCGCGAGGTGCTCCGCTGTTCACTGGACGACAACATCCTGCTCTGCGCCGAATCCGTCGAGTACCTCAAGAGCAAGGGCAGGGAAGTCCTCTTTGACGCCGAGCACTTCTTCGACGGCTTCAAAGCCAACCGCGAATACGCAATGAAGGTCATCACCGCTGCAGCCAACGCAGGCGCCGACGCCATCATCCTCTGCGAGACCAACGGCGGCTGCCTGCCCAACGAGGTCTACGACATCACGCGCTATGTCTGCGGACAGCTCAGCGGCGTTTCAATCGGCATCCACACGCACAACGACTCCGACTGTGCGGTCGCCGCAGCGCTGGCCGCCGTAGCCGCCGGCGCCACCCACGTCCAGGGAACCATAAACGGCCTCGGCGAACGCACCGGCAACGCCAACCTCTGCACCATCATCCCGAACCTGGCCTTCAAGATGCACTGTGACGTCTTGCAGCCCGACAAAATCCGCGCCCTCACCGAAGTCTCTCGATTCGTCTTCGAGATCGCCAACATGTCGCCCGTCACGAATATGCCCTACGTCGGCCAAAGCGCCTTCGCACACAAGGCCGGCCTGCACATCGACGCCCTTCGCAAGAACAATAAGACATACGAGCACATCGACCCCACTGCCGTCGGCAACCGGCGCCGTTTCCTCATCTCCGAACTCTCCGGCGCATCCAATATCGTCGCCAAGCTCGAGAACAAAGGCCTCACGCAGGATAAAGCCACGGCACGCAAGATCCTCAAGATCGTCCAGGACCTTGAAAATGAAGGCTACCAGTTCGAGGCCGCCGAGGCCAGCTTCGATATCCTCGTTCAGAAGACGATGGGCACGTTCCGCCCCAGCTTCGAATTGAAAAAGTATCACGTCAACGTCGAACGTGAGACGACCGGCCAGGTCATCACCGAGGCCACCGTCAAACTCGCCGTCGACGGCGTTATCGAGCACGTCGTCAGCGAAGGCGACGGCCCCGTCAACGCACTCGACGCCGCCCTGCGAAAATCGCTGGAGCGTTTCTATCCCAGCCTTCGTGACATGCACCTCATCGATTACAAGGTACGCGTTGTAAACGCCCGCGCCGGTACCGCCGCCCGCGTCCGCGTCGTCATCGAATCACGAGACCACGAAGCCATGTGGGGCACTGTCGGCGTCTCCGAAAACATCATCGACGCCAGTTGGAAAGCCCTTGTCGACAGCGTCGAATACAAGCTCCACAAAGACGCCGCAAAAAAACGGTGACACCTGCTTTTTCTGCTGGAGGACACGATGAAACAGGACCGTCTCAACCGTCGCACGTTTCTCAAGCACCTCGGCCTCACTGCCGCTGCATTGGCTGCCGCGCCGCTCTCGTCAGCCCCGGCGGAGAGTGCCCGCAAACTCAACTTCGTCTTCTTCCTCATCGATGATATGGGCTGGACCGACCTGGGCTGCTTCGGCAGCACCTTTTACGAAACGCCCAACATCGACCGCCTGGCACGCCAGGGCGTCCGCTTCACCAACGCGTACGCCGCGTGCCCCGTCTGTTCCCCCACGCGCGCCAGCATCATGACCGGCAAATACCCCGCCCGCGTAGGCATCACCAACTACATCCCCGGCCGACGTGAAGGCAAGCTCATCGAGCCCGACTACCTCTTCAACTTGCCCCTCGCCGAAACGACCGTCGCCGAGGCCTTCAAAGAGGCCGGCTACCGCTGCGGCTTCGTCGGCAAGTGGCACCTCTGCCACGGCCCCGAAGAAGAAAACTGCCGCCCCGACCGCCAGGGCTTCGACGTCAACAAGGGCGGCTTCACTGCAGGCGCCCCCCGCGGCCGCAAAGGCCCCTTCGAAGGCGGCTTTTTCCCACCGTACAACAACCCCGCCCTGCCCGACGGACCCGAAGGCGAATACCTCACCGACCGCCTGACCAATGAAGCACTCACCTTCATCGAAACAAACAAGGACCGCCCCTTCTTCCTCTACCTGTCGCACTACGCCGTTCACAACCCGCAGCAGGCCAAACCCGAGTACATCGAAAAATACAAGGCCAAACTGGCCGCCCTGCCGCCGTCGGACCGGCCGGAGTTCCTCCCTGAAGGCAAGCGCCAGGTCCGCCAGATTCAGAAGCAGCCCGTTTACGCCGCCATGATCCAAAGCGTCGACGATAGCGTCGGCCGCATCATGGCCGCACTGGAGCTATGGGGCCTGGCCGACAACACCGCCATCTTCTTCACGTCCGACAACGGCGGCCTGTCCACCTCCGAAGGCTCCCCCACGGCCAATGTCCCCCTCCGCGCCGGCAAGGGCTGGCTCTACGAAGGCGGCATCCGCGTACCCCTCATCGTCAAGTGGCCCAATGTCGCCGAAGCCGGCTCAACCTCCGAAGCCGTCGTGACCAGCACCGACTTCTACCCCACGTTGCTCCAGATGGCCGGCCTGCCCCTCAAGCCCAGCCAGCACGCAGACGGCACAAGCTTCGTCGACGCCCTCCGGGGCCGGACCGACTTCGCACGCGGCCCCGTCTACTGGCACTACCCCCACTACGGCAACCAGGGCGGAACCCCCGGCGGCGCCGTCCGAGCAGGAGTCTGGAAACTCGTCGAGTTCTACGAAGACATGCGCGTCGAACTCTACAACCTCGCCGAAGACATCTCCGAAAAGAACAACCTCGCCGCCAGACTGCCCGAAAAAGCAAACGAACTCCGCCAGATGCTCCACGCCTGGCGAAAACAGGTCAGCGCCAGAATGCCAACCCCGAACCCAAACTACAAAGGCGGCGAAGCACGGCCTCTATAGAACAACTGCCGCTGACCCGGTTGCGCTGTCCTCTTGCACCGCCGCAAAGCCCCCTGAAATGCTTGACCACGCGCATGCGTTGTGCTACAATTGCCCTGTTTAGTATATGTGTGGGGGACAATCTTTATCTGAATCAGGAGGTACGGGATGGACCGTCGTGATTTTCTGGCCGCGGGTATTGCGGCTGGGGCGACACTCTCCGTTGGCGCCGGTATCACATCGGCACAGACACAATCCAACGCCGCAAAATTCAAACTCCGCTACGCCCCCGGCTTCGGTTCGTTCCGAGCCCATGTCGGCGACGACATCATCGACAACATCAAATTCGCCGCCGACCAGGGCTTCCGAGCCATGTTCGATAACGGCCTCAACGGAAAACCGGTCGAACTCCAGGAGAAGATCGCCGCCGAGATAGCAAGACACGACATGAAGCTTGGTCCTTTTGTCGTTTACGCCAACTTCGGCGACTCCAACCTGATGACCAATAACAAGGATGCGATCGAGAGTTTCCTCAGGCAGATCGAAGCCGGCAAGGAAGTCGTCAAACGAACGCACTGCGAAGGCATGCTCGTGGTCCCCGGCAGGGTTGACCAGCGCCTCGAAATCGACTACCAGGCCGCCAATCTCATCAAGATCCTCCGCCGCGCCTGCGAAATAGTGGAAAAGGACAACGTCATGATCGTCCTGGAGCCGCTCAACCGCCACGACCACCCCGGTCAGTTCCTCTACGGCATGCCCCAGACGTACATGATCTGCACCGCTGTCAACCACCCCTGCTGCAAAATCGTCGATGACATGTACCACCAGCAGATCACCGAAGGCAACCTCATCCCCAACATCGATCGCTCCTGGGACCAGATCGGCGCCTTCCACATCGGTGACAACCCCGGCCGCAGGGAGCCCACGACCGGCGAAATCAACTACAGAAACGTATTCCGGCACATCTACAGGAAAGGCTTCGACGGCGTCCTCTGCTGCGAGCACGGCCGCAGCAAAGGCGGCAAGGAAGGCGAGATCGCCTTCATCGAAGCATACCGCTGGGCCGACAGCTTCGAGGCATAGGTCGTCTCCAACCGGCGTCTTCACAACGCCGGTTTTTTTTGTAAATGGTATCAAAGGCAATCAGAAGGAGTCACTCAATGGGTATCAAAGGTTTTGTGCTGTCGGCTGTTGCGGCGGCAATGATGTTCTCCACGGGCTGCGCCAAACAGACGCGCCTTTTTAACGGCCGGGATTTCACCGGCTGGAAAATGCACGTCGACGACCCCTCGGTAGATGTCAACACCGTCTGGACCGTCAAAGACGGCGTCATCCACTGCGCAGGCAAGCCCAACGGTTACATCCGCACAACCTCCGAGTACAGCGATTACAAGCTGCACGTTGAATGGCGCTGGCCTGAAGAGCCGACCAACAGCGGCGTTCTCCTCCACGCCTCCGGCAAAGATCAGGTCTGGCCTCGCTGCATCGAGGCCCAGCTCAAGCACGACAGTGCCGGAGACTTCGTCCTCATCCGTCACACCGGCATCACCGCAAACGGAGAACACACACAGAGCGACGAAAAGATGTTTGTCTCGCTGCCCAAGAAATTCGAAAGCACCGAAAAGGAACCCGGCCAGTGGAACAGCTATGACATCTACTGCAAGGATGACACGATCATGCTTTACGTCAACGGCCGCCTTCAGAACTCCGGCCGCAAGGCCACCGAAACCTCCGGCTGGATCTGCCTCCAGAGCGAAGGCTCACCGATCGAGTTCCGCAACATCTACCTTGAACGGCTCAAATAGTGATTCCGCCAAGACAGGAACAGTCGCCTGATTTCACGCTGCCAATTGAAATGAGAAAACCGTCCTAAGGAGTCTGCCATGAAACAGAACCATACGAATAATAAAGGTCAAACGCGGCGAGACTTCATGAAGACCGCCGCCGTCTCCCTCGCCGCGGCAGGCATCGGCGCACACGGCGTCTTCGCTGCCGGCCCCGAACGCTTTCGTGTCGGCCTCATCGGATGCGGCGGCCGAGGCACAGGCGCGGCCATCGACTGCCTCAATGCCGACGGCGCCGTTGAAATCGTCGCAATGGGCGACCTCTTCGAAGACCGCCTTAAGAACGCCGCCGCCGCCATCAGGAACAAATTCCCCGACCGCTTCAAGGTCCAGCCCGAGACCATGTTCACCGGCTTCGACTGCAACAGGAAAGTCTGTGCTGTCGCCGACGTTAACCTCGTCATCAGTGCAACGCCTCCCGGCTTCCGCCCCCTGGACCTGAAGGCGGCCGTCGAAGCAGGCAAACACGTCTTCATGGAAAAACCCGCCGCAACCTGTCCCGCCGGCATTCGTTCCGTAATCGCCTCATCGGAACTCGCCGAGCAAAAAGGACTCGCAATCGTCGCCGGCACCCAGCGCCGACACCAGAGGCACTACATCGAACTGATGAAACGCATCCGCGACGGCGCCATCGGCGAGATCAAAGCCGCACAGGCCTTCTGGAACGGCGGCGACATGATCGGCTACTGGAAGTGGTGGGAAAAAGGAAACATGCCCGGCATGGAATGGCAGTGCCGCAGTTGGCCCTGGTTCGTCTGGACCAGCGGCGACCACATCGTCGAACAGCACGTCCACAACCTTGACGTCGTCAACTGGGCCTTGGGCTCCCACCCCGTCTCCGCAGTCGGCATGGGCGGACGCCAGGTCCGCACGCAGGGCAACATCTGGGACCACTTCGCCGTTGAATACGAATACCCCAACGGCGTCCGCGTCCTCAGTATGTGCCGGCAGATCAACGGCTGTACCGACAACGTCAGCGAACACATCGTCGGCGCCATCGGCACTTGCTACACCGACAGCGGCGGCGGCAGAATCTACGGCACTAACGCCTATGACTACAAAGGTCCCAACCCCAATCCGTATGTCGAGGAGCACAAAAACCTCATCGCCAGCATCCGCAACGGTAAGCCCCTCAACGAAGGAAAACAGGTCGCCGAAAGCACCATGACCGCCATCCTCGGCCGCATGTCCGCTTACACCGGCCGCGCCATGAAGTGGGATTGGGCCATGAAGGCCTCTAAACTCGACCTGACCCCGGAACGATACGACCTGGCCTACGATATGCCTATGGCCCCCGTCGCCATGCCCGGCCAGACCCCGTTGATTTAAAATGGCCGTAGCCAGGAAGACTGTTATGCCGTTTCCGCGGAGCAATGCGATTTTAATGTAAAGGAACCTGTAGTGCAGAACTTACATTCCATCGCCGCCGCTGCTTTCGCCCCCGGCTCCGACAAGATCCGCGTCGGCGTCATCGGTTGCGGTTCACGCGGCACGGGCGCCGCAAAGAACTGTGTCGATTCCTCTCCCAACGTTGAAATCGTCGCCCTCGGCGACACCTTCAAGGACCGCGTCGACGCCTGCCTCAAGATGCTCAAGGCCAACGACCCCGCCGAAAAGAGCGAGTGGAGCGCCTCCGGCCCATGGCGAAACGCCGACAAAGTCACCGCCACGCCCGAAACCTGCTTCACCGGCTTCGACGCCTACAAGCAGGTCATCGCCTGCGACGTTGACCTCGTCATCCTTGCGACCCCGCCGCACTTCCGCCCCATCCACCTCAAGGCCGCCGTCGAAGCGGGCAAGCACGTCTTCATGGAAAAACCCGTCGCCGTCGACCCCGTCGGCATCCGCTCCGTCCTGGCCTCCTCCGAACTCGCAAAGCAAAAAGGACTCGCAATCTGCGCCGGCACCCAGCGCCGCCACGATCCGCAATACATCGAAGTCATGAAGCGCATCCATGCCGGCCAGATCGGCGACCTCCTCGGCGGCGAGTGCTATTGGGTCCAGGGCTGGGTCCGCCAGTGGGGTTTCTGGCACGAACGCCGGCCCGAATGGTCCGACATGGAGTGGCAGGTCCGCAACTGGTACTACTTCACGTGGCTCTCCGGCGACCACATCGTCGAGCAGCACGTCCACAACATCGACGTGACCAACTGGGCCATGGGCACGCCGCCCGTTCAGATCATGTCCCTCGGCGGCCGACAGGTCCGCATCGAGCCGGAGTTTGGCAACATCTATGACCACTTCGGCGTTGAATTCGAATACCCCAACGGCACCCGTGTCCTCAGTATGGCCCGTCAGATCGCCGGCTGCACCGATATCATCGGCGAACGCATCGTCGGCGCCACCGGAACCGCCCGCGCCGGCGTAATAGAAGGCGCCAACCCCTGGACCTATACCGGCCCGCGACCAAACCCCTATGAACAGGAGCACGCCGACCTGATCGCAAGCATCCGCGCCGCAACCCCGATCAACGAGGGCCGCCAGGTCGCCGAAAGCACTCTCTGTGCCATCGCGGCCCGAATGAGCGCCTACACCGGCCGCGAAATGAAATACGACTGGGTGCTTAAGGCCTCGAAGCTCGACCTGTCCCCGAAAGAATACAAGTTTGGCCCGATCCCTGTCGCCCCCGTAGCAGTACCCGGCCAAACTCCCCTCACTTGAAAATAAGAAAAGTCAACGGTTTTCCGACGGCACAATGCTTATGGACAACACAATGCAGAACGACAAGACAATTTCGAGACGCACCTTCATCAGAACCGCCGCTGTTTCCGCTGCCGCGATGACTGCCCCCGCTACGCATGTCTTCGCCGCCGGCTCTGACGAACTTAAAGTTGGCCTCGTAGGCTGCGGCGGCCGAGGCACAGGCGCCGCCACACAGGCCCTCATGAGTACCAAAACCCCCGTCAAGCTCTGGGCGATGGCCGACGTCTTCCGCGACAGGATCGACGAATGCTACAGCCTTCTCGCCAACGGCGGCAAAGGCCGCTACGACCGTGAAGATACCCCCTCCCTCCTTGACCGGATGAACGTCCCCGAAGAACGCAAGTTCACCGGCTTCGACGCATACCAAAAGCTCATCGCAAGCGGCGTCGACATCGTCCTCCTCGCCACGCCGCCTCACTTCCGACCTCAGCACTTCAAGGCCGCGGTCGAAGCAGGCAAACACGTCTTCATGGAAAAACCCGTCGCCGTCGATCCCGCCGGCATCCGTATCATGATGGAAACCAGTAAGCTCGCCGAAAAGAAAGGCCTCTCCGTCGTCGCCGGCACACAGCGCCGCCACCAGAACCACTACATCGAGATCATGAAGCGCATCCACGACGGCGCCATCGGCGAGATTCGCGCCGCACAATGCTACTGGAACGGCTGGGGCGCAAACCTCACCCGCACCAAGCCCTCCGGCATGTCCGATGTCGAATGGCAGATCCGCACATGGTACCACTGGCTCTGGCTCTGCGGCGACCACATCGTCGAGCAGCACGTCCACAACCTCGACATCATGAACTGGGCCCTGCAATCCCACCCCATACAGTGCCTCGGCATGGGCGGCCGACAGGTCCGCACCGGCGGTAACATCTTCGACCACTTCATCGTGGAATTCGAATACCCCAACGGCGTTAAGGTCGCAAGCTTCTGCCACCAGATGGCCGGCGTCAGTAACCGCGTCTCCGAACACATCGTCGGCACCAAAGGCCGCGCCTACATCGACAGCGCCACTGGCTACATCACCGGCCCGAACGCTTACAAACCCCCGGCCTCTCCCAACCCCTACCTCCAGGAGCACGCTGACCTCATCCACAGTATCCGTACCGGCAAACCCATTAACGACGGCCTCGCCGTCACCGAAAGCACCCTCTGCGGCATCATGGGCCGAATGACAGCCTACACCGGACGCGCACTCAGATGGGACTGGGCCCTCAACGCCAGCAAGCTCGATTACTCTTTGCCCAAATACGAACTCACCGATTTGCCGGAGGTCCCCCCGGCTAAACCGGGTCAAACGCCATTGATTTAAGAACAAAATTGATTTAAAAACAAAGTGTAGGCCGGTTGCCATAGAAGACCGGCACTCAAACGTCTGATGAAATGACAACCTAATCAGATTGACAGGAGCATACATAATGGACCGACGTAGTTTTATTGCATCGGCCGCCGGCGCCGCCGCAGTGGCCGCAGCCGGCCTGAAACCGAACATCTCAAAGGCTCAGGAACCGAAAAAAGAAGCCGTCCTCAAACTTGCCAGTCAGGACGGCCGCATCCCCGGCGCCAACCTCGCCGAAAAAGTCCGCAAGCTCCAGGACTGGGGCGGTGTCGGCCTTGAAGTCGGCGGCGGCGGATTGCCCGGCCGCGTCAAGGAAATCAAGGACGCACTCAGAGGCACAAACGTCAACATGGCCGCCATCTGCGCCGGTTTCCGCGGAGTGCCCATCTCGCATGACCCCGAAAGCCGCAAACAGGCCATCGAAAGCTGCAAGGAAATCCTCACCGCTGCCGGCGAACTCGAGTCAACCGGCCTGATTATCGTCCCCGCCTTCAACGGCCAGACCGAACTGAATAACAAAGAAGGCCGCAAGATCCTCCTCGAAGAGGTCCTTCCCCAACTCGGCGATCACGCCGTAAAATGCGGCACACGCATCCTGCTGGAGCCCCTCAACCGCGGTGAATGCTTCTTCCTGCGGCAGCTGGCCGACGCCGCCGCAATCTGCCGTGACGCAAACCACCCCGGCATCTGCATGATGGGCGACTTCTACCACATGTGCATCGAAGAGACCAGCGACTGCGGCGCGTTCCTTTCGGCCGGCAAGTACCTCTACCACGTCCACCTCGCCAGCCGACGCCGCAACCTCCCCGGCCAGGACGACCGCAGCTTCGTCGACGGCTTCCGCGGCCTCAAGATGATCGGCTACCAGGATTATTGCAGTCTCGAATGCGGCTGCAAGGGCGATCCCAACGTCGAAATCCCCAAGTCGTTCCGTTTCCTCGAACAGCAGTGGGCCGAGGCGAAGATATAGTTTCGCACGTTAGATCAGGTTGTACTAACTTTTATGTTTTGAAAGGGAAATCCATGAATCAAACGAACAGAACTGCACGCGGCCTCTCGCGACGGGACTTTATGAAGACCTCCGCCGCCGTTGGCGCCGCGGCCATGATTAACCCCGTCGCCTTCGCGCAGGGACCCCAGAAGCTCCGCGTCGGCCTCATCGGCTGCGGCGGCCGCGGCAATGGCGCCCTCAACGACTGCCTCGAAGCAGGAAAGATCGTTAACATCCCGCTGGAAGTCGTCGCCACCGCTGACTGGTTCAAGCACAAAGCAGTGTCCACCGGCCGCGGCAAGGGCGTGCCGGAAGAACGCTGCTTCGGCGGCGCTGACGCCTACAAGAAACTGCTGGAAACGGATGTCGATGTGGTGTTGATCGCAACGCCCCCGAATTTCCGCCCGCTGCAGCTCGAAGCGGCGATCAAGGCCGGCAAGCACGTCTTCATGGAAAAACCCGTCGCCGTCGACCCGCCCGGCGGACGCAAGGTCATCGCCGTCGGCGAACTCGCAAAGGCATCCAACCTGTCCATCGTCGCCGGCACCCAGCGGCGGCACGAAGCATCCTATCAGCGCATCGCGCACCAGGTCGCCGAAGGCGCCATCGGAACAATCCTCGGCGGCGCGATCTATTGGTGCGGCGGCGCCCTCTGGTACCAGCGCAGAAAAGAAGGCGAGTCCGATGCCGATTACTTGGTTCGCAACTGGGTCAGCTTCATGGAAATGTCCGGCGACCACATCGTCGAGCAGCACGTCCACAATATCGACGTCGCCATGTGGTACATTGGTCGTCCGCCTGTCGCCGCCCTCGGCTTTGGAGGACGCGCCCGCCGCAAGACCGGCAACCAGTTCGACTTCCACAGCATCGACTTCGACTGGGGCGACGGCTGCCACATCCACAGCATGTGCCGTCAGATCAACGGCACCGACGGCCGCGTCAGTGAATACTTCACCGGCACCAACGGCACCACCTGGGGCAACGGCGGCCTCAACATGTTCACCAAGAAGGACATCAAGGTCCCCGCGTTCGAAGAACGCAACCCGTATGTCCAGGAACACGTTGACCTGCTCCGTGCGATTCTGAGCGGCAAGCCCATCAACGAGGCCAAGAACGTCGCCGAGTCGACGCTGGTCGCCATCATGGGTCGTATCGCCTCTTATACCGGCAAGATGGTTCGCTGGAAGGACGTCGTGGAGAACGCCAACACGCCGTGGTACAACCTGACGTGCAGCCCCTCGGCTGAAGATTTTGAAAAGGGCAGCGTGAAGGCCCCGGCCGATGAGATTGCCCCGGTCCCAGGCACCGATTGACGCACCCCACGGTAACAATGTGCTGACAACCTCGAACGGCCGCGGCTGTAATCCTCCAGTCGCGGCCGTTTCCACGCGCAGATCCTGAAACAAAATGTTCGAACAGACCTTCGCCCACGCCCGCGCCGTCGGCCCCATCCCTTCCTGCTTCACAGACCCCCTGCCCGCCTGATACGCAGGTTCTCGGCACGTGCTCTCTTGTGCCGCCTTGCAGTTTGAGCGCAACGCCGATATGATGCTGCCATGAAATCCTTTCCGCCGGACATCCAATTCAGGCTGCCATGGCGCGATTACCAGGCCCGTGTGCTCGAAGAACTCCAGCAGCACCTCGACGACAATCACCTGCACGTCGTGGCCGCTCCGGGTTCCGGCAAGACCGTTCTCGGCCTGGAGGTCGTCCGCCGCCTCAAACGGCCGGCGCTCATCCTCGCCCCGACCATCGCCATTCGCGACCAGTGGCTCGACCGCTTCACGACGCTCTTCTGCCCGCGCGAAGCCGACACTACGGGATGGATCTCCCATGATCTCCATGCACCGAAGCTCTTGACCGTCTCCACGTACCAGGGTCTTCACAGCGCCTATACAGGCGCCTCCGACGAGGAAGCGGAGGAACAAGCCGAGGAAGAAGAGGACGCCGCCGCCGAACTCGCCCCGCCTCGCGGCCGCTCATCCCGCAAACGCCTGCTCCAGAACCTCAAGCAGGCCAGGATCGCCACGCTCGTTGTCGACGAAGCCCATCACCTCCGCAGCGAATGGTGGAAGTGCCTCATCAATGTGAAAAAGCACCTCGACGGCTGTGTCGTGGTCGCCCTCACCGCCACGCCGCCGCTCGACGTTGCACCCTCCGAGTGGCAGCGATACATCGATCTTTGCGGCCCCGTCGACGCCGAAATCAGTGTGCCGGAACTCGTCAACCGCGGAAACCTCTGTCCGCACCAGGACTATGTCTACTTCTCCACTCCGCTTGCAGAAGAGAAGGCTCGCCTCGCTGAATTCCGCGGCGAAGTCGCTGCCATCCTCAAAAGGCTTTACGCTTCGCCGCAGTTCACTCGCCTGCTCCTGCACCATCCCTGCGTCACCCGCCCCGACGAACACATCGAACAGATCCTCGAAGACCCGTCATTCTTCTCCGCAATCGCCGTTTACCTTAACCACGTCGCCGGCCGAGCCCCGCGCCGCCTGACGCACATCATTGCAGGCCGCACTCGCCTGCCCCGCCTCAATCTTGAATGGATGGAAATCCTCCTCTCCGGCTGCCTCTACGAACACCGCCAGGCGTTCCAGACGGATGACGCGTTCTTGGATACTCTGACCGATGACCTCAAGCGCATCGGCGCCATCGAGCGCCGCCAGATCCTCCTGCGGCACACGGCTGCCATGACCCGACTGCTTGTCTCCAGCCTCTCCAAACTCCGCAGCATTGCCGCAATCGTCCGCCTCGAAAACGACGCGCTCTCCTCCAATCTGCGCATGGTCATCCTCACCGATTTCATCCGCCGCGCCGACCTGCCGCGCAGCCCCGACGACCTCAAACCCCTCGTCCGCATCGGCGTGATCCCCATCTTTGAGACTCTCCGCCGCGACCTGCCGCCCGGCGCCAGGCTCGGCATCCTCAGCGGCTCAATTGTTGTGGTCCCTCGCCAGGCTGTCGGCCTCATGCGGAACACGGCCGCCGATATGGGCATCGACGCCGCCAACCTTCGCTGTGCGCCGTTGCGTCACGATGACACTTACTGCACCGTTGACGCCGTCGGCCGCGACCGCCAGCAGATCGTCCGGCTCATCACCCGCCTCTTCGATGCCGGCGGCATCACCGTCCTCGTGGGCACGCGGTCCCTCCTCGGCGAAGGATGGGACGCCCCTGCAATCAACTCGCTCATCCTGGCCAGCTTTGTCGGCGCCTACATGCTCTCCAACCAGATGCGCGGCCGGGCCATCCGCACCGAACACGGCAACCCCGACAAAACCGCCAACGTCTGGCACCTCGTCTGCACCGAGACGAACCAGGCCGATGCGGGCGAAGACCTCCTCATGCTCACGCGCCGATTCAAGTCGTTTCTCGGCGTCTCCTTCAAGGGCCCCGTCATCGAAAACGGTATCGACCGCCTCGACATCGGCGACCCGCCGTTCACCGACAAGCGCATCGAGCAGCTCAACGCCCGCATGATCGCTCACGCCCTCGACCGCAACGGCCTCCGCCTCCGCTGGCAACAGGCGCTGGCCGAAGGCCAAACCAGGACCGTAGTCGAAAAAGTCGCCGCCGCGCCCGAGGCCCTGCCGCGCCGTTTCGTCTGCTATGGCGCAGTTGGCGCCCTCCTGTGGCAAGCACTTGTATGGTGTCTCGTCACCTTCCTGCTCGCCGCACGCCTCGCATGGCCTCGGGGCGAGGTCCACCTGCGTCTGCTGCTTCTGACGCTCGCGATCGCATGTGCTGCCGGCTCGTTGGCGGCCTTACCCTCGTGCCTCCGTGCCCTCTGGCTTCTCCTGCGGCACCGCTCGATTCGCTCGAGCATGAAACAGGTTGCCAGGACGGTTCTGCGATCCTGTGCAAACGCCGGGCTCATCCAAACGCCGCTTGGCAAGCTCAAAGTCCGCACAGCGCGGCTTCCGAACGGCGGCGTCGCCTGCTCGCTGGCCGGCGCAACCATGCACGAAAAATCCCTTTTCCTCGAAGCCCTGCAAGAACTGCTCGGTCAGATCGAGAACCCGCGCTACCTGCTCATCCGCAAATCACGCCCGAGCAGATGGACACAAAGAAGTTTCCACGCCGTGCCCACTGTACTCGGCCGCAATCGCCAAACCGCCGACGATCTCCTGGCCCTGTGGCGCAAGTACGTCGGCCCGGCCGATCTCGTCTACACCCGGACCCCGGAAGGCCGGCGGACCCTCCTCAAGGCCCGTGCCGCCGCAATGTCCGCCCGCCTCCAGCCAGCCACGCGCCTCAAGTCCTGGAACTGAAATCTCGGACAGTCACCTGTTTCCGCCCTTCAAGCCCCCTTTCGCAACGTATCGTTCCATAGTCACTTTACCGACGATTGCAGCATACCGTTCGAAACTTGCTTTTTCCGCCGCCCCAACGTATCCTCGTCCGCAACAGACTCGCAAATCGCACGGAGATAACGTCATGACGAAAACAAAGATGTCAGGAGCCTTTTCCGCTGTCCTCATCAGCGTCGCCCTTCTGATCGCCGCCGGCTGCCAGACGCCGCAGCCGTCCGCCGGCCAAACCGCCGCACCAGACCGCCCCCTCATCGGCATCACCAGCGTCTACAAAATCGACAAGGCCGACAGCCCCGTCGTGTCGTGCAGCTTCGCCTACGTCCGCGCCGTCGCCGAAAACGGCGGCACACCCATCATCCTCCCCGCCCTCGCCGACGACGCCCTCATTCGCCACTATGTCCAGGCCCTTGACGGCCTCGTCCTCATCGGCGGTGCAGACGTCCCCCCGCAGACCTACGGCGAAGAACCCCACCCGACCACCCGGGTCATGCCCCTCGAACGCTTCAGCTTCGAAAGCAGACTCATCGACGCCTGGCTCGCCTCCGGCAAACCCACCCTGGGCGTCTGCCTCGGGATGCAGTTCGCCAACGTCATCTCCGGCGGCTCCCTGACCCAGGACATCCCCTCCCAGATCGGCACAACCATCCGCCACCGCCCCTCCGGCTGGCACCGTGTCGACATCGACCCCGAAAGCCATCTCGCCATCATCCTCGCCGCCAACACCGCCGAGGTCTATTCAAATCACCACCAGGCCGTCAAAGACCTGGGCAAGAACCTCAAGATCGTCGCCCGAAGCCCCGACGGCGTCCCCGAAGCCCTCGAACGAACCGACGGCCCATTCGGCCTCTTCGTCCAATGGCACCCCGAAGCCATGGCCGACACCAACCCCCGCCACCGAAACGCCATCTACGGCGCCCTCATCCGCGCCGCCACAAAATAAAGAGGCCGGATATGTTTTACTGCAAGACGTTGTCCTCAAAAGACTTACATCACCATCGCCGCACCGGCACCACCGAACGCCCTTGCACCGCCCCACCTGACTAATACCCCCACGTCCGATTCCCGACGTACATAATACTATGCACGAGCACAGCCACACACACCAAACGCGTTACGATGTCGCCTTCATCGCAGGCGTCGCCCTCAACACCGCCTTTATCGCCGTAGAAGTCATCTTCGGCCTCGCCGCCGGCTCGCTGGCCCTCCTGTCCGACGCCGGCCACAACCTCACCGACGTCGCCGCCCTCCTCATCGCATGGCTCGCCGCATGGCTCACCCGCCGCCGCCGCACACAACTCCGCACCTACGGCTGGCGAAAAGCCAGCATCCTCGGCGCCCTCCTCAACGCCGCGCTCCTTCTCGTCGTCGTCGGCATCCTCGTATACGAAGCCATTCTCCGGCTTGCCCGCCCCGCACCAGTCCAGGGCGCCGTCATGATGGTCGTAGCCTCGATCGGTGTCGTCATCAACTCCCTCACCGCCATGTTCTTCTTCCACGGCCGTCGCCAGGACCTCAACATCCGCGCCGCATTCATCCACATGGCCGCCGATGCCGCCGTCTCACTCGGCGTCGTCGTCGCAGGCGCCGCCATCCTCATCACCGGCTGGACCTGGCTCGACCCGGTCGTGAGCCTCGTCATACTCGCCCTCATCCTCATCGGCACCTCCCAACTCTTCCGCGAAGCCTTCGACCTGGCCATGGACGCCGTCCCGGCCGGCATCGACCCCCGCGCCGTCCACGACTATCTCGCAGCCCTCCCCGGCGTCATCGAAGTCCACGACCTCCACATCTGGGGCATGAGCACCACAGAGGCCGCACTCACCGCCCACCTCGTCAAGCCCGACCCCTCCACCGACGACGCCCTCATCGCCCAGATTACTCATGACCTCCAGACTCGCTTCCGCATCGGCCACCCCACGATCCAATGGGAACGCCCTGGACAACCGCCGGTTGTACCCCACTGATCAATCCGTTGCACCCAGAAACAGCTTTACACAACAGCACATGCAAATACAATAGCTGTTGGACATATTGTCCTTACGCGCAAAGGGCGTGGCATGACATCGCACCCAAAACACACTGCAAACGCACGAACATTGTTATCGCTCACATGCCTTGTGTTCACTCTTGCCGCCGCCTCCTGCCAAAGCCCCCAGTCCCCGCGTCCGCGTCGCACGATCCGCTATGACGGCCTCGGCCCCATCCCGATCGCCTCCCCGGGCCGTGCCGGCATCCAGCAACTCGTAACCTTCTTCACCCAAACAAATCCCGACATCGATCCCCACCAGCTTCGTTACATCGCCTACGTCTACATCAGCGAAGCCGCCGCCGAAGGAATCAACCACGACGTTGCCTTCTGCCAGATGGTCCACGAGACCAACTACCTCCGCTTCGGCGGCGATGTCGACCCGTCCCAGAACAACTTCTGCGGCCTCGGCGCCACCGGCGGCGTGCCCGGCCTGTCCTTCCCCTCCGCCCGAATCGGCATCCGCGCCCACATCCAGCACCTCAAGGCCTACGCCGACATCCGCCCGCTCAGCGGCCCCTGTGTCGATCCCCGCTTCGAAAAGGTCCGCCGCGGCAGTGCCCCTCGCGTCGATGACCTCACCGGAAAATGGGCCACCGATCCTCTCTATGGCCAGAAGCTCAAACAAAAACTCAGTGATCTCGAACAGCACCTCCAGATCGACCGCACAGCCCTGATTCCCGCCGCCAGTCCCGCCGGTACCCGGTAGTTGTTTTCAGCATTTGCCCCGCTGTCAGCCCCGTGCTATAATAGCGCCATCGACTGATTGCACCTGAAAACCGTCATGGAGTAACAAACCGTGAATCGACGCGAATTCCTGAAAATCGCCGGCACAGCCGCCGCTCTAAGCACCCCCGCATTCGCCTCCGCCCCGGCCGCTTTGCCCACCCGCAAACCCAACATCATCTTCATCCTCTCCGACGACATCGCCCAGGGCGACCTCGGCTGCTATGGCCAGAAGCTCATCAAGACCCCCAACCTCGACCGCATGGCCGCCGAAGGCACCCGATACCTCCAGGCCTACTGCGGCACCGCCGTCTGCGCACCTTCCCGAACCTCCCTCATCACCGGCTTGCACATGGGCCATTCGCCCGTCCGCGCAAACCGCGAAATCCAGCCCGAAGGTCAGATGCCCCTGCCAGCCGAAACCGTAACCGTCGCACAGATCCTCAAACAGGCCGGCTACGCCACCGCCTGCTTCGGCAAGTGGGGCATGGGCATGTTCCACACCACGGGCAGCCCACTAAAGAAAGGCTTCGACCATTTCTTCGGCTACAACTGCCAGCGCCACGCACACAGCTACTTCCCCCCGTACCTCTACAATGATGACAAGCGCATCGAACTTCCCGAAAACAATGACGGCGCCAAGAAAACGTACGCCCAGAACCTCATCGCCGACGACCTCCTCGCCTGGATCCGCGCCCACGCCGACCGCCCGTTCTTCGTCTTCTTCGCCGTCACGCTCCCCCACGGCCGCTACGAAATCGACGACCAGGGCATCTACAAAGACAAGCCCTGGTCCGAACAGGAAAAGAACTACGCCGCTATGGTCACCCGCCTCGACTCCGACACTGGTCGCCTCCTCGACCTCCTCAAGGAACTCAAGATCGACGACAACACCCTGGTCATGTTCTCCGGCGATAACGGCTCCTCGTTCCCGCCCTCCTCCGCAATGGGCAAGCGCTTCGACCAGGCATCCAAGGGCCTCCGCGGCTTCAAACGCAGCCTCTACGAAGGCGCCCTCCGCCAGGCCGCCATCAGCCGCTGGCCGGGCCAGATCCCCGCCGGCCGCGTCACCGATGAACCCTGGGCCTTTTGGGACTTCCTGCCCACGTGCGTCGAACTCGCCGGCGCAAAGCTCCCCGAAGGCTTCACGCCCGATGGCTTCTCACTCGTCTCCTTCCTCAAGGGCGGCCACGCCCCCAAACGCGACTACTTCTACTGGGAGCTCCACGAAGGCAAACCCATCCAGGCCATCCGCTTCGGCAATTACAAAGCCGTAAAGAACGGCCCCAGGGCCGAGATCGAACTCTACAACCTCGACACCGACCCCGGCGAAACCACAAACCTCGCTGCCGACAACCCCGACCTCGTCGCCAAAGCCAAAACACTGATGGCCGAAGCCCGAACCCCCGACCCCCTCTGGCCCCTCACAATTTAATAGACGCAGCGGAGCCATTGAAAGACGAGGACCACCGTCTAACCCCCAGACCTTGCGCCCTCCGCAAACGCATGGGTGTAATTGCCAAACGCACATGGTCTCCGTAGCCTGTCAAAATCTATTGACGGTCCCGCTCTGCCGAGCACCACGCCTTTGGTTATATTACATGCCAGCAGGACCATCCGCGGACTGGGCCACATCAACCCCCACCGCGCACCCGCACGTCAGGAAATACAGCCACCCTGCCCGCACGGGCCGCCGCAGAATCCGCCCGGCCGCCTTCGCATAATACTGCATCTGCTTGCGGTAAAGCTCCGCCCGCTGCTCCGCCCCCGCCGCATCCACGTTGTCCGTCTTGAAGTCAATCACAACCAAGCCGTCACCCGTCCGCACCACCACATCGATAATCCCCTGCACGATCACCAGCTCGCCCGCCGACGTCGCACCCAACTCGCGTGCATCCAGCCCGATCGTAAACGGCCACTCCCGCAGCACCCCCGCCGCGTTCTCCCTCACCAGCCGCCCCAGATCGCTCTCGAAGAACCGCACAATCGCCCCCGCATCAACCGCCGCCGCGGCGTGCTCCGCCATCGCCCCCGCCGCAACAAGCCGCTGCACCGTCTGCTTCACTGCCTCCGCCGTCACCGGCCCGCCCAGATCGATATGCTGCAAGACCAGGTGCACCGCCGTCCCGCGCGCCCGCGCATCACCGCCGACCCTGCCGCGCGGCTCGTACACCGCCGCCGGCACGCGATCAAACGCCGCCGCCAAGTCCATCGCCCCAAATTCATCCTCACGATGACTCAACTCGCTCACCGACTGCTTGGCCGCAATCGCCGTCACATCCGCCCACGGATAACGCCAGTTCACCGACGCCGCGATGCGCTCCACCGCCGCCGCCCCCTCCTTGCTGATTGCCGCCGACCCGCAATCCCCCCCCGCCGCAAACATGCTCTGCCGCTTCGTCATAATCATCGTCGACAGCCGATCCAGCCGCCCCCGATCGACCCGCTCCACGCTAAACAGCGCCCCCTCCGCCGTCTCCGCGCCGCCGTCCAGTCCGAATGCCTCTCGCACCCGACGCTGCCCGCCGAACGCATACAGCAGCCAGTCGAAATGGCATTGTGCCGACCGAACCTGCCAGTCCGCAGGCCCCGCACCATCCATCACCGCACACTCGTTCAAAATGCCCGCACACTGCCGCGCCGTCCGCGACGACGTAATCACCAGCCGCTCCCGCGCCCGCGTCACCGCCACGTACAACAGCCGCATCTCCTCCGCCAGCATCATCGCCCGCTTCTTCTCCGCAATTACCTGGTGCCCGATGCTGCCCAGCTTCGCCCGCGAATACGGCTCTACGATCCGCAGCCCTATCGCCTCCGGATCGTCTACAAGACAATCGCTCGTCACGTCCCGCTGGTTGAACCTGCGATTCGTCTCCGCCAGGAACACCACCGGAAACTCCAGCCCCTTGCTCTTATGAATGCTCATCAGCCGCACCGCATTCTCCGCCGACGTCTCCGGCGCAGCCGGCGCCCAGTCCTCCTCCTTCTCCAACAGCTTCTCGACGTACTCCACGAATCGCGAAAGGCTCGTCGTCCGCATCGCCGCAAAACCACCGAACTGAATCGCACGATCATGCAGCTTGTAAAGGTTCGCCTTCCGCTGCCGCCCGTTCGGCAGCGCCGACACAAACGCCGCGTAATCCGTCTCCGCGTACACAGTCCGGATCAGCTGCGCCAATCCCTGCCGCGACGCCACGACCCGCCACGTCGCCAGCCGCGCCAGCACCGCGCCGAGCTTGTCGCGAAGCGCCGCATCCCGCCCCGTATCAACATACTTCTGCACCCGCTCGCAGAAGCACGTCCTCCGGCCGCCTCGCCCGTGATTCCCGGCATGCACGCAAATCTCCGCAAGCTCCGTCTCCGTCACCCCGAAGAACGGACTCCGCAGCACCGCCGCAAACTCAATATCCTGCCGCGGGTTATCCAACACCTTCAGCAAACAGATGCAGTCGGCAATCTCCGTCGTCGCAAAGTACCCCGCGCAGCTCTGGCTGTTCACCGGCACGCCCGCCAGACGCAGGATCTCCACGTATGCCTTGGCCGTATGCGACAGACTCCGCATCAGGATCACGATGTCCCCATACTGCACCGGCCGGTATGTCCCCGTCGCGCGATCGTAAACCTCGAACTCCGCCTTGCCGCCGTCCGCGCCCACCATCTGCCTGATCCGCCACGCGACAAACGCCGCCTGCCGCTGCACCGCACTGATCGTCTGCGCCGCCGCATTCCCTGCGCCGCGTTCCTCCCCGTCGGCGTCGTCATCACCCGCATCATGCTCCGCCGCATCCTCATCGAGCACCACCAACTCCACCAGCCCGTCCTTCGTCTCCCCATCTAACGGCCGATACTCGAGACCCGCCGTCAGCGCCGCCCGCGAATCGTAATCGATCGCCGCCACTGACGCCTTCATAATCCGCCCGAACAGCGCATTGGCAAAATCCAGTATCCCCGCCCGCGACCGGAAGTTATGCCCAAGATCCACCCGTAAACCAGCGGGAAGCCGCCCCTTTACTTGCTGATCTTCTCCATCCGCGTCTTCTACCGTCGCCCTCGCTAGTCGCTCTAAGAAAATGTCCGGCCGCGACTGGCGAAAACCATAAATGCTCTGCTTGATATCCCCCACCGCAAAAACGTTATCCCCCGCCGCAATCCGATCGATGATCGCCTGCTGCAGCGCATTGATGTCCTGATATTCGTCCACGAAAATATGTGCAAACCGCTGCCGCAGCTTGCCTGCAATATCCGCATTCTCCTCCAGCAGCCGCAGCGCCAGGTGCTCCAAATCCGCAAAATCAAGGCAGTTCGCACGCCGCTTCGCCTCCTCGAACCTGCGATCGAACCGCTGCACCAGCTCAATCAGTACCTTTGTCTGCAACCCCGCAGCACCGCCGACAATCTCGGCATAGTCCGGGTTGATCACCGCCAGATCGCGCAGCCCCTTGAAAATCTCCATCGCCTTCTTCGCCGGCCCCTTGACGGTCTCAGCGACCTGGTCATCCATTCCCTTCGGCCTTCTTATGAACTGCGCCGGCTTGAAGTCCCGCACCGCCTCCGCACATCCCGCCGCATCCCCCGCCTCCATCAGCGCAATGCACCGCTCCACCGGCCCAAGCATCTGCTCCTCGATCTGCCCCGACCAGTGCCCCCCCGCCAGCCGCCCATCCAGAACCAGGGCATACCGCAGCCGCGACCAGCACTCCTCCAGCTTGCCCACAATGATCGCCCGCTGCTTCTCGGCCAGATCCCCCGACACCGAACACGCAGCATCCGCAAGCCTCCGCGCCCGCTCATAGAACGCCTCACGTCCCGCCACACTGTCTAAGAAATCGCTGACCTCCACAACCGTATTCAAAAAGTCCATCCGCCCCCCGCCAACGTTCCGCCGCTCCAGGAGCATCGCCAGCCCCGGCGCCACCGCCGCATCCGCCCACGCCTCCTCCACCACCTGCGACAGGATATCCGCCTTCAGCAGCATCTGCTCATCCGGCTCCAGGATCCGAAACGCCGGATCGATCCCCAACCGGTAAAAATGCTCCGTGATCAGCCGCTTGCAGAACGAATGAATCGTGCTGATTTCCGCCGCATCGATCATCAGGAGTTGGTGCCGCAGCCGCGCATCCCGCGTCGCCGCATACCGCTGCCGCAGCCGTGCCGCAATCCGCCCCCGCATCTCCTCAGCCGCCGCATCCGTAAACGTCATCACCAGAATCCGCCCCACGTCCACGGCATTCGGCCCCGTCAGCACCTGCACGCACCGCTCCGCCAACACCGCCGTCTTGCCCGTCCCCGCCGACGCCGTCACCAGCACGTCCCGCCCACGGGTCTCAATCGCCAGACGCTGCTGTGCCGTCCACTTTGGCTGCCCCTGGGTCATGCCCCACCTCCCATCCGCGCAAGCACCTCCTCCTTGCCCAACAGCTCCAGCGGCGCATAATCATTCACCTGCCAGTCGAACCGGCACAGCGCCCCGTAATCACACCGGCTGCAAGGCGACTTGCCCCCCATCCGGTACGGCCGCACCTCGATTTGTCCCCCGACAATTCCCTCCGCAAACGCAACGATCCGCCGTCGTACCCCCTCCAACACCGCCCGAAACTCCTCCGACCGCAGCGCCGCGCTGCGCCGGAAGTTATTGTACGGCCCCCCATCCTTATCCACCCCGAAATTGTAATACCGATTCCACCCCCGCCCCAACTCCGCACAGAGCAGCCCCGCATATCGCCCGTCCACAATCCCCTTAGCCTTGTAACGAAATCTTTCCCTCTTATCGTCCAGCTCGCTGAGCGTCTCCGTCGTCGGGCCAACCTCCACCGGCAGGAAAAACGCCCCCGCCACCGCATCCACCGCCGCTTCGCCCACGCTCGCCCCCTCAAGCGCCAGCATATAAACCCCAAGCTGCATATCCAGCCCGTGATAAAGCTCCGACCACGACACCGACTGCCCCCGCCGCTTATAGTCGAAAATCAGCGCCACCCGCTGCCCGTCCCACTCCGCCGCGTCCACGCGGTCGATACTGCCGCGCAGGCTAACCTTCCGCCCGTCCCTCAGCGCAAACCGGCACACCAACCCCTCGCCCTCGTCTTCGACTCCGAACCGCAACTCCGATGCGCACTGCCGAAACCGCCCAGCCCGAGCCATCTCCGCCAGGGCAGGTACACACTCCTCAATCGTCCGCGCCGCCGCATCGAGAATGTACGCATTGTGTGCCCCGCGCCGCCGGAAGTTCGCCAGAAATGCATTCGTCTCGAACACCCGCGCCACAACCTGTCGACAAATCGCAACTGCCTCCTCGGCCTCCACCGTTGCCCAATCCTTTCCCGCATCCTGCATCGCCCGAAACATCTCGTCCAACACACGATGGTAGAACTGCCCCACGTCCACCGGCTCGAAACGAAACAGCTTCCGCGAATCCAGACCCAACAGGTACTGCGCAAAATGCCGAAACGGACACGCCGCAAACGCCCCCAGGCGCGTCACCGAACTCTCCAGGCACTCCCCCACCAATCGCCCGCATACCTCCCCCGCCAACGTCGCCCGATTATCGTACGCAAGCGCCCGCCGCACACGCTCCGCCGCCGCGCGCAGGCCCGCATCTCCCGCCCCCGCCATCCCCCGCCACACCTCCGCCAACAGTTCCCGCCGTTTGTCCGCCTCGCGCCAGTCTCGCCCCAACCGCTCACACAAGAGCCCCGTCAACTGCCGCAGGCCGTACAGCTCACCCGCATGCGAAATCCCCTCATCACACGCCTCCACCCGCACGTCCCCGAACAGCCCCGCCAACTGATCCACAAAACTCGACCGCGCCACGGGCCGCCCCTCCGCATCCATCGTCGGCCACGTCACGTACAGCCGCGACGCCGCCCGCGTAAACGCAATATACGCCAGGTACTGCCGCGCCGCCAACTGCCGCGACAGCCGATCCGCCAACTCCACCCCGCACCCCTCCGCCATCTCCCGATCCTCATCCGTCAGCACCGCATCATAGCGCACAGGCAACGGAAACGACTTCTGCGTCGCCCCCGCCAGAAACACCACCGCAAGATCCGGATGACGGCTCCGCTCGATAGTCCCAACCAGCACCTGGTCCAGCCGCGACGGCACCAGTTTCAGCGTCAACTGCCCCAGCGCCGCCGCCAGTATCGCCGCAAAATCCTCCGCCCCCATCACGTCCCCCGCAAACACCGCGCACATCTCATCAACCACCGCCACGAACTTCGCAAAGAACTGCCGATGCCCCATCGCGTCCTCCGCATCGTCCTCACACCACGCCGCCAACTTCTCCCGCACCCCCAACAACTCCAGGCACCCCCACACCGCCTGCACAAACGCCTCCGCCGTAATCCCCCCTCCCTTTGCCTGGCCATCATCACACCGCAGCGCCTCCCTCAGCCGCACCAACGGCCTCACCGCCCGCCGCCGAATCGCATCAATCGCCGCCTCATCATCCCCCCCGCCGCACCCCGCAGCATAATCCCACGCCGCCTGGCGCACCCAGTCCGCCCCGCTCACACCATGCGCAAGACCATAATTCTCCAACCGCGCGACATCCTCCGCCTCAACACCCGCCAGCCCCGTCTTGAGGAATGCAAACACATCCCCCGACGCAAATCCCCCAAGTGCCGCCTGCAGCCCCGCCGTAACCAACTCCACCACCGGATGCCCACCCGCCGGCCGCGGCCGATCCACAAAGAACGGCACACCATACTCCCCGAATGCCGCCTCGAAATAATGCTCGTACGCCCCGATATCGCTGACCACCACCGCGATATCCCGATACCTCCGCCTCTCCTCCCGTACCAATCGCACAATCTCCCGCGCAATCCACTCCGCCTCTGCCCGCGCCCCCGCCGCCGCCAGAATCCGCACCGCCCCGTCCGCGCTCGCCCGCACCTCCGCCCCGGGCACAGAAATATGCCGCTCAACGTGCTCCAGCGCCGGCATGTCAACCCACCGCCGCCCCTCACCCAAGATCACCGGCTCCTCCAGCGGCAGCTTGCACTTCACAACCGCCTCCCACAACTCCGCATACGTCCGCCGCGTACCGGCAAACAGGTCCGCCGGATCAATCTCAGCCGCCGTCGGCCGCACATAATCGAACGCCGCCGGATCCAGACACAGCGCAATCCACGCTTCCCCGGCAACCTTCAGCAGCTCCACCAACAGCGCCCGCTGCTGCACGGTAAAACTCGAAAACCCATCCACCCAAAGCCGCACACCCGCAAGCCACGCCGCCCCCTGCACACGCTGGCGCACCGCCGTCAGGCGCGCATCCGGGTTCACAAACACGTCGGAGTGCCTCTCCAGAAACTCCAGATACCCCCCGTACACCGCCGCCAGGTCCGCAAACTTCCCCGCCGCCGGATGCCCGGGCCTCTCCCGCTCGATCGCCTCCGCCACCTGCCGCACGTCCTCCGGCGTCTGCTCGTACTCCTGAAACTCCACCAGCGTCCGCGCCACCTCCGACGCAAGCCCAGCCGCTCGCGCAGTCCGCCCGAACGTCCCCAACTGCTCCGCCCGCTCGCGCAGCACCTTGTGCACAACCATCTGCTGCCCCAACCGCGAGATCTCCGCCCCGGCTTCAAGCCCCGCCCCGGCCCCCAACAGGTGAAACATCAAGCGGTCAAACGAAACCACCCGCAGCCGCCCATACCCCGCAATCCGGTGATCCGCCAAGATCGCACGCTCCGCCTGCCACGTCGCCTGCTCCGGAACCAGGAACACCAGCCCCGGCCCATCCTCACCCTCGGAAACCAGCGAGTCAATTATCGCGCGCAGACACCAGGCCGTCTTCCCCGCCCCGCTCCGACCCAATACAAACCTCACCGCCATAGAACAGCTTCCATCCTTAATCCCCCAAATCCCCCAGCGTACGCCGCCCGAATTCCCACGGCATTACCCCCCGCTTCTTGGCAGGGCACACCAGCCCACCAGCTGTCACCGTCAAAAGACGAACACCTATCCCTCCATCCGCCCGAACGTCTCCAACCGCTCGCCCGCTCGCGCAGCACCTTCTACCACGAACCCCCGCGGTATTCAACCGTTAACCACGCTATCAGCAGGCAACACCCATCTGGCCCCCACCGTCGTAAGGAACAATTGACTGATTCCCCCTATTCGTGGCTCTGTTTGCGGCTGACCCGCCCCAATTTGCAGCGTTTCACCGGCAAAAGCCGATACATCCACCGCGGCCGCACACCAATACCCGCCGTTCGACCGCCAGAACACGCAAAAAACACGGGAAAAGCAAAGAATACGCCGCTGTAAGGAGACAGAAAATGAAGAGAGTCCACCCAACACTCAAGAACGCCATCGTCCTGATCGCCTGTGCCGCCGCCATCTGGCTCGGCGCAGTAAGTCCTGCCGCCAACAAGACTTACGAACTCCGCCCCGACATCCCGACCAACTACCAGAACCCTAACAGCACCATCATGGTCCTGGACGCCTACGAGCGGCTCATGGACAACTATATGTCCCTGGTACAAAGCAACTTACACGCGATGGCCGGCGACGTCACCCAGTCCACCAAAACCCTCGTGGAAATCGACCGCAAACTCGAGAATCTTACCGTCCGAATCGCCAGAATAGAACGCGCCCTCAACCTGCAAGCCGTCCCGGGCACAAGTTCCGCCGGCGACATCTACTAAGGGCTTGCTGAATAGATTGTAAGTTGCTGTTTTACAGTGGTATGCGTTTCGGTT
>DAOTMV010000017.1:0-81117 GCA_035450485.1 Anaerohalosphaeraceae bacterium | reverse complement strand
TGCACAGGGAAAGCCGGCGAATGCGCGGTGATTGGGGGTGATTGCGCGGCGAAAGGAGCTGAATGTGTGTGGCTATGCGGTGGATGTGCCGAGATGTGCGGAGGGCGGCAGTTGCTGTCAGTAGACGAGGCGTTTTTTCAGGCGTTTGACGGCGAAGAGGCCGGTTATGGCGGTGAAGAGGACGACGTAGGCGAAGTCGGCCAGTAATCGCCAGCGGTAGTCGTTGAGAGTGACGGCTCGCGCGAGATAGACGGCATGGGTAAGGGGGACCAGCTCGGCGAAGGGCTGGACGGCGCGGGGCAGTTCGCTGACGGGGAAGACGACGCCGCTGAAGAAGAACATGGGCGACAGCAGGCCGGTCATGTAGAAGTTGAAGTGGTTGATGGTTTTGACGAAGGAGGTGATCCAGAGGGACAGGCACCCGAACATGACGCCGGTGAGGAAGCCGACGAAGGGAGCCAGCAGCGCCCATGGCAGGCGGACGATACCGAAGATAAGCAGGATGCAGATGACGGAGAATGAGAAGAACAGGCCCTTGGTGCCGGCCCAGATGATCTCGCCGAGGATGAGGTTTTCGGCGGTGAGCGGGGCGGCCAACATGCCGTCGTAGACCTTTTCGAATTCGAGGCGGATGAAGGTGCCGTAGGAGCATTCGAATGCGCTGGTCCACATGGCGGCGGTGACGGGCAGACCCGTACCGAGGAAGACCATGTAGGGCAGGCCGTCCATGGTTCCGATGAGACGGCCAAGACCCAGACCGATACCGGCAAGGAAAATAAGCGGCTCAAGGAAGGGCGGCAGGCCGTTACTGAGGAGGTGGCGGGTGTAGACGCGCATGTGGCGGAACCAGACGCTGTAGAGCCGACGATAAAGCGGAGGATATGAGGTTGGGTCAGTCATGGGTGGGCCTGCGATTGATTATTGATGATTGATTATTGGGCGGCGTGCGGCGGGGGGTTCCGTGGGCAAGGGAGCGGTCTGTCGCCCCTTCGGGGCTCACAAAGAAAGAGAGGGCAGAGTGCGTGCGGCGGGTGTTCCGGGGGCTCACGCCCCCGGCTATGCGCTCTACCGTCCCTTCGGGACTTCGACGCCGCAATTGGAGGTTGTGCGAGAAGGATGCATCTTCTTCCGTCGTTCCTTCGGGACTTCGACGCCGCAATTGGAGGCTGTGCGAGAAGGATGCGCCTTCTTCTGTCGTCCCTTCGGGACTTCGACGTTGTAATTGGGGGGCGACTGCGACAGTAAAGTACATGCGTTTCGTCTGGTCAAAAGACCACGGGCAGGATGCCTGTGCCACGGTTGGGTTACTGAATTTCATTGAGCAGCCTCCCGGTTGCTTTCAGGAAGACGTCTTCAAGGTTTGCGCGACGGATGAGCTGTCGGTCCTTGGCCATTCTGTCGGCGAGGGTGCGGAGGGTGTCGACGTCGTTGGAGAAGAGTCGAACGGTTTCGTGCGATCGATCCATGCGGACGCCGGGCGGCAGATTGCCGTCGATGGCGGCTTCGACGGAGGCCAGATCGACCTCGAGGACGAAGGCCTCGAGGTTCCGGAGGAGTTCGGTCGGCGAGCCTTGCATGATGGCGACGCCCTTGTCCATGATGATGAGCTTGTCGCACATGACAAAGGCCTCGTCCATGTAGTGGGTTGTGAGCAGGATGGTTGTGCCCTGCCGCTTGAGCAGGCGGAGTTTGTCCCAGATGACGTGTCGCACCTGGGGGTCGAGGCCGGTGGTGGGCTCGTCGAGGATGAGCAGTTTGGGGTTGTTGAGCAGGGCGCGGGCGATGGCGAGGCGGCGCTTCATGCCGCCGGAGAGTTCGCGGATCCTTGCGTGGCGGCGTTCGCTGAGTTCCATGAAGGCCAGCAGCGACTCGATACGGCGGAGGGCCTCCGGGCGCGGGATGTTGTAGAAACGGGCGTAGATCATCAGGTTGCCGATGACGTTGAGTTCTTCGTCGAGGCTGTCTTCCTGGGGGACGACGCCGGCGATGTTCTTGATGTTCAGTTCCTGCGTGCGGGGGTCGAAGCCGAAGACGTCCATGACGCCGCCGCAGTCGCGGTCGCGGGGGCTGCGGGCGTAGATCATCTTCATCATGGTGGTCTTGCCGGCGCCGTTCGGGCCGAGGAGGCCGAAGCAGGTAGCGGGTTCGACGGTGAAGCTGAGGTCACGGACGGCGCGGACGGGGCCGAAGGTCTTGCTGATGTTCTCAACCCTGATGACTGGTGTGCTCATTGCGTTACTTGGTTCACCCCGATATTCGTTCGTCCTGCGGCTTTCGTGCCAGGCATGCCCCCTGCATTCTGCCGGGCAGGCATGCCTTGCCTTACAAACTTGTGCTCAGGTTTTTCATAAGGCCCATGAGGAGCCTTGGCGGGATACTGGCCAGTTCCGGCTCGGGCCGCTCGGTTCGCTGCATTCGCCGGAGGATGTCCTTCACAGCGGCGGCATGTGGCTTGAGCCGCCCGGCCGTCTGCTCCGCCTCTTCGAGTTTACCATCGGCCATCATGCGGAGGTAAATGACGACGAGACGGATGAGTTCGCGTTCGCTGATATCCTGGGCGGCCGTATCGGGCTTTTCGTTTTCGGAGGGACGTTCCTGGAGTATATTCTGTGTGAGGGCGTAGGTCTCGCGCATCATCTTGTTGTACTGGGATTCTTCTTCGCCGTCGATGGGGGCGAGCTTGAGTTCGGGCTCGTTTTCGTCAGGCGGCATAGGGATGTAGCACCTGTGCCGGCAGTGTGGACAATTGCCGTATTTGCCGCCGGCGTTGTCGGGGGCTTTGATCTTTTTCTTGCAGCTTTCGCAGTGAAACGTGATGCTCATTGTCTGGCCCTCGGTTTGCCTCAGTTCCTGGCTGCCGTGTCTTTCCCCTACATTCTGGTTTCGGCCGTTACTTCGGTGGTGATGCCGCCGCGCGGCGTAAAGCGTGCGGTCACTTTCATGCATCTCGGGCGGCAGGCGTTGGCGAGGTCGTCGAGGATGTCGTTGGTGAGCCGCTCGTAGAAGATGCCCTTGTTACGGTAACTTTGCATGTAGAATTTGAGACTCTTGAGTTCAATGCAGAGTTTGTCGGGGCAGTATTCGATGATGATCTCGCCGAAGTCAGGCTGGCCGGTCTTCGGGCACAGGCTGGTAAATTCCGGGCACCGGATGGTGATGGTGTAGTCCCGCCCCGGGCGGGGGTTATCAAAAAGCTCGAACTGGTGTTTATCCGACACGTGTTTACCTTTGTACAAAAAGTGTTTATACTGCTTTTATCATAAGGTTTTGCGTTGATTTTGCAAGGGGTTCGCTGTGGCGGATAAAAAGCGGGCAGTGGTGCTGCTCAGCGGGGGGCTGGATTCTGCGACCACGTTGGCAATGGCCCGCGAGGCAGGCTTTGAGTGTTATGCGCTGTCATTTCGGTATGGTCAGCGGCATGCGGTGGAGATTGCCGCCGCTGGGCGCGTGGCGCGGGCGCTGGGGGCACGGGAGCACCGGCTTGTGGAGGTGGACCTGGGGCAGTTCGGGGGCTCGGCGCTGACGGATGCGGCTATTGCAGTGCCCAAGGATCGGGGGCAGATCGGGAGCGAAGAGCCGATACCCGTCACGTATGTGCCGGCGAGGAACCTGGTATTCTTGAGCTATGCGGTGGCGTGGGCGGAGGTCCTGGGGGCGTTCGATGTTTTTATCGGGGTGAACGCCACTGATTACAGCGGATATCCGGATTGCCGGCTGGCGTTTGTCGAGGCGTTCGAGCGGACGGCGAACCTGGCGACGGCGGCGGCGGTGGAGGGGCGGGGGGTATTTCGTATTCATACGCCGATTATGGAGATGACGAAGGCGGAGATTATTCGGGAAGGGACGCGCTTAGGGGTGGATTACGGGCTGACGCACAGCTGCTACGACCCGGATGCGGCGGGGCGGCCGTGCGGGCGGTGTGATTCGTGCCGGTTGCGGCTGAAGGGGTTTGCAGAGGCAGAGTTGACGGACCCGTTGGAGTATGCGCGATGATCATCAATGAAATATTCTATTCGCTGCAGGGGGAGGGTAGGCTGGCGGGGGTTCCGTCGGTGTTTGTGCGGGTGGCGGGGTGTCCTTTGCGGTGCCGGTGGTGCGATACGAAGTATGCGTGGTCGGCGGGGGCTGGGCGGCGGTATGCGGTCGAGCAGTTAGAGGAGCAGATCCTGCAGCGGCCGACGCCGTACGTGGTGATCACCGGGGGCGAGCCGATGCTGGTGGAGGGCCTGGGTGAGTTTGTCGGCATACTGGCCGAGGCGCAGAGGCACGTGACGATCGAGACGAGTGGGATTGCGTTTGTGGAGGGTTTATCCTGCGACCTGATGAGCATCAGTCCGAAGCTGTCCAATTCGCGGCCGGCGGAGGCGGGTGCGGCGGCGGAGCATGAGGCACGGCGGCTGAATATGGAGGCGCTGCAGCAGTTGATCGAGGCGTACGAGTACCAGTTGAAATTCGTGGTCGACGGGCCGCAGGACCTGGATGAGATTGCGGCGTGCCTGGATCAGCTTAAGGAGGTGAATCCGTACAAGGTGTACTTGATGCCGCAGGCGCAGACGCGGGCGGAATTAGTTGAGAAGTCGCAGATGTTAGCGGAGTATTGCTTGCAGACGGGGTTTGCGATGTCGCCGCGATTGCAGGTCTTACTCTGGCAGGGCCAGCGCGGCAGGTAAACTCAGCCGCAGGAGGAGCGACGAAGAAGGCGAAGTCGTCCCTTATGCCGGGTACCGGGGCGGCGGCCGGGCCGAGTTGAGTTCGTTACGGGCGGGAGCGGCCGGAGGATTTCAGTTTTCGCAGTATTTCGGCGAGTTGTTTCGCCCTGTCGGGGTATTTGTCGGCTACATCGGCGGTTTCGCCCAGGTCGTCGCCGAGGTGAAAGAGTTGGGGTTTGGGGGTTTGTTTGGCGCCCTTTTTTGCGGCGGGGGGTTCTATGTATTTCCAGTCGCCATGGCGGAGTGCGAGTCGGCCTGCGTGTTCGATGATGTGGTCGCGGCCGGTCCTGAAGTCGCCGAGGAGAGCGGGCAGGACGTCGATGCTGTCGGGGGCTTCGTCGTGTTTGAGCTTGCGGCCGGTCATGGCGGCGAAGGAGGCGATGAAGTCGACCTGGCCGACAATGGCGTCGGATGTTCCGGGCTTGATGCGTCCGGGCCATGATATGACCATGGGAATGCGGGTGCCGCCTTCGAAGAAGCTGTACTTGCCGCCGCGCAAGGGGCCGGCCGGGGCGTGGTCGCCGAGGCGCTCGACGGCGTCGTCCTTATAGCCGTCATCGAGGACGGGGCCGTTGTCGCTGGTGACGATGATCAGGGTGTTGTCGGCGATGCCGAGCTGTTGGAGCTTTTCGACGATCGCGCCGACGCAGTGGTCGAACTGGACGATGGCGTCGCCGCGCGGGCCCATGTCGGTGGCGCCGCGAAAGCGCGGATGCGGCACGCGGGGGACGTGGACGTCGTGCGTGGCGAAGTAGAGGAAGAACGGCTTGCCGCGATTCTTCTCGATGAAAGCCGTCGCGCGGCGGACGTATTCGTCGGCCATGGTTTCGTCGTTCCAGAGGGCGGACTTGCCGCCTTTCATGTAGCCGATGCGGCCGATGCCGTTGACGACGGCGTGATTGTGGCCGCGGCTCCAGTCCATCCTGAGCTGGTCGCGGTGCGTAACGCCGGTGGGCTCGCCGGGGAAAGGCTCACTGTAGCTGACCTGGATGGGGTCGGCGGGGTCGAGATTGACGACGCGGTGATTTTCCACGTAGACGCATGGTACACGGTCGCCGGTGGCGGGCATGATGAATGCATAGTCGAAGCCGATCTCCAGCGGGCCGGGCCTGATCTCGCCGTTCCAGTCGATGGGTTCATCCCCGGCGCCCAAGCCGAGGTGCCACTTGCCGACGACGCCGGTGGTGTAGCCGGCGTCCTTGAGCACGGCCGGCAGGGTCGTCTGCGTCGTGTCGATGCACATCTTCGCGTCACCGGGGAGGATACCGGTGCCCTGCTTTCGCCAGGCGTACTGGCCGGTAAGCATGGAGTAGCGGGAGGGCGTGCAGGTGGCGGAGGACGAATAGGCGGACGTGAAGCGCAGGCCGTCGGCGGCCAGCCGGTCGATGTTTGGCGTCTTGACGCGGGTCGCGCCGTAACAACTGAAGTCGCCATAGCCGATGTCGTCGGCGTAGATGAGGACGATGTTGGGTTTGTCGGCGGGTTTCTGCGCGGTGCAAACGGAGGCCAGCCGGGGCGCAAAGATTGCGCTCAGTGCGGAGGCCTTCAGGAAACGGCGGCGGTCGATCTGTCTGGTATTCATCTTTTCATCTCCCTGTCTGATCAGAAGGCCGACGCACATGCGCCGAACGGGCAGACCTTGATGCACTTGAGGCATTCGATGCACTTGGCCTCGCTGTACGCGACTTCGCGTGTGGCGGCACTGGCGATATGCAGCGCGCCGGTCGGGCAGAGGGCCAGGCACGCGCCGCAGTGCGTACAGCGTTTGTCGTCGCGGATGACGCCGCGGCCGGTGGTGTTGATCGAGACGTTGAAGGTGCGGACGAAGTCCATCGCGCCGGCGATATCTTCCTCGGTGCCGGTGACGTCCAGCACGAGATAGCCTTCCTCTTCGGGCGTAACCTTGGCGCGGTAGACGTTGACGATAAGGTTATGGTCCTTGACGAGGTGGTAGATGATGGGCTTTTCGCACTCGCAGCGCGGGAAGAACAGCATGAGCTTCTGTGTGACGATAGGGCTCATTTGGGCTCCTCTCTGATGACAAGGGGCTTCATGGCGGTGTCTTTGGGCAGGCAGGCCAGGGGCGGACTCAGCAGAAAGTCGCCGCGGCGGATTTCGTCGGCGAGGAGGTTGGCGATCTTGAGGGCCTTGTGGTAGGACGACAGCGAGCCGACGGCGATCTTCTTGCCTTCGATTTCGATCTCGCCGGATCGCAGTTGTTCATAGGATACGTAAGCGATGACCCGGCCGGTCTTCTGCGGGTAATCGCGGCTGTAATCGACGACGGGGGCAAGGATGTCGCGGTCACGGATGCAGGTGCGTTTGAGGATGTCGGCATTGAGGATGGGTATGGGGATGCCGACGCCCAGAGCCAATGAGACGCCGTAGCCTCGCAGGCTGACGCCGCGAACGAACTCGGGGTTCATGTGCTTCATGTCAGCCGTCAGCGCCAGCGTCCCCGCGCCGCCCATGGGGATGCCCTCGGGGGTGCGTGCTTCCGCGCCGGCGTGCTGGGTACCTTCGGCGTAGATTTGGCCTTGCGCACCGGCCAACCAGACGCGGGTGCCGATGCCGATGGTTTCGTAGGACGGGTCGTTCAGCAGCGGCGAGAGCTGGCCCGCCGAACAGTAGGCGGCATTCTTGCGGTTGGGCTCCAGCGTGCCCATGTAGGTGTAGATCGTCTTGTCGCTGTCGTTGATGGCGACGTTGTAGTTCTGGTAGCAGTTGCGTGGATTGACCATGATGGCCTGGTTGAGGTCGTGGATAGTAAACCACGTGCGGAGTTCGCGGAGCGGGTATTCGTCGGTGCCGTAGGACAGCGCAAAGAGCTGCAGGGGCTTGCCGGCAACGAGGTCCTCGATGACGTGGCCGCCGCCGTAGCGGAACTCGCCGGGGTGATACATGTTGGCGGGGTCGCCGTGGCGGAGCTGCGTGGCGCCGAGGTAGACGTCAACGGCGGCGATACCAGTGTAGACGAGGACGTCCTGAACCCAGGCCTCGGACATGCGGATCTTCGGCTTGGAATGGCCGAAGTTGAGGAAGCAGCCGGAGGAGCACATGGGCCCGAAGGTGGCGGTGGTGACGACGTCGACTTCTTCGGCGGCGGCGGTCAGGCCCTTTTTGTCGACGTAGTCCATGATCTCGTCAGCAGTGAGGACGACGGCCTTGCCGGACGCAATGCGGTCGTTGATCTGTTCGTATGTCTTCATTGGTTTCTGTTCCAGAGTGAGCGGAATGGCCGCGGACGTTCCGTTTTGACGGGAATTCATGATAGCGGATGGCGAGGGGGAATTCAAGGGGCGAGATGGGTGTAAGCCAGTTCGCGGAAGGTCCTGTCGGTATGTAACAGCGCCAAGTGCGCGGTACGCCGCGGAGGGCTCCGTCAGAATCTCTTGATAGACCATGAAGACAGGTACAGATGTCAGGTTTCTTAACATCCAGGGATGAAATTGACGGCTGTCCCCGGCTGTCCGGCGGTTTTCAGTCGTGGCGGAGGGCCTTGATGGGGTCGGTTTTGGCGGCCCGGATTGCGGGATAAAGGCCGGCGACCAGGCTGACGAGTATGGCGAAGGCGATGGAGGCCAGCCACAGCCAGAGGGGGAAGGTGAAGTATTTTGTGGGAGGCACGCCCTTGGAGACGAGGATGGCGTTGACGATTTCGTTGATGAACAGGCTGGTGAGCCAGCCGAGGACGACGCCGAAGAGGCCGCCGAGGAAACCGATCGCGCCGGATTCGAAGAAAAAGATCATGCGGACGTCGCTGTCGCGGGCGCCGACGGCCTTCATGATGCCGATCTCACGGTAGCGTTCGAGGGTGGCCATGACCATGGTGTTGACGATGCCCAAGCAGGCAACCACGATGGCGATCATGCCGATGGCCAGCAGGAACATGTCCATGAGTATGAATGCGGTTTCGATCTCTTCGATTTCATCGGCCAGCGCGAAGGTGCGGTAGCCCCAGCTTTCGACGACGGCCTTGACGCTTTCGAGCTTGTCCGCAGAGGTGAGGCGGATGCCGGCGGCCGGGTACGATTGTGCAGCGGCCGGCGACTTGAAAAGATCGCGTATGTTGGTCAGGGCGATCTTCTTCATGCGGCGGCTGGCTTCGGGGGTGACGAAGACGTCGCTGCGGAGCGGGCCGACCATGCCGACGTCCATGCGCTCCGCCACGCCGACGATGGTGAAGACGTACTCCTTTTGGGCAAAGGGAAGCGTATCGCCGGCAAGTGCGCCGGTGATATTGAGCGGGTTGAGCAGGCTGCCGGCGTCAACGGTGAGCGTGGCGACGGTGAGGGGCTTGCCTAAGGCGTCCTGGGGATCGGCGAAGTCCAGGTCGTCGATGAGCGATTCGCTGATGATGACCGCGTTGGGGTCGTCGTGGGTGTAGGGGGCGCCTGCGCGAAAGACGACGAGGCCCGTAGTGACGATTTCAGGCGGCAGGGCCTGGACGAGGGTGAAGCGTTCGTTACCATTGCGGCGGATGAGCGCGGGAAAGCGGATCTCGGGTACGACCGTCTGGACGCCGGGGATTTGCGCAATTTCGGCAAGGCGTGCGTCGTCCAGCGGCGGCGCGGTTATGGGCGAGCGGCGATCGATGCGGTGGCGGCGGGGATTGCGCGGCGCTTCGGAGGGGCCGAAGACGACGACGTACCGGAACAGGTCGAAGCGTGCAAAACGATCGGTGATGTTCTTCTGCATGCCCTTGCCGAAGGCCAACATGGAAAAGAGTGCGCCGATGCCGATGACGACGCCAGCGGTGGTCAGGAAGGTGCGGAGTTTCTTCTTCCAGAGGTTAGACAGGGACTGATGGATGTGGTCGGTGAGCCTCATGGTACGGTCCTTATCGTCTCGTGTTCGACGATGCGGCCGTCGCGCAGGCGGATGACGGCATGGGCGAATTGCCGGAGCAGGGGTTCTTCGTGGGAGATCATAATGACGGTCAGGCCGGCGGCATTGAGGTCGGCCAGGGTCTGAAGGATCTGGGCGGAGGTCGCGGTGTCGAGGTTGCCCGTGGGTTCGTCGGCGAGGAGGACCTTAGGGTTGTTGATGAGCGCGCGGGCGATGGCGACGCGCTGCTGTTCGCCGCCGGACAGTTCGGCGGGTCGGTGGGTGCGGCGAGCTTCCAGGCCGACGGCGCGGAGGGCCTCGGCGGCGCGGCGATTGCGCTCGGCGCGGCCGACGCCGGCGAAAAGCAGCGGCAGAGCGACGTTCTCCAGCGCCGTGTAGGCGCCGATGAGGTTGAAGGACTGGAAGACCATGCCGACCTGCTTGCGGCGGTAGAGGGCAAGCTCGTCCGGGCCCAGGTCGGAGATGCGTCGGCCGGCCACGGTGACGCTGCCGCCGGTGGGGGTATCGAGGCCGCCGAGGATGTTGAGGAGGGTGGATTTGCCTGAGCCGGAGGAGCCGCTGACGCCGAGGAACATGCCTTCGCTCACGGCTAACGTCAGGCCGTCAAGGGCGCGAACGGGCACGGCGGCCGGATAGACCCGCGTGAGGTCCCGGATGTCGATCAGGGGTTCGGCGGCTGTCTGGTTCATGGGGGCAATCTAACATGCCGGCGGAGAGGTTTCAATAAATTGATTATTGTCTACTGATTATTGACTATTGAATCCCGGCCTTTGCTTTGACGTCGATGGCGCGACGGCATGGGACTCCGGGCGACATTCTGTGTATCCTGGGGCGCAAGAATTGCTGATGACGGGGTATCGGTGCGAGAGGGTGTCGAGGGGCCAGGAAATAGCTACTTCTTTGCAGCGGCTGTACTTATGATGTTTTCTGGAAAGGCGGCATGTTTGTTGCACTTTTCTATCGGCGACAGCGGGTGGGCGTTGGGCCTGCGCGTGCCGGAAGGGCGGCGTTTGAGGCACAGAGAAAGGAGTTTATCATGAAGAGTATGCTGTTCTTGGCGGGGCTGCTGGCGACGGTGACGGCGGGGTCTTATCTTGCGGCCGGGGGTCCGGAGGAGAGGCCGGGCGGCAAGAAGCTGCTGCGGGTGGGCGTTTACGATTCGCGGGCGATTGCGATTGCGTATACGTCCAGCAAGTACAACGACAATTTTATGGTCGGCAAGTCGAAGGCCAAGCACGAGGCGGAAGCGGCAGGCGATTCGGCGGCGGTGGAGCGGATCGACAAGGAGATGCAGTACTTTCAGTTCAAGCGGCACCTGCAGGGGTGCGGGACGGCGCCGGTGCCGGAACTGCTGAAGTGCATCGAGAAGGAGATTGCGGCGATTGCGCGTGAGGCGGGGGTGGATGTGATCGTGAGCAAGTGGGCGTTCGATTACCGGGCGGAGGGTACGGAGGTGGTCGACCTGACGGCGGAACTGGTGGCGGCCTTCGAGCCGACGGAGCGGGCAATGAAATGGATACGACAGCTTGAAACGGTGGCGCCCGTGAGCGAAGCGGAGCTTCTGCAGCATGAACTGGAGGGCGGGCATTAAGGCCGCGGTGGCGGGCTGCGCGGTGGCATGCAGCACAGCCAAAACGATATGGAGAAACACTTCAGACGGCCCGTGCGGCTGCCAATGCCGCCGTTTGGCGATTCGATCACGTTCGTCGTTGCCAGACACCTTCGCAGGGAACTCGGCAGCCCCAGGCAATTGATCGTCAACATCTCATCCAGCCCCTCCAGAAGGCTGGCGGCCGCCGAAGTGTACGCATGTTCGAGCCATGCGGCCTGAAGAGTAGAATCGATATGGCCTTGCCGGTTACCTTGATCACTTCATCAACCGCCTGCTCGGCGTTGCAGATCAAGTCAGGCGTGGTTAGCAAGAGTCGTCCACATGAGGGAGGAATTTGGCGATCTTTCGATTGCCCGACTTGTCCGCGACCTGATACAATTCGTTCATGGCTACTCCTTTTGAAAATGATAGATTGTTTGCCTGATCCTACAAGATTCAGGCCGGAGCAGCCGTTAAATTGAGATTCAGGATTCGATCACGTACCGGCACAGCAACGAAGCTGCCTTCAATTCGGACTGGGCCGTTGTGAAATTTGAGAATGGCAAGGTGGTGGGCAAGGCGTTCCTGCCGGATTGAGGAAACGTACAGCCGGCAACCAGTGGGGACGAATGGAGAGAGGGCACCTCAGTTTGCAAAACTGAAAATAGAGCAATTCTGCTCTTGACTTGTGTCGGGGTGCGGGTACTATTGGAGTATGTCCAATAGCAAAAGGAAACTCGACAAGTGCATCTGTTCCGGCAGGTCTCTCGACCGTATGCTCCGGCCGGCGGTCCTGACGATCCTTTACAACCAGGCACGAGGTCTGCACGGTTACGCAATCGAAAAGCAGTTGCAGGGCTTCAAGTTCTTTCGGAATCAACCCCCCGACTACACAGGGCTCTATCGCCTGCTCAAGAAAATGGACGCCGAAGGGCTGCTCGCATCTCAAGAGAGCGATTCCGAGTCAGGCCCGTCCAAGAGGGTGTATTGCCTGACTGACAGGGGCAGAAACTGCCTGTCCAAATGGCTCGATAGTCTCCTGGAGTATCAACAGATGTTAGACGATCTGCTTGTGCAGGCCAAACGGACAGTGGAGGTTAACACATGAAACATCGAGGATGGGTATACGAAAGCCTTGCCGAGATGACGGGAACGTTCATTCTGGTGTTCTTTGGCACGGGCGTTGTTCATACGAGCCTGCATACTCAGGCCCAGAGCGGCCTGTGGCAGGTCGCCGTGGTCTGGGGGGCGGCCGTTGGATTGGCGATCTATGCAACGGCCGCTGTATCCGGTGCACACATTAATCCGGCTATAACGGCAGCCTTTGTGGTCAGACGGCAGTTTCCCCTGAAGAAAATACCCCACTACCTCCTGTCTCAGCTTCTTGGGGCGATTGTCGCCGCTGTTCTACTGTACGCGCTCTTCGGCGGCCCCCTCAAGGCATTCGAGCAGGCCAACGGTATCGTTCGCGGAGAGCCGGGAAGCGAGCTTTCGGCGATGGTGTTTGGCGAATACTTCCCGAATCCTGCGGTTGCCAGGTCCCTTGGATGGTCTGCGGAAATCGTAAGTCCGAGCGTGGCATTTCTGGCTGAGATGGCAGGAACGGGACTGCTGGCCTTCTTTGTCTTCGCTCTGACCGACAAGCGGAATTCTGCTCCGAAAGGAGGCCAGGCGGTATTGATCGGGCTGACGATCGCCGCCCTCATCTCCGTCATTGCTCCGCTGACGCAGGCATGTTTCAACCCTGCAAGAGATTTCGGGCCGCGGCTGGTTGCCTGTTTTGCCGGGTGGAAGACGATAGCCATACCCGGCCCGCGCGGCGGTTTTTTCAGTGTCTACATACTGGCTCCAGTGGTGGGAGCGGTCACGGGGGCTTCTCTCTATGAAGTCCTCGTCGGGCTGGGACTTAAATACAAAACTCAGGAGAATGAGATGAAATCTGTAAAGCTGTTACTCGTTGGTGGATTTCTGGGGGCGGGCAAGACCACTCTTCTGTATCGCACCGCAACCGAGTTGATCAAATCGGGTAAACGGGTGGGCCTCGTTACAAATGACCAGGCGCCCGATCTTGTGGACACCCAGATGCTGAGTTCCCATGGTTTGGCGGTGAGTGAGGTGGCAGGGAGCTGCTTCTGCTGCAATTTCAACGGCCTTATTGATGCGGGCCGAAGCCTTTGCGCCAGGCCAGGCTCCGTCGATGTCCTGCTGGCTGAGCCGGTCGGCAGTTGCACGGATCTATCCGCCACGATTGTACAGCCGCTGAAAGACCGCTATGCCGACATGTTCTCCGTTGGTTCCCTGACGGTCCTGGTTGATCCGATGAGGGCAATCGAGGTCCTGGGCCGCAACCTGAGCATGCTGCATCCCAGTGCAGCTTACATTTACCGAAAACAGCTTGAAGAGGCGGATCATATCGTGGTCAACAAGTGCGATCTGCTGGATGCCAGGGGACGAAAAGAAATCGCAGAAATGCTGCGAAACGAGTTTCCGGAAGCGAAGATCTCGTTCATTTCTTCGAAAACGGGAGAGGGCGTTAACGAATGGCTGCAAGAGGCGATAAGAGGGGAAGACTCCGGCAAGAGACTGCTCGATATTGATTATGACACGTACGCGGAGGGGGAGGCGGTGCTTGGCTGGCTGAACGCTCGTTTTCGACTGAATGTCGAGGAAGACATTGATTGGGCAGACGTTGGCCGGCGGTATCTGGAAACTATGCAAAGGAAATTTCAATCTGCGGATGCACAGATCGGGCACGTCAAACTCTTCCTTTCAGCAGGCGGGGGCAACATGACAGCGAACCTGACCGCCGCCAGTGGCCCGGTTCTCATCCAACAGGGTGACGGGCCGCTCAAAGGCAGAGATGCAGACATGACATTCAACGCTCGTGTCCAGATGGATCCGGATCAGCTCAAGCAGATGAGTCTTGATGCGTTGCGGGAACAGTTCCCAAATGTGGCCGTAACGACGCTGGCAATCAGGTCTCTGCGTCCGGGGCGTCCTCAGCCGACTTTCAGGTACAGCCAGAGGGTTTAGGAGGCGTATCAGAGGAACGGCCTTGATGCCGCAATAGATCATGCCGGTTCGGCGGCTCGGCGTCGCCAGTTAGCTGCCTGCAAAGGGAGAGGAAAAGACCAGATAGGCGAGAGGGCCAGAGGGCAAGCGCTGGCGCGGCAACGGAGTCACGAGGCGGGGGTGCCGCTCTTTCTGATTGCCTCGATGACCTTCCTGCGGACCTCTCTTCGTGCATATTTTGCGAAATCAGGAGTCGGGATATTCCTGTACGTCTCAATGGCATTCCTGAGGCCCCGAATGCCCATTTCCACAAGCTCGCCCAGATTATCAAGTCGCGTCCGGCGCTTAATCCTTTTGGCGGTACTGATAACGATGGGCATATAGTGATTCATAAGGCCATAGAATGCCTTACTGTCGCCTTTTCGGCGATAGCTCTCCCACAGGGACTGGATATTTCTGTCGTCCTGCATCCTGTTACTGCTTGCAATACCCCCCTCCAACAGGGTGCAGTTTCTGGCGAAAATGTGATGCGAAAAATTGTCAGAAATTGAAAAAAAGTCGCTATTTCTGAAATAGAGTGCGGCGTCACGGCGAAGAGACGGGCTTTCCCGCTCAGCCGCCCGTCACAATACGACATGACATTGCCGACTGCGGCAATAGTGAACGCATATCCCCAACGCACGGGCGAAAAGTCATCACCTCGGCAAGCATCAAGGGTCGAAGACAATCGGATCGGCGTGCACACTCCCTTCCAAGCCAACCAACAAGAACCCGATGAGTACCTGACGCTCATATCACACTCCTGGCCGTTCCCCGTAAATTATACCTGAGGAACGGGAAAAGGCGGCCACCCGGTATGCAGACTGTTGAAATGTGCCGATAAATATGTCAGGCGATGGACCGAATATTGCAAAGACAACAACCAGAAAAGTTGGTTGGCTTGTCGGGACGGATACACTAAGGCTGCGGCCGCCATACTACGTGTAAGTTCTTTGCTGACAGTCATATATCGCGGCGTTTTGCGGCCGGAGGGCTTGCCGGCAGGGTGCAAATGGCGTATAATGAAAATATGTGTGGGTCGGGTTTTCTGGCGGCTTGCCGGAGCCTGACCCGGAGAAGAGGGTTCTTGAAGCGAGACACGACCTGACAGCCGAGCAGCTTTTGTGATGTCGCAGCCATTCCGGACGGCGCCTGGCCAAAACACAGGAGTCGCGGTCAATTAATGCACTTCTGCTCTGCGGTCTCCATTTTCGTGCAAAGAAACCGACATCATGTTCGATTAAGATACAGGTGACAAGATGCAGGTTGATATGAAAAAATCCCAGGATGACCTGATTGAAAGATGCAGCACCTGCGAGCATTGCATTTTCGAGGAAATCCTGTCCCCCGAACAGCGCAAGATGAAAGTTCTGAAACTGCGGATCCCCGACTACCACGTGCATCGCATCACGATTGAGCAGATCTGCGGAAGGAACTATGACGAAGTCTGCTTCATGAAGTACGCGGCCATGCGGGCCCTGTGCGACGACCGCACCGCGATGCAGATGGGGGTCATCAAGCACTTTGTGTGGGACCTCGGCAAGGCGCGCAAGAAGCGGGTAACCTTCGAAGAGGCCTTTCATGACTGGACCAGGGTCCAGGACCTGGGGCGAGGGGTCGAAGAAAGCTACGCCGAGCGATTCGCGGAGGTATGGAACCTGGGGATCAGGGCGGTCACAAGCAACGGCGTTGTCATCAAGAAGCAGATCCTTACGGCCGACCAGATCTACGAAATCGTCATGGCGATGCCCAAGACCTATGAGAATGCGATGGCGCTGCTGGATTGCCTGCTCAGGGAGCACAAGGAAAGAGACGCTCGATAGAACGGCGTTTGCCCTGCGCGTATGCGCCTGCGCAAGCGGGCAATCACACGTGCACTTCGGATTCTTCCTCCTGCTCAGCGCCGCATGTCACGGCGACGAGTTGGTCAGTCTCTTCCTCCACCGCAGCATCGGCGTGGGAAGTGCGTCTTCTCTTCGGCAGGTACGCGGTGATGGCCGGAGCAGCGAGGAGAAGGACCGCCACGTTCAGGATTGCAGTATCCACCGGGTGTCTGCTGAGCACGGGGTACAGTTTGACCAGCGACAGGCGGGCCAGGCCGTCTGCCGGTATATATCTGCGCCGCACCAGTACGGCCCGTTGGGAGATGCTGCCGCGGCTGACTGTGAAGACAACGGCGTGATGCAGTCCGCCGAAGGATTGCGTTTCCTTCAGCGGGGCCCCGCCGCCGCCCGTGACCAGGTAGTTTGTGCCGGCCCATTCGACCGCGTTGTAGACGTGATGGTGGCCGGCGATGACATAATCGACGCGGTAACGCTTCACGATGTCCACGAAGCGCGGGCAATCCTGGAAGTAGCCGGCCGGGATACCGGCTTTGAACATCGCCGGCGGATGCAGAAAGACGAAGACGTTTTTGTTTTTGTCGCGGCGCGCAGCCAGGGTGGCCTCCAGGAAATTCAGCCCTTCTTCGGAAGAGGCCGGCAGCGGGAAGATACACAGACCGATGAACAGGCAGCCGCCGTGCTCAAAGGCGAAGTTCGGCGGGCCGTACATCGCGGCAAATTCATCCAGGGAAATATCGCTGCCGTATGAATGCTTGTAGTCCACGTCGCGGTTGCCGGGCACGAGCAGTACCGGAACCGACAGCCCGTAGGTGTGGTTGCACTGGTACTGGAAAAAGTCATGGTAGGGGCGGCGGCACCGCTTCGAGAAGTCGCCGACGATGACGATGAACGACAGGGGTTCCTGCCGCAGGCGGGCGCACATCCGCACGAACGTGCTGGAACAGTGCGGATCGCCAACGACGGCGAACGAAAACGGCTCTTCGTGCGGCCTCTTCTCGATCGAGCGCAGGACATGGTCGAAGTTGCCATAGTTGTCCGGAAGGCCGGCGGCCCGCTGCCGATGCGCTATGACAAGGGCGTGAATTTCCCATGCGAAAAAGAGACCCGCCGCCAGAAACACAAAAACATGCTGCGGTTTCAACCGCCGCCGGGCGGCCTTGTGCGTGTGTGCACCATTTGCGGCCTTCATGTTCGTGCCCCCCGAGTTTCGTTTCAATTATCTGTCAGGCCGGCCGTGCCCAAGCCCCTCGACATGTCCGAACGCCTGTCATTCCTGGGACGGACTTCCATTCGTGTTAACCCCCATCAGTTGCGGCTCAGAAGGAAAAGCCGCCGATACAATGTCGTGCAGGCTGGCGGGTTTGGCCTTCAACAGGGACGGCTGCGGGGCTTTGAGCCACTGGCGAAGGAAGTAATCCACCGTCTGACGCACCGACTGTTCCAGCGGGACCACGGGCGTCCAGTCAAGATACCTTCGGGCGTTGCGAACGCTCGGGCGGCAGGATGGGATTTCCTGGCAGCCGCCGCCACAGCAGGTGCCGCTTTCGACCTCGAGGATGCCCGCCGGCGGTGCAAAGCGGTCGCGGAGCGGGTGCTGTTCGAAGGCCTCACGGAGCATCTCGGCCAGTTGTCGGATACTGATCTCATTATCCGGGCTGCCGAGGTTGATGATCTTGCCGTCGCAGAGGCCATCCTTGTTTTCGATGATTCGAAAGAGACCTTCGACGCCGTCGGCCACGTCGGTGAAGCACCGCTTCTGTCCGCCGCCGTCGATGAGCAGAGTGGGCGTCCCCTCGACGAGGTTCAGGATCAGTTGCGTAATGAGGCGGCAACTGCCGATCCGGGCCGAATCGAGCCTGTCCAGCCTCGGGCCGATCCAGTTGAACGGGCGAAACAGCGTAAATTGCAGGCCGTCCTTTCGCCCGTACGCCCAGATCAGCCGGTCGAGAAGCTGCCTGCAGCAGGAGTGGGTCCAGTGCTGCATGCAGATCGGGCCGACAACGAGTCTTGAATTGTCCTCGTCGAACTCGGACTCTTCGCACATGCCGTAGACCTCGGGCACGGACGGGAAAACGAGCCGCTTCCTGTGCTTGACGCAGTATCGCACGATCCGCAGGTTGTCTTCGAAATCCTGCTCGAATGCGCGGATGGGATTGTTCAAATTCTCGACGGGGGCGGGGGCAATCAACGGGATGATGACGTCGCATTTGCGAATGTGATACTCGATCCATTCGCGATGGATGTTGATGTCGCCTTCTTGGAAGTGGAAGCCCGGCCGGCCTGTGAGATGCTCGACGTAATCCGACTGCATGTCGATCCCGTGCACCTCGTACTGCCCGCCCTGCAGCAGGCGTTCGCTCAGGGCGCGTCCGATGAAGCCGTTGACACCGATGATCAGGACGCGCTTTCGCGGCGGCGGTGTTCCGGGCCGGCCCGCCGCAGGGCCAAAACGCACGCCCTGCACAAGGTTCATTTCGCGCGCAAATTGCTGGCCGCTGATGTACAGTCCTGCCGGCGACTGGGCGAAGTCGACCCGCACGGCGTCGCGGCCGCAGGCGACGGTCAGCGGCTCCGTCGAGAGCACGGTCCCCGGCGCCACGCCCGGCCGGTAATACGGCACGTGCGAGACCGCCCAGAAGATGCACTTCTGGTCGCCCAACCGGCTGTAAGCCCCCGGCCACGGTCGAGTGAACGCCCGGACGAGATTGCGCACCTCGGCCGCCGTTTTCGACCAGTCGATTCGCTCGTCCTCCGGGCCGCCGAAATATGTCGCGATTGTCGGGTCCTGGGGAATCGCCGTAGCCGTGTTGTTGCGGATCCGCGGCAGCGTCTCCTCCAGCAGCCCCTCGGCGGCATGTGCGATCTTGTCGTAAAGCGTGCCCGCCGTGTCCGTATCGCTGATTGTCACGCGTTTCTGCGCGACAATGTCGCCGTCGTTGGGCCGCGGCGTCATGTAGTGCAGGGTCACGCCCGTCTCGCTCTCGCCATTGATCAGCACCGCGTTGATCGGACGCCACCCCCGGTAGCGCGGCAGCAGCGACGCATGCAGATTCAAACAGCCTCGCTGCGGAATGTCGAGGATATCCTTGCCTATCAGCGTACGATAATCGAACGAAAACAGGATGTCCGGCCTCATCGCCGCGATCTTTTTCACGCAGGCGGCGTGGTTGATGTCCACCGGCGCAAAGACCGGGATGCCGTGCGATGCCGCAAGCTCCGACACGGAATCGAACCCGGTGTTCTCACCGGGATCGTCCTTGTGAGTGAACACGGCCTCGATTCGAAAGCCGTTCCTGATAAGCGCCTTGATGCCGGCGCATCCGATTCGATGACAGGCCAGTACGATTGTTTTCATGTGAGTGCATCCGCCAAAAACTACCACTTCGTTTTTTTATGCATTCGCCGCTCATCAGCAAACGGCTGCTGCAAGTCCCACCCTGATCCATCGCGACCGCACCATGTCGCTGCCGGCGGCGATATCCGCCTCGGTAATGGACGGCAGCAAACAAGACAACAACACGCGCTTCTCATTGGCCCTGTTCTTTCTGAAGAGTGTCAGGCTGCTTTGCGGCCGCGTGCTGCTTGGGCAGCCAGACGAGCCACTTGTCCTGACGGGTCGAGGCCGACTCCCACGGGCGGCTTGCCTCGGCCATGTCCGGTTCGCGCGCGAAATCCGCCGACAGTGCAGCCAGTTCATCGCGGAATCTGTTCTGCGTTATCAGCACCCCCGAGGGCCTTTGCTCCAGAAAAGCACGTACCGCTTCGGGGCTGTCAAGCACCTGTACCGGCTGCGGCCGGGCAAGGTAAAATTGCACGATCGGGCAGTTCGTGCGAAATATTGCGATATCCTCTATGTTCAGGTTTGCCGTCCTTTGCTTCAAACTGCGAACAAACGGCCGTTCGGTCCGCACCCGATTCAGAATCGTCTGCTGCACACAGAAAAAGCCCCCCATGACAATGACCGCCAATGCAATGGACGAAGCGATGGGCGGCCGGCCTTCAGCCGCATCCAGCCGGATGACATGTCTTTCGACCGCAAAGTTGATGATCATTGCCAGCCCGCCGATCATCACGCCGGAAACAATCAGCGATGGCGACGGCTCAAAGCCGACCTTCTCCGGAAGCATGGCGGCCAACGGCGAAACACAATTGAGCAGCACGATCCCGAAGAGCAGGCCGCCCTGAATGCCAAGACCCCACTTGAGAAAGCCGCGCGTGCGGATATCCCGGATATGAATTACGAAAACCGCCATCATAAGCGTACAGAACGGCAGAATCGGCAGGATGTAATAGCTGCGCCGGGAGCCCGACAACGTAAAGAACAGAAAAATCAGCCCCGCCGCCTCGAGCAGCCAACGCGTGTGAGCGTCCAGCGAACGCCTGATCCGGATCAGACCTAACGTCGCGGCAATCCAAAGCGGCGACCACGGAAAGAGAAGCCCCGGCGCCTCGTACAGATAAATGTAAATGGGCTCCCTGTGATCGAACGGCCTGAAATAGCGCACGACGTTCTCCTGGAAGACCATCGCCAGGCCGTCGTTGTTGTAGCCGCGCGGCTCGGTAAGCGACGCATAGATAAACGGCGTCAGATAAAGCCCCACCGCCAGCCCAAGTGCCGCAAAATGCGCCGGCCCCAGCAGAACGCGCCAGCGCCGCTGCCGCAGAACATCCGGCATGACCGCCAGGATGGGAACCACCACCGCGGTAAGTCCCTTGGTCATGGCCCCGGTGAAGAGGATAAGGTAGAACACCAGAAACGTGGCAAAACCCGGGCGATCCCGCCTTGCCCAATACCAGGCCACGGCCAACACGATCGCCGCCAGGTTTTCCGTTTCGGCCGTGCCAGTCCGCGACCAGAGCAGCAGGCCGTACGTCGACAGGAGCATCCACGCGGCGACCCGCCCGACCCGCACTGACCACAGGCGCACGCCGATATGATACGTCGCCCAGATCGTCAGCAGGCCCGCCAGTGCAGTGGGCAGCCGCACCGTCCATTCATTCAGAACGCCCACCGTCCAGGCGGCCGCGGCGATCAGCCAGTACGTCAAGAGAGGCTTGTAGAAGTGTGGTTCGGCCCCCATCATGGGGTGAAAGAAATCCCGGCGAAGAAACATCTGCCGGACAATCTCCGCCCAGCGGCCCTCCGAGGCCCACAGGCTGCGCTCTCCAAGCGCCCAGAAGAGTACAAACGCGGCACAGGCAAACAGCAGCACATCCCAGCGACGGTCCTGCCGCAAAAGCGGCGTCTTCTGTTCATCCATTGAACTGTCCCCCCGAAAATCCGTTTCAATCAGGCCCCATGACCCGGTGATGCAGCACATTCGCGTCGTGCATTACATTGTCATCACGATCGTGCCGCTTGCCCCCGCGGCCTCATGCGGCGGAAAACAGTTTCCGCCCGGCCCCCATTTTGACATATATCGGACAACGTCCAATAATTGCTTGATTGTATTGTCGGTACAGACGTTGTCAACATCATTTTTCGCAAAAACACCCCGAGCCGGCCGGCGGTTTTACCCGCGGCTCAATCGGCGGTGGCAATGAGGTTGACCTTTCCGAGCTTGACCCCCTTGAGGCTGACAATGTGATCGGCCAGTTTCGTAATCTCCCCGACCACCCCGCGCAGCAGGATAACCTCCAGGCAATCATGATGCGCGATGTGGACGTGCAGCGCTGAAATCGTCTTCAGCAGGTGGCTGTGCTGCAGTTGAATGAGCTTCTGTGCCAGTTGGGCCTGGTGATGATCGTACACCACGAACACGGCCGCGACGGCCTCGGTGTCCGGCTGGGCCAGTTGGGCCTGTGTAAGCCGGTCACGAATAAGGTCGCGAATCGCTTCCGAACGGCTCGTGTAACCCTGAGCCGAAATCAGGGCGTCGAACTTCTCGAGCAGGTCGCTTTCCAGCGATATTCCCACGCGCTGTACCTTGTCCATAGTGCTGCTCCCGCATAACGTTTTAGTGGTTTTGATTGTACTCTGCCCGGACTTTCAGACAAGAGTTATAGGCCGCGAAAAAAATCTTCGTCGACGTGTCCGATAAATCCGGCCGTATCATAGCCGAAGCGGCCGAAACGCCGTTTCCTGTGCGGTTTTCAGTACTGGCGGTTGCATCCGGGGTGGGTTCGTGTTATAATACTGACAGCGGGAAAGCGACCCGGACGGCGGTCACTCCGCCGGAACCAAACAACCCATGCCGACCCGCCGCTAAGATTCGCAATGGCTAAGCGTATGTTCCATCAAACGTCACAGGACAAGGGGGTGAAGTAATGGACGAAGCCGTCTTCGAGAGCAAGCTGAACGAACTGGTCAAGGAAATGAGCACCACGCCGGGCCCGAACCATCAGAAGCTGCTGCTTTTGGCCCAGCAGACGAGCAACTGCCATAAAGAACTCCGAAAGAGCGTCGACAGTCTGCAAGATTCGCTGGATTACCTGCGCATCAGCCTCAAATACCTGATCTTCGACCTGGAGGCGACGCGCCGCGAGAACGCTCAACTCAAGAAGCTGCTGAAGGAGCAGAGCGAGTAGAAAGATCACCGTGCGGGGCCGCCCCGCACGGACGAAACGGGATAGTGTGTATGGTGAAAGGCTGCGGGGGCTTACCCGCAGCCTTTTTCAGTTTACACACGGCGGTTCGATAACGTGGGGCGGCCGTATCTCTGGAGTATGTGGCCGGTCACCTGCCGTAGCCCGGCTGGGCCTTGAGCACCTCGATGAACGCCAACATGTTCTCCGTCGCCACGTCGCGCTGCACGCCGTGCGCGGGGGCGAAGATGTAGCCGCCCTGCATCCCCGCGGCAATCAGTCTTTCGGTCTCGGCCCGCACGTCGTCCGCCGTGCCGTTGGGCAGTGTTACCTGTGTGCTGAGTCCGCCGTGAAACGCCAGCCGGCCGCGATACCTCTCCATCAGCCCGAACGTATCCATTACCTCCGGCTGAAACGGGTTGAAGCAATCCAGCCCTATTGCGATCAATTCGTCGAACAGCTCGTCGACCTTGCCGCACGAATGAATCATCACGAACTTACACGCGCGCTTGATCTCGCCGTACATCCGCGCAAGCTGCGGCGCGATGAATTCTCGCCAGATCCGCGGGCCCATCTGCAGGCCGCGCTGCTGTCCCCAGTCGTCGCCTAAATAGACCGCGTCAATATCGAACTGAAGCGCCTTGCGAATCTGCGCGATGTTGTAGTCGGCGATGGCGCCAAGCAATTCGTGAACGAACGCCGGATGGGCGATGAAATCCATCAGCAGATTCTCCATGCCCCTAAGGCTCCATGCCCGTTCGTACAGCGAAAAACCGATTTTGAACACGCGAAAGCAATCGGGATACCTTGCTATTCGGTCGGGGATCTCATCGAAGATCAGACCGGGCGTCGGATCGGGAAACGTGTACCCCTTCAGCGTCGGCTCGGGCAGAACGCAGTTTTCGACCACACCGATGTCCTTGTCCACCGTGCGGTCCCACACCACGCCGAAATAGTCGCGGAATCGCTCATTGCCCAGGTCCGTGAAAAAACCGATGTCGCTGCCCAGCTTGACGAAGTGATTGTCGATCGCCGCGTCCACGTCGTTCGTGCCAAAGACCTGCCGCAGTTTCTCCGCCGCCGGTACGGTGAATGTGCAATGCCACGGCACATACGGCACGGGCCGCCCTTCGATAGCCAATCGAACCACATCCCGCTTCTGCACAATGGTCTCCTGTTCATCGGTCCCAACACACATCCTACGCCTGTGCCGTCAAACAATCAACTACGGGGCCGCGGAAAAACCTTCCCGCCCCATCGGGGGCGCCACCGGCAAACGTGCGCCGTTAAACGCGCGTGACAGACTCCTCCTCCGGAGTACCACGCGTTTGGCGGTGCTCCACAGGATCTTCCGCAAACAGGCCGGCGCCATGTCTTTAATCCTCAACACTTTCAGTTTATGGCGGACGACTTGCCATTCGATATATACCGTTGGCGTAAGACAAGGGAGAAACAACCATTCGGGGGGCAGGATCATGGCCGCCACAACGGAGCAGAACAACAGTGGCGACCGCGATGTCGAGAAGGCTTTCGCCTTCCGCACCCATAAACGGAAGAAGGACTGAGACGTATGCCAGACATCATCCAAGTAGGCCTTGGCCCCATCGGACAGCAGATGGTTGAATACGCACTCCAGCGCCCGAGTCTCAATATTGTCGGCGCCGTTGACGTTGACCCACAAAAGATCGGCCGGGACGTCGGCGAGTTTTGCGGCCTTGCGCCATTAGGCATCCTCATCAGCGCCACGCTCGACGAAGCCATCCGGAAACGCAAACCTCACGTCGCCCTCGTCACGACGGTCAGCAGCCTGAAGGCCTTCGAGCCGCAGGCCGTGGAGATCGCCCGCGCCGGCATTCACATCGTCTCGACCTGCGAAGAGCTGTTCTTCCCGTGGAACACGCAGCCTGAAATAGCCCGTCGCATCGATGCCGTCTGCACAGAGAACAACGTTGTCTGCCTGGGCGCCGGCGTCAACCCCGGCTATCTCATGGATTTTTTGCCGACGGTGCTAAGCGGCCTCTGTCAGCACGTCAAGAGCGTAAACGTATGGCGGGTGCAGGACGCCGCTGTTCGCCGCATTCCCTTTCAGCGGAAGATCGGCGCCGGCCTCCCACTGGACGAATTCGAGGCCAAAAGAAAGGCCGGCACTCTTCGCCACGTTGGCCTTCCGGAATCCATCGACTTCATCGCCCATCGCCTCGGCTGGAAGCTCGACCGGCGCATCGAAATACTCGAACCGATCATCGCCGAAAAGGGTATCACAGCCGGCTATAAGCCGATCGCCAAAGGCATGGTCTGCGGCGTACGTCAGGTCGGCTGCGGCTTCGTCGGCGAAGATGAGGTCATCCGCCTCACGTTCGTCGCGGCCGTCGGCCAGCCGGACCCTTACGAGCAGATAGAAATCGACGGCGTCCCCACGGTCCACTGTCGAATCTCAGGCGGCATCAACGGCGACGCGGCCACCTGCGGCATCGCCCTCAACTGCATCGGTTCGGTGCTCAGATCCGCCCCGGGCCTGAAGACCATGGCCGACATCCCGCCTGTCGCATTCCTGCCATGATCTCCCTGAAACCGCCTACGACGGATTTAGCCTGCGTTCAGTCCGTCATGGAGTTCTGCTTCTCGACTATCGCCAGGATCCGTTCCACCACAGCGGGCGCATCCTCTTGCTCCTCGATGTCCAGCCAGTTGACCCCGTGGAACGTCTTGAACCACGTCCGCTGGGCCTTGGCTAATCGCCGGCTGTTGACCTTGATGCGTTCGATGGCCTGTTCCAACGCCAGGCCGCCCTGCAAATGCTGAATGATCTCCGCATAGCCGATCGCGCATGCGGCCTGCTTGCTCAGCGGTTTCTCCTCGGCCAACAGCGCCTTGACCTCATCGACCAGCCCCTCCTCGATCATCCGCTTGGCCCTTCGGTTGATTCGCGCGTTCTCCCGCGGCTTCGGCCGCCGCAGCCCGATGATCGTCCAGTCGTGCCGCATCGTATCCGCCCCGAACTGCGTCTGGAACGAGCTGATCGGCTTGCCCGTCAGCTCATACACCTCCAGCGCGCGGATGATCCGCCGGGCATCGTTGGGGTGAACCCGCGAGGCCGCCTCCGGGTCGACCTCCGCCAGCCGCGCATGCAGGGCCCGCGTCGACTCAGCATCCATCTGGGCCTTGAGCCGTTTGCGAATCGCAAAATCCGCCGGCGGCCCGTCGAAAATCCCATACAGCAGGGCCTTGATATAAAGCGCCGTTCCTCCGACCGCCACCACCGGCTTGCCGGCGGCCGTAATCTGCCCGATCGCTGCCTCCGCGTGCCGCAGAAACTGGTCCACACTGAACGAATCACTGGGCTCAATAACATCGATGATGTGGTGCCGGATGGCCTGACGCCGCTCCAAAGGCGGTTTGGCCGTCCCGATATCCATCCGCCGATAGACCTTCATCGAATCGATGGTGATGATTTCGCCGCCGATACGCCGGGCCAGTTCGAACGCGACGGCCCCCTTACCCGATGCCGTAACCCCCAGAATCAGAATCATGGATCAACCGTGATCTAAGAAACTCTTTTTTGCTGTCCGTAACGCCCTTGACGCGGTATAATACCACACCGATGTTGAAATGAAAGTCTTTTTGTAAATTGGACGTGATTATGCAGGACTACCCGGCCTGCGGGCTCGATTTTGCCGCGGCGCTGGCCCGCAAGGCCCAGATCGTTAACAACTCCCTCAATTCGCTGATTGAAGATCGCCCTGAAATCCAGAATTCGATCAGGAAGGCGATACTTTACACCCTAAACACGCCCGGAAAACGCGTCCGGGCGGCCCTGGTTCTCTGGGTGTGCGAGCTCATCAGCGGCGAGGTCAACCACACCGCGAAAATCGCCGCCGCCGCGATCGAAATGGTCCACACCTATTCCCTCGTCCACGACGATTTGCCCGCCATGGACAATGACGACATCCGCCGCGGACAACCCAGCTGCCATAAGGCCTTCAACGAAGCCACTGCCATCCTCACCGGCGACGCCTTGCTGACCCTGGCCTTCGAGGTACTGGCCAAGGAAATCGACAACCCCGCCATCGCGGTGTCCCTCATTCGCACACTCGCCGAAGTGGCCGGGCCCGCCGGCATGATCGCCGGCCAGATCGCCGACCTCGAAAGCGAAAACTGTCAGGGCAGTCCCTCACTGCTGCGGACGATCCACCTCAACAAGACCGCCAAAATGTTCGGCGGCGCCGCCGCCATGGGCGCTACCGCCGGCGGGGCCGACGAAGCGCAGCTCGAAGCCCTCGTCGCCTACGGTCTCAAGCTCGGCCTGGTCTTCCAGGTCGCAGACGACATCCTCGACGTCGAGCAAACCACCGAACACCTGGGCAAGACCGCGGGTAAAGACGCCCGACAGGGCAAGATCACCTATCCGAAGATCGTGGGCATTGAAGAGTCCAGGCGCCTGGCCGCCGCCCTGACCGACGAGGCCGTCGGCTCGCTGGACATTTTCGGCCCCGAAGCGGACGTCCTGAGACAGTTCGCCGCCGTCCTGCTGGAACGAACCCGGTAATGTGGATACTGCAATGAATCGCACACTGTCTTTTCTGTTGGTTTTCCGCCGAGCCTTGCACGTGGCGGCCGTTTTGGGAGCCATTATGACGACAGGCTGCACAACCCATCGCGACTTCGCCTTCGGCATCGTCGCCGATGTTCAATACGCGCAAAAAGAAAAGGCCGGCACTCGCGAATACCGCGCCGGCAAAGACAAGCTCGCTCGCGCCGTCGAATACTTCAATAACGAAAAGCTTGCATTCGTAGTCCAGTTCGGCGATATGATTGACGGCGGAGAAACGGCCGAACAGGACCTCCGGGCCATCGCCGAAGTCTACAATGGCCTCAAAGCACCAAAGTACCACGTCCTGGGCAACCACGACTTCTCCGGCCTCGACCGCAAGACCGCCATGGCAATCCTCGGCATGGACCGCGCCTTCTACGACTTCACATACCAGGACTGGCGCTTTGTCGTCCTCGACACCATGGACCTGGCCGTCTCCGGCGGCTGGCCCTCCGACAGCCTGAATTACAAGCTCGGCAAACAAATGCTCGACCAGCGCACCGAGGCCAAAGCCCCCAATGCGCAGAGCTGGAACGGCGGCATCGGCCCCGCACAAAAGCAGTGGCTCGACTACATCCTCAAAGACGCTGCCGCACAAAAGCAGAAGGTCGTCATCTTCGCCCACCATCCCCTCATGCCAGCCGGCGACCGCCATAACCTCTGGAACGACGAAGAGATCGTCGCCCTGCTCGAATCCCACAAATGTCTCGTCGCCTGGTTCAACGGCCACAAGCACTTCTGCGAATACCACTACAAGAACGGCAAATACTACATCACCTTCGACGGCATGGTGGAAGACGCCTTCGACAAGGGCTGGGCCGTCGCGACCGTCCGCAAGGACAGAATCGAAATTGAAAGCACCGGCAAAGTCCCGCGGCTCGCTCTGCCGCTGGAACAATGACATACCGCGGATGAACAACCGCCAACGATAAAGGTAGTGCGTAAAGACATGGCGAAGCTTCTTGACAACGTGAACAGGCCCGAGGATCTCCGGCAGCTCTCAATGGACCAACTCAAAGACCTTGCCGACGAAATACGCGAACTGATAACCCATTCCGTCAGCCAGACCGGCGGCCACCTCGCCAGCAATCTGGGCATCGTCGAACTGACCATAGCGCTGCATTACGTCTTCGACTTCAAGACCGACCGCCTCCTCTGGGACGTCGGCCACCAGTGCTACGCCCACAAGATCCTCACCGGCCGCAAGGAGCGGTTCTCGCGCCTTCGACGCCGCGGCGGCATCAGCGGCTTTCCCAATCCCGCCGAAAGCGAATACGACGTCTTCTCCGTCGGCCACGCCGGCACCTCCATCGCTACCGCCCTCGGCATGGCCCTCGGCGCCCAGCACAACGGCACCGACGAAAAGATCGTCGCCGTCGTCGGCGACGCCAGCATTGTCAACGGCCTGTCCTTCGAGGCCCTCAACAACCTCGGCCTCGTCAAGCGCCAGATGCTCATCGTCCTCAACGACAACTCAATGGCCATCGACGTCACGCAGGGCGCCATCGCAAAATTCCTGTCCAAGGTCCGTCTGAGCCACACCTACGACGACCTCCGCCGCACCACCAACGCCATTCTCGAACACCTCCCCGTCATCGGCCGCCGCATGGAAGACGCCCTCGAAAACTTCAAGAAGGCCGTCCGCATGGCCATCTCGCCAAGCCGCCTGTTCGAAAGCCTCAACATTCCCTACTTTGGCCCCGTCGACGGCCACGACATCGCTTCACTCATCAAGCTCTTCAAGGCCATGAGCGAACTGCAATGGCCTGCCATCCTGCACGTCTACACCCGCAAAGGTAAAGGCTTCACCCCCGCCGACGACAACCCGCGCAAGTTCCACTCCACCGGCCCATTCGAGATCAACGGCCAGGCTGCAAGCCTCGTCGCAGGCCGCCGCACCTACACCGAAGCATTCGGCGAAGCCATCGTCGAAGCCGCCGAAGCCGACGACCGCATCATCACCATCACCGCCGCCATGCCCGACGGCACGGGCCTGGCCAGGTTCCGCGAGAAGTTCCCGGACCGCTGCTACGACGTCGGCATCGCTGAAAGCGTCGCCGTCGACGCAGCCGCAGGCCTTGCCAAACAGGGCTTCAGGCCCGTTGTCTGCATCTACTCCACATTCCTGCAGCGCAGCTTCGACCAGATCTTCCAGGAAGTCGCCCTCCAGAACCTGCCCATAGTCTTCTGCATCGACCGCGGCGGCCTCGTCGGCGATGACGGCCCAACTCACCACGGACTCCTCGACATCGGTTTCCTCCGAATGCTGCCCAACATGGTCCTGATCTCACCCGCAAGCGAATACGAAATCAAGGAGGCCCTCGCCTTCGCACTGAAATCCCCGTCGCCCGTCGCCATACGCTATCCTCGCGACACCGTTCCTAATGGGCAGATCGAAGCGGCCACAAGCCAAAGGCCCTTCGTCCTGGGCAAGAGTATAACCATACGCCGCGGACGCGACAGCATCGTCATTGCCGCCCTCGGCAGCATCCTCGCCGAAGCACTCTCGGCCGCAGAAACCCTGGCCGATAACAATATCGATGTCACGGTTGTTAACGCACGTTTTGCAAAACCCGTTGACAGGGACCTCGTCGACATGGTCCTGGAAGGCAAACACCTTGTCACCGTCGAAGATCACGGTATCGCCGCAGGTTTCGGCTCCGCGGCGCTCGAAGCCGTCGCCGACGCCGCCGCGCAGCGCACCGATGCCGAGACCATGCAGAGAGGAACCATTATCACCCTTGGGGGACCAGACTGCTTCATTGATACCCATTCGAGATCCGCTCAGTTGGACGAAATCGGCATCAGTGCCGGAAAAATCGTCGCCGCGGTCCAGAAGCTCGCCGCGGCAATTAATAATCAGACCCTGCAAAAGAGTCGATAGGTTTTTTATAGGAAAATGGCGTCCAAGGCGCCCAAAACCGCCTTGCGCCCTGTTGTAACACGGATTCAGTGATGGCCGGACCTAAACTCATCATATTTGGCGACCCTCAAAAGCGATACGCCACCGAGGCCATGGAAAGCTTTGTGAAGTTTGTCGATGGAAAAGCGGAGATCCTGGCCAACTGTTTTCGAGGCGACTGTGACATTGATACCTTGAAGAAAGCCGATTTTGCCGTTGTTTTCGGCGGCGACGGCACCATCCTGGGGGCCGGCAGGCAGCTTTGTGAGGCCATGGTCCCCGTCATCGGTGTCAATGTGGGCAAACTGGGTTTTCTGGCGGAGTTTGCGCCGGCGGAACTGCAAGAGCTGTTCGACCGTATCACAAGTGACGAGACGATCATCGAAAAACGCATGACCCTGGACTGCGTGCTGGAAAGCCCGACCGGTGAAACCTTCAGATCGACCGCAATCAACGACGTGGTCATTACCGCCGGGGCGCCTTTCCGCATGATCGAACTGAAAATGAGCGTCCAGGGCCAGCCGCTTGCGGGCTGTCCGGGTGACGGCGTGATTATTTCCACGCCCACAGGCTCGACCGCCTACAGCCTCTCGGCGGGCGGACCGATCCTGTCGGCGAATCTCGCCGCAATCGTCATCACGCCGGTCTGCCCGCACTCGCTGAGTTTTCGACCCATCGTCATCAGCGCCGAAAGCGTCGTCGAAATCCACGGCGTACGGGTCAACGAGGGCACGGCCGTCATGCTCGACGGACAGGTCTCGCGGCAGTTCAAAGCCGACGACAAAGTCATCGTCAGGCGTCACACCTGTCCGTTCCTGGTGGTCAACAACCCATTGCGAACGCAGTGGGACACGCTCGCAGGCAAATTGAACTGGGCCGGAAGACCCAAGTACGACACTGCAAACGAGCAGTGACGCACATTTGAAAAAGAAGAGAAGAGTTCCATTTGGCATGAGGTGCGACATGTACATGAATAAGAGATGCTGCATACTGGCGTTAACCTGCACGTTGGTGCTGGCCGCCGCTTCAGGCCGAGCTCAGGTCCGAAGCGGCTCGGCAACAACCCCTGTAAGCGCCCGCGGTTTGTCGCCGGTTACGCCCCCCAGCGTACACCAGAACCCGCTCGTTCCCAGCCGCCCGGCCGTCGCCGCACCAAATGTTAACGATGCCGCCCTCGAGCACCATTTCCTCAATCCGAGGCGGTATGGCCCGCCTCCGTCTCTGGGTTCGGGGCTTTCCGCGCCTTCCCCGGCCGATTCATTCATCCCGCGATCGGCCAGCCTGCCGCGCACCGACCGCAGCCCCTCGGCCCTGCAGCATGACGGCGGCCTGGACCTGACCCAGCCCGGAGCAAGCCGGCTGGCTAAGGGCCGCAGCTACAACAGGCAATCATCTTTGACTCTCAGCAACTCAGGCATCTACCGCCCCAAGAGCATGCTTTCGATGAGCCCCGAGGAATTGCAGCGGCTCTCCGGCCTTGACCTGCTGACCGATGCCGTCCGCCTCCCGACGGATTCGATGCTCCAGGACAGGCTGACAATCGAACCGCCGGGAAGAACGCCCGTCGAGCCGGTCCTCCGGCCGCAGAACTTGCAGCCCGAAAAGAGTGAACCGACGACAACCTTTCCCCCCGCGAATATGGACACATCTTATGTAGCCGAACCGTCCGTGCCGTTAGAACCTGAGGCGCCTGCCGACGCAAAAATACAGGAACTCAAAGCCCTGCTCGAAAGCGACCTGGACCGCACGCGCACCAAAACACCCGACACTGCGTCCGAGACAGACGACTGGACCTCCCGGCCGCGACAGACTACACCCGAACCTGAGACAGACCGCCAGGCCCTCTCTGTTGACAATCTCGGCGAACAGTTTACGCCGGCCGCCGACAAAATGAGCGAACCGTCGAATAATGCCCCCACCGGTGAGTTGCCTCAGTTCGGTCCCGACGAAAAGCGCGTCGCGCGAAGCATACTCGGAGAACACGCCACCTACGAACAACTCGCCGCTGCAAAGGCCGACGAGTTTGCCGCCGCCGCCGATGCCCTGCTCAAGGAAGGCAAGTACTACAAGGCCGTCGACGCCTGCGTTCTCGGGCTGATCTGGCAAAGGAACAACCCGCAATTGAACCTCCGCCGCGCCATCGCCCACTTCGCCGCCGGCGAGTTCATCAGTGCTGCCCTCTTCCTTGAGCGGGCCGTCACACTACAGCCTTCCTGTGCCGACAGCAAGATCGATCTGGCCGCGCTGCTGCCCAGTGCTGACGTCATCGACAACCAGCTCATCGACGGCGCCAAATGGCAGGAAGAATTCGGCAGCGCCGAGATCGCCATGCTCCTGGCATGGGTTTGCCATCAGCAGGGCCGCTCCGCAAGCGCCGCCAACTACATCCAGTTCGCCCAGCGCAAACTTCCCGATAACCCCGCCGTCGCCACCATCGCCGCCGCCCTCGCCCCCAAATAACGCCAGTCTGCTGCGGGGGGCGTCAGGGGATGTTGTCGAGTTTGGGGGCGGGTTGACCGCTCTTTGGCTGGTTCTTGAGCCACTCGGCGAGTTTTTCTTCGGCATCTTTGCGTGCCTTGTCGGCGGCGGCTTTTGCGGCGGCGGCTTCGGCGCGGGCTTTTTCGAGGGCGGCCTGGGCGGCTGCAGCTTGTGCGGCGGCGCGCTCGGCTTCCTCAAGGGCCTTTTGTTTTTCGGCGGCTGCAGCAGCTGCTCTGGCCCGTTCTTCTTCGGCGAGTCTTGCCGCCTCGGCGGCTCTGGCTTTAGCCTGCTCGGCCTCCTGCCGAGCGGCTTCGGCAGCCTGAGCTGCGCCGGCGACAGCGGCCTGCGCGGCGGCGCTGGCACGCTCCGTATTCCGCTTTTCTTCCTCAAGGCGCTGCGCGGCGGCGGCGATTCGCTGCAGCAGTTCCTCATTCCTGCGTTCTGCGGCAACTTTCTCCATTTCCGCACGTACGCGAGCGACTTCGGCTTGGATGGCCTCCTCCTCAACAAGTTCGGTGTAGGCGCCGGTGCCGAGGGGGTCCTTGAGGTTTTCTATCAGGTCGGAGTTCTTGACCGGTGTTTGCTTTCGCTGGATGTTGGCTGTGACGTCCTTGTTGGGCCGGCCGCCGGTGGAGATGGCGGGTGTGAGGATAAAGAGGACTTCCTTGGCGCGTTCTTCGAAGTCCTTGCTGGAGAAGAGGATACCGAGAAGGGGAATGTCTTTGAGGCCGGGGACGCCGCGGACCACGGAGCGCTGTTCAGCCTTGGTGATGCCGCCGATAAGGAGGCTTTCGCCGGGGCGGAGGCGGTTCTCGGAGATGGTGATCTTTCGCTCGGTGGCGATGGGGATTTGCTTGACGCCTTCGGGCGTGGCCTTGGAGCCGATGACCGCTTCGGTCTTGAGGCCGATGGTGCCGTCGGAGAAGACCTGGGGCGTGACCTCGAGGGAGTCGGTTATGGTATAGCGGCGAGGCGAAAGCACGACGTCGTCGCCGTGGGCGATACGAATCTGGTCGATGGTGACGTATTCCTTCGTGCGGATGAGGGCCTTCTGTCCGTTGACAACTTCGAGGCACGGGTTCATGAGAATCTTGAGGTAACCGCGAGATACCAGGGCGTCTACAAGCACGCCGAACATGTGGCCCTGATCAATGGCGGTAAACGTGCCGTCGTAGGTTCCTCCTTCGACATAGCCGGCCTTAAGCCCAAAGGTGGATCGGGCGATGTCGCTAAGGGCCGCGCCGGGGAGTTTACCCACAAGATCGACGTCGATGCCGAGGAGATTCTGGATTTCCAGCCGCGTTTCCCAGTCGAGCGTGTGGTCGGCATAGACTTCCGAGATGAGGCAGTCGATGCGGACCTGGACGGGAACGACGTCGACCTGTTCGAAGAAGTAGAGCACCTCTCTTGCGTTTTCGACGGTGGGGCAACTGACGATGATCTGGTGCGTGGCGGGATTAATGTCGGCGGTATAGGGTACGGCCGGCAGCGGGTTGCCTTCGTTGTCGTTGAGCGTTTTGACGAACTGCTCGTTGAAAAGACTCAGCAGCCTGTCGACTGTCTGATACTTGGCGAAGTAGTAAAGCTTTGCATCAGGCTTTCCGCTGATGGTGCCCTGGACGATCTGAGGCGGGTCGGTATACATGCCGGGGCGCGGCATGTCAATATCCGGCGTCTCGCGAACGGTCTCAAGGTCGCGGAGAATTCGGCGGGATTCGATTTCAGTTGGTTTGGATTCGAAGAAGTCCCCGCCCGCGGAGGCCAGGGCGACAGCGAGCAGCAGAAAAGCCGCGGGGGCCTTTGTGCATGCAGGCGGTGCGCTCGATTGTTTTTGCCGTGCGGTCATAATACTATCCGCAAATCGCGCAGATGGTCGCGATTACTCTTTTCAGGGGCCGGCGCGGCGGTTGGTTTCTTTCTCCCGCTCGGCCTTTTCTTTCTCGAGTCTTTCTTTCGCAGCCTTGAGCCAGGCTTCTATCTGGGCCTCGGCGTCCTGGCGAGCTTTCTCAGCGGCGGCCTTCTGGGCTTCGGCTTCGGCTTTGGCTTTTTCGGCGGCCTCCTGAGCGGCCTTGGCCTCAGCAGCCTTCTTTTGTGCCTCGGCCAGGGCCTTCTCTTTCTCGGCCTCAGCGGCGGTGGCCTTTGCCTTTTCGTCTTCAAGCAGCTTCTGCGCCGCGGCCGCAGCGGCCTTGGCCTGTTCGGCTTCCGTCTTGGCGGTTTCGGCGGTAGCCGCGGCATCCTGTGCCTTGGATTGGACTTCGCCGGCTATCCGGGCAGCGCGCTGTTTTTCTTCTTCAAGCTGTTTCATGGCCTCTTCGAGGCGGACGGCGAGGTCAGCGGCCTTGCGTTCCGCAGCGGCCTTTTCCATCTCGGCCTTGATGCGTTCGACTTCCGTGCGGATGGCCTCTTGCTCGACGAGTTCGGTGTAGGCAGCCGAGCCGAACGGGTCCTTGATGTTGTCCAGGAGCGAATCGCCGCTCTTGACGCGTGTGTGTTTGCGCTGGATGTCGGCGACCATTTCTTCGTTCGGAATGCCGCCGGTGGAGATCGTCGGCGTCAGGATGAACAATACTTCCTTGGCGCGTTCTTCGAAGTCTTTGCTGGAGAAGAGCACGCCCAGCAGCGGAATGTCCTTGAGACCCGGCACGCCGCGGACGACGGAGCGCTGCTCAGCCTTGCGGATGCCGCCGATGACGAGGCTCTCGCCGCTGCGGATGCGGTTCTCTTTGACCACGACTTCGCGGGTTGTAACGATGGGCAGCTGCTTGACGCCTTCAGGCGTCGATTTGGACCCGATGACCGCGCGCGTTTCGATGCCGATATAACCGTCGGCGAAGACGTGCGGCGTAATGGTCAAAGAATCGACCACATCGACGTATTCTGTCTTCTGTGTGATAACATCGGAAACCGGATCGACGCTGGTGATCGTATCGAGCGGAACGTGTTCGCTGGTAACGATGGTTGCTGATTCGCCGTTGACCACTTCGAGCTGAGGATTCATGAGGATCTTGAGGTAGCCGCGCGAGACGAGAACGTCGACAAGCGCGCCGAACATGTGGCCCGGATCGCTGACGACGAATCGGTCGTTGGCGGCATCATACGTTCCGCCTTCGACATAGCCGACCTTGAGGCCGAAGGTGGAGCGTGCGATGTCGCGAAGGGCCGCGCCGGGGAGTTTGCCTACAAGGTTGATTTCCTGGCCGAAAAGATTCTGTATCTGCAGGCGGGTTTCCCAGTCAAGCGTGTGGTCGGCGTACACTTCGGAGATGATGCAGTCGATTTTGACCTGGATGGGAGGAACGTCGACCTTTTCGAGGAAGGACAGTACCTGCTCGGCATCGATGACGGTGGGGCAGCGGACGACAAGCTGATTGGTGGCTGCGTTGATGCTGCAGTTGTAGTCCACGACAACCGTGGGCTTGCCCTTGGGATCGATGAATCGCTTGATGAACTGGTTGTCGATAAGGGTCTTCAGCTTGTCGACGCTGTGGTATTTGGAAAAGTAAAACAGCTTGGCGTCGGTCTTATCGCCGATGGTGCCCTCGACGATCTTGGGCGGCTCCTTATAGACCGCGGGAATGGGGATCTTGGCGTCCGGGGTGATCTGGACCTTGGTGAGTTCGCGGAGGGTGCGCTGGGATTCAAGTTCCGTGGGTTTGGATTCGAAGAAGTCGCCGCAGCCGGAGATGCAGACAAAGACAAACGTGCAGACCGCCCCCCTCAAAAGCACGCTGCGCAACAGCGCGGATACAGACTTTCCATCAGGCCGGACAGTGTTCTGCATAGCAATCCTTTTGGTACGGCGCCCTCATTTAGTGTGCGCCACCATTAATACTTTACTCATCGGCACCTGTCAAGCCGACTCTGCAAATATGGTTTCGAGGTCTCTTTAGGCCCTATAATGCGGCTGGTGTGATAATTAATGTCTTGCACTTGTTAAGACATGCGAACCGGCCCGGTTTATTGCGATAGAACAACATATTGACAAAATCTTAACAGTCCGGCCGGTCGAAATTAGACAAAAAATTTTGACGGCGGACGGCAAATGTGATACGTGCAGGCAATGAAATCAAGACGCAAACAAGAAATGGTAACGGTGGGGTTCGTGGCTCTGGGGTGCCCCAAGAACATCGTCGACAGCGAAAAGATGTTGGCGGAGATCGGGGAGTCGGGCTTTGTCCTGTCCGGCGATCCGGACAATGCCGATGTCGTGGTCATCAACACGTGTGGGTTCATTGCACCAGCGAAGGAGGAGGCGCTTGAGGCGATCCGGCAGGCGGTGCGGCGGAAGAAGAAAGGCCGGGTCGGCCGTGTGGTCGTCTGCGGCTGCCTTTCGGAACGCATGGGCGAGGCCCTGCTGGAGGAGGTCGACGGGATTGACGCAGTCGTTGGGCTCGGGCAGCGGGCGGTTATTGGCGACATTATTAAAGACGTGGTCGCGCAACGAGGCAAAGCTGAGGAGCGATCACGCATTTACCTCGGCGAGGGGGGCGGCGGCCTGCTTGACGACCGCGGGCGGCTTCTGATCACGCCCGCGCACTGGGCCTATTTGCGAATCAGCGAGGGATGTGATCGTAAGTGTTCGTTCTGCACCATTCCGTCGATTCGGGGACGATTCCGCAGCAAGGACCCGGAGATTGTGTTGGCGGAGGCGCGGGAACTTGTTGCCAACGGCGCCGTGGAACTGAGTCTCATTGCACAGGACAGCAACTACTACCTGCGCGATCGCGGTATCAGGGGCGGGCTTGTAAAACTGATCGATCAACTGGCGGCGATCGACGGGCTTGCGTGGATACGGCTGATGTACCTGTATCCGGCGACGATCGATGACGAATTGATCGCCGCGATCGCTGCACAGCCCAAGGTCGTGCATTACGTCGACATGCCTATACAGCATATAAACGATGCAATTCTGAAGCGCATGCGGCGGGCAGATCGCAAAGACACTACGATCCGACTCATCGAAAAGCTGCGGGCGGCCATGCCGGACGTGGTCTTGCGGACGACGGTGATCACGGGCTTTCCGGGGGAGACCGAGGAGGCTTTCGAGGAACTGTTGGAGTTTGTCCGCTGGGCGAAGTTCGAGGCGCTTGGCTGTTTTCCGTTCTACGCCGAGCCGGGGACGCATGCGGCCACCTTGGACGGCCAGGTACCCCAGGATGTACGGCATGCACGGGCGGATCGTCTGATGCGGATGCAGCAGGAGATCGCGTTTGCCGCGGCCCGTGCACGCATCGGGCAGCGGTTGCAGTGTCTTGTCGATGCGTCCGATGAGGAACAGGCAGAGGGGCGATTCTATGGGCAGGCCCCGCACATCGACAGCATCTGCCGCATGCAGGGGCCGGCCGAGCCGGGTCAATTCGTGCCTGTGCGGGTAGTCGACACGCAGGACTACGATCTGATCGTCTCGCGGATTTAGAGATTGAAAAATGGGCGTCCGGCGGCTACACTCCGGGCAGCATTGAGCCCGGGTGGATTATGAAAAGTGAAAAGCGTATCGTTCAGTTTGTGCCCAACGCGCTGACGCTGCTGCGCGTCGGGCTAACGGTGATCTTCCTGGCGATTCTGTTCGCGGCGGGGCGCTCGGAGGCGGAAAAGCCGGCGGCCCTTCTGATGGTGGGGTTTGTCGTGTTTGTGGTCGCAGGCTTGACAGACATAGTCGACGGCAAAATCGCACGGCATTATGACGTCACCAGCAAGTTCGGGCGTCTGGTGGACCCCTTGGCCGACAAGGCGCTGGTCTGCGGGGCGTTTCTGGTCTTTGGGCTGGCGCAGCGGCCGCTGCTGGCTAATTTCGGCTGGTCGGAAACCACCCTGCATGTGATCCGGTGGGGCATGCTGGCGATCCTGACGCTTCGCGAAACCGCCGTGACTTTTATTCGCCATCTGGCCGAATCGCGCGGCGTCGCCTTCGGGGCGGTCTGGTCGGGCAAGTTCAAAATGCTCGTGCAGTCTTTCGGGATCGGCACGGTCATCATTGGCTGGGCGTTTGTGTCGCGCCCGTGGGGGGATTGGTTTACTATCATCACTTACGGGATTGTGGCGGCAATCACGATCCTGTCGGGCATTCACTCATTTACGCGGCGTATTCGTTGACGGTTCTGCGAACAATAGTCTCAGCGCCGCCTGCCTTTGCGGGCGGTTGCCGCGAACTGCTCGATTCGCGACGGCCTGTCGTGCCAAGTTCGGAATAGCGTGCTGTTTTCCGCTACCGCACCATGACCTGGCCGGCATCGGCGACGAGGGTCTGGCCGGTTATGCAGCGGGCCTGGTCGGAGCAGAGGAAGACGATAGCGTCCGCGATGTCCTGCCCTTTGATTTCCTTGCGGAGGGCGGTCTTGCTGACGTAGTACGGGATGACCTCTTCGGGCTTGATGCCGTACTTTCTGGCGCAGACCTTGATGTATTCCGGGTTCCAGATCTTGGAGCCTTCGAAGACGTTGCCCGGAGCGACGGAGTTGACGCGGATGCCGTGCTCGCCGAGTTCCAAAGCCCAGCCGCGGGCCATGTGGATTTCACCGGCTTTGGTCGCGTTGTACGGGGTGTTGTTCTTACTGGCCTCCAGGCCGGACTTGGAGGACAGGTTGATGATGGAGCCGCCAAGGCCCTGGGCGATCATGATGCGGGCGGCGGCTTTGGCCATGAGGAAGTAGCCTGTGAGGTTGACTTCCAGGGCTTGTCGCCATTTCTCCACGGGCAGATCGACCAGCGCATAGGGCGGCGCGATACCGGCGGCGTTGACGAGGATGTCGAGCCCGCCAAAGCTGTCCATGAGGTGCTGGAAGGCAGCCTCAACGCTTGCTTCGTCGGCGACGTTGCAGGGCAGAACAACCGCTGAGGCGCCCGGAAGTTCGGCCTTGATCGCCTGTTGTGTTTCGGCAGCGGCGACGATGTCGATGTCTGCAAGGCCCACATTTGCTCCGGCGCGTGCGAGTCCGATGGCGATGCTGCGGCCCAGCCCGGAACCTGCCCCGGTGACGACGGCGATACGCTGCTTGAGGGCGCCTTCGCTCTTGCCGGCGGCCAACGTCTTGCGGAAGGCCTCGGCCTCCCATTCGTTGATGAACTGCTGCTGGCGTTTGGTCAGAGGGGAGATGCCGCCGAGGCGGTCCGCGTTGGTGCGGATGAAGATGGAGCTTTCGAAGACATCGCGGACGGCCGTGACGATTTTTTCGGGGCCGGCGATGAAGAGGCCCACGTCTTTGACGAGGAACGTGACGGCATGCTTGCTGCCTCTTTCAATTTGTGCGGCAAGCCGGGCGGCGATACGTTTGGCGTCGGGTTTTTCGATCCAGAGGGCGGGACCGTTGGCGTAGACGAGTTCGTCAGGCGTGAGGACGCCGGCGCCGAGCATGCGCGGAGCGTTCTTGAGTTTCATGAATGCGGCGATGCTGTCGGAGATGTGCCAGGTAACATTGGCGTACTGACCCGTGGCGTCGAAGAATGCCTTGCGGATGGCAAGGCGGGTGCGGTTGACGACGTCGATGTCGACCGGTCTGCGTTTGACGGGGGAGAATGCTTTGAGACGGGTGTTGCAGCGGGCGACTACGCGATGCACCAGTTTGAGGGCGGCGTTTGGATTGTCGTCAGTGACAAAGAGGCCGTGCTTCTCGAGGAAAAGGATCGCTGGTTTTGTGCGGTGCTCTTTCTCGTAGGCTTCGACGAGCGTGGTGATCCTGCGTGCGAGCATGTAGCCAGGATCAGCATAGGGGACCCAGAGCGGCGGGTGCTTTTCGTCGGCGAAGAGTTTTTCCAGGTGCGCCTTGCCGTTGCGGGCGTTGACGAATGCGCCAACGGCGCTGGGGTGAAGGTGGATAACGCAGCGTTTAAGCAGCGCATGCAGGTGCGCTTCCACGGAGGGACGCGCCACGGCCTTGATGTTGTCATCGCAGACGAGCAGGAGGCGGTTGGTGACTTCCTGTTCGCGGGTCTGTTCGGGCAGCGCGGCGATGCTCTTGTCGCGGATGATGGCCAGCGTCTGGGCAAGGTTGAGGCGCCGCCAGCCCCGGGTCTCATTCATGTCCTTGAGTGCGGTGCCGCTGGCCTTGATGTACATGTGCCTGCCGTCGGCCGTCTTGACCGAAGTATTACCGCCGCCTCCCTGCACGAGGGCGGGATCCTTGCCGACCGTGTTGCTGATCCGGATCAATTGCTTCAGTGCGTCGTCCATTGTGTCATATACCTTTAACACTGGGGATATTCGTGAATCGATTTTGACGAAAAGCGAGATTTTACCGCCGCCGGCAGGCGATTTCAACGCTTTTCTGTGCGTCGGACAAGTGCGGCCGGCCCGTCCCGGTGTTGCGTCCGGGAAACCGCATTTGCCTGTGCGGAATTCTGTCGGTGCAAGCGTGCGGCGATTTCGCGGAATTTCGGAAGCGTGTGATCGAAGAAACGCCTGTAGCCCTCACAGAAGTAACTGGGCGCCTTGTGCGTACCGGCGCCGGCAAGGCGATCCTTGGGACAGCCGCCTCGGCAGATATCCAGATGGCGGCAGACAAGGCACTTGTTATCTATGTCCTGCTTGTTGCGGGAGAACTGCCGCTTGAGCTTTGCGGCCGCCAACTGCTCGATGGGCGTTTCCATGATATTGCCTAATCGCCACTTCTCGTCAACGAAGAAATCGCAGCAGAAGGCGTCGCCGTTGTGCTCGATGACGATGTAGTCGTTGCACTGCGGACCGAGTGTGCATTCGGTGTGGCCCATGCCGAGGAGGTAAGACAGGACACTGTCGAAGGAGCGGATGCTGATCTGTTCGGGGCCGTATTCGAGCCAGCGGTCAAAAAAGCGGCAGAGAAAATCGCCATACTGCTGTGGGGTAATGCTGAATGGGGCAATCCGGCCGGCCGCGTCGCGCTCGACGCACTGGACGAACTGCAGGTATTTGATGTGCTGTTCCTTCACGAAGAAGTCGAACAGTTCGTCCGGGTGTTCCACGTTCTTGTCGTTGAGCAGGACCAGAATATTGAACTCGACGCGGTGCTCACGGCATTTGTCGATCGCGGCCATTACGCGGTCGTACGTGCCGCGCCCTGCGCCGTCGCGTCGATAGATATCGTGGAAATGCTTCGGCCCGTCCAGGCTGATGCCCACGAGGAACTTGTACTCGCACAGAAACCGGCACCAATCGTCGTCAAGAAGGATCCCGTTGGTCTGCAGGGCGTTGGTCACGGCCTGGCCGTCATGTCCATACTGCTGCTGGAGCGCCACAAGCCGCTTGTAGAAATCCAATCCCATCAGCGTGGGCTCGCCGCCCTGCCAGGCGAAGCTGCTGCCGTCGAAGCGCAGGCCCATATAGCTTCGCACCAGCGTTTCCTGCACGTCGCTGCTCATTCGGTGTCGGCCCTGGCCGAAAATGCACGTCTTGCAGGCGTAAAAGCAGTAATCGCATGCGATATTGCAGTCCGGGCCGGCCGGTTTAATCAGAAGCGTAAAAGGACGCATTGACACGAGTTCCGGGATTACAGGATTATGTATTCGACCTGATTCAGGGTAACAGAAATGTTACCATTATTGGTAGCCAAACGCAACGCGGCCGCGTACAATTACCCGGAGGTGGGTGGTTTGTTCGCCGATATAACGTCATCGTCACCAAATGCCGCATTCTGGGCGCGTTATGATCGTTGGACTTCTTACTATACACATTCATTTGCATGGCATTGACTCGCTGAAGCAGAAGCGCAGCATCGTCAAGAGCCTTATAGGCCGGCTGCAGAGCCGTTTTAACTTCTCCGTCGCCGAGATCGAGGCCCATGACAGTAAGCAATTAGCGGTTATCGGGCTGGCCGTCGTCGGAGGCGAGACGGCCTTCATTCACCAGCAGATGGATGCAGTTGTCACCTTCGCCCAGCGGGACGGGCGGTTCTATCTGGGCCAGGTCCAGAGAGAGGTCTTTTCCCATAATTAGCAAACCGGCACACCGACGTCGGGATTGTCCGCGAAGGTCCCTTCTTTTATGAAGCGTAAGATCGACAACAATGTCACGCTCCTGGGGTTGGTGAGTCTTTTTACCAGCACCTCCAGCGAGATGGTCTATCCGCTGCTGCCGCTGTTTGTCACGTCGGCACTGGGCGTCGGCACGGCCTTTCTGGGGCTGCTGGAGGGCATCGCCGAAAGCACGGCGGGCATTGTCAAGGTCCTGGCTGGATGGTACGCCGACAAGCTCAGGCACCGCAAACCCCTGATGATTGGCGGTTACAGCCTGTCAACCGTCAGCAAGCCCTTCCTGTATTTTGCTTCCGCAGGCTGGCACGTGCTGTTGGTGCGGTTTGTCGATCGGATGGGCCAGGGTGTCCGGGTGCCGCCGCGTGACGCCCTCGTCGCGGATTCGGCGCTTCCGACAGATCGCGGCATGTCGTTCGGGTTCCAGCAGGCAATGGAGCGTTTCGGGGCTGTTGTCGGGCCGATGGCGGCGACTGCAATCCTTGTGCTCAGCGGCAACAAGGTGAGACTTGTGTTCTTGCTTGCCGTTTTGCCGGCGGCGATTGCGGTGTTCATTGTTGTCGTTTTTGTGCGCGAACGGTACGTGATGGCCGAACTGCCGCATCCGGCGCATGTGCCGGATGAAGCGCCGTTTGCCGCCGACTACAAGTGGCTCATAGTCGTTTTTGCGGTTTTTACCTTAGGCAACCCCAGCGACATGTTCATTGTGCTTCGCGCTCGCAGTCTCGGCGTGGGCGTAAGCTGGCTGCCGATCCTCTGGCTGATGTACAATCTTATCTGTTCGCTGACGGCCGCTCCTTTGGGCGAATTGTCCGATCGGATCGGCCGCAAGCGCACCCCTGCTCCTGGGCTTTGTTGTGTACAGTGCAGTCTACTTCGGTTTCGGTTTTGCGTCGCGCGAGATCGACATCTGGATCAGCATGGCCGTTTACGGCGTCTACTTTGGCCTCAGCGAGGGCGTCCTGCGGGCATGGGTTGCCGATATGGTAGTGGATGAACGCCGTCTGGCGACCGCCTACGGGATTCTCAATATGGTCGAAAGCGTTACCATTTTGCCGGCCAGCATCATCATGGGTGTGCTTTATCAATGGGTCGGGCCGCACGTTGCGTTTTCGGTTAGCGCTGTTTTGGCCCTGGTTGCCGCGGTCGGCCTGACGGTCCTTGTTCGCCGGCGGCGCTATTGACATCCAAAGCCCGGTGCGGTACGAAGGGCGGACTATGCAGATACCAACCAGAACCAATGGCGCCCGTTGGGGCGTGATTTTCGATGTAGATGGCACGATGGTCGACAATGCCGCCTTCCACGAGAAGGCTTGGATCGAATTAGGCCGGCGGTACGGCCTGCCGATCACGCGTGAGTATTACCGAACGCATATCCACGCGCGGAGCAATGACAGAAACGTACAGGGGCTTCTTGGCGGCAAGGCCACGCCGGAGCAGATTCGCAGACTGAGCGATGAAAAGGAAGCGATTTATCGCGACAGCTTTCGTCCCATGATCAGGGAGATCCCGGGGCTGACCGCCGTGCTCCGGGCGCTGCATGCCGCGGGCATACCCTGTGCGGCCGCGTCCAATTCGCCGCGAGAAAACGTGGATATGGTCCTCGACGAACTGGGTATTCGCCAATACTTCGACGTCGCCGTGGATCGGGACCAGATTTCACACGGCAAGCCCGACCCGGAAATCCTTCTGACGGCCGCGGATAAAGCAGGCCTGCCTCCCGAAAGATGCATAGTCGTGGAAGACTCCAGTTCCGGCTTCAAGGCCGCCGAAAACGCCGGGATGAAGTACATCGTGATTACCGCCGGCGCCGACCCCGAAGAACTGAAACACGCCGTCCGCGCTTCCGCCGTGTACCGTGACTACACGGAACTAAGCGTCGCCGACCTGGCGGCCCTGCTGGATTGAGTTGCCCACATGCCGGCCCCGGCAGGATGTTTCGGCTGTACCTGCTGGCTGTCCCATTCAAACCGCCGCTTGCAAGCATATCGGGCAAGAGCTATACTCCTTTTTAAAACAGGCTGGCGGAGCGGGTCTGCCGAATCCCGAGCCGCGCATTACTTTTTAAGGAGACCACACATGCAGTTGAAGATGGGAGTCAGCTCATTATTGTGGACGGAACGTTTTGGCGCTGGTGACGTGGGTCTGTTCCAGAAGGTCAGGAAGGCCGGCTTCAAGGTGTTCGAAATCTGCGTGGCCGATCCGTTCGACTTCCCCGTGGAGACGGTGCGCAAGGCCGCCGAAGATGCAGGCATCGGACTGACGACCATCAGTGTCGCCGCGAACGATCGCAACCCCGTCAGTCCGGATGCCGCCTGCCGCCAGCGGGCCGTCGACTTCCTCAAGCAGATGGTGGATATCAACATGGGTATCGGCTCGCCCGTCATCGGCGGCCCGAACTATGCCGCATGGGGTTACATCACCGGCAAAGCCCGCACGCCGGACGAATGGAACTGGGCCACTGACACTATCCGCCAGGCGGCCGAGCATGCCATGCAGGCGGGCAAGGTCCGTATCGCCCTGGAGCCGATCAACCGCTTCGAGACTTACTTCATAAACACCGCCGCCGACGCGCTGGCCCTTGCAGAGGCGACCGGCATGGACAATGTCGGCGTGCACCTCGACACGTTCCACATGATTCGCGAGGAGACCAACATCGCCGCCGCCGTCAAGGCCTGCGGCAAGCGGCTGTTCTACTGCCATGTCTGCGAGAATACCCGGGGCATTCCGGGGACGGGACTGGTTCCGTGGAAGGTTTTCTTCCGTGCTATCAAGAAGGCAGGCTACAAGGGCCCGCTGACCATCGAATCTTTCGATCCGAATTTCGAAGAGATTAACCGCACATGTGCGATCTGGCGGAAGTTTGCCGAAAACGGTGAGCAATTAGCCACCCAGGGCATGAAGAACCTCAAAGCCATTGCCGCGAAGATCTGAGCCGCTGCAAAGTGATGGATGACGTTCTTATTCCGCGCGGTTGCAGGCCGCACGCCGTAGTGGTATAGTGTCATCGGCGGCGTAAGTGTGAATGCCTTCGCCAGCCGACGGGATCAGGAAGGAGAACAGTCGTGAACGCATCCATCACAAATCTCCGCAGCGCTTCATCGAATCATCGTCTCTCGCGACGCAGCTTTCTGGGCTCTGGAGGGCGCGTTCTGGGCGGGGCATGGTTGTTGTCGGCCTGCGCTGCCGGCAGGACCGTCGCCGATCAGACGGCACAGCCTGATGACCGAAAGCGCATCGCCATCATCACAGGCGACGACTATCCGGGCCACAAGTGGAAAGAAACCGCCCCGGTCCTGAAGGAAGCCATCGCAAAAGACCGGCGGCTGCTGGTCAACGTCGTCGAAGACCCCAACTTCCTTGCATCTCCCGAGTTGAATACCTACGACGCCGTCGTTCTGCACTGGATGAACTGGGAGAAGCCCGACCCGGGCGAGGCGGCCCGCGCCAATCTTAAGGCCTTTGTCGAAGGCGGCAAGGGGCTGGTCCTGGTCCATTTCGCCTGCGGGGCGTTTCAGGATTGGCCGGAATTCAGGAACCTGGTCGGCCGTGCATACGACCCGAAACTCCGCCCCCACGACCCCTTCGGCAAGTACACTGTCAATATCGTCGACCCCGACCACCCCATCACCAGAGGCATGAAGGATTTCGAGACCACCGACGAACTCTACACCTGCCTGGCCGGCGACCGCAAGATCCGCATGTTAGCCACCGCCAAATCCGTCGTCGACGGCAAGGACTACCCCATGGCCTTCGTCCTGCGATACGGCAAAGGCTGCGTCTTCCACAGCCCCTTGGGCCACGACGCCGCCGCACTCGCCAACCCACCCGTAGCCCAGCTATTCCGCCGCGCCGCCGCCTGGACCGCAAAACTGCCACCAGTGCAGGAGTAAACCATGCGCAAGCAGAAGCCATGCAGGCCGACATGTCATTCCCGCGAACGCGGGAATCCATCGCCGCCCTCGTGCGTGAATGGAATCATGCCATGACACGACGCAAACGCTTATTCCTGTTTGTACTCATACCGTCAGGTCTCTTGCTCTTGGTCATCGTATGCTGGCCGTTCATAAGTGCTTTTGTTTTCTTCGGGTTCGTCTTGCCAGCCGATCTCTCAAGAATAGAACGCAAAATATGCCTGCCTGCGAACTTTCAGCCGGCCGGCAAAGACCTTGCCATTCTGAGTACATTCACCGCTTCAATGATCGACGGACGCCATCTCCCCTATGAATGGACACCAGGCTCCCTTGTCAACGTGAACATAGTAAGGTGGTATGCCGGTCCCGAGGGCGCAGGTGCTTTATTCACGTGCGGGTTCTCGCATCTGTCCTATCGGCTTGAAAAAAGTCAGACTGAAGGCGGCCCTGGCGAGACAATCTGGGACATGTTTGTTGACGACGAAGGACGGCGCAAGTACCTTGACCGTATTGTCGTGACACAAGCTGATCGTACAGTTTTCGACAGCCTCATCGCGGCGATCATAGAAGAGTTTGATCGGCAACTCGCCGAAGATCCATCTTCGGTTGAACTTGCGGAGCGCAAGACTAACTTCCTGTTGGCTGCCGGAATTGCAGATGGTTCCGTACCGAGCGAGGAACGACAGTATTTGGAGGCGAAATGAAGATTGGTTTCCATACGGATGCGTTCAATTCAGCATACTTCAATTTCGAGGCCTGTCTCAAGTGGGCCAAAGACCACGGTGTCGGTTACATCGAGTGCGGTCTCATCGACGGCGTGAGCTGGATTCACGGTCTCGGCTACCAGCCGCACGTAGCCCTCTACGAAGACCCGCTGCTCCTGCAGCGCAAGATGAACGCTTACGGCGTACAGTTCTTCCAGGTCGACGCCGCCTATCCCTTGAGCGGCAAGGACGGCCCCCTCCGCGGCGTGCCCTACGTTCTCAAGGCCATCCAGTGGGCGCACCTCATCGGCTGCCCCTGCGTCGACACGACCGACGGCATGCACAAGCCCGAAGGCCTCACCGACGAAGAGGCGATGGCGATGATGAAGCAGAGTTACGAGCAGATCATCGAGGTCGCCGAGGCCCACGAGATCGTCATCAACATCGAACCGCACGGCTATTTCACAACGCGGCCCGACATGATGGAACGAATGCTCAACTTCTGCGACAGCGCCTCGCTCCGCCTCAACATGGACACCGGTAACACCTACATCGCCGGCCAGGACCCAGTCGCGTTCCTCGAACGGTTCATCGACCGCGTTTCCCACGTGCACGTAAAGGACGTGTCCGAATCGTTGGCTGGGAAGGTCCGCGGCGGCCAGACAGGCATCGCCGTCAGCCACTGCGCCCTGGGCGACGGCGTTAATGCCGACAACATCCGCAAATGCCTCGTCCTGCTCCGCGACCACGGCTACGACGGCGTGCTCAGCATCGAATGTGAGGGCCAGGGCGGCCCCATGATAGAAAAATCACTGGCATGGATGCGTAAGACGCTGGATGAACTGAACATCTCCGTTGATGACTGAAACGCTGCGGGGTTAATCTGTCGACGAGGCTGCACGCCCCAGGCGTTTAATGGCATGGCCGGCCGTGCGGCGGCGCTGGATTGTGTCTTGCAGAAAATCGATCGTCTCAGCCGACACGTCGCCGGCCGATTCCCGGGTGATCAGCTTCGACGGCGGGTCCCAATAGCTGCCCGCAACGTGCAGGCACTGCACCTTCTCCTTTACCTCACTCGGCGCCGCGGTCGCTTCATCCACCGCCGGCTCCAACGGCACGGCCACCACGCGCAGGTCCACCTGGCCCGTCGCCACGTTCAGACTGCCGCCCGCCTGCGTTTCCATGGCAGCGGCGCTGTTGACGAAGCGTCCCTGGCGAATGGTCCCGCTTGTGCCCACGAAATCAAACGCACACGCCATGTCCGCCGCCTGGTGCGGGTCCGAGACGTCCAGGCCCATCCCCACCATGATCTTCATGCTCAACGGAAACATGCTCAAGGATGTCTCCCTGAACAGCAGAACCGCCCGGCCGTGCAGCGTTTCAAGGCCGCCATTCATCGCAAACTGTACACGCCCCGACGCGGCGCCCCGCGAAATACGATCCTGTGCGCCCATCTCGACGGCGATTTCTCTTGCGGACAATCCGTCACCGCTCACCTCGCCGCCTAATCTGAGCCCCTCAGGCTCGGTGACCGCCCAAAGCGTACCTTGCAGGCGCCCGTCATAGACCGTGCACGCGAAATCGTGCACCTCATATCGCCGGCCCTGCATCCTGATCAGCATGTCGAGATCGCTGATTGCGGAATGCCGCCCGGCATGGATGGACCAGTCTGTCAGCCGGGCCGTGCCGTCCATGGTCCATTTGGCTGGTTGCTGTATATCGCCGGACAGCGTTCCGCTGATCTCAAGCTGCCCGCCTGCGGTCCATTCTCCGGGCCAGTTCCACAGCCGAACGAAGAACGCCCCTTCCTCCGGTTTAATAAATCGTCTGGCCCCAACGTGCAAAGCGGTACGGCCGTCGTTTGCATTGATGCGTCCGCCGATGGACAACTGCTGCCATGCGGCGTCGCTCTTTTCGAACACAAGCACCTCGTAGTAATCCCGACGACGCACGATTGCCGCGGCCGCCCGGTCGAGGATTTTTAAAGGCTGACCGCCGTCCCACGCGCTGACCTCAAGGTTGTGGACGACCAGGTTTTTGAACGTTGGCCGATCAGAAGCCGTCTTGTCGCCGGCCGTGCTGCCGGAATCTGTGCGGCCCGGGTCGGCGCTTCCGATGCGGCGGCGGACAGCACCCGTGCTGCGGTCCACAGCCTTCAACGGCATCGACATACGGCGCCCGTCAACATGAGCGTTAATCGTCACGTGATTCGCCTCGAAACGCCCGCCCCTGCTCAGAACCGTGACCGCATCGGCCTCGACCCACCGGCGTCCCTGCCAGTCGGCCAGCACCAAGCGTTCCAGCCGCGTCGGCCCGAGAAAACTGAAGTGTACCCCCTCGACGGCGACAGGGCCTTTCCAATGATCTTTGGCCGTGGTTTTGATCCGGTGGCGAATAATGGCAGGCGCAATGGTGTACTTCACCAGAGGCATTGCGATCGCCAGAATCGCAAGCGTCGTGCCGATCAGCACCCACATGACCCTCCGGATATTCACCTTCCCCGCTCCGCTGTGATAAGCAATCTATGAAACGTACCGAACCGTCGTCAGGTCGAATGGCTCATTCAACCCGGCGACGGTCGGTCGTTTCCTCCCCTCGGTTCTTCAGGCTTGCGTTGCTGCTTACTACCCCTTGACCTTGACCTTGATCGGCTTGGCCTTTTCGCTCTTGGGCACCTTGATCTCGAGAACGCCTTCCTTGCAGGTGGCCTCGATCTTGTTAGGATCGACTTCCGCGGCCAGGCTCAGGTCGCGCCGGAACGAGCCGAAGACGCGCTCTGAGCGGTAGTAGCCTTTTTCCCTCACCTCTTCTTCTTCCTTTTTCTCGCCGCTGATTGTCAGCGTGTTGCCGTGGACGGAGATATCGATATCCTCCGCCTTGCAGCCGGGCACCTCTGCCTTCACCAGGTAATGGTCTTCCTTTTCGGTGATGTCGAGGGCCGGCCAACGACCGGTACGCCACAGCGGCGATTCCCACGGCTGGAAGAAACTGCTGATCAGCTCGTCCATCTCTTCATGAAAGCGCGACAATTCACCGCCGCCTGTACGTTCGCGTTTCTTGACTGGCAACACTGTCATAACCATACCCCCCTGACTTGCTGTTCTTGTTTGTATTCCGATTCCCCGCTATTGAGTCGGCGCATGATCGCCGCAGATGCAATTTTTCTTCAGGGTACACAATGCGGCTCGCGGAAATGCGTGTACGATTTCAAACAAGGCCGATATGTCGGGCGGGCGAAACAGGCCGCCAAAAAGCCTCGAAAAAAGTGGTGTCTCCGGCCGGCTATCGGTCGTTCGGCCAACCGTGAAAAATGACTGCGCGCCCCCGGACCAGGCCGGCGTCACAGCTTGATGCGGATGCCTTCCTGGCGAGCTTCGGCGGCGAGCTTCTTGAGCTGCTCCAGGGCGAGTTCGAGTTCCTGGCTGCTGTCCAACAGGTTCTCGTAAAGCCTGCCGTCGTTGATGAGTTTTCCGAGTGAGCCTTCACCTTCGTTGATCCTGGCGGTGATGAGGCGAATGTTGGCAATGGCCGCTGTCAACTGCTCGGCCACGTCGTCGAGGCTGGCCGTACCGCTGTCGGCAAACGTCTTGATGCTGCCAAGCGCTTCGTTTGCCTTGTCAGCCGTCTCATTGAGGCGAGCCGTCCCTGTGTCGGAGAAGCTCTTGAATGACCGCAGCGTCTCGGTTGCTTCCTCGGTCGCTGTCCGCACGTTGGCAACGGCCTGCTTGATATTCTCCTGGGTTTCCTGATCGCCAAGGATTGTGTTGGCGCTGCATGCCAGCGTGGCCACCGCGTCCACAAGATCTTCGATCTTTGCCTGTACCTCTTTCGGGAAGAACTCGCTTGATGTTCCGATCATGCCCTGCAGCACCATTTCGTCCTGCAGAAAGCCTTCAATCCGCTTGTCCGGGTCGAATTCGAATTCGATAAAGGCGCTGCCGAGCCCTCGCTTCATCAGGAGGACGTCGACGTTCACCGGTATGGTCGTGAACTTGCGCTGGATCGCCAGCGTCACCGTGACCTGGTGGAACTTGCGTCCGGTTTCGGGCTCGGTGTACAAAAACGGCTCGGACACGTGGATGACGCGCCCGATCTGATAGCCGCAGTACTTCACCAGCGTGTTCTCCTGCACACCCGGCGCGCTGGGGAATCTCACCAGGACGATGAACGATCGGAATCGGCTCACCGCCACCGGCAGTTCGCCGAAGATGAAAACCAGCCAGACAAAACAGCAGAAGGCCACCAGTACGAAGCCGCCTACAATCATGTTGCGTCGTCGCTGCCGGGCATTGTAGTCGACCATCACACGGGTCCTTTCGAGTCGGCGTTGCGTTCGAGAAACAGGTCCCGAATCGCACGAAGCGGATAGCCGCTCTGATTGAGTTTCTTGATCAGCTTGATTCGCTCGACCGCCTTGTCGTCAAACAACCGCCTTCCGGTGTCGGTGACCTCGGTGGCATCGAGCAATCCGACCATAATGTAGTACTGCAGTTGCTGCCGTGTGACGCCGGCCTTGGCCGCAGCCTCGCCGATCCGCATCAGTTTGCCCTTATTGCTCACCGGAGGCATTTTCCGTAGTAAGATTTTTTTTGTGTCGGGATTTCCGCGCCGCCGTCTCCGCCAGTCGCAGGAGCGACTGCCGCACCGTGTCGAAATCAATGGTTGAGGGGTCGGGTGGCGGCTCCGACTGCGTTTTTTTCGACCATCTCAGCGGGAATATTAATAAATAGTCATATCCGGACGGAATATCGTACTGGGCCTGGCGAAAGGCCTCTCGGGCGAGCCGCTTGAGGCGGTTCCGGACCACGGCCTTGCCATATTTCTTTGATATCGAAATTCCCAATCGCGGCCGGCCCAGATCGTTCGGCCGGATATAGAGCCGCAGCAAGTCGTTTTCAGCGCAGCACTTATATGCGAGAACGGCCTTGAAATCCGCCTCGGTGACAAGACGCTGGCTTTTTTTAAAAGTGAACCGATGCATTTATCACTGATCCGTTTGCGGCGTAACCTCGGCGGTTTGCGGCCGGGGGAAGCGCTTATTAAATCGGCTAAACTCTTTTATGCCAACAGTTTAATTGCCGTCCGTATGCCCGCGGCGACCCCGCCGATGTCTCGAAATTCGGTAACCTCTTCGAGATTGCGGCAACTAATGTTATGTCGGCGGCGTTTATATTATTGAAGATGGAACGAAGAATTTATCAGACTGGACGTCTTTTATCGGAAGGACCGGATAATTGACAAAAACCCGGCCGTCGGCTATGATAATCTGCGGCTTTGTGCCCGAATTCGGGCGGTTCGAGACCAGAGGAGGGGATACAAGAGTGAGCGTTTCCGGAGATGTACGAACCGGAAAGGAGCGATGACATGAAAGCCCTTGCGTACCTTAAGAACCTGCCCCTGTGGAGATTCGCCTGGCATTTCCTGTTTGCATTTCTGATTCTGATTACCGCGGTAACATGGGTAATCTCCATGGTCCTGAGCGATCTCGGGCCGTGGCCGACGGAAACAATCATGTCGCTGATAGGCGCAATCGCGCTGGTCTCGGCGCTCTTGGCGGGGTTCTTCTCGCTGCTGCTGCTGTCGTCGGAAAGCATCAAGACCAGCAAGGCCAACGGAGAGAAACTGGAAAACCTTGTCGAAATGCTCACGCGGAACAACAGTCTGCTCAGCGGGATCAACCAGGCGGCGCGGCTCAGCGACGAGGCCAAGGAGATCGCGTTCCGTGACACCGAGCGGATGGAGTTGGCTGAGGCGGTGCTGAGCAAACTGCATCAGCACGATTTCGAAGAAACGTATTCGATGATCCGCACGATGGCGCAGATGGACAAATACCGCGCACTTTCCGAACAACTGGCGCGGACAGCCGACAGCTATCGCAACGCTACGGAGAAGGAACGGATCAACCAGGTAATCGCCCACATCGACGAACTATGCGCACAGTACCGGTGGAATCAGGCGGCCGCGCAAATTGAGAACCTCATCAAGGCGTTTCCCTACAGCGAAGAGGCCAAACTGATGCCGCGCAAGCTGCGAGAACGCAAGGACAAGCGCAAACGCGATCTGCTGGCGATGTGGGACGAGGCGGTGCAGTCGAAGGATACGGACCGGAGTCTCGAGATCCTGAAGGAACTGGACATGTACCTGACGCCGACGGAAGGGCTGGCGCTGAAGGAGTCGGCCAGCAGCGTGTTCAGGACGAAACTGCATAACCTCGGCGTCCAGTTCGCTCTGGCGGTGACGGAACGAAAGTGGGCGGATGCCTTGGCCGCCGGTCAGCAGATCGTGCGGGATTTTCCGAACAGCCGCATGTCGCACGAGATCCGTTCAAAGATGGATATCCTGCAGGAGCGAGCCAGGCTGGCCAAGAAAGAGCCTGCAGAACAGGCCGCAACCTAAGTGCTTGCGTGAGCTGGACTTGTCAGAATTCCGCCCCCGTGGGCGGGCATATCAATGGAAGTCTATCAGGGACTGGGTCTTGATGATGGTGACCTGGTCCGGGTAGGCGTGGAACGTGTGGAGGTGGAGCTCATCTCTTCGGGCCTCGAAGTCGATGTAGCTGAACGGCTCCAGACCGCCGACGGCCAGATCCGGAAAACGGACGAAGACGCCGCGATTGCGTGCGAAACGCTCAAGATCGATGTGGCTCTTGCGGTAGAGGTTGGGGCTCATCTTTTCGACCTGGAAATCGGTCATGTAGCTCATTCCGCGGCTGAGCGTGCATTTGTGGTTTCGCTGACCGTGAAAGCTGAAACGTTCGATGAGGCCCCGCTTCGGCAGACTCTGGCCGGGCACGCTGATGAGTTCCGTGAGGCAAAGGTCTTCGGCGAAAACGCTTACGACGTGCGAACAGCCGGTGACCCAGATGATGGTTTCGTACTTCTCCGTCTTAAGGTGTCGCTTGGCGAAGATGTCGAAAAGCTCTGGGTGAAGGGGCCGCTGGTACAGGGAAAAACTCAGTTCGCTGATCGCCAGGTTAGTTCTCGGTGACTCCATCAGGTAAATCCGCCCAAAGTTGAGGTTCTTGCTCATTCCTACGCTCGTATTGTACAGCCAAAGGTACGGAGAAATCAAGTGAATTATCAATACTGATAAGGGCGACCACATCGCTTATGGGACGTTAATTCTGCAAGTTTGGACGGTGCAAGGGGTAACGAACATGAAAAATTCTCAAAAAAATTGCAGAAATCCGCGAACCGGTGCATGAAGCATGCGGGCAGGGCAGTCAATAGGGTTTGATTCGCTTTGTTTCTCCTGGCATCTCCTCGGCAACGATCTGTAACTCCTTTAAGTCCGGCCATTTACATAGTTAAGCAAACACTAAGGTTGGCTTCGTTTTTTTTCAAGGCGCCGTTCTCAATACCATCAGGGCTGTACGTAATGGTTTGGCAGGGCTAAGGTCGATTCGGTTTTGTCACGCCTAACATCTGTCGGGGTCTATTCCTCATACTGGGGTATGCGCTTATACACTATAGCGCGAGTTTTGCGTTTGTCAAAATCGACAAGCAAATTACTTGAGCATGTTGCCGCCATAACCGCAGCGGAACGAAAAACTTCTTGACCATCCCTATCAGGAAAGCTATACTTGTTCGGGCGGATGGGCCGGAACGGAGTTACGGTATGAAGAAGGAGTCGGACCATGTCGGATTTTCAACAGCGTTTGCAGGTGGAACTGCCTGCCCCTTCCCAGCTTTTCACTCCGGGCGTCATCGGTTCGCTTGTGCTGCTTATCGTCGGGTATGCGGTGATGTGCTATGCGCCAAATTTTGTTGTCGCTAACCTTGCGCTGAGCACACAGGGGGTGTTTTCGGGCAAAGTGTGGCAGTTGCTGACCTATCCGTTCATGGAGCCTTTCGTATTGAACGTAATCTTCGGATTGTGGGTGATTATTTTTGCCGGCAGTGCAGTAGAGCGGCAGTGGGGGACGCGGGGCTACCTTTTGCTGTGGCTGGTTGTGACGGTGGTTTGCGGGTTGGTGTGGCTTTTGGTGTCGATGGCGCTGGAGCAGCCATGGGTTGGCGGGGGGATCAGCGTAGCGTGCTATGGATTAATCGGGGCTTTCGGATTGCTGTACCGGCATGCGCGGTTTTTCATGTGGATCTGCACGATAGAGGGGCAGTGGCTTGCCCTGATTATGATCGGAATAGGTTTGGTTTTGTGTATTCCGGCGCCGGTGACGGTGGTTTGGGTGGGCGGTGCGCTGGTGGCCTACGTTTACGTGCAGATTCGTTGGCGGCTTCAGAGCGGGCCGAAGCTGCGGCAGCCGCGGGCCCAAAAGGCCGGCGGCGGCGGCGGGTTTGTGGATATTGACTGATGCAGGCCGAGGCACATCGCCAGGCGCGGCAGCGGGCGGCGCGGATGCGGGAGCTCATGCGTGCGTGCCGACTGTGTCCGCGGGAGTGCGGCGTGGACCGCGTGGCGGGCGAGCGGGGTTTCTGTGGGCTGGACGCCAGGGCGAGGTGCTTTCGTGAGGTGCTGCATTTCGGCGAGGAACGTGAGTTGGTGCCGTCGCACCAGGTGTATTTTGCGGGCTGCAACCTGTGGTGCGAGTGCTGTACGGTGGCGGAGTGGAACGAGTCGCCGTGCGATATGGAGCCGATCGCCCCGGAGAAGCTGATTGAGCTGATTCGGCGGCGGCGGGCGGAGGGGGCGCGGACGCTGAACCTGCTGGGCGGAGAGCCGGCCGTGAGTGTGGCGGGGATATTGGAGGTATTGGCGGCGCTGGATTGCGAGGTCTCGGTGGTGTGGAACTCGAATATGTACTACAGCAGGGCGGTGGACGAGGTACTGCGGGGATTGGTGGATGTATTCCTGGCGGACGTGAAGTGTTGCGCACGCAAATGCTGTGAAATGCTGGTCGGTGTCGGCGATTACGTGGAGACAGTGCGGCGGAATATCGCTTTGGCGGCGGAACACGCGGATGTGATCGTGCGGGTGATCGTGATGCCGGGGCACGTGGACTGCTGTGCGGGGCCGACCATGCGGTGGGTTGCGGAGAAGATGAAGGGTGTGAAGGTGAGTCTGCGGGGGGATTACGTCCCGCCGGCGGAATCGGTTTATGCCCCGCGCAGTTACCTGGAGCACGGCGAGATGGAAGCTGTGCGGCGGACGGCGGCCGAGTACGGGCTGAACGTGGTCACATGAGCAAGGCCTACAAGAGAAAGGCAGGGGATTTCGAGATCCGCATCCTGCCCGACGGACGGGTGGTGATGCTGGCGCCGGACGAGGCGATGATGGAGGTTGCGCGGGCGATCGAGGGACAGGAGAATCACAGCGAGCAAACAGACGAGGGAAACCATGACAAGTCAGCAAGTGCCGACGGCACAGGCGGGTGAGACGCAGAGCGGGCTGCGCAAGCAAAGCGAACTGGAGGTGTTGGTTCGGGCGCGGTATCCGTTGATTTACGTGGTGACGTGGGAGGAGCAGCGGCTCTTGAAGCTGGTGGGGGAGATCGCGTCGCGTCTGGACAAAAAGGTCTTTGAATGGTCGATTACGACGGGCCTGGTGCCGGGCGGCACGTCGATCCAGTCGCAGAAGCAGCGGGATTCCGCCAGCCAGGATCCGTTGGTGGCGCTGGACAGCGTGATCGAGAGCGTGGAGCCGGCCTTGTACGTGTTCAAGGATTTTCACCCGTTTTTGCGGGGGCAGAACATGTCGGTGGTGCGGCGTCTGCGGGAGATTGCGGCGTCGATGAAGAACACGTACAAGACGATCATCATGGTCAGCCCGATGTTCGAGATGCCGCCGGAGATGGAGAAGGACCTGACGGTGCTGGATTTTGACCTGCCGGGCGAGCGGGAGTTGGCGGTGCTGTTGGGGCGGGTCATCGAGGAGGTGAAGAACAATCCGAAGCTGAACGTTCAGACGGATGCGCGAACGCGGGAGCGGATTATTCATGCGCTCTTAGGGTTGACATTAGCGGAGGCGGAGAACGTGCTGGCCAAGACGTTAGTGCGGAACCGGCGGCTTGGGCCGGAGAGCGTCGAGGTGATTCACGAGGAAAAAAAGCAAATCATACGCAAGAGCGGACTTCTTGAGTATTACGACGCTCAGGAGAATATTGAATCGGTGGGGGGACTGGACGACTTGAAGAACTGGCTGCTGCGCCGTGCGGCGGCGTTTACCGACGCAGCGCGGGCGTTCGGGCTGCCGGCCCCGAAGGGGGTCTTGCTCTTAGGCGTGCAGGGGTGCGGCAAGAGCCTGATGGCCAAGGCGATCAGTACGGCGTGGCAACTGCCGCTGCTGCGGTTCGACGTGGGACGCGTGTTCGGCTCGCTGGTGGGATCGTCGGAGCACAACATCCGGAGGGCGATCCAGGTGGCGGAGTCGGTAGCACCGGTGATCCTGTGGCTCGATGAGATTGACAAGGCGTTTCGCGGGTCACGCAGCAGCGGCGGCAACACCGACGGCGGCACGTCGGCGCGAGTGTTCGGGACGTTTCTGACATGGCTTTCGGAGAAGACCAGGCCCGTGTTTGTGGTGTCCACGGCCAACGACGTGACGGCGCTTCCGCCGGAACTGCTGCGCAAGGGGCGGTTCGACGAGATTTTCTTTGTGGATCTGCCGTCTGCCAGGGAGCGCAAGGAGATCTTTCGCGTGCACCTGTCGCGGCGGGGCATCAACCCGGACGAATTCGATCTGGACCTTCTGGCGGCGCGATCCGCGGGCTACAGCGGGGCAGAGATCGAGGAGGCGGTGGTAAGTTCGCTGTTCGACATGTTCTACGAAAAGAAGGACATGACGACGGAGACGCTGCTGCGAGCGATCAGTCAGACGGTGCCCTTATCCAGAACGATGAGCGAAGATATGGACAGCCTGCGGGAATGGGCGCGGGGGCGTGCCCGGCCGGCCACGAGCGCAGCACTTGCGGCGGAGGAGGACCCCGGCGGGCGAAAACTGGAACTGTAAACGTGTGCGGGTTTGAAAGGGCATGCCATGAGCACGGTACTCATTCTGACGCCGGTCATCATCGGGAGCTGGCCGACAATCACGGCGGCGGTGGTCGGCGCAGCGGCCGCGCTGGGACTGGCGGTGAAGGAGACAGTCAAGGAGGAGATGGTCGAGAACGCCGTCGAAAACGAGCAGCAGGTCGAGGTGGAGTTAGCCGAGAGCGAGGTCCTGGCCAAGAGCATGGCGACCGGCAAGGAAATCGTGCTGACCCGGGAGAACCTCACGCTGCGGGTGACCCGCGACGAGCGCGGCCGATGCGTGGTGTGCGCGTCGGGCAAGGGTTTGAGCAAGGTCGAGCTGAAGCAGAAGGCAGAGGAGTTCACGCAGAAGTTGACGCAGGTCTACACGTACAACCGCGTGATGACGGAGCTGAAGAGCAAGAGCTTCCAGGTGGTCAACGAAGAGGTGATGGACGATCAGAGCGTGAGAATCAACGTCAGACGGTGGGTGGATTGAGAGATGCCGCAACACGAAGTGGAAATCGTAATCAGCAAGACGGGCGAGGTGAAGGTCCACGTCAAGGGCGCCAAGGGCAAGGCGTGCCTGGAGTATGCCAACTGGCTGGCGGAGGCGATCGGCAGGGTGAAGGACCAGAAGCTGACCAGCGAGTACTATGAGCCCGAGCAGAAGGCGCGGATCAATCTGAAGCAGGAACTGAGACGGGGTGACTGATCGCGTATGCAGTGCCGGCGATGTCAATTCGAGAACATGCCGGGCCAGACGACGTGCTTTCAGTGCGGCTGTGTCCTGTGCGCCGAGTCAACGACGGCGCCCGTGCGGCCGCCGCGGATGGCGGCCTGGAAGCGGCCGTGGCGCCGATTGAAGCGGGCGGCGATACGGGCGGCGCGGATCATTCCACATCCGAAGGTGAGCCAGCGCACGGCAGAGTGGCTTGACCGGGTGCTCAACAGGGCGCTGTCGGGAATCCTCCTGTCGATCGTTCCGGGGGTGGCGCATGCACTGCAGCGGCGTTTGCGGTCGGTGCGCCTTTATCTGGCGCTGTGGGTGCTGTTTCTTTTCGGGGCGCTGTTTTTCTACGGCGGTTCGCTGGGCATGGCGTTTCTCGGGCTGGCGGTCACTTGGCATGCGTGGATCGCGCTTAAGGCAGGGATGTGGCAGCAAGTCCACGAACTGCGATACCGTTTGCTGGCGATGGGCTTCGTTGCGGCGGGGCTCGGGTTCCTGTATTGGGGTATCGGGCGGCTGGTACTGTCTGACATTACGGGCGGGTACGTGACGCAGGCGGTGGAATTTCATCGCGTGTCGGCGGGTGACTTTGTGCTGGCGCGGCGGAGCATGGCGGACGTCGAGCATTTGACGCGCGGCTCACTGGTCCTGGCGCCGATGGGGACCATACAGGCACGCAGGCCGCGGCGCGGGCCGTACGAGGTGATAGCTCAGATTGTCGCGCTGCCGGGTGAAACGCTGACAGTGGAAAAGGCGGCCACGGGCGAGACGCGTTTTGTGATTAGCGGTCAACCGCTCGAAACAGATGTGTACCCGGTGCCGCGATGGTTGACCAGACCTGATCTGTCGGTTAAGATACCCGAAGGTTGCTGTTTTCTGAGCACCGCATACCGAACAACAGGACGTTACAGTACCGACACCATTCTGGCCCTTTGTGTAGTACCGCTGGAGGACATTGAAGCGAAGGTGTTTATGCGATGGCTGCCGATTGGGCGCAGAGGCTTTATCAGGGAAGTTGAATGAACCGCTTTTCGAGTCTTGAGTTTGACGACACAGATCGATCGTCGAAAAGAGAAAACCGCTCGGGCGAGCCCATTCGCGATGCGGCGTATTTTTACCGCCAGGCGGAGCTTTCGTGGCTCAACGGCGACTGGGAACTGGCGCTGAGAAACTATTCGCGGGCGCTGGAGCAGAACAGGGCGATGTTCGAGGCATGGTCGGGCCAGGTAATGATGCTGATCGAACTGGGCGAGTACCCGGAGGCGCAGGTGTGGGCGGACAAGGCGCTGGAGATGTTTCCGGAGCATCCGGAGCTGTTGGCGGAGAAGGCGATTGCGTGTGCGCGGGATGAGAAGCCGGAGAAGGCAATGGCGTACTCGGATAACGCGGTGTCGAAGGAGAAGCTGACGTGGCGGGTGTGGTTGGGGCGGGCGGAGGTGCTGATGCGGCGCCGGAGCCGCCTGGCGGAGGATTGCGTGAGCAAGGCGCGGGCGCTGGCGAGCGGTTCGACGAATCTTGTCAACCTGGAGGCGGGTCGCGTGTTGAGCGGGGGCGGGCGGTATTCGGCGGCGATAGAGTACCTTGATCGGGCGGTGCGGGATTTTCCCAAGTCGGCGCTGGCGTGGTATGAGCTGGGGCGGTGCCAGTCGCAGTTGGGCTTCTCGGAGGCGCGGGCGAGCCTGGAGCAGGCGTTGTATTTGCGGCCGGACTGGGATTGTGCACTGCGGGAGATGAAGAAGGCTGGCGGGCGCGGGCGCCGTCTCTGGAGACGCGTGTTCGGAGGGTAGCTGTGGCGACAACGGCCGAGGTACAGCGTATTCTTTCTTTGGCGCGGCGTGCGGATGCGTCGGATATCCACATCGTGGCGGGGCTGCCGCCGCTGTTTCGCATCAACGGGGAGATCATTCTGGCCGACTCGCCGCCGCTGGCGCGCGAGGATACGAAGCGTTTGTGTTACAGCCTGCTCAACGAGGAACAGCAGAAGGTGTTCGAGCGGGACTGGCAGATTTGCTGCAGCGTCTTCGATGATCGGTTCGGGCGGTTCCGCGTTTCGATTTACTACCGTGCCGGCAACCCCGAGATGGCGCTTCGGCCGGTCACGGATCAGATCAAGAGCCGCCAGGAACTGCACTTGCCCGTGCAGATCGAGGATCTTACTCGCCTGGCGTCGGGGCTGGTTCTGGTAACCGGGCCAACGGGCAGCGGCAAGACGACGACGATGAACTTCATGATCGACGTGATCAACAGCGAGCGGCGGTGTAAGATCATCACGATCGAAGACCCGGTGGAGTTTGTTCATGCGCAGAAGCGGGCGGTGATCGTGCAGCAGGAGTTGTACACGGATGTCAAGACGTTTGCGGCGGCGCTGGTGCACGTGCTGCGGCAGGACCCGGATGTGATCTGTGTCGGCGAGATGCGCGACCTGGATACGACGGCGACGGCCTTGATGGCCGCCGAAACGGGGCACCTGGTGATCGCGACGTGCCACACGCCCAACACGTTTCAGACGATCGAGCGGATCGTGTCGATTTTTCCCGATACGCAGCAGCCGCAGGTGGTGACGCAATTGGCCAACTCGCTGAAGGGCGTTGTGGCGCAGCGATTGGTGCCGTCGGCGGACAAGAAGCGGCGGGTGTTGGCGACGGAGCTGCTGCTGGTCAACGCGCCGGCGCGGCGGCATATCCGCGAGGGCGAGTTTCATCAACTGGTCAATGTGATTCAGGTGGGGCGGCGGCAGGGAATGCACCTGATGGATGACTGCCTCTTCGACCTGTATCAGGCGGGGGAGATTACGTATGAGGCGGCACTGACGAACGCCAACGACCCGAACCAGATGAAGCAGCGGATTCACGAAGACTCGCCGTCCATGCGGCGGGAAAACGACGTCTGGTGACGGGATTGGGGGTATTTTTGACTTATCGGGAGCCGTCGGGTATAATGGCCGACAATTGTATGGGCGGGGCCACTCTAAGGGTTTTTCTTTAGGAAGCGATCATGAAGAGGAAGGCGGTCTTATTTCTTGCATTGTGGGTGTTTTCGGGTGCGGCGGCTGTCCGGGCGGACCAGAAGGAGGTAGAGTATTACGCGATCCTGGTGGACGGACAGAAGATCGGGCACGTTGTGTTGACGCGGAGCATTGCGGATGGGGTGGTGACAACGTCGGAAGATATGTCGATGACGCTGGTCCGGGGCGGTATGTCGCTTCCGGTACAGACGGTGGAGACGGCCGTCGAGACGGTGGACGGCCGGCCGTTGGGGTTCCAGGTCGAGCAAAAAATCAGCGGCATGGGGCAGAAGATCACCGGCAAGCTTGTAAACGGCGAGGTCGAGGTGGCCATCGAGGCGATGGGCGCGATGCAGAAGAAATCGATGGCCTGGCCGGAGGGGGCGGTGATGGCCGAGGGCTTGCGGCTCTTGCAGTTGAAGAAGGGCCTGAAAAAAGGCACCACGTATGGGGCGACGGTGTTCAGCCCGTCGCTTCTGGCGGGGATGGAGGCGTCGGTGGCGGTCGGGGGCGTCGAGGAGGTGGACCTGTTCGGGCGGGTGCTGAAGCTGACGAAGGTGCAGGTTACCATGCAGATGCCCACCGGAGGAATCACGAGCACACATTATGTGAACGACGCGTTGCGGGCGATGAAGACGAACGTGCCGATGATGGGCATGAACATGGAGTTGGTGGCCTGCGACGAGCAGTTCGCACAGAGCGATAATGGCGTGGTGGATTTTCTGGCGAAGCTGTTAGTCGAAAGCCCGTCGGAGTTGAAGGACCTGCGGGAGAAGAAATGGGCGCAGTATACGCTGGCGCCGGTTGGCAATGCGAAGCTGACAATTCCGAGTGACGACAATCAGACGATTAAGGTGCTGCCGGATGGGCGCGTGGTCGTGGAGGTATCACCGGTTGCGGCGCCGGAAAAAGTGGCGTTTCCTTACGCCGGCAAGGATGCAAAGGTGTTGGAGGCGATGCGGCCGTCGCAGTATCTGGAAAGCGACAACGCCAAGGTGGTGGAACTGGCTCGGGCGGCCGTGGGCGAATCGAAGGATGCGGCTGAGGCGGTGCGCAAGATCGAGTCGTTCGTGTTGGGATATATCCGCACCAAGGATCTGTCGGTGGGGTACGCGTCGGCGGCGGAGGTGGCGGCCAGCCGGCAGGGCGACTGCACCGAGCATGCCGTGTTGGCCGCGGCGATGTGCCGCGCGGTGGGGATTCCGGCCCGCGTGGTGTTCGGGGTGGTTTACGCGGAGGAACTCGTCGGACGAAAGAATGTGTTCGGTGGGCACGCCTGGACGGAGGCGTACATTGGCGACAAGTGGATCGGACTGGATGCGACGCGGGCGCCCGGGGGTTACGGAGTGGGGCATATCATTCTGGCAAAGGGCAACGGCGATCCGGCGGACTTCTTCAGTATGGCCAACACCTTGGGGTATTTCAAGATTGAAAAGGTTGTGCTGAAGTAGCGGCCTTTCATCCTCGAGTTTCCGTTGCACGCCCCTGCTTGGCGCGTGAGTATGCGCCATATCGTGCTGGGATTGGTTTGCGCCCCGGGATGCTTGCTCAAAAGTCGTGGACGGGGCGGTCGCTGATTAATTCCACTTTGCACTTGGGAATGGCGGCGAGGAACTGCTGGCCGTAGTGTTTTGTTGCGATGCGGCTGTCGAGGACGGCGACGATTCCTGTGTCGGTCTTGGTTCGGATGAGTCGCCCGAAGCCCTGCTTGAACTTGATGATGGCCGTGGGCAGTTGGTAGTCGAAGAAGGGGTTCTTGCCCTGGCTGCGGAGCAGTTCGATACGGCCCTGTACCAGCGGGTGGTTCGGCACGGCAAACGGCAGACGGACGATTATGACGTTGGAGAGGGCCTCGCCGGGGACATCGACGCCCTGCCAGAAGCTGTCGGTGCCGAAGAGGACGCAGCGCTGGTTGGTTTTGAATTCCTCGAGCAGGACGGAACGGTCAAGGCCGCCGCCCTGCTGCAAGAGCTGCATGCGATGCTCGGCGAGGAAGTCTTCCAAGCGGGCGGCCATATCCTTGAGCATGGAATAGCTGGTGAAGAGGACGAAGGCGCGGCCCTCGGTCTTGAGGAGGTATTTTTTCACGGCTTCGACGGCCCGCGGCATGAAGTCGGCGTCGTTGGGGTCGGGCAGGTCGGCCTCGATATAGAGCGTGACCTGGCGGACGTAATCGAAGGGGGAGCCGACCTTGAGGGCTTCGAACGTTTCAAGCCCGATGCGCTCGGCGAAGAAGGCAAAGCCCGCCTTGACGTCACGGCCGTCGCAACTGAGCGTGGCGCTGGTTGTTATGACGCACTCGTACGGCTCGAACAGGCAGCGCTTGACATGCGGCGAAACGTCCAGCGGCGCGCTTCGCAGCGCCGCGCGGATCCGGCGTCCTTCCGACAGTTCCACCCAGTAGACGCTTCCTTCCTGTTCCTGCGCCAAAAAGTCCTTGAGGCCCGCCTCCAGCGCGCCGCAGCGGTCGGCATAGCGCATCAGTTCGAGCCGGTCGTCTTCCTCTTCGGCCTTCTTGGCGAGCCTGCCCAGTTCCAGACGCAATTCACGGAGCGGGTCTGATATGTTGTCGTCCACAAATCCGGGATGAACCCGGCCGAAGGTTTCGTCTTTGGCGTGGTCGTACCAGGCGCGGACCTGTGCGAAGAATACCTTGGCGGCCGCGTCGCAGGCCTTCACGAGGTCGCGGGCGTGGTCGGTTTCGCCATAGGCAAGCGCGCCCTTTCGCGTGCGGGGATTATAGAGCGCGCGGAGCAGATACGTGATGCTGAAATTGGAAATGTCCAGGCCGAAGTTCTCCTCGGCGACGTGCTCGATGTTGTGGGCCTCATCGATGATGATGCGGTTGTAGGCGGGCAGGATGCCCTTGGTTTCCTCCTTCAGGATGAGGTCGTTAAAGAGCAGGGCGTGGTTGGCTATGATAATGTCGGCGGTCTGCAAAGCCCGGCGTGCGCGCCAGTAAAAGCAGTCGCCGAAGAACTTGCACTTGCGGCCGGCACAGTTGCCGTGTTCGCTCTTGACGGCGCCCCACACGGCCGGCGAAGGCAGAAAGTCGAGATCGCTCAGCGAGCCGTCTTCGGTTTTCTTCGCCCATTCGCTGATTTGCATCAGTTCGAAGGCGTCTTCGCCGAAAAGGCTCTTCTTGCGGCGCATTGCGTATTCAAGGCGCCGGCGGCACAGATAATTGCCGCGGCCCTTGGCGAGCTCGGCCGAAAACGGCATGCCAACCGACGCGGCGAGAAAGGGCACGTCTTTGTTGATGAGCTGCTGCTGGAGCGTAATTGTGTAGGTGCTGACGAGGACCTTTCCCTGTTTGCGGACGACGTAGTCGATGGCGGGGATGAGGTAGGCAAAGCTCTTGCCGACACCGGTGCCGGCCTCGACGGCGAGGTGGTGCGGGGCATTGAGGGCCTCCTTGACGGCGTGGGCCATCTGAAGCTGCTGCGGGCGGCTTTCGAAGTCGGGCCGCGCACTGGCGATGAGCCCGTCCGGGCCCAGGGCATCGTCGACGTTCAGGCCGGGTTCCTGCTTGTATGAGATCACTGGCAATCCCTAAAACTGCTTCATCCCCCTCAGAGCCGGCCGTTTACACGTGGTTCAGCAGCCGCCCTGACTCATATTATCCACGTACGCATACAAAGCAATGCAAAAGCGCTGCCGCATCTTCCATCATGGCGAAGGCCGTATGCCCGCGCCGCATCGGGCAAGAATAAGGCTTGACATGTGTTGAGGTTGTGGTATAATCAACTGCAAGGGTGAGCCCGAAGAAAGGCTGTTCAGCGGTAGTTTGGGCTTTTTACAGAAAAGTGACCATGATCTGTTACCTGTTGTTAGAGTCCCGTGTCAGTGTTTGCGCAGATTTCCCATGAGCTGCGCCGGCCGAAAATGGAGATTACAGGCCGGCAAGAGTCCGGCTTTTTTTATGTCATCAGGAAGGTAGTGGTTAAGAGTATGTTCAGGTTTCAAGGCAATATCGAGGCAGCACGCAAAATGAGGTCAAAATCAGTCTTTCTGATAAGCGCATACTTCTTCTGAATTGCGGGAAAGGATATCGAATGACGCCCTTTAATTCTGCACTATCATCAAACCTCTTTCAGCCCCTCTTACCCGCCGTTTCAGTGTTTCATCGTGTGCTGCTGCTCGGCATACGTGTTTTCTGTGGGTGTTCTCCGCCCGCTTCCAGGCCCTTGGCAAGACTGTCGTAATACGTGCGTACAGCGCCTTTGCGCTTGCGCACACCAATCGACCGGCGCGCATTGTTCGCCTGTGCGGCAGCGCCGGCCTGATACATCGGCTTTACTTAAGGAAGCAGACTGTGGGCAGGACACAATCCATTTACATTAGCCAACGCGATTATGAGTATCTGAGCAGACTTCTTGGGGAAAGCCTCACGGAACAGAGCAAAGACCGTGATTTCGCCGAAGCGCTGCGCCGTGAGATGGAAAGGGCACGTGTTGTCCCCCCGGAGCGGATGCGTTCCGACGTGGTGACCGTGAACAGCCGAGTCTTACTTGAGGACCTTGCAACGCACGAAGTGTTTGCCGTGGAGGTGGTTTTGCCGCAGGATGCGGATGCTGACGCACACAAGATTTCGGTCCTGGCGCCGGTCGGTACCGCACTGCTGGGCTATCGGGTCGGATCCACGGTTCAGTGGCCTGTGCCCGGCGGGGTGAGAAAGCTGAAGATTCGCGAGATGTTGTATCAGCCGGAAGCGAACGGCAACTTCGAATTATGACGGCATGAAGAGTGTTTCAGAGGAAATGGGCATGGCGAAATGGCGTATCGAAATCAACATGAACGGAATGGGCAGATGGGAATCGACGATATCGGCGGACGGATTAAGCGAGGCAAAGCGATGTGCGCTGCGCCAGATCAGAGAACGGGCGCCGCTGACCAAGCACCTGTATCTGGAAGCGAGAAAAAACGGCATGTACACGGTCGTCTCGCACCTCACCGATATCGGCGAGGCAAAGCTTGTGTGCCTTGACACCGCTACGTAACTTTTCGAGGGTGACCTGATGCGGCATGTACATAGATGGAAGAATAGAACTCACTGAATCGGACGCTCGCCGTTTGACGGATCTGGCGCTCCATGCGGATGGCGGAGGCGCGGGAGGCTGGGCGGCCAAGCTTCAACAGCTTCTTGCCAGGGCGGTTGTGGTCGAGGGCGGCCATATCCAGGCCGACCGGATCACAATGAACTCGCTGGTAAGGCTTCAGGATGCCGTCAGCGGCGAAGAAGTGGTCGCGCGGCTGGTGTACCCGGGCCGCCCCGTCAGGACAGTGGATGCAGGCAGTGAGGAGTTCAACGTCTCTATCTTGAGTCCGATGGGCCTGTCGATGATCGGGCGGCGAACGGGAGACCTGATTGGCTATCGCATAAGGATTATGGAAGTCTTGTATCAGCCCGAAGCGGCTGGGGAAGAAGAGTCGTGAAGATATTATACAAATGGCTGGTGCGCAGCACCGGTCGATACAGGCGACAAATAAGGCAAAGGCGGCAGTGCCGCCAGGCGGCCGGGGCGGATCAGGGCCGTTTGATTCTCTCCGAGAGCGATTATTATCGTCTCATGGATGTTGTAAAGAGCCAACTGCGGGTCGGCCGGATCAAAAAGAAGCGGCTCATGAAGCTGCGCCGCATGGTGAAGGCGGCCGAAGTGAGACCGCTTTACCGTATGCCGCCGGAGGTCGCAACCATGAATTCGGAGATTGCGCTTCTGACGCGCAACAGCGGCGTCATCCGCGTGCGGCTCGTATACCCGGAAGATGCCGACAAACGCGCAGGGCGCCTTTCCATCACTTCGCAATCCGGCATGTGCCTCCTCGGCAGGAGACAGGGCGATCCGTTGCGGTTCAGCGTGCGGGTTCATGAGGTTGTCTATCAGCCGGAAGCCAATGACGACTTCCATCTGTAAAACTTAAGGGGCGGACAATGAAGCTTAAGAACAAGGAAAGCCGGGGCCTGGCGGCGTTTGCACTGTGGGCCTCGATGTCCGTGGTGTTCGGCGCGGCCTCTGCCGCCGCACCTGACGACGGCGGCACGGGCGGATATTACAGGCTGTTCCATCTTGTCTTCCTGCTGTCAAGCGTCTTTGCGGTATCGTCGCTGGCAATGATTCTCGTGCGCTGCCGTTTACGGCGGCAGGGCAAACCCGCCGTCGAAATTGGCATGCTGCGGCGTCTGGTGATGCTTGCAACGGGCGTTGCCGCGGCCATTGTGGCGATCTATGCTTTTGGCAAGCTCAACGCATTCGCCAGCTTTTTCAGCATATTCGGAGGTTTGTTGCTGGGCCTGTCGCTGTCTTCTCCGCTGAGCGGACTGGTTGCGTGGATCCTGGTCTGCTGCAAGAGATCCATCCGGCCCGGCGACCGGGTCCAGTTTCCCGGCCTTAATCTGACCGGCGACATCGAAGACATCGGCGCAATGTATGTTTTGCTCAACCAGGTCGGCGGCAGTATCGCAAGCGAAGAGGCCGTCGGACGGAGAGTGCTCATACCCAACGCCATGTTGTTCAACAACGTCGTCATCAACTACACGGTGTCCCAGGACGCCGCCTATATGCTCGATGAAGTCGTCGTGCGGATCACGTATGATTCCGACTGGGAGCAGGCTGAGAAGATCCTGCTCGAGGCCGCCGAACACGTTACCGCCGACATCATTAAGGGAACCGGCGTCAAGCCGTACATCCGCTCGAACCTGTACGATTACGGCGTATATCTGCGGCTGCGTTTCATGACTCAGGTGCAGAAGAGAGCCCAGATCGCCTATAAAATCGAAAAACGGATATGCGCGGCCATACAGAAGACCCCGTCCGTGGACATCGCAATTCCTTACGTGTACTCCTACCGCAGCGCGATGGAGGAGGCATCCGCCAATGCCGTCTATGACACAGCGCAGCCGGTGATGCACATCCCCCTTCACAAGATACGATCAGGAGAACGGAAATTCGACATTGCCGACGTCCGGGACGTGGCCGCAAGCATCTCGGCCAGAGGACTTCTCCAACCGATCATCGTTCAGGAAAAGAACGGAGCCTACGAGGTCATAGCCGGCCATATCCGATTGGAGGCGTGCAGGTATCTCGGTTGGCAGAGGATCGCCGCGGTCGCGGCGCTGTCGCCCGAAAGCCAAACCGCCCCCGCGGAATCGGCGTGACTGTGCGACTCTGTACGCAGGGCAGGGCAAGGGCACACATTCTACGGGCAGCCTCAGCGCAGCCAGCGTTTGGAAGGCCAGCAAGGCAGTTTTACGACACGGACATCCGGAAACTCCGCCCGCTCTGGCATGATGGGAATGGCTATTGATTCGGCCGGACACAGCGGGTATGATGCTTTCGTGTAAGTCCTTCGGCGTAAAAGCAAACCTGTCAGAAAAGGAGGCCAGCAATGGAGAGACGTTCATTCCTGAAAATGACCGGTGCGGTTGTCGGCGCCTGTGCGCTGGATCTGGGCGGCGTGTTTGGGGCGGCCTCGACCGGTGATGTAATCAAGCACCCCTCCGGCCTGCCTCGCCGCGTGTTGGGGCGGACGGGTCTGGAGGTTTCGGTCGTGGCATTTCCCGGTTTGTGCATGGTGCATGACGATCAGGCCGCCTGCACGCGGGCGGCGAGGATGGCGATTGACAAGGGGGTCAACTGGTTCGACGTCGCGCCGGCATACGGCAATGGAACCTGCGAGGAGCGGATGGGAGTGGCGCTGGAGGGCGTGCGCGACAGTGTCTTTGTGTCGTGCAAGACGAAGATGCGCGACAAGGAAGGGGCACGGCTGGAGTTGGAGCGGTCGTTCAAGCGGCTCAAGACGGACCATTTCGATCTCTACCAGATGCACCACCTTCGCAGCGCCGCAGAGGTCAAGCAGGCCCTTGGGCCGGGCGGCGCCATCGAGACCTTCCTGAAGGCCAAGGAGGAGGGAAAGGTGCGATGGCTCGGTTTTTCGGCGCATACGACACGGGCGGCGCTGGATGCTCTCAACGGCTTCGACTTTCACACCGTGATGTTTCCAATTAACTTCGTGGAATATTATCGGTTCGGCTTCGGCAAGGCGGTGCTGGAACTTGCGGCAAAGAAAAAGGCCGGGGTGTTCGCAATGAAGGCGATGTCGCGCGGCTCGTGGGCCCAGGGGGCGCAGCGTTCACGCCAGTGGTGGTACCAGCCTACGGAGAGCCAGGCGGAGATCGACATGGCGATTCGCTGGGCACTTTCGCAGCCGGGTGTAGTCGCGGCGATCTCGCCGTCGTTCGTGGACCTGTTCGAAAAGAGTATCGAAGCGGGCAAGGGCTACCGGCCGATCACCGAAACGGAGATCCAGCGGCTCAAGGAGATTGCCGATGCCGCGCTGTCTGTCTTCGATCGCGAAGACAGGCAGCATGCGATGCTCGATCATCCCTACCCGTACGGGCCATACGACGGCTGCTGTGCCACGGCATAAAACATAAGACACAACGCCACGGCATCAGCTTCTACAGACACCCGGCGGCTGGCGCTACTCCGGCCATCGCACCAGATCAAGGACGGCCGTCACCGTCACTTTTCACCGGCGCATGCTTGTCCGCTTCAACAGCAGGCGTCTTTACGCTTGTAACGCGCCCGTCGGCGTCGAAGACGATGGGCAGGATGGCGGGGCGCTCGGGCCAGGGCGGGCCGAATGAGGTCGACCACCATTGGCCGGTTTCGTCCTGGAAGAACATGTTGTGGCCGCCGTGCGGGATAGCTTCGTATCGTTCATTGTACGGCCCATAGACGCTTGTCGCGGTGGCGATGTAGCAACTGTAGCGCCCGTCACAATGGTCGGCGCAGGCGAGATAGTAGCGGCCGTTGGCCTTGAACATGAACATGCCCTCGTAGCCCACGTGGTCGAAGGAGTCCGGGCCGAAGATCATGGGGCAAAGGTTGCTGTGGTGCTTGGGGTCAGGGTCGGCCGTGGAGCATCTGAGCCAGCGGTACGGTTCGGCCAGTCCGCTCATGTCCGGCTTCATGCGGGCGATCTTGCCGCTGTGCCACAGGAAATAGACTACGCCGTCGTCGTCTTCAAAGAGGGATGCGTCGATTTCATCACCAAGCCGCTCATGCGGCTGGACGTCTTCGTACGGCCCCTCCGGGCGGCCGGTCGTGCTCCTGAGCAGACCGCAGCCGGAGGTCTTTGCGGTGCCGTCCCAGCCGGGCATACTGTATGTCAGCCAAAACGTTTTCTTCAGGTAGTGAATCTCCGGCGCCCACAGCGGTTTTTTCGCTTCCAGATACTTGGCGTGCCAAGGGCTTGCGCCATAGCGCCAGACTGTGCCGAGCGGCTCCCAGGTAACCAGGTCCTTCGATCGCCAGAGGCGGATGCCGTTTTCATTGTTGTATCCCCAGAACGGCTCGCTCGTGCCTGTGAGGTACCATGTGCCGTCGGGGCCGCGGCAGATTGCCGGGTCGCGCAAGGGTACATCGAACAGCTTGCGAAGGCCAACCCGCTGCAAGTCGTCTGCCGACTTCTCTGCGGCCGCCGGAAAAACAAGGCCGACGGTCACAATGCTGAGCAGGAAGGCGAAAATGCGCACACGTACATTGGAAGCAGCTTTCATAGTCTTTTCACAATCAGCAACCTCTGCCCTACGCAGGCATTTTACCCAGACTGCCGCCAAATCGCAAGGATTGCTGCAGCTCAATAAGAAAGGCCGAAGGGGTGCTCCGGCCTTTGGTACTCACTTTCGTACAAGAGGCTTAAAGTGCGTTCTTGATCTCTTCGAGGCTGACGCCTAAGAGCGATTTGGCGATCGGATCGAGGTCGGCCTCGGCGCCTTGCAGGTGGAACGTGCGGTGCACGTGCGACAGCGATTCGCCCGGCGCCAGCGCAGCGGCGGGCGACGACGTTTCAAGTTCGTAGAAGGGGCCCATCGGTTTTGCGCCGGGCGTCGCCGGACCGTCGTTATAAGAGTTGATGACGTCACCGGCGTACGGCGCCTCCTGCAGTTCCCACATCGAGTTGACGTAGTCGGCCGCCCCCTCCGGCTTGGTGTACTGCACGATGGTCAGCACCTTGCCCGCCGCGTCGTAACTGCCGGCAACGGACTTGGCACGGGCCGGCGACAGGCCGATCTTGCTGCGGTACTTGCCGTCGCCGCAGAAGAACAGCACGTCGTCCTTGACAACGAGCCGCTCAGCCGGCACCTTGCCGAAGTAGGCGTCATTGACCTTGGGGCCGAGTTCGTCTTCAGGGCCGGCCTCGAAGGGGATCACGATCGTCGTCGCGTCGGACGGCTTGAACATGCCTAAGATCCAGATCGACAGCAGGCCCGTTTCTTTGACCCATGGCTTGTCGCCTTTGTTGGTGATCTTGTTGTCGGATTCGTAGGTGACAGCCTTCACTGACGCCGGAACGTCCACGCCCAGCGCGGCCTTCATCGCGGCGTTGTCCAGCAGCCGTACAGTCCGGTCGATCTGCACATCGAACGTCGTGCCGGAATAGTTGGTCAACTGTGTGCTCTTCGTGAACGTGGCTTCGGTAGCGGTCTTTGCCACGAGATCAAACGGCTCCGTGTCGATGACCGCCGGCGTCTGCCAGTCCTCGAACTTGAACTCCTTGCCTTTGGCGAAAAAGATCGCAAACTGGCCGCCCTCCGGCCCCATCCAGAAGCGGTCCTCGCCCCCGAAGGCGTTCATGTGCGGCCCGGTCTTGCCGGAGGCGATAAGCTCACGATTGATCCAGCCGAAACTGGACCCGGCGTCTCCTTCGGCGGTGCTGGTCATGACGCGCCCCTGGTATGCGGGCACCACTGCGATCTGGGCCTTGTTGGCGGCGCCCGACAGGACGATGACGTCCGTGTGCTCCTTGAGCAGTTTCAGATCATAGCCGAACGTGCCCTCCGCGGCCCCGGCGGCTTTCTTCTTCTCGTCACAGCCCGCCATGGCCGCCACCGTCAAAAACGCGCACAACAACGTTGCATACCGCATGATCCGTCTCCTTTCCTGAAATGCCAAAAAGTCTTGCCATCTTTCTCCACCGTGGTTTCGAAAACGCGGCCGCAAAGGCTGCCGCCTTGTTCTATCATAGCCGACACTGCACAGGCAGGCAAGCCGTGCCTTGCTCTATTTCGCCAGTCGCTCCGTCAGCCACTTGTACCAGTCGCCCATCCCTTGCCCTGTGCGGGCGGACACCTGGAATATGGCGATATCCTTTCGCAGCGTGCGAACGTGATCGATGACCCGCTGAAGATCGAATTCGACCATGCCCTCCAGGTCCATCTTGTTGATCAGCAGAACGTCCGCCTTGGCGAACGTGCCGGGATACTTGATCGGCTTGTCGTCGCCTTCGGGCAGCGACAGCACAACCGCCCGCGCTTGCTCGCCGAGATCGAACGCCGACGGGCACACCAGATTGCCGACATTTTCCACGAACACGATATCGAGATCGGCCGCGGGGATCGAGCCGAGCGCCATCGTCACCTGCTCGGCCGACAGATGGCAGGCGCCCTTCGTCTCGATCTGTACCGCCGCGGCACCTGTGGCCCGGATCTTCTGCGCGTCCGTGTCCGTTCGAATGTCACCTTCGATAACGCCGATCTTCACCCGGCCCTCAAGATCGCGGATCGTCCGCGACAGCAGCGTTGTCTTGCCGGAGCCCGGCGAGGAGATCACGTTGATGCAAAGCGTGTTGTGCTTTTCAAAGAATGCCCGGTTCTGCAGGGCGCATTCTTCATTTTTGTCTAATATCTTCTTATTGAGCGAAACCTTCATGCGACCTTCATCAAATTTGCATGTCCTGCTTGCACCGCCCACCATCAAAACCGGCGGCTATTTTGGGCGCCGCGGTCAAACGCCTCCATCATGCACTCAACAAGTTTTGCGCCGCTCGCTCATGCAGTAATGTCCCAGCGCAGTTGCTGCCATCGGACGTTTGGCGGTACTCCATGCCGCCAGGACCTTACACCACCTCTTCAACCCTGCCTCTATCTATCTTCGAATTCGATTTCTTCGAGCAGCAGGGGGGCGTCGGGCTGCAAATCGAAATCGGCGCCGCCGCAGCCGGTGCACACGGGAGAGTATATATCAAAATCGAACGTCCGGCCACAACTTTTACAGGTCGCCTGCAGCGGCACATGCCGCACCTCCAGTCGCACTCCCTCGCAGGCCGTGCCCTTGGCCGCCAGGTCGAACGCGAAATTCATCACCTCGTCATTGATCGGGTTGAGCTGCCCGCAGGAGATTCGCGCCCGCACAGGGCGCAGTTTGCGTTCCTGGGCCTCGCGGGCGATCGTTTCGACAATACTCTGCGCGATCATAGTCTCGTGCATCAGCAGATCCTCGGCAATTCGCGTCCGTACGGCATCTGCACGACGCGCCGCCCGCCGATGGCCGTGGCCAACTCCACGATGGCGTCCTCGGCGGCATCCAGGACACGGCCCATGATCGCGGCATTGCGCCCCAATTCATGATTTCTGCAAACTTCCAAGGCCGCCTCTGCAGATTCCGCCGCCACCACCATGATCACCTTGCCCTCATTGGCAATATCCAGCAGGTCGAAGCCCAACATGTCCGCCGCCGCCCGCACCGCATGATTCACGGGCAACTGCGCCTCGACCAGTTCGATGTCGTGCCCGGCCCCCACGGCAATCTCGTTGAGGACGGCCGCGACACCGCCGCGGGTTGCATCCCGCATGAACCGCACGCCGTCGACAGCCTCCAGTACCGCACACGTCAGGGCCGACAGCGCCGCACAGTCACTCTGTATCGGCGACTCGAACTCCAGGCCCTTGCGCTGCGAGATGATCGCCATACCGTGGTCGCCGATGTCACCGTTAATGATGATGGCATCGCCGCTGCGGATATGCCGCATCGAGAGATCCGCGATTCGTGCTCCGATGCCGGCCGTATTGATGAAAATGCCGTCGGCTGCGCCGCGCTCCACGACCTTCGTGTCACCGGCGACGATCTGCACGCCCGCATCGCGCGCCGCCTCGGCGGCACTGTCGAGAATCTTCTCCAGCAGGGCGATCTCGAATCCCTCCTCGATGATCAGCGCCAGACTCAGCGCCACAGGCCGCGCCCCCGCCACCGCCAGGTCATTGACCGTGCCGCAGACGGCCAACTTGCCGATATCGCCGCCGTTGAAGAACAAAGGCTTGACCACGAAACTGTCCGTGGTGAAAAGAACGTTTGCGCCTCCCACCTCCACCGCCGCCGCATCGGCCAATTGCCCTAAAGTCTCATTGGCGAACCGCGGCAGGATTTTCTCCGCAATCAGGCTGCCCATCAGCCGCCCGCCCCCTCCGTGCGCCATCAGAATCCGTTCTCGCCGTTCAGCCATGCCGCCGCCTTCTTCGCCCGTACTTATACCATGCCGCACACGCGCCTTCGCTGCTGACCATGCACGGCCCCACTGGGGTGTCCGGCGTGCAGCGAGACTCGAACATGCCGCAGTCCATCGGCGCCGCCAGACCGCACAATACCTCCCCGCAGCGGCATCCGAGCGGCTCCTCGGCCGGAATCTCCTCGATGCCGAACCGCCGCATCGCGTCAAACCGCCCGTACTCATCCCTCAGCCGCAGCGTGCCGCCCGGAATTCTGCCCAGGCCCCGCCAGTAGCCGTCGTACGGCTCGAAATACGTCTCCATCAGCTTCTGCGCGGTCCTGTTGCCCTCCGGCCGCACCACACCCTCGTAAATCGAAACCACCTCCGCCATGCCTTCCGCCAACTGCCGGCAGATCTCGGCAATGCCCTCGATGACCTGCATCGGCTCGAAGCCCGCCACGACGCACGGCCGTCCGAATTCCTCGACGATCGGCAGGTAAGCATCCGACCCGATGATAACGCTCACATGCCCCGGACACAGAAACGCGTCGATCCGGTTGTTCTTGTCCGAAAGCAGCGCCCGCATCGCCGGTATCACTAATTTGTGTCCGCTCAGCACGCAGAAGTTTTTCAGGTCGCGCCTGACTGCCTCGCCCACCGCGACGGCGGTTGCAGGCGTGGTCGTCTCGAAACCCACCGCCACGAACACGACCGTCTTGTCAGGATGCAGTTCGGCCAGCCTCAGTGCGTCGTCAGTGCTCAACACCACGCGAACATCTGCCCCGTGCGTAGTCTCCAGCGAGCCCGCCTTGCCGGGGACCCGCACCATGTCACCGTATGTCGCAATGATGCAATCCTCGCGCCGCGCCAGATCAAGCACAATGTCGATGAACCCCTGATCCGTCACGCACACCGGACAGCCCGGCCCGCTGAGCAGCTTCAAACCCTCAGGCAGTGTTGGCCGAATACCATTGCGAAATATCGACACCGTATGAGTGCCGCAAACCTCCATGACGTTGATCGGTCGGCCCAGGCGCAAACACGCGGTATCCATCAGTCTCTGGGCTTTCATAATCCTGTTAAGCATGGTGGTCTAATAGATCTCCGAACCCTTTTCCTGTTTCTTCTGAAACTCGTCGAACTCCGCAATGAGCCGCCAGGTCTTCTGCGCCTCTTCCTCCTCGACCGTGGTGATTGCGAACCCTGCGTGAATCAGAACAATATCACCCAGCTTGACATCGGGCGTCAGCGTCGTGCGGCAATTCCACCGATTGCCCATCGCGTCGACAACCGCCCGGTCTTCTTCCAACTCTACTATCCTTGCCGGCACCGCCAAGCACATACTGTAAACTCCAAATCTGATCCGCGGACGAGGCAGATTCTCGCCGAACCTGCGGAGTCGATGTCAAATAAGGCCTCGCTGCAGCCTCCGTGCGGCAATCGCGGCCTGCCCTGATGCAATGCCGCCGTCATTGGCCGGCATCGTTTGTTTGAATAATACGTCAAAACCTTTCGCTTTCAACTGGCTGATCAGCCGGTTGGCCAGATATCGATTGCAAAAAACGCCGCCGCTCAGGGCAACCGTGCATAAATCGTACTTCTCCCGGGCCCTCACGGCCAGTCCCAGAAGCCCCTCGGCCAACCCATTATGGAACTTGGCCGAAATTACCCCCGGGCTGGTTTTCCGCCGGACGTGGGCAATCAGTTCACACATCATTTTACGCAGGTCCAGCAGCATGGTTCCGCCGGAATCCTCCCGTATCCTCGTCGAATATGACTCGGCAATCGCCGCATCGGCCGCGTTTTCCAGCCGCATGGGCAATTCCGCCTCGAATCGGTTTCGTCCGCCCATGCCCGCCAAAGCCGCCGCCGCATCGAAAACCCGCCCCAGGCTCGACGTCAGGGTCGTATTGACCCCTAAGGCAAGCTGCTGCTCGATCAACCGCAGGCGGCCGGCATCCGGCTCGATCCCGCTCAGCACGTCATGGTATTCCTCAAGATAGGAATCATCGCCTGCTGTCGACCTCAAGAGGCCCATCAGCGGACGGATCGCCTCCTTTGCCGCCGCATCGCCGCCCGGCAGCGGATAATACTCCAGGTGACCTGCGCGCTCAAAGCTGTCCAACGACGCAACCAGGCACTCGCAGCCCCATATCGCGCCGTCCGTTCCCCAGCCCGTGCCGTCGGCAACGAGCCCGATCACGCGGCCGCCGACGCCGTACTCCGCCAGCGCCGACGCGACGTGCGCCCAATGGTGCTGCACCTCGATGAGACGCTCGATCCCTAAGGACTTTGCGTACTGTGTCGACAGGTAACCCGGATGCATATCACATGCGACGACCTTAGGCTCGACCTCGAACAGGCCCGCCAGGTGCTTCACGGACCTCACGTAATGGCGGTACACCCGCGCATCGGCCAGGTCGCCGATATGTTCGCTGACGATGAGCTGGTTGCCCTTGACAAAACAGAATGTGTTCTTCAGGTCCGGCCCGGCCGCGAACACGTCCTCGGGGCAGGCCTCTTCCATCAGGATAGGTGTCGGCACATAACCCCGGCTTCGCCGCAGAAATGCGGGCCGCCCGGCGATGACGTGAATAACACTGTCGTCCACCTGGCGATAGATATCCCGATCATGATTCAGAAACGCATCCGCCACGTCTCCTAACCGTGCGGCGGCCTCCGCATTGTCGCAGATCAGCGGCTCATCCGAAAGATTGGCGCTGGTCATCACCAACACCTCGATCTCGGGCTCGGCGAAGAGCAGGCAGTGCAGCGGCGCGTACGGCAGCATGAAGCCCAACGTCGCCGTGCCTTCCGCGACGGACGGAGCAATTACCCGCTGCCCCGGATCCGTATCCGTTTTACGGTCCAGCAGCACAATGGGCGCTTCGGCGCTCTGAAGGAATGTTTCGGCCGCGGCGTCCACGTGTGCGTATCGCCGTATCACCTCCAATGACGCCGCCATCATCGCAAACGGTTTATGTTCCCGCCGCTTCCGCTGCCGCAGCCGCACCACGGCCGCCTCATTGAACGCGTCCACGGCAAGATGGAAACCGCCAATGCCCTTGATCGCGACGATCCTGCCCTCCCGCAGCATCGCTGCCGTCCGGGCAATCGCCTTGTCCCCGTCATTTTCGAGTACGCTGCCCTTGGCGTCCGCCAGCCACACCCGCGGTCCGCATGCCGGGCACGCCACCGGCTGCGCATGGAACCGCCGGTCGGCCGCGTCGGCGTACTGCGCAGCACACCGGGCGCACATCTGGAACGCCGCCATCGTCGTGTTCGGCCGGTCATAAGGAATGGTCCGCGCTATCGAATAGCGCGGCCCGCAGTTGGTGCAGTTAATGAACGGATACCGGTACCTGAAATCGGCAGGGTTGTTCAACTCGGCCAGGCAATCCGGGCAGATCGCCGCGTCCGGTGTCACCTGCGAAGAGACCTCGCCCTGGGCGTCGCTGGTCGCGATTGAAAACCCGCTTTCGTCGGCGACCTGCTCCAACTCCGTCACCTCGCACGACGCAATCACCATCAACGGCGGCGGCCGCAATTCGCCCGTCCCGTGCCGCAGCGCCTCGATAAATCGCGCAATATAGCCCTCCTCTCCCTGCGCCTCGATAGTCACTCCATGCACGTCATTGCGCACCGTCCCCGACAAGCCGAACAGCGAAGCCGCACGATAAATGAACGGTCTGCACCCCACCCCCTGCACGCGACCCGTAATGTGAATTCGCTTTCGTTTCCGCACACCCATCACCAAAAACCGCTCCCGGTCCAAGCCGAAAACTCCCGGCAGAGCGCAAAAAGACCAATTCTATCGACCACCCACCCCACCCGCAACACCTAAGTCCACGTCCCCCGGCCGCACAGTGTGCGGTCCAAAATCATCCATCCCGTGCAGTGCAGAAGACGGCCTGCTCGCGCCGCGGCAAGTTCCCGTCGGTTGTACCTTGACGCTGAGGACAATTCCGGAGACAATATCTGAAGTACCAGGCAATCGGCCCTCTGAAGGAGGACGCATATATGAATAAGAAGGTCAACATTGTCGGTGCCGGGATCGCCGGCCTGTCCGCCGGCTGCTACCTCCGCGCCAACGGATACGATACCGAAATCTTCGAACTCCACAGCCTCCCCGGCGGCCTCTGCACCGCATGGCAGCGAGGCGGCTACACCTTCGACGGCTGCATCCACTGGCTCGTCGGCTCCAATCCCGCCGACCCCTTCTACGCCCTGTGGAACGAACTCATCGACATGTCCGCCTTCACCTTCGTCGAGCCCGAAGAAGCCATGCGCGTCGAGGACGCCTCCGGCAAATACATCAGCGTCTTCGCCGACATCGACCGCATCGAACAGGAAATGCTCTCCAAGGCCCCTGGTGACGCCGACCTCATCCGAAGGTACACCGCCGCCGCCCGGAAATTCACGAAATTCCAGTTCCCGCTCGACAAGGCCCCCGAAACCCAGTCGCTTTTCGACAAGGCCTGCTTCTTCCTCAAGTGCCTGCCCTACATCAAAGACATGAAGTACTGGATGAGCATAACCGGCGGCCAGCTCGCCGCCCAGTGCCAGGATCCCCTCCTGCGCGCGACCTTCCGACACATGTTTGTCCCCGACATGGCCGCCCTCTTTCTCGTCTGGACCCAGGCCTGGCGCCACAAGAAGAGCGCCGGCTACCCCGTAGGCGGCTCTTTGCCCTTCGCCCGTAAGATAGAGGAAAAGTACCTCGCCCTCGGCGGCAGGATCAACTACAACGCCCGCGTCACGAAAATCCTCGTCGAAAACGACACCGCCAAAGGTATCCAGCTCGAAAACGGAGAAACCCACCCCGCCGACATCGTCGTCTCCGCCGCCGATGGCCGCGCCACCATCTACGAAATGCTTCAGGGCAGATACGTCGACAGCGAAATCAGGCGTTACTACGAACACTTCAAGGTCTTCCCCTCCTGGCTCCAGGTCTCCCTCGGCCTGTCCCGCATGTTCGAAGGCACGCCGCACACAATCGTCTTCCCGCTCGAAAAACCCATCAAAATCGACGACAAGCACACCCGCGACCACATCGGCGTCCGCATCTTCAACTTCGATCCGACGATGGCCCCGCCCGGCAAGACCGTCGTGACCGCAATGTTCCCCACCGACAACCACACCTACTGGCAGAACCTGCGCGACACCGACAAGGACGCCTACAACGCCGAAAAGCAGCGCATCGCCCGGGAGGTCATCCTCGCCCTCGACACCCGCTTCGGCCACATCCGCGCGCAGGTCGAACAGATCGACGTCTCCACCCCCGCCACCGTCATCCGCTGCACCAACAACTGGAAAGGCAGCCTCGAAGGCTGGGTCCTCACCCCCGACGTTGGATTCCTCCGCATGAAAAAGACCCTCCCCGGCCTCAGAAACTTCTACATGGCCGGCCAGTGGGTTGAACCCGGCGGCGGCCTGCCCACCGCATTCCTCTCAGGCCGAAACGTAACACAACTCATCTCCAAACACGACGCCAAGAAGTTTCAAAAACCCGGTTAGTGGGCTGTAGACCCGATCGTCAGCGCCCCAGTTTCACGGCCGCCCGATTCCCCGAATCGTCCGTCTCTGATTGCTCACCCTCAGCCAACGCCGCAGCACAGTGCTCCATCTGCCTTTCCGGGCCCGGGTAAAATGAACGCATCCATCTTCCCAAATCGAAGCAGCCTTCTTGTCTGTTGGCGGCCTGCTTGCCTGGCTCGGCGCCCCCAACTTAACGATCAAGTTCGGCTCTTGGTGACTTATTCATCAATTGGGGTTTCAGAAGGGCCACAATCTTCATCGTCATACTCTTCCGATACCGTCTCAAGCCAACCTTCTCCGGGTGCGAATGCAAGCCACACAGAATCACGCCGCACAATACCCCTGGTACTGCCGTCATCGCAATGTTGCCAGGTTCCATCTTTGTAGATGTAGACATAGCGGGTTCTGCTCGCGCCGTTGTCATCAAATATGAACTTAATGTCATACTGCCCGTCACAGAGCTTGTCCCACTTGTCGTTGAAAAATGATTGAAAAAGGTCATGCGGTCCGGGTAACTGATAGACAGACAACAGTTACTCTATTTAGGAGACCGCATGATGGGTAAGAACTACACGA
>DAOTMV010000016.1:0-84784 GCA_035450485.1 Anaerohalosphaeraceae bacterium | reverse complement strand
CGCAAGTCGCCAAATCGCAAATATTAAAAATATTTTTTTGAAACGGCACTAGCGCAAACGTGAAGAACACTAGCAACATTTCCTGGATATAGTACCGGCTATAGAACACCATCGCATGCGAAATCGACGTGAGCGCCGCCGCCGCCAGCGCTGCCCCCTTGCCTAATCCGTCCGCAACACCGAAAACCAACACTACCAACCCCACCCCGAACGCCACCGGAATCAGCCGCACTGTCCATTCGTCGATCGCCTGATACGTGTGCTGCCCGCGCGCCCACGCCGAGATCAACGTGAAGTAATTGAGCGTCGGCCCATGGTATTCGTGCGGATCATAAACGTATTCCCCCTTCTCCAGAAGTGTCGCAAATTTCTCCCCGTGAATCGCTTCATCCCCATGCATTGGCCGTTGCGCCAACAGCGGCAGCCGAAGCGCAGCCGCCCCGACCGTCGTCAGCCCTACGGACAAAGCCAACCTCACCGACTCGCGCATAACCCAAACCTCAGGATCACAAATAAACACATGTAGTCAGGATCTAATATTCTGGAGGTCATTATGGCAGGCTCCCTTTGACGAGGCAAGCACAAAAACGAGGTTATACGACGCCCGCCGGTGTAGCGGCCCACCGACTTCGTAGTGGCCAGATTGATGGCCTTTTCGGGGTCAGAAGGCCCGGGACCAGCAGGGATTGAGACGAGGTTTTGTGCTGATATGAACCGAAGCGTGAGATGAAAACGCTAAGAATTCGCCGTCGGCGCAAAGGATTTCCGACATGGCAGTAGTTGCTCTTAAGAATTGAACAAGACGCTGACGACTCAAGCCACTTCGCGAAGCTGGACGATCGGCAGCCGCCGGTACTTGTCCGCGAATGCAGGGTCATTTTCAGACGCTTACCCTGCTCGGGTCTTGGCTCGGCGTAAGGAGCGGCGCAGGTAGAAGTGGCTGCCGCTTGTTGCGGGGTTCGTAGCGTGGCTTAAGATTGGCAGGCATGACACTTTCATACATTTCAAGCGGCGTTGTACCGCCCAGACCTTTATGCGGACGATGTTGATCATACCAGTCGAAGTAGCAAACGACCTCCTGTCGCATTCGCGCGATATGCATGGGCACCAGGATATACCGCAGGTATTCGTGCTTCATGGACCGGATGAACCGCTCGATAATGGCGATGCTCCCATGCCAGCCAACGGCGCCAAAGCGAGGCCGGATGTTCGTTTGTTTGCACCATTGCTTGAAGCCTGGATGGGGGGGCGGGGGCGTCGGCGTCTTTTCGGCGTAATTCCTCAGTGTGTCGCCAGTGTGTTGCCAGTGTGTCTGGAGTGTGCCGCCAGTATGTTTCCTGTTTTTGGCCTAAAAAAGCGGCCATAACCAACGTATTCACAAGCACTTACAAGCAGAGTAACGGCCTTTTAAGCCGTAGGTCTTGGGTTCGAGTCCCAACACTCTCATTACTCTTCATCTCATAAGCCTTTGTTTTACAAGCACCTAGCACTTTACTGTTTCTCTCTTGGAAGACCTGCGTAGTCCATATACATGCTTGCTGCGTCTCAAATGCGTCTCTTTTCTTCTGCGGGTAAGTCATAGGTGAGTGAGAGGTGAGTTGAGAATGAGGGAGTTGGGAAGAATCTGGCGTCTGTGACTTGCTTGCCCAAGACTACCTCGTCCATGCAAAAGGCACCCCTCGATCAGATCGGGACAGCTTGTTGCGGGCTGACATGAGATCCCGCTGTGCCAAGAACAATCCCAGTAGATCCAGAAGCAGAAACTTCTTTGGCTTGGGAATGTCAAGGTGATCGAGGAGAAAGCCAGAGGAGTCGCAGTAACTTGAGGGAGCCGATGCATGGGGCGGTTGATTACTGCCCCTACCCCATCAGTCTGTCCAGCCCCTCAACAGCCTTCTACTTGTTCTCATCGGCGCTCTTCAAGTAATACTTCTGAGTCGTCAGGGGTGACAATGTTTCACTATACTATACCAAGCCAGCCCATACGTGGTACAGTGTTACACCAGTTATTCTGCCGGGCCATGATGATCACACACCCGAGAAGGCGCGCAAGCTCATCGAAAAGGCGCGTGCCCAATCAGACGTTGGTTACCCCTGCGAATTCGAGTGGAGTGAGTTTTCGTACTTGCCCAAGTCGCTCTCGGCACACAAGCATGATCGGCATAGGCGACCAACTGGCTACGTGCGTCCGGATCATCTGTTGAGTCAAACGGCTGTGCAACTGAAGCTGCGGTTCAAAGACGGCCTGATGATGCCGGGGCCATTGGCAATTGGGACGGGGCGGCGTTGCGGGTCTGGGTTGTTAGCTGCTGTGGAATGGTGTTGAGGTCGTCGGGTATTCGGGTCGATCTTTAATAAGTTCATGGTGTCTCTTGAGAATGGAATTGGTTGAATCGTCTGACGCGTCTGATTCCGCGGATGGGCAAGGAGAAGGGCCGGATCTGCTCGACATTCCACGTGCATCAGTGAAACCGCCGCGGGTAGTAAGCGTATTCGTTGAGCATCCGAACCGGCAATTGAAGCCTTGCCCGCGGGCCTAACATCTGAGAGCGCAATGTACAATTTTCGCGTCCTACACGACGTTGCCCAATTGAAGCATGACAAAGAACTGCCATAAACACAGGTACCTCAAACACTTACAAGCATCCACTCACTGCCGCGGCATCGGACCGTTGGTCGGCGTCCACTTTCGAGGAGAAGTTCCAACTCATCCTTACGCGGAAGTGTCCCGTGGTTTCTTTGTGACGTTGGTTGACGCAGAGGCCCCCGCCATAGTAGGATTGCCGCAACACGTGTTAATTACAAGGGTCCATACGGCAAAGGAATAAAAGGAGAATCATGAGGTACTCTGCAATTTACGGTATCGCAATGGCCGTGGTGGTAACAGGCCTGTGGGGATGTGAAAAGGTTCCGTCGGGCGCACGGAACAACGACGAGGTTGAGCCAAAGACGGTTTCCCTGATCACGCCTGATCTGTCGAATTTTGAGTTCGACGGTCAACGATGGGCTTACGAAGACGGGATGGTTGCACGCGTCGGCGAAGGTGATCTGCACGACCTGTGGATCAAAGGTCAGTACGGTGACTTCATCCTCGAACTGGAATACAAGCTTGCAGAGAAAGCCAACAGCGGCATTCTGCTGCGATGTACGGATAAGGCGGATTGGATCAATACGGCCCTGGAGGTGCAGATACATGAAACGGGCGACGGCACCGTACACGGCCAGTGTGGAGGCATTTACGACTGTCTGTCACCGAACTTCATTGTGCCTGCGCATCTGGAGGCGACTGTCGGCGAAGCAACCACCCACCTGCCTTTGGTGCTCAACCACGAGTACACGCTCGCTAACACAACGATCGTAAAGATCGCCAAGATGTACAAGAACTATCAGACGGTTGAACGCAACGGCAAGGTGGTGCCATACGAGGGCTCGGACACAGGATGGAATCCGGCACTGTACGTTTCCATCAAGAAGGATGGTACAGAGGAAATGGTCCTGCTGGAGGGCGACAAGCCCGTCAAGAGCAGCGTCGGCGACTGCACGCTCGTGTTTGGAACTGAGAAACGTATCGCCGACAAAGACGTGCCCACCCCTTCCGGCCAGTGGCACAAGATGAAGGTCAAGGCCGAAGACAATATGATCGAAGTCTGGTCTAACGACTGCAAGGCGTTGACGATGGACCTGAACGAATGGACCACAGCGGGATGGAATCCGCAGGGAACCAGGAACAAATACGCCGGCGCCTTGAAGGACATGCCGCGGCACGGCTGGATCGGCCTGCAGGATCACGGCCTGCCTGTCTGGTTTCGCAACGTGAAGCTGACCATTCTGGACGGCTCCTGAGCAAAGCTGTCACATACGGCAGATGACTTAAAGTCCCGACGTTCGAGCGGGACTTTTTTATGCGCCCGCCGGGACCATGGCGGTAGTGCCCGCGGCCTTGCGCACCAGACTCGAGTTCAATTCTCTTCGAAATCATTGCACACACGGATGTAAAGAACCGTCGGCGGCCTTTTTTTTGAAAAAATTTTTCAGTGCACTTTCCGACCCATCCTTACGCCACCGGCCGGCGGCACGCTTCGTCGCAGCCCGCCAACTGCGGCTGCCGGTGAAGCCTCAGCGCCGGTACGGCCACCCCGCTGCCAATACTGGTAAATATGCTTTTATGCCACGGTAAAGCCCGCCTCGGCAAACCTGCAGCCGTTGAAGCCTGGCGTTCGGCTCCCTGAACCAACGGCGGAGTGACCCCGGCCACAACCCCTGCGTCGGCCCGAATGCCCCAAAAGCCGGAAAAAAATGTTTGACGGAGGCGAGGAGGCATTTTACATTTTGTAAAACGTAAAAGTTGATCGCGGCGGGGTAACCGACCACGTCACGCACAGCTTTTCCGAGCGGGACCTGCGGCTTCCGAGGAAGCTGCCGGTCGGGTGCGGCGAAGCTCGCGCCCCCGACACCCCGCGTGGGACCGGGTAGATCGGCTGGACGCACTGTTGTTGGTTTAGCTTTGATTTTGAGCGAAGTATGGCTGCTGCAAAGCACAACAAGAAAATCAGGTTTGAGGTACCGGCCAAGCTGTACCGCATCGGCGACATCGTCCGCTGCACGCCGTTTACCCGCCAGACGATTCATAACTACACAACAATGGGATTGATCCAGGAATCCGACTGGACGGAAGGCGGTCATCGCCTTTACGACGAATCGGTGTTCGAGCGGCTTGCGATGATTATGGAATTGCGGAAGACCAGGACGCTTACCGAAATCCGCAAGATGCTCCGGCACGGCACCGGGCATGGTCCTCGTCGGACATCCGCGTCGCCGAAATCATAGGCCGGCGAACGATCGACACGAAGGAACGGGATTAAGACAGGAAGTCTGAACCATGAATATTTCATCCGTCGCAACGGATAACATCGCGGAACTGCTGTCAAAGATACTGGCTTTCACACAGCGGCGCCGCGAGATCATTGCGGCCAACATTCTCAACGTCAATGAACCCGGCTACGAACCGAAGGATCTCGACGTCGAAGAGTTTGCCGATCTCATGACGAAGGCGATTGCCGAACACCTCCAGACACAGCGGCTTTTGCTCTGCGATGGACGTCACACGTTTTTCATGGACAATGGTCGCTTCGAAACGATTCCGATAGTTGACCAGAAGGCCAAGCGCCTGTTGGCAACGGACAGCAAGAGCTATCTGGAAGAACAGATGGCCAAGCTTTTCGAAAATGTTCTCAACACGCGGCTGGCGGGGGAACTGCTCGCGCGGAAGCAACACCCAAGTGCAGCGCCTCGCTTCTTCTGAGACGCGCTACAGCAGATGACGTGTTCAAAACGGATTTTGAACTGACACTTATGACAGCATGGATGATACGACAGGCAGATGACATCCCAGACGTGTCCGATCGCTGGGAAGCGGGGGCCGCGACGGTGTTCTCAGAACCCTCCACCAGCGGACCGGATCACGCCGACGGCCAAATCAGCATTGCAGCAAAGGGCGAAGCTGTTTTTTTAAAGGGCAAATTTCAGTTGGTCGATAGGGATGTGCTGGCATGTCGGGTCGTTGGGGGCCGGACGTTTCAACAAGGATGTGATTTCAGTCATTTATGGGACGCTGCCGGCGGGCGATAGGCGTTTTCAAGGCTATAGGGAGGTACATGAAATGAAGACGGCACAAGTTCAAGACATCCAGGAAGTGTGGAACGCTTTCTTCGAGACTCGCGACGAGTACTGGCGCAACCGCCTCCTGGAGAACTATCTGCCGCTGGTAAAGTACACTGCCGACCGCATCTACGCCAAGCTGCCCGATAAGGTCGAACTCGACGACCTCATCAGCGCCGGCATCTTCGGACTCATGGACGCCATCGATGCATTCGACCCGGAGCGCGGCGTCAAGTTCGAAACCTACTGCACGCCCCGCATCCGCGGCAGCATCCTCGATGAACTCCGCAGCATGGACTGGGTGCCCCGCCTGGTCCGGGCCCGCGCTCACCAGTTGGAGCGGGCATTAGCGACCCTGGAGGCCCAGCTCGGCCGCACGCCGACGGAAAAAGAGATAGCCTCCGAACTGAACATGACCATGGAGGATTTCCACCGCCTGCAGAAAGACGCCACTGCCACGGGCGTTGTGTCCCTGAGCAACAAGTTCAACGAATCCGACGGTGAGAAGGATATTCGAGAAATCGATATCATTGAAGATCAGAAAAGTCAGAACCCGGTGCACGAAGTCCAGAAACGCGACCTTAAAGGCCTGCTCACCAAGGGCCTGACGCGTGCCGAGCGTCTGATCATCGTCCTCTATTACTATGAAGAAATGACCATGAAGGAAATCGGCGCGACGCTGGATCTCTCCGAGTCCCGCGTCTCGCAGATGCACTCATCAATCATCGCCCGCCTCAAGGCCCAGATGAACAGCCGCCGCAAGGAGTTCGCCATCTCGTAGGCCATTCGGCGACCGGCGTCAGCGAATTGATAACCGCCGTCCGTACCGGGCGGCGGTTTTTTTCGTTTCCATGTACGCCTTGTTTTTTCCCACGACCGCCGTATAATGCAGCGTCGTATCTGCGATGAAAGAAAGGGATGCGCGTGCGTTTTACGAAGATGCATGGTTTGGGCAACGACTACGTTTATGTTAACTGCTTTGAAGAGCAGGTCGCAGATCCCGCGTCGGTTGCCGTCGCTGTGAGTGATCGACACTTCGGCATCGGTGCTGACGGCTTGATTCTGATCTGCCCGTCCGACCAGGCCGCCGTCCGCATGCGGATGTTCAACGCCGACGGTTCCGAGGCCCAGATGTGCGGCAACGGTATCCGCTGCGTTGCCAAGTACGTCTACGATCACGGCGTCGCCGCACCCGGAGGCGAATTCTCCGTTCCGGGCCAGGGTACCTTCGCCTCTTCGCTCCGCGTCGAGACCGGGCGCGGCATTCTGAATCTCGGCCTGGAAATTGGCGATGATGGTAAGGTACAGCGCGTCTGCGTCAACATGGGCCAGCCAATCCTCAACGGCCCCGACATTCCGGTCACCCTGGAGGGCACAACAATCGTCAATGAACCGATTGACCTTGCCGGCAGCCAACTGCTGATGACCTGCGTATCCATGGGTAATCCGCATGCCATCTTCTTCTGCGATGATCCGGCCGCCGTCGATCTCGAACACCTGGGGCCGCTGATCGAACGTCACCCCCTCTTCCCGGAGCGTGTCAATGTTCACTTCGTGCGCATCGAGGCCCCCGCCGAATTTACGATGCGAACCTGGGAGCGCGGCAGCGGCATCACCATGGCCTGCGGCACAGGCGCATGTGCGTGCGCGGTTGCGGGCGTTCTTGCGGGTCGCTGTGAACGCGTGGTGCTGGCGCATCTGCCCGGCGGCGATCTGGAATTGAACTGGTGCAAGCAGGACAACTGTGTTTACATGACAGGCCCGGCCGTTGAAGTTTTCTCCGGTGACTGGCCGACCTGAACGTACACGCCGCCACCCAGCCGCGCTGCGCCGGTGCGAATCAGTGTTTGCTCACAAGGAGCAGATCCGGCACATTCTTCGTGCACAAATCAATCGCCTTTTTCAATTCACGCTGACACATCGCGTTTGCATGGTCGCATTTGCCGCCCGTGTAGAATTGCCGCAGGACCGGCAGCACCCTGTCGTCGCGAAGCTGACCCATCGCCCAGACCGCGGAGTTTCTATCTCTAAGCGAATGTCCTTCCGCCGCGACATAGTCCATCAGCGCCGCCACGTCGTCGTGTGGGTGAGGATAAGCGGCCTGCGCCCGACCGATTGCTTCATCGAGCCCGTTCACGATGACGCCCCGCAAGCCAAGCCACGCGATAGCCGCAAGTACCAGGCACACCGCAATGGAATAACAAACCGCTTTTCTCGTCGTTATGCTGCGCATTTCAGTTTCTCCCTGTCCCAGAGTAATACGAACAGTATACAACCGATTTGCCGAAAGGCCAGCCCCCTTTTCGGCTAAGATCCGCTTTCCGTCTTTCGGACTTAAAGGTCGCGAATATTATTTCAAGGTTGACTATCCCCCGGGGCCGCGCTAATATGCTTTCATCAGGGGCCTTTGAGCAGGCCCCCGTTTTTCGGGTGGTTGCATGGCTGATATCAAGATCGACAAGAACCGCTGCAAGGGTTGCTGCCTGTGCGTGGCGGAGTGTCCGCGCGGCAATATTCGAATGTCCCAGCTTTTAAACGACGCTGGGCACCCATATGCCGAGATTGTGGACAAGGACAACTGCACCGGCTGCGCATTATGCTGTCAGATGTGCCCTGATATGGCAATTTCCATCGGGGGCAGGAAACCGGCAGGTGCCAAAGCCTCGCCCGGTGTGTAGAGGGCCCATCCGGTCGGACGCAGAATCTTTTGTATGTCGGCACGTTGTGGAGAACGGTAGTTTTGAAGACACAGGGTAAGATACTCCTCAAAGGAAATGAGGTGATGTGCGAAGGTGCAATCCAGGCGGGATGCCGATTCTTCGCCGGTTACCCAATCACGCCGCAGAACGAAGTGCCGGAATACATGTCCCACCGCATGCCCGCCGCCGGCGGCGTCTTCATCCAGGCCGAAAGCGAAATCGCCGCCATCAACATGCTCTTTGGCGCCTCCGCCGCCGGCGCCCGCTGCATGACCAGCTCCTCCTCGCCGGGGATCAGCCTCAAGCAGGAAGGCATCAGCTACATCGCCGCTGCGGAACTGCCCTGCGTAATCGCCAACATGCAGCGCGGCGGACCGGGGCTTGGAAATATCCGTGCCTCGCAGGGCGATTACTTTCAGGCGGTCAAAGGCGGAGGCCATGGCGATTACCGGCTCATTGTCCTGGGCCCGTCAACACTGCCGGAACTCTACGAACTCACCATGAATGCCTTTGATTACGCCGACCACTACCGCAATCCTGTCATGATACTCGGCGACGGCATCCTCGGCCAGATGGCTGAACCCGTCGAGCTGACACCCTACGAGCCGATCTTCGAGCTGCCGGAAAAGGACTTCATTTTGAACGGCTGCAAAGGGCGCAAGCCGCGAGTCATCAAGACGCTTTTTCTGCACCCGGCGATGGAACTGGTGCACAGAAACGAGTTGCTGCAGGCCAAGTACGAAAAGATCAAGAGCGAATTGCAGCTCTTCGAGGAAGTCGACACTGCCGACGCCGACCTGATTGTGGCCGCCTATGGCATCACTGCACGCATAGCCAAAGGTGCCGTACGGACCGCCCGCAGCCAGGGCATGAAGGTCGGCCTGATAAGACCGATCACGCTCTGGCCGTTCCCCGAAGAGCCGTTCAAGCGCGCCGCCGAGACGGCCGAGAGGTTCCTGGTCGTCGAAATGTCCAACGGCCAGTTCATTGAGGACGTCAAGCTTGCAAGCGAATGTCGCCGGCCTGTCGAGTTTCTCGGTAAGGGCGGCGGCTGGTACCCCACACCGGAAGCGATACTCGAAAAGATCAGTGCCATCTACGAAAAGAGCCTTGCCGGCGAACGGCCGGAGTAATGAAAACGGGGTTGAAATGGAATTTGAAAGACCAACGGCGCTGCTGGAGACAAAGACGCATTATTGTCCCGGGTGCGGCCACGGAATTATCCATCGCCTCGTGGCTGAAGTCATCGACGAATTAGGCATCCGCGAGCGCACCATCGGCACCGCACCAGTGGGCTGTGCCGTGCTTCTGTACGACTACTTCAACCTCGATGTCATCGAGTGCTCGCACGGTCGCCCGCCGGCCGTCGCCACCGGCATCAAACGCGTGCTGCCAGACCGTATCGTGTTCACCTACCAGGGCGACGGTGACCTGGCCGCGATCGGCACCAGCGAGACCATCCACGCGGCCAACCGCGGCGAGAACATCACCACCATTTTCGTCAATAACGCCGTATACGGCATGACGGGCGGCCAGATGGCCCCGACGACGATCCTGGGGCAGGCAACGACCACAACCCCCGAAGGCCGCGGCCTCAACCACGAAGGACCACCGCTTCGGGTCTGTGAGTTGCTCGCCAGCCTTGACGGCGTGGCGTATCTCGAACGCGTCGCCGTCTCGACTGCCAAAGACGTCATCAAGGCCCGCAGAGCCATTCGCAAGGCCTTTGTCAATCAGGTGGAGGGCAAAGGCTACTCGCTGGTCGAGGTGCTCTCCATGTGCCCCACCGATTGGAAACTCTCGCCTCAGAAGGCTGTCGATTTCGTCAACAATGAAATGAAGAAAGTCTTCCCGCTCGGGGTTTACAAGGACAGGAGCTGAGCGTGTCCGACGCCGGAACGATTATCGACCAGGAAATAAAGATCATCATCGCGGGCTACGGCGGCCAGGGCGTCGTCGCTGCAGGGAACGTCATCGCCCGCGCCTGTGTCATCGAAGGCAAGAACGTCACCGGCATGGTCTCTTACGGCGCGGAAATGCGCGGCGGCACCGCCAATTCCACCATCGTCATATCCGACATCGAGATCGCCAGCCCCGTCGTGGAAAAGCCCGACATCGCGGTCGTCATGAACCAGCCTTCGCTGGACAAATTCGAACCGCTGCTCCTGCCCGGCGGCCTGGCCATTGTTAACACGTCCCTCGCGGACCGCCCTGTGCGCCGTCAGGATGTCCGCGTCGCCAAGATCGACGCGTCGCAGATTGCGCACGAACTGGGCAATGTCCGCGTCGCAAACATCGTCGCGCTGGGCGCCTTCATCAAGAAAACGAACCTCCTGAAGCCGACCAGTGTCCAGCAAGCGATCGCCGACCTCTTCACCACCAAGAAGGCTGAATTGATCGAACTGAACCTCCGTGCCCTGGCCGAAGGCATGGCGCGCATGGTCGATGAGTCCTGACCCGGCTGCGAAGTCGCCGAACTCCCGACTTCAGTACTGCCGTCACTGTAACGTCCTGCATCCGACAACATTGGATGTCTGATCGTGGCAACGGACCCCAGCGCCGGTGCTCTTGCGGTACAGAAGCAGCCGATAGGATTTATATTTCTTGAAATTCTCTCCCGTCATCCTGTTGCTGAAATACTTTGCGTTGATCTTCTCGATCCTTCCCCGATACACCCGCTGAATGATGCGGTACAGCCACGGGTAGCGGTTCGCTACCAACTGCATTGTCAACATGACAGTAGGCCGCACCGCCTTCATGAGTGCATCGTTTACCACGTCCAGAGTAGGCGCCGTCGCATCTGTAATGTCAATATCCACAAGCTGTTCGAGTGGAGAATGCTTGACGGTTTCTGTGAATCGCGTCCAGCGCTCCCCGCCTCCCATGCCGTTCTTCTGCCCCGACAAGTCGAAATAATCACAGATCAGAAGATAACCGCCGTCGCGCATCAGGCTCAGGCTCTTTTCAATGGTTTTCTGCGCCCCCACGTATTGAAAGCTCTCGGCAAAGAGCACAAGATCATACTCGTCCTCAGTAACGAACTCTTCGAACTTGCATGAGTATACACGGCTGCTAGGTCCCAACAGTGTGCGGGCTTTTTCGGCAAAAATTACATTCGGCGAAATGCAATCGACCTCATATTCCATATTCTGCAGATCTCTGGCCATGTGCCCGGTCCCGCAGCCCACGTCCAGGATGGTCCGCACGTCGCTGGGTATGTAGGAGGCTACAAAGTCCACGTAGTTGGCCTGCGCCACGTGGACGTTTGAAAAATGCACTGGCAGGTCCTCCGTCCAGTACCCATAGTGAAGGTGGTCCATATCGAGGAAGTACTTCCCGCAGATCGACCCGATCTCAAGCCCGATGTCGCGGGAGATCTGTCTCTTGCTGTCGCGTCTGGTAACGGTCGTCGAATTATGCATGTGCCTCCTTGTTTGTCATCTCTGTGATCTTCTGATTGATGCGGCTTTACAACGCAGTATTCTGCTAACGCCTCGGCACAGGGTCCATCGGCCTGGCAGGCAGATCCCGGTGGCGGCAGCAGTGGCAGAAACGGTCCTTTTCGCAGGCATGTCGCCAGCACGCCAGGTTATTCGTTCGAGCCAGCACGAGCCGGTCGAAATGGTCGCTCTTCCGCGATCCCTTCAGCAGCACAAGATCGCCCGCTTCAAGGTAATCCTCAAGGTACGCGTTGAATTCCTGAAGTGTCCCGAACGCCATGATGCGATCGTCGTCGGGGCTTGAGCGTGCCTTCAGCGCCGAACGCGAACAATCCCCCACAAAAACCACTTTATCCACAACGTCCAACGCTTCCCTGATGATCGCCCGCTGCCGTTCACGATGGCTCTTGGGAGTGTCGCTGATAGAACCGATGGCCAGAATCTTGCGCTTCGCTTCAGCCTTCCGCAGAAGGTCTATGCATGCCGACACAGTCCACAACGGGGCCTTGAAATCATCGCGAAGAAACGTTACTCCATCCGGCGTGGTGTGCTCGCTCATGCGGCTTGGTATCGGATCGACTTTGCCGATCGCCTCGGCGGCGCGCTCCAGTGGTACCCCCGCCGCAATTGCAGCCGCGGCAGCCGTCAAAACCACGTAGGCCCAATGCTCGCCCAGCAGACGCGTCTGGACCGTGACCCGCCGGTTTTCATAGCAGATGTCCATGCTCAGCCGCCGCGGCCACGCGCACGAGACGTTCTCTCCGCGGACCTGGGCGCGTTCGCTGAGGCCGAACGTGAGCACCTTCGCCGCGGTCCGTTTGCGCATCGCGTACACGTATTCGTCATCGGCGTTTAGTACGGCCGTTCCCTTTGCCGAAAGTGCCTCAACAAGCTTTACCTTTTCCGCCGCGGTAGTCTCCAGACTCCGGTACTCTCCATAATGGTCCGCATTGATGTTCGTGACCATGGCGATGTCCGGCCGCAGGACCCGCACCGACCGGCCGATCACCCCCGCCTGGTGCGCACTCACCTCGCTTACACAAAAACGATGCCAGGGGCCTACGGTCAAAACGGTTCGGGCAATATAGTCCGTTGTGTTGGCGCCGATCCCTTGCCGTATGCGGCCCTCGCGCGCCAGGATCGCCGCGAGCAGCTCGGCCGCAGTCGTCTTGCCGCAACTGCCCGTTATACCCACAAAACATGTACGCCCGAACGCCCCCAGTACGCGCCGGTAGACAGTCGCAAGAGCGATTTCGGCCTGCTGCCTGGCTGGCTTGAAAAGGCGCTTGTGCAAATGCCGTTTAAAATGCAGCCTTGGCGGCCTGAGAAAGTTTGCCGTCCCCCACGTCATAATTTGCCCCCCACATATCGAACCTTTTATCTTCAAGTATAGCCGTCAATCCTACGCCCCGGCACCGATAGTTCAACAAAAAAAACTGCGGCACCGGAAAAGCTTTCTGCTTGAGGACTGCCGGCCCCATCAAGCCGTGCGCAGTTAACAGGTAATTGTTGACAACGTTGCGTCAACCCCCGTCGGCGTCTCAAAACCTGCAACGTAACGCCGCCAAACCCCCGATCCGGCCGGACACATCCCATAGTAGTCTCAAAGCCTCAGTCGCTAATTCGGCATCTTTGCGCCAAAGGCTTGAATTATTTGCCAAAAACGCGATGTGCACCAAAAAAAGCGGCTTTGAACCTCATAAATTCGCCCTGTAAAGCAGATTCTGCCAACTCATTTTTTTGACGATAGCAGGAGCAGTCACGGTAAATCCTCAAAGCCGCAGGAGACAGCGATGGCCGAAAATGCAGATACAGCCGCCCGACAAGGACGTTTCCGGGACATTGTAAAATGCGAACTGGCCCTCTTCCGAAAAACACCTCTTCTGGCCGCTGCCGCCATCCTCCTCATACTTATTCCCAGCTTCTATACCGGAACGTACGTCGGCAGCATCTGGAATCCCTACGGCAATCTCAACCGCCTTCCTGTGGCCTTGACGACGCTTGACCAGGGTGTAACGCTCGAAAACAAAACGATCAATCTCGGCGCCGATCTGGCGGCAAAACTCAAGAACGAAAAGACGTTCACCTTTCTGAACGTGCCCGACGAACAGCAGGCCCAAGCCGCTGTCCGGTCCGGCCGCGCGTACTTCGCCATCGTCGTGCCCGCTGATTTCAGTGCAAACGCCGTGTCCGGCACGCAGGCCGGCAAGCTCAAGCTATACGTCTCAGGCGGAAGGAGCTACGTCGGCAAGGAAATAGCCGAACACTCCGTCGCCAAAATAGCCCACAGCCTTGACGCCGGAATCGCTGCACAGAAGTGGAATGCGGTTCTGACGGCCACAGCAAAAAGCCGCCAGGCCGCCACGCAATTGCGGGACGGCGCCCAAAACGCCCTCACCGGCACGCAGCAGATCGAACAGGGCCTCGCCCAGGCCGGCAGTGGCGCCGACCAGCTCACCGCCGGCCAGAAACAGCTTGCCGAGGGACTCCAGAGCATCGATACAAAGCAGCTCGTTTCCGCAGGTGACGAACTCCACACCAACACCGCAAAACTCGCCGAAGGTCTCGAAAAGCTGCCCGCCCTGAACGTGGTCCTCGGCGTGCCCCGCAAAGATCTGGCAAAGCTGGCGGATGGAGCACGGCAGTACCAGGGTAAGATCGTCGAACTCGCCGACGGAATTGACAAGGCCTCCTCCGGCGCCGCCGAGCTTGCCCAAAAGAACGCCGACCTCTCCTCCGGCATAGCACACCTGCACAACGGCAGCACGACGCTGGCACAGGGTCTCACCAGGATACACGACGGCCTCACTCAATTCGTCGACGCCATCCCCGACCAGAAGCAGGACGCCCAAAGCCTGGCCGTACCTGTCGAATATGAGACCATCGACCTTGTTCCCGTTTCCGCCAACGGACCCGCCTTCGCCCCCTACTTCATGGCCCTGTCCATGTGGATCGGCGTGCTCACCGTCAGCTTCCTCTTCCGGCTCAGGGTCCTCCCTGATCGCTTCGCCGACGCCGGCCGCGTCGCCACCGTTGCAGGCAAGTGGGCCTGCCCCCTGCTTATCGCAAGCCTCGCCGCCATCACCTTAGGCATCTTCATCCATCTTATCCTGAGGGTCCCCATCCGCCATATGGTCGGCTATTACGTCATCCTGCTCGCCGCCGCCTTCACCTTCGGCGCAATCATCTTCGCCCTCAACAGCCTCCTCGGCGACGCGGGCAAACTGCTCGCCCTCATCCTCCTCATCGTACAGATCTCCGTTGTTGGAGGCGCCTATCCCATCCACGTCGAGCCGCCCATCTACCAGGCCCTGTCGCCCTGGCTGCCCATGAGCAGCGTCGTCTTCGGGCTGAGGGCGGCCATGTTCGGAAGTTTCGACGGCGACTGGCCGCGATTCGTACTGGCGCTGCTTCCCTGGTTCCTGATGGGCCTTACCGCCGGACTGCTGACCGCCGGCGGCTTCTCCTACGTGGGCGAAGAACGCTACGGCCCGGCAATGGATCTCAACTTCGCCCGCCGTCAGTGACGCGGTACTTCTACCTGGGTGAAGTCGTTTCGATCTCGTGAAACTTCGGCCCCAGCGCCCTGCCCGCATAGTTGAACGACTTGCGAAATAGCCACAGGAACACCGCCGCCACAAGGATCAGCAGTATCGTCGTGACCCAGTGCACCGGCCTGAATCGCTCCAGCGAGGGCGCAAACGCGATCAGCCCAAAGCACGCTCCCAGAACAACCACCGCGTCCCAACTGGCCCGCTGCCAGTAGCTGCCGCCGAGATGAATCCACATCCCGAACTCGTCGAATGTCAGCCCCATCCCTACGCCGTAAACAGCCGCCGCAATCCACAGGCGCATCCCTGACGGCTGGCCGAACAGCAGGTACGCCCCGACGGCCGAAAGCAGAAAGATCCCGTAGTTGAGATGATGAACGTGCGCCCCCTTGATGTGCAGGAACAGGTTCGGAATCCTCCGCGTCATAATCAGGAACACAATGATCCTGGCCAACATGAACGTCAACAGAAAGAACACCAGCACCGTTCGTGCCAGGTGCACCGCTTCCTGGGAATTACCCGCCATACGGAGGCCTTTCGCCGTTACACGAAGTCGTTTTCCAACACGATGCGATAACGAACCTGTCCCGCCCGCAGCCGATCGAGTGCTTCATTGATGCGTGACATCTCAAATCGCTCAGTGACCGGCCGAATCCCGTGACGTACGCAGAAATCCAGCATAGTGGCAATTGTGCCCGGACTGCCGATGTTCGACCCGCACAGGGACTTCTGCCCCTTGATCATCTCAAAGACCGGTATGTCGGCGGGCTTCGGCACTACTCCCACAAGGCACAACCGCCCGCGGGGCGCCAGCATACTGATAATGGCCGGCCAGTCCAACGGCACATTAACCGTCGAAATGATAAAGTCCAGCGTACCCGCAAATCGCTTCATGGCCGCGGAATCCCGCGAACTGGCCGTTTCGTCGGCCCCCAATTCCATCGCCTCCTCGCATTTGGCCTCCGTGGAAGTGAACGCCACAACGTGGCAGCCCCACTTGTCCAGGAATTGAAGGGCCATGTGCCCAAGTCCGCCAATACCGATCACGCCCACGCGATCGACAGGCTTTACATCAAACTGCATGATCGGATTGCAAACCGTTACACCGCCGCAGAACAGCGGCGCCGCATCGGCCGAGTCGATCTCGTCGGGCACCGGCACCGCGAACTGCCAGTCACATCGCACCCGGTCTGCAAATCCGCCGTGCCGGCCCACCATCGTCAACTCCAGCGTCCGGCACAGATTCTGATCCCCCGCCAGGCACTCACGACACGCGCCGCAACTGCCGGACTGTGCGCCAAGGCCGACGCGTTGGCCGACCTGCCGCGCCTCGACGCTTTCACCAACGGCCGTTATAACGCCCACTACCTCGTGTCCCGCCACCAACGGATACCGGCTCATATGCCACGCATCCTCGATCATCGACAGATCGGAATGACAGATCCCGCAATGGCTGACGGCAATCTCGACCTGATCAATGCCTAACGGCCCCGCCTCGTACTCGTACGGCTGCAGCGCCTCCCCCGCGGCCATGGCCGCCCATGCAGCGACCACAGAGACTGTTTGCGCACCGCGTTCCTGCACACTCGTTTTACCCATAATGCATGCCTCCTCAAGTTCAGAAGGGCGCGCCGGTTGCCCCCCGCCGACGCGCCCCATACTCCCCTCCACTGAAACACCTTGATCGCTACAGCGGCCGCCACGGACCCCATATACTGCGACTGAAGCCGCTGAAGTCCGGCCGCAAAACCCGCTTCAGCACAAGCCTTCGTTCGGCAACCATAGCGACATACCGCCGATACGCCGCCTCGTCTCCCACATACATGCACCCGCAGTATATTGCGTCGGCGTACACAAAACAGAGCTCCCCATCTTGCGAGCGGCTGAAGACTTCATGCTGCGGCATACTCCGCAGAATGGCAATTTCGTCAGGCGTGTCGGCCTCCTTCCTGTCGAAACCCGCCGCTGCAAGCATCTCCCGTCGGATTGCTGACGCCTCCGACGCACACCCCACGAGCGACAACGCCAGAAAGCCCGCTATCAGGCCCAGTGCGCATTGACCCGTCTTTGTCACAGACATCCCCCCCCTTCGCCCGCGGCAGCGACGCAAAGCCGGTCCGACTTGATCACGGCCCCCAGGGTCCCCACGGACCCCAGTCCATCTCGTAGTCCTCCGCCGCCATCATCTGCTCGTCGGCTATCTGCTTCTCAACGGCCATTTTCTCGTATCGCTGACGAGCCGCCTCGTCCCCCACGTACATGCAGTCACAGTACTTCGCATCCGCATAGATGAACACCGGCTTGCCGTCCTTCTCGTGCCGAAGCAGTTTGTGCTGCGGCATGCTCTCCAGGTGTTCCACCTGCTGCGGCGTCTCGGCCGTCTTCATTTGGAACCCCGCCGCCGACAGCATATTCTCCGTTTCCTTCACCTCGCCGCCGCAGCCGCTCAGGCCCGCCAGTACACCGATGAGGACCCCCATGCCCATCAAACGAACGGTTGCTCTTGCCATGATACCCCCCTTTCGCGTCAGATATGGACCCGCTCGCGCTGCGTCTTCCGACCCCCCGGAAAAACATCGGTCGCGTACTTACGGTCCAAACGTATGTCGAACAAAAACCACCGCCCCTTAACCATCGCCTCATCTGTGAAGTCCGCAAAAGCAAACGGGGCCGCCCGAATGGATCGAGCAGCCCCGAACATAACCCACGATGAGCTAAGGGCGTTCCCCTATGCCGCCACCTCCGCCAGTGCCTCGTTCATCAGCTTGATTGCCTCGTCGATCTCCGTCGTGTTCTTGAAGCCGATCGTCACCGCATCCAGCAGCCCGCACTTCATCGCGAAGTGCACCGCCCGCCTGCGGTCCTCGAACTTCGTAAAGTCGCCGTTGCCCGAAAGCTTCATCCCGATGATCCCCCGCTGCTTCTGCCGCATGATACCCACCTGCTCGATTACGGCCGGCACATGCGATACGTCGCTTTGGGCATTCCAGGTCTCGGCGGGCGTGTCCATCCAGACACCCTGCGGATTCAGCCGCACCAGGTGCACGTCGCACCAGTCAATCGCCGCCGCTCGCGCCAATGCCGGCAGACTGTGGCACGACACCCCGTGCGCTCGGATAATCCCCTTCTGCTTGGCCTCCTCGAACGCGTCCAGAAAGCGCTTGCGCTCCTCGTCCCAGTTCGCGTTCACGGCACAGTGCGTCAGCAGGCTGTCGATATACTCAACGCCCAGTTCCCTGCGAAATCGATCCAGCTTTTCAACCGGGTCTCCGTTTGCCGACATCTTCGTCTGGATAAACAGCTTCTCCCGAGGAATGCCCTTGATCGCCTCCCGAATGTACTCGTGCGTCTTATATGACTCCGCCGTGTCGATGTACGTAATCCCCTGATCGTAGGCGTATCGCAGCAATCTGGTAAACCCGTCGTGCCCCAAAGCCCTCTGCACGTTTCCGCTGTTGCTGCCGCAACCCATCCCCAACCGCGAAAGCTTGATCCCTGTCTTGCCCAGCGTGACCTGATCCACGGCGGTCAGCACCCGCTTGCTCCCTGTTGCCGCTTGCGCCTGGGCCGGAATCGCCGACGCCACCATTGCCCCTGCAACCCCCGCCGTAACCTTCAAGAAACCTCGCCGTGTCGTCACATGCCCGTTCATCCGTCGCTCCTTTATCTGAAGAGTCAAGCCTTAAACCGAACCGCTGGCGACCATTATATGTGCCCACCGGCACTATTTCAACGGCCGCCGTCATTGAAAAGCCCCCCACTTTCGCTACAATCGTACTCGTTTGCATTGAAGGGAGCCCTCATGAAAATCGCATGCCGCATTCTCGCAGTCGCAATAGCCGTTTCGGCGGCCGCTTACCCCTCATCCCTCAAGGCCGCCACCGATGTCGCCTACCTCTTCGCCCACATGACCAAAGAAGACTACGGTCGCCTCTACTACTCCGTCAGCACCGACGCCCTCCACTGGACCACCCTCAACAATGGTCGCCGCATCCTTGACGACTACCGCGGCCATCCCGACATCTGCAAAGGCCACGACAACCGATACTACCTCATCGGCAACTACGAACACCGCCCCGAAATCACCCTCTGGGTCTCCGACGACCTCATCACCTGGAGCAGATTCCGCGACTTTACCCCCGACATCTACAAGACCCCCGACTTCAAACCCGCCATCGACTACAAAGGCGCCCCCAAAATCTTTTATGACGCCGACTCCGGCCGCTATCTCATAACCTGGCACAGCACCCTCCTGCCGCCGATCAAGGATGATACGGAGCAGTTCTGGCGCGGTATGCGGACCCTCTACGTCACTTCCACAGACCTCAAGACCTTCACCGACCCCAAACGCCTCTTCGATTTCGAGATCGCCACCATCGACACCATCATTCGCAAAGAAGGCAGCCGCTACTACGCCTTCATCAAGGACGAAAAGTACCCCGACTTCTCCTGGCCCACCGGCAAGACCATTCGCGTCTGTACCGCCGACAACCTGCTCGGCCCCTACACAGAGCCCTCGCCGCCCATCACCGCCAATTTCTACGAGGCGCCCACGCTCATTGCCCGTCCCGACGGAAAGGGCTGGTACCTCTACTGTGAGCAATACCCCGCCGTCTCCTGGGGCCTTTCAACCGCCCCAACGCTGGCCGGCCCATGGCACAACATCTACTGGCAGGACTACCAAACACCCAAAAACGCCCGCCACGGAGCAATGATCCAGATCACAAAAACAGAATATGACAAGCTCCTCGCCGCCTACCCGCATCAGCCATAGACGCACAGGGAAGTCCGCCTGCAAAGGGAACGGTAAACGCCCCGGTACCAGTCCCACCCCTCATTACGTACCGTTCACGCGCGCAACCAGCGCCGGCAGTTCCGCAATGCGATCTATCCGCTCTACCCCTGCTGGCGGCCGCTTTCGAGCATTCGTATACGCCCGCTTCAGCACCGCGGCCATCCCCGCGCGCATCGCCCCCTTGACATCCGTATCGATACGATCCCCCACAAAAAGCACGTGACCCGGCAGCACCCCAAGTTTCTCCGTTGCCTGCCGGAAAAGTCGCTTGTCCGGCTTGCGAAACCGGTACCCGCACGAGTAGATCCGAACCTCAAAAAACTCCAGCACCCCCAACTGTGCCAGGTGCCGCTCCAAGGAATCGCCGTTGACCCACGTATTCGACACAATCCCCAACCGAAGCCCCATCTCCCTGAGCTTTGCCAGAGTCTCAGCCAGGTCCGGTTCAACCGTGGCCTGCCGCGCCAACGGCTCGTACCATCGCCAGTTCAATTCCCGCAACTGCTCTTCCGACAGGCTGTACCGCCCCCGTGTACCGATCTTTCTCAATACCTCCAGGGAGTCCCAATCCCGCCGCGTCCAGTCCGAGACCCAGAGTTTCAGCCGAATCAGCCAGAAACTCCACCACTTGTAGCCTGCAAGCCCGCGAACCGGCTGCCCCTGCTCCTGCAAGTACGCATACGAGTTGCCGGCCGCCTCCTGGAACAGTTGCCATACGTTGACCCGGCCGAATTCCAGCAGGGTCTCCCCCAGGTCAAACAGCACAGCTTGTATCCGTCGATCCGTCAATACGCATCATCGCAGCGGCGGCATGTTCTTCCCGAAAGCCTCCGCAATCCAGGCATCCATTTCCGCATCTGATATCGCCGACACCCGCTCGGCGGCATACTCCGCGTCAATCTTGTCCTTGATTGCAACCAGACGCGGATCATGCTTCATAATCTCTATCTGGTACTTCTCTTCAATGTAATGCTTGATGCCCGCGGCCCCGCTCTTGTCCGTTATGGCAACACCAACCGGCCGCTTCAGCAACTTCTGAGTATCGAAGCAGTTATAAATCTCCTCGTTCTTCAGGAGCCCGTCGGCATGAATCCCCGCACGCGTCACGTTGAAGTCCTTGCCCACCAACGGATAATTCGCCGGCAGCTCGAACCCCAGTTCCTTTTCGGCATATCGTGCAAGCTCCGTTATCGCCGCGTAGTTCACCTTGGGGTTGGTCCCGCGCAACTGCGCATGCTCGATCACCATCGCCTCCAACGGCGGATTCCCCGTCCGCTCTCCCACACCGAAGATGGAGGTATTCGCCGCGCAGCACCCGTAAAGCCATGCCGCCGTCGCATTCACCTGCACTTTGTGCAGATCATTGTGCCCATGCCATTCAAGCCATTCGCCCGGCACACCCGCCGCACGCAGGCCCGCCACCAGCTTCGGCACGCCTCGCGGCAGCGAAGCGTTCGCAAATGGAACCCCGAACCCCAATGTGTCGCACAGCCGGATCTTCACAGGCATATTGTACTGCCTGGAAAGCTCCATCAGCGCCGTCGCAAACGGCACCACAACCCCGTGGAAGTCCGCCCGTGTCACGTCTTCCAAATGACACCGCGGCACGATGCCCGCGTCCAGAGCGGCCTTGACCACGTCCAGGTACGACTGAATCGCCTGCAATCGCGTCTTTCTCAGCTTCAAGAAGATATGATAGTCGCTGACAGACGTCAGAATACCCGTCTCGGCCAGCCCCATCTCCTTGACCAGCTTGAAATCGGCGGCAACGGCCCGAATCCACCCTGTTATCTGCGGAAACGCGTATCCCCGCTCCCTGCAGAGCTCCACCGCCTTGCGATCCCTGTTCGAGTAGAGGAAGAATTCGCTTTGCCGAATCAGACCTGTCCCGCCGTCAATCTCGTGCAGAAAGTCGAAAATCCGCACCACCTGTTCCGGCTTGTACGGTGGCCGGGCCTGCTGCCCGTCACGAAACGTTGTATCCGTAATCCAGATCTCGTTCGACGCAAACGACTGGGCCGCCGTCTCGTCAAAGGTCATCTTCGGAAATTCCGTGTACGGAAAAACCTCGCGATAGAGATTCGGCCTTGCCACATCGTCCAGCTTGCTTAGCATGTCACTCATTCAATCTCTCCTGTTTTCACGGCCGCGACCTGCCGTCCACAGGCTTCGCCGCAAGTCTAAAACACCATTCCAAACCTGTATCCCCCTGCGTCAGCGAATAGCCGAGGTGGGATTCGAACCCACACGTCCTTTCGGACAGGGGATTTTAAATCCCCAGCGTCTGCCATTCCGCCACTCGGCCCCGACTGTTTCACAGTATACACGGCGATCCTCGGCCATTTGCGAAATCCCATGAAGCGGCGCCGCCCCCCGCGTGCACACTCCACCGGCCCCCCCTGCACCCGAAAAGCACCCCGGTACGAACAGAACAGGGCCTCCGCACCACCAAGCCTGCATCTGAATCCTCGATTATATCGACCGCGGCCAATCCTGCAAGGCTCTTCCACACAAGATAATGCGATCATCAATATCTGTATCTGGCCCGTGCGCAAAAAAACGCCCATGACTTTCGCCCCGATAGTCATGGGCACTCCTCACCGCTCCAGCTTGTAAGTATATGGAAAGCCGCAGCCTGAATCCATAGGGCAAATTACCCATTTCATAAAGTATTTACCCTGAAAAAAATGGCAGAAACAGGCCGCACACGTAAGCGCCGGCATAAGTGAACCTGGCTACGCCCCTACCCCAAAGGACTTCTTCTGAAGCCGCCCCTGGCAGCGGTCGCACGCGCACACCCCCACTAACCGCAGACTCGAACTGCCCAACAACGCCTTCGTCTCAGCAAGCTTGGCCCCCTTTGCCTCCATCTGCCGCAAAGCAATCTCCGCCGCCCCCCGATCACAGGCGCCCACCGCATCCACAAGCACCGTCACAGACTTTCGCCGCAACAGCAGCCCCAACACGGTATGCTTGACGGCATCCTCAGTCGTGGCCCCGATGACGACAAACTCGTTGACCTGCACGTCCCCCAACAGCCGGTCCGCACGCGGTTCCTCAAAAGGATTGGAACACCGCTTATGGAGCACCACCTGATCGTACGTCTTGAGAATGTCCCGCGGAAGATCAGTGCATCCGTCCGCCACAAACGTGATGTGGTTCTTGCGAACAGTATACGGAACCTTGCGGCAGCCTTCCGTCCCCCGGATGCAGTATGGTTGTCCGTGTCCGTTACCGCTGTGACCCGGATCATAGACCTGCTTGGTGGAAATCACCCGAACGTTTTTCATCCGTGCCCACGCCATCACGCGCCGAATGTTCTGCAGGACGCGTCGATGGTTGCGCACACATGCACTGCCGTTGGCCAGCAGAAAATCCTTTTGCGTGTCGACGTCGATGATGAGCCGCCGGCGCCTCAATGTCACAACGGGTCTGATCACTTTGCGTCTTTCCTTTTTTCAGCGGTTTTCCGCTGCAGCCTGTTGACTTTACGCGTGACGCAGACTGACAGTTCTATCAAACCTATCGAACATCCCTGAACTTGACTTGAAGTCTATCTCTGGGCAAAATAACCCCCAGTCGCTTGTCAACCCTCCCCGGGGCGACGTGCAGAACCGGATATGTGCTGGGCCCTCCTGGCGCGGATAATATACCACCAACATGGCAAAAAGAAAGCCCCAGGAATGTAAAAATATTTCGCTTGTGCTGGAAAACCCGGACCAGCAGTGTGATTTCGTACAGATTTTCGGGCGAAATGCCCCCGTACACGTTGAAATCGGCTCTGGCAAGGGGGCGTTTCTCCTGAACCAGGCCCGGGCTCATCCGGAGTTGAACTTTCTCGGGATCGAATGGGCCAACAAGTACTACCTCTACACCGTCGACCGCATCGGCCGCTGGGGCCTGACCAACGTCCGCATAATCCGCACCGACGTAGCCGTTTTCCTGCCCCGGAATGTCCCCGACGTTTCCGTGGCCGCCTTCCACATCTATTTCCCCGACCCCTGGCCCAAAAAACGCCACCACAAAAGGCGATTCATCTGCCCTGAAAATCTCGACCAGATGATCCGCTGTCTGGTTCCCGGCGGCCTCATCAACATCGCCACGGACCACGCCTATTACTACGACCAGATCCGCAGCACACTTGAAGCCGCAATCGCTGCCGGCCGACTCGAACCCGCCGAATTCGTCCGCGCCGCCGACGCACAGCCCGGCGAATACACAGGCACCAATTACGAACGCAAATACCTCAAAGGGGGCAAAACCATCTATGTCATCGCCGCCCGCAAACCCGGCCGCTCACTTGACGACGACACTTCCCCTGATTGATTCGGTATTACTTGTGTCGGGCTCGCCGACTTGCCACAAAACCCATATCCTTGCTCCGCGTACAATCAGCAGTGATTTAATGTACCGGACGCAATTTCAGCCCCGGCAAGGCCGGGGGCAAGGAGAACCATTATGGCCGACACCGACATCTTCACCTTTCTCAACAGTCATCCGGTGTTCTTTCTCGCAACGTCGCTCGACAACCAGCCGCGGGTCCGCGCCATGAGACTCTATCATGCTGACACGAACGGTATCATCTTCAACACCAGCAGAAAAAAGAGCCTCCACCACCAGCTTCAGGCCAACCCTGCCGTCGAGCTGTGCTTCTACGACGATGACGAAGGCATCCAGGTCCGCATCCGCGGTAAAGCCGTGCCTGTCGACGATCCTCGCATCCGAAACGAGATAGCTGAATCCGCCCCCGCACTCGCCGGCATCATCCAAAATGATGGCCCCGACGGATTGGAGATCTACCGCATCGTCCAGGGCACCGCAAGGGTCTGGAAGACCGACGACGACTTTATACCGAAGCTGATGAGCAACGTAGCACTCTCCAGCATCTGGATGGCCATGTACGACGGTGCCCCTGGCAGCCGCTGAGCACTGCAAGCGTTTGGGCCGGACACGCTATCCCTCAGCGGCCGCCTCGGCCCTGTGTCTTAGCAGCCCGGGTAATAAACCTGCGCCATGCGCGTCTATCTTCACTGAAAAGCCGAAGCCCGGAACAGTTTAACGAGCGGCAAATTCGCGGAAGAACTCTACTTCATGCTTATCGACTCCCCCTTACAGCAGCGCGTACAAACGCTCGGGTCACCATATGGACTGACGTCTGCCGCCCTGCGCAGCGAATTGATCGCCTTCGACGACACCATCGGACAAGAGGCCGGCTTCTCCATGCAGGACACCGCCCACATGCCTCGCAACGCAAACTGACCAGCAAGCTGTTCGCCGTCCGAATCCAAAAAGAAAGGGCGCCCTCGCATGGAGCGCCCTCTCGTTATCACGCTTATAATGGGGCCGATCTTACCTTCAGCCTGCTCGCTTCTTCGCCTCGGCCAGAAGCGTCTTGGCGCGTTTTGCCACATCGGCATTGGCCGCGCCGCCGGCCTTCTCCAGTGGTTCGATAAGCCCGCGTGCCTGCCCGGCCGCGTCAGGCCCCTTCAATATCGCATCGGCAATCGTCACCACTGCAAGGCTCGCTTCGTTCTTCGTTGCCGCATCGTCGAGATACGGCGCGACCATCGCCAGCGACCCGGCGGTCGTCACCTGCCCCAGGGCGCCCAGCAGCAGCCGCTTCTCCTCCACGCGAACCACGCGAGGCGTGAGGTCTTTGAACGCAGCCAGCTTCTGCTCATCCGAAACTGCCTGCAGCGGTATCAGCCGAAGCGCACCGCGGACGGCCAGAATCTGCGTCCTGCCGCTGGCCGCCGTCAGCTTGAGAATCTCAGGCAGCGCATCAGCCGTTGGCCAGCCGCACAGCAGCGATACCGCCTCGTCGGCGATTGCCGCATCGGCATCCTTCGTAGCCGCGACAATCACGCCTAAAGCCCGCGGCGTACCCACGCTCTTCAGCAAACGCAGCAGCGCCGCCTTCTGCTCGCCGGACGCTTTCGCAGCCGCTGAACACAAGACATCCACAAACGCCTCCGGAACGACCGCGACCGCCAATGTCGCCGTCTCATTTTCCGCGACAGTCACAGTCTGCGCAACGCCGTCCACCGCGTACTCCAACTGCAACTGCTTGACTATACCCTGTGCCGGGTCACCGAAGTTGGCGTTGGACGCGGTGATTGTCGCCATGCCGTCCTCCACCATCTTGGCCACCTTCTTCGTCACGTCGACTGAGTTGCCGTTCGGGGCGCCGTAGATCGCCTTGCGGATCACCACTTTGCCCGCCGAAAGCCGTGCTTCCCGCGTGCATGCCGTCGAAATCGCCCGCTCGGCGGCCCGAATCTCAGACCGGCTCGTCGCTCTCAGAAGCAGATCGACAAGCATCGGAAACTGCTTCGCCTCGGCCATATCGCCCAGCAGCGAAATACTTGCCGCACGAACCGCCTCGTTATCGTCACGGCTGGACCTGAAAAGGGCACTGGCGACGCCGCGTATTCGCCGCCGCCCCATCAGTTCCAGCGCCTTCAGCTGCCGCGCGTTGTCTCCTGACTCCAGCATGTCGAGAACTATCGCGTCCGCGTCGGCACCCTTCATGGCGGCAAAGCTCTCCTGCGCCGCCCTGGCGACATCGCCGTCTGCGTCGAACATCAGATCGACGAGCCCGGCCCCACCCGTTTCGGAAATATCCGGTACGGCCTTGATCGCCGCCAGGCGAACCGGCTTGGCCCCCGACTTCGCCACGCTGTACACCGCCTCCAGCGCCGACGCATCGTCCCGCTGCGCCAGCGCCTGAAGGATCAGAATCTGCTTATCCGCCGACGCCCCCGCAAGAGCACCTGCAAGCGACTGCGTCACGCGCTCGCCGGCAATCGAATGCGTTGCCTGCACCGCCGCCGCAAAGGCAATGTAGTCTTCACTGCCCAGATACTCGCGCAGCAACAGGCCGCGCTGCCGTCCCTGCCGGGCCAGGATCGCACCCCGCACGCCGCCGGCCCGCACATGGTGGGGCGCATCCGACGTCCGCAGCACATCGTAAATCGCCAACGCCGCCTCCGCCTGCCCCGCGGCCGCCAGTCTCTCCGCGCATCGCAGCAGGCCCTCGTAAAACGCCCACTTGCGCGCCGCCGGCGCCGCCGCCAGACCCGTCGTGAGCGCCTTGCCCGCATCAACGGTTCCAATACTGCCCAGCGCCCGCGCGGCCGCTTCGACCACGTCCGCGTCCGCCGCCGTCAACAGCTTGCTCAGCGGCGCCACCGCCCGCGCATCGCCGCGCACCCCGATGCTGCCGATGATACCGGCCAATGCCATGCCCTCCGCCTGATCCAGCGCCGTAAGCAATGCATCGTCCACCGCCTTGTAAGGCATGGGCTCCAGGGCGTAGCAGGCCATGTGGGACAGTTTCTCGTCGCACAGAAGGGCCGCCAGAGGCGCAACCACCTTCTCCGTACCGATGTAGCTCAACTGCCGACACGCCGTCGCCTTGGCCTGGTAATCCGCATCCGACTTCAGAACGTCGATCAGCCGGTCCAACTCCGAGGCCGCCGGCACCGTCTGGGCCCCGCACGGCACAACCAGCGACGTCGTTATCGCCGCCGCCAAAATGATCGTTACAAGTCTCTTCATGGTTCTATTCCTTCTAAGGGGATTTTGCCTTTCCAGATTCGGATCACGGATTTCTAAATAACCCACGGCGCCCGCATCGCCCGCGCGCGGAAACGATTGGCCTCTGCGTCGTTGACAAACTCCTCCTTAACAGGATCGAACTTCAAATCGCGCTTCAGCCACATGCACACGTTTGCCGCATGCACCGTCGTCATCGTCCGGTGCATCACCACCGCATTGGCCACCGGCTGCCGCCGCGACTTGACACAGTCGAGCCAGTTGCGCATATGTCCGATCACATGGCCTGTCCTGGCTGTGTAGTCCGAGACGATCTTGCGGAAGTCCGCCAACAAAGCCGGCGACGAAACATCCGGCTGCGAATAGCCATCCGCCGCCGCAACCCACCCTTCGTCACCTTCGTAACGTACGCCGCACGAGCCGCGCCACCACTTGTCGCCCCGCTCCAAGGTCATCACGACGCCGTTGGCGAATCGCGTCTGCATCCCGTCGCCGCTGTCGTTGGGCACATAGCCATATTCCACCGCCGACGTCTCCGCCGCCCCTATCGCCTCCTGGCACTGGGCGAAGGTATGGGCGCCCCACTCGCCGATGCACGACGTGTGGAAATCATAATGCCCGCGCCAGCCGCCGCGGCAGTACTCCGAATTGTAAGGCCGCCACGGACACGGGCCCAGCCATGCATCCCAGTCGACCTCCTCTTTGGGCGGAAGCGGCTGGGCCGGCAGCCAGTCATGCCGCATCTCCGCAGCGTCCCACGGGGCGATGTGTGCCCGAACCGTGTGCACATTGCCCAAGCGGCCCAGACGCACCATCTCGTTGCAGAAGATGAAGTTCCCCTCACTGAGCCGCTGCACGCCTGTCTGGTAGATCCGGCCGTAGCGCCGGGCCGTCTCGACCACTGCCTGCCCCTCCGCAATCGTCATCGACGACGGCTTCTCAGAGTACACATCTTTGCCGGCACGCATTGCCATGATCGAGGCCAGGGCATGCCACCGGTCGCCGGTGGTCACCAGTACCGCATCGATATCCGTCCGTTCCGCAAGAAACTCGCGCAGATCGGAGTACAGCTTGCAGTCTTTATTTCCGTAATGCCTATCCACCATCTCCTTGACACGATCCCGCCGTGCCTTCTGCGGATCGCACGTGGCCACGAACTGCACGTCCGGCTCAGGCAGCATCCACCGCAGGTCATGCGTGCCGCGGTTGCCGATCCCGATGCCGCCCACAATAATCCGTTCGCTGGCAGGCACCCTGCCGTCCCGGCCCAGCGCCGAGCCGCGCACGAACAGAGGCGCCGCAACCGCCGCAGCCGTCCTCCGCAGGAACACACGCCGCGTAAGCCCCGATCTTTTCTGCATGATTACCTCCCGAATAAGTGAGTCGTTTTACCCTCGTCCCGTTAGAACGTCGCCGCACCGGAATCGACACGCCGATCCCGGCCGGATTGTCCCGGTATTCTACCGCCTCTTCCCCGACCAGTCAAACCTCTGCCGGAGCATGCCGTTCCATCCCCTTGCTGCTTTGCCCTTTCTGCCCTCACCCGTAAAAAAATGCTTTTACTCTTCAAAATAGTTGTAGCACGAGACGATATGGTGATATAATTACCGATGCAGGCTATGTCTGTTCACCTGCCCGGGGGGGGAAAACCGTTCCAGCGGAGAGGCGAGCGCGTGTATCAGGAAAACGAAATCATCATGCTCATTCTGAGCGTGGGGGTCCTGATCTTCATATTGATCTACCGCCGACAGATCCTGCGCGTGCCCGCGTCCCCCCTGCTCTTGGCCGCGTTCGGCACACTTGTCGCGGCTTCAATCTTCACCATCCTTGAGGGTTTGCCGCTCGGCAAACTCTTCAAGCTGCTGGAACATGTCTTGTACGCCCTCGGTTCCGTCCTGCTGGCCTGTTACGTTTTTCAGGTCTTCAACCGGAGCGGCTCATCATGAACTACGTGATTGCATTAATCGACGTGTTCGGTTTTGTTGCAACAATCGCCGCACTGATCTTCTGGATTCGTGGGCTGAAAACCCCGCTCGCGCGCGACGTCAGGATCGTCATTATGCTCGCCGTAGCGGCCACACTCGTACGCAATCTCGCCAACGTCCTCGAATGGAGCCATATTACCTTCAGTTTCGATCCGATCGAAGACAACATCGAACTGCTGCTGCCTATTTTCTGGGGCTTCGTCGTCTACGCTTTTCTCCAGGACCTTGACAGGAAGGCGCGTGCCGATCTGAACCATGCGCTGGCCATGAAGAACAAGAAACTGCAAAGCGTCGTCTACATCGCGTCCCACGACCTCCGTTCGCCACTGGTAAATATCCGAGGCTTCAGCAATGAGTTGGCCGCCGGCTGTGCCCGTCTTAAGGAGTTGCTGGAACGCCCGCACCCGGACGAGAATATCCGGGATCAGATCAAAGTCATCCTTTCGCAGGAACTCCCCGAGTCGCTCGGTTTCATTGAATCCGGAGTGACCAGCATGGACCGCATCATCGACGGCCTGCTCAGGCTCTCCCGTGCCGGCTCTGAGGAGGTCGAGATTCGCCCCCTCGATTTGAACCGCCTGGTTCTGAGCATTCGCCAGGCCGTCAATTTCCAGATCGAGCAGAAGAATACCGTCTTCACGTTAGGCGATCTGCCGCCGTGCATGGGCGACGAAAACCAGATCGCACAGGTCTTTTCAAATCTCATCGACAATGCGCTGAAGTACCTCGACGAAACGCGCCCCGGCCAGATCACCGTCACCGGATGGTACGAGCACGACCGCGCGGTCTACTGTGTCAAGGACAATGGCATCGGTATTGCGCCTGCGGACCACGAGAAGGTTTTTGAAGTCTTCTGCCGGCTTCGCCCCGACAGGTCAGCCCCGGGTGAAGGACTGGGTCTCAACATCGTCTCCAGAATCCTCGAACGCCACAATGGCAGCATACGCCTCGAATCCGAACTCGGCCGCGGCAGCGCCTTCTACGTCAGCCTTCCAAAAACTTGACCCCTGCGCGGCATCCTGCTACAGTATTACCACCGGTTTATCGTTGCTCATCCGCACTGTCAGGAGGCTTTCGGAATGTATGGAAGAAGCACACATCTGCCCCTCTGCATCCTTGCCGCCATGGCCTTTCATCTCCATGCCGCAGGGCCCGAGGCCGTAAGCCGCCTCGACTTTCGACAGGTTGTCCGCCAAGCAAGTGACAAGGTGTTTCCCACCGTCGTTTATATCAAATGCCTCCGCGAAAGCCACGAAGAGGGCAAGCGAACATCCCAGGAAGTCTCCGGAAGCGGCGTGATCATATCCGCTGACGCTGAAGTTCTCACCAATTGGCACGTAATCGACAAGGCTACGGAGGTTCGCTGCCTCCTCTATGATGGAACCGCCTTCGACGCCGGCATCGTCGGTTCGGATAAGGACACCGACCTGGCACTGCTCAAGCTCCAGACCGACAACCCCGGTGCTCTGCCGTTCGCACAGATGGGCGACTCCACCAGGCTTAGAGAAGGCGACTTTCTCATGGCGATGGGTGCGCCGTGGGGCTTGTCCCGTTCGGTGTCCATCGGCATCATTTCCTGCACTCGTCGCTACCTGCCCGGCAACAGCGAATACAGCCTGTGGCTTCAGACCGACGCCGCCATCAGTCCCGGCAACTCCGGCGGTCCCCTTGTCGATACCGAGGGCCGCATCGTCGGCATCAACTCCCGCGGCGTCATGTACGGCGGCGACATGGGATTCGCCGTCCCCACCGAAACCATACAGATCATCCTTCCCCAACTCCGCACTCACGGACGGGTTAACTGGACGTACACCGGCTTGCAGCTTCAGCCCCTGCGCGACTTCGAACGCAACATCTACTTCGACGGCCCGGAGGGGGTCATCGTCGCCGAGACAGACCCCGACAGCCCCGCCAGGAAGGGCGGCATTCGTCCCAAGGACCGTATCATCGCCCTCAACGGCGAGCCCATCGCCGCCCTCACCGCCGAAGACCTTCCGGCCCTTCGGCGAAAGCTCGGCATGCTCTCCAAAACCGAGCCGCTTGCGCTGCGGATCCGCCGCGGCGATGAAGAACTGACTCTCACAATCACGCCTGCCGAAAAAGGCGCCGTCGAAGGCGTCGAACTGGACTGTCCGCGCTGGGACATGACCGTCAAGTCCATCAACCGATTCGACAACCCCGACCTCTACTTCTACCGCCCCACTGGCGTCTTCATCTTTGGTATAAAACAGCCCGGAAATGCTGCAAATGCCGAATTTCGTACCAACGACATCCTGCTCTCAGTCGATGGCCAGCCGGTCGAGACCCTCGACGACGTCCGGCGGATTCACGCCCAGTCCCTCGCCCAACTCGAGAAGAAACCCCGTATCGTCGTGTCCGTCCTGCGTGGCGGCCTGTTCCGCCAGCTTGTGCTCGACATCTCCCGCAACTACGAAAAAAACTGAAGATCAACTGCCCGATTTGAGCCCCTCGCCGGAGTCAAGTGCAAGCCGCCAAAAGGTTGTCGCGGGCTTTCACCACTTTTTCCAATACTCACGTCATCTACTTCAAAGCTGCCGTCTTGCGCTCTTTGCCCTACAACTCGATGTCTCATTCCCCTGATAGACACTCAGATCAGGCCTTTTCGAACAAAGCCATTGGCGCGTGGATTTCAGGTATCTTTGTAGGGGGTTCCGCTATCAGGCCCATCTCTGAGCAGATCGTCGAGCGTTTCGGGATGCGGCCGCTATCGGACGAAGGGGGTTACTATGTCGAGACCTACCGGTCGCCGCTGACACTTGCCGCCTCGGCGCTGCCGCCCGAGTACGCCGGGCTTCGCCATACCTCCCACGGCCATTCTCTACCCGCTCACGGCCGATACCTGTTCGCGACTCCACCGCGTCCGCAGCGGGAAAATCTTCCATTTCTACCTCGGCCACCCCGTTTTCATGGTCCAATTGGCCCCGGATGGCTCTTGGCAGACCCTCACCCTTGGGCCGGACATTCTCTGCGGCCAGCACTGCCAGGTCCTGGTCCCCGCAGGAACATGGCAGGGCGCCTTTATCCCCGCCGCCGGAAAATTCGCCCTCATGGGCGGCACGGTGGCTCCGTGTCTTGATTTTGCCGATTATGAAAGGGGGAAGCGAGAAACGCTCCTGCGGCAATATCCCGCCGCCGCAGAGTTCGTTAACCGCTTGACATGACTGATTTTGGGGGACCACATTTTTTCTTTTAGCGGTTCACATCCGCTCCGGGCGACGTATAATAGCCTGTAGACTACAGGCCGACTGGGAAATGCGCGATCTGGAGGGTGATACAACGAGAGATGAACCCGTTGCTGGAAAAGTACACCGATGCCGAATTGCTGAAGCGATATCGTGAGGGGGACGAGGTTGCCTTCCGCGAGATCGTGGACCGATATAAAAACAGCCTATACTCGTTCCTGAGGCGGTTTCTCAACCGTCAGGATCTGGTAGAGGATGTTTTCCAGGAGACGTTTTTGCAGCTTTTTGCCAGCCGGGAGAGCTTTGACGTGGATCGCCCCCTGCGGCCCTGGCTGTTCACCATTGCGGCCAACAAGGCCAAAGACGCCTTGCGAAAGATGCAGCGGCACTCCTCAATGTCCCTTGGAGCCATTGCGGATTCCGGTGACGTGACTGTTGACGACGTTGTGAACATTCTTTCGTCGTATAAAACCACCCCTTCGGACGAGGTTACCAAAGACGAAACGGCTCGCCGGGTCCGGGAAATTATCGCGGAAATGCCCGAAAACCTGCGGGGTATCCTTATCCTGGCCTACTTCGAGCAATTTTCTTACAAACACATGGCTGAGATTCTCAGTATACCGATTGGGACCGTTAAGAGCCGCCTCCACACGGCGGTGATGCACTTTACAAAAAAGTGGAATGCCGCAAACCGGGAGCCGCGATGACATGGGTAGCCTGAGCAAAGAAGATAAAGACATTATTCTCGATTTTTATTTTCGATGCGGGGACGAGGAGACAATCAATCGGGGGCGCGATTTGGTGGCTTCCAATCCAGAGGCCGCCATTCTTTATGCCCGTTTGGAGGAGACGCTTACACAGCTTGACAGCATCAAGTACGAACCCTGCCCGGATAACCTCGTCGAATTAACCGTCGCGCGGCTGAAGCTGGCCGCTTCGTCGGGCCAGACGCAATTGGCGGCCTTGCTCGAGCTGGAACGGCAAAAGGGCGAGGGCCTCGGCGAGTTCGAGACCGAGCCGACAGAAACCGAAGACGAAGACGCGGCCGTTCTGACATCCTCAAAATGGGCGTTTAGCGAGAATTTCTTCAAATTGAGCAGTCTGGCGGCGGTGATCCTTATCACCGCGGGGATCGCATGGCCCACGCTGCGTAACGTTCGACAGGCGGCGTGGCGCATCACGTGCAGCAGGCATCTCAACACCCTCGGCGCGGGGCTGGTACGGTATGCGGCCGACAACGAGGACGCCATTCCATATGCTGCCGGCACGGGCGGCTCACAATGGGCACGCATCGGCGAGCAGGGCTCCATCACGAGCAGCCCGTTTCTCCTGCTGAAGGGCAACTATGCAGACGCGGAGGACTTCATCTGTCCCGGTCACTCAGGCGCAACAGCCATGAAATGCGGCACTGAGGAACTGGCCCGTCTGCAGGATTTCGCCTCCCGAGCCAACTTCAGCTACAGTTTCCGCGTATTGTGTGAGAATTCAGACAGGCGCCTTTCCGTCGTGCGGGGCCCTATCCTCGTCGATATGAGCCCTGTTTTCCAGCCGTTGTGCACGAAGTCATCCGCCGGGCCGATCGAATTGAACGAGGATCTGCTCAATTGCTGCAGCAACAACCACGGCTGCCGCGGACAGAACGTACTGTTCACCGACGGCAGCGTCAAATTCATGAAGGTGCGATTGTTGGGCGACGACGACATCTTCACCATCCGTGATGTCAAAATCTATTTCGGAAACGAGTCGCCCCGCGATCCTCAGGACATCTTCTTACCGTGAAATGGCCTGCCGCCAGCATTGGCCAGACAAATCTCGGCATTGCGTCTGAGGCGCTGCAACCCTAACCGCTGCACAGGCGAACCCCCAAAGCACCTTTCAAACTCCTGCTCGCTCCATGCCATTACATCGCTTAACGACAGCCAACACGGTCGACGCGGCGGCGGCACGTGCAGAGGCCGGTGAGGCGCGCTCTGCGTAAAAGGGCACGACCGCACGCATTCATCACAACCGAACAATCGATTACCAATAGCCCCAGCCAACTGCCGATCGACGGGACCATCGTGTTCAATCGTCAAATAGCTGATACAGCGGCTCGCATCGAATCGGCCGTCGGTGCGAATGGCGCCTGCCGGGCAGGCCTTAATGCATCGCACGCAGTCGCCGCAGGGAGTCGACGCGGGTGGATCCGGATCGAGAGGCAGGTCGGTGACAATTTCGCCCAACAGAAGCTGCGAGCCCAAGCGCTCGTTTGTCAGCATGTGGTTCTTGCCGATGAAGCCCAGGCCGGCACGACGCGCAACCGACCGTTCGGCCAGCGGCGCCGAATCGACGCAGATCTTGAAACGCCGGCGCGTGCCGCCTGCAAGCTGCGAGATTGCATCCGCCAGGGCAAACAGCCTTTCCCTCAGGAAGACGTGATAGTCGTCAAACCGGGCATAGTCGGCAATGCGGCCGTGCGGCCCTCCTGACGCGGGAAGCGGTTCACCGGGCAGCGGCCCGTACGCCGTCGCAGTACAAATGACCGAGCGTGCGCCGGAAAGCAAGACAGCCGGGGCGAGCCGCTTGCCAGCGTTACGCTGCATCCACGGCATGCCCGCCGCACAATCACGCCGGAGCCATGCCTCGAAATGCGCTTGATCCTCGGCACTGAGGGGATCGGCAGTGGTGACGCCGACAAGGTCAAAGCCAAGTTCCCGCGCCTTATCCTTAATCGATTCCGTCAAGCTCATAGTACGATTATACCGCCGCACCCACGATTTTTCGACGCCCGCGAGGCGAATGTTCGCTCGCCCTTCTTGTAAATTGGCCAGGACGGCGTTAGCATGGCCGCAGCTTGTTTTGGAGATTGACGCATGCAGGATGAAATGGTTGGTATTATCGGCGGGACGGGGGTGGGTGACGCCGTCCTTGCGCTGATAGAAGACGTCGAGCACCGCGAGATTGACACGCCGTTTGGCCGGCCGAGCGGCCCCATCGCGGTGGGCCGGCTTGGGGCACGGAAGGTTGCGTTCCTAAGCCGGCACGGCCGCGGGCATACGCTGTCGCCCAGCGAGGTCCCATACGCGGCCAACGTGTTTGCATTGAAAAAGCTTGGCGTCACCACGCTGATCGCAAGCGGCGCAGTGGGGTCGCTTCGCGAGAACATCGCCCCGCGCGACCTGGTCGTCGTCGACCAGTTCATCGACAAGACATACCGGCGGCAGAGCAGTTTTTTCAGTGGCTTCGCAGCGGTACACTGCGAGTTCTCGCATCCATGCTGCCAGCGGCTGCGGAGTAAGATTCTTCGCGCCGCGGCGACAATCGACGCGGTCACCCATGACAAGGGTGTTTACGTGTGCATGGAGGGACCGCAGTTCAGCACGCGGGCCGAGTCGCTGATGCACCGGCAATGGGGCGGCGACCTGATCGGCATGACGGCCATGCCCGAAGCCAGGCTGGCCCGGGAGGCCCAGATGTGCTATGCGCTGATCGCCTTAGCCAGCGATTACGATTGCTGGAAGGAACACGACCCCGCCAAAGGCAAGCAGGCCTTGCTCGAAGAGATCATCGCCAACCTGCAGGCGGCCACCAACAACGCGGCCAAACTGCTGACCGCGGTGCTTTCGACCGACGGCAGTCTGTGCGACGACACGTGTCCCTGCCGCAGGTCGCTCGAACTGGCTGTCTGGACCGGCGCCGATGTGATCGACGCACATAAGAAAGAATCGCTCAGCGTTTTATTCGAATAGAGGTCGCCGTGGTGGATTTGCTCAACAAGGAATATGTCGTTGTCCTGCAGTGCGATAGCGTCAAGCAGCGATGTCCGGGCTACTTTTGCGAGAAGGCATATCACGAACGTACAGGCGGATTCGCCGCCTACCCGAAGGACAAGGCGTACCGCGTGCTGTACATGACGTGCAGCGGCTGCTGCGGGCGGGCAGTGCATCGTAAATTGACACTCCTGAAGCGCAGGCTCAAGAAAAAGGAAGGCATCGGCATGGACAAGATCGTCGTGCAGCTTTCTTCATGCATGACCAAAGACAATTACCATGCACCGCCGTGTCCGCATCTTGACTACATCAGGACGCTCATCAGCCGCATCGGCATCGACATATTGGAAGACACGGTGATCAGCGAACTGTCTGAGAAACGACGCGCCGACGGCGTGTACGACGACTGAGCCCGCGGCGAGTGCGATGAGGAAGGATCCTACGAAAAGCCTGTTCGAAAGCGAGGAAGCCGCAGAGGCCGCCGATCTGAATGTCGTGCGGCTTGCGTTCGATACGGGGGCCGATACCGAGTTCGATTACGCCGTGCCGCAGCGGCTCTGGCCGGTCACCGTCGGGCAGCGCGTCGAGGCGCCGTTCGGCCGGGGCAACAGGCCGATAACGGGCTTCTGCGTGGGAGTGATCACGGACGCCGACGAGCGGGCTAAGGCACATCGCTTTAGACTGAAGACAATCAAAAGGGTGCTCGACCCTGAGCCGCTGATCGATGATTCGCTGATGGCGCTGGCCCGCTGGATCAGCGCCTATTATGTCTGCCCCCTGGGGCAGGTATTGGCAGCCATGGTGCCCGCTGCCGTGAAGAAGGGAATGGGCGTCAGGAAGGAGATACTCGTCTACCTGGCCGGCGGCGAGGATGCCGAGCAGACGGCAAAGGGGCAAAAACAGCAGGCGATCATCGACATTCTGCACCGGGCCGGGGCGGTAAACGCGGAAACCGCCATGTCCAAGGTTCAACTGCTGGAAGCGGCAGACTGCACCGAGGCCCCGCTCAAGCAGCTTGTGCGCAAAAGGACCGTCGCAATGTGCCTGAAGGAATTCATACGGAGCGCGCCTGCCATACCGGGCGGCATCCAGGCCCCGCCGCCTGCGATTCAGCTCAATGCGGATCAGCAGAACGCGGCCAGGCACATCGCCGACGAACTCAACACGCGGCGGTTCGGCGTAAGTCTACTCTACGGCGTCACCGACAGCGGCAAGACAGAGGTTTACATCCGTTCAATTCAGACCGCTCTGCAGCAGGGCCGAAAGGCCATCGTGCTTCTGCCGGAAATCGCACTGACGGCACAAACGGTGGAACGGTTTCGTTCGCGCTTCAAACGGCTGGCGGTGCTGCATTCGCAACTGACCGGCCCGCAGCGAAACGCCGAATGGCGGCGGATCAAGGCCGGCGAAGCGGACGTCGTCATCGGGGCACGTTCGGCGATCTTCGCCCCTGTGGCCGACCTGGGGCTGATCGTCGTCGATGAGGAGCACGACGCCGGCTACAAGCAGGACACCACGCCGCGCTATCACGCCCGCGACGTGGCGATCAAACGGGCCCAGCTCGCCGGCGCGCACTGCCTGTTAGGCTCGGCAACGCCGTCTCTTGAGACGCTGCACAATTGCCGCACAAAAAAGCACTTCACACTGCTGCGCCTGCCGCGGCGGGTGATGGACCTGCCTATGCCGGAGATCATACTCGTCGACATGTCGCGGGCCTCTTCCGAGACGGGGCGGCACAATGTGCAGTTGATCAGTCCGCTGCTGGAACAGCGCCTCGCCGAGGTGCTCGCCCGGGGGGAGCAGGCGATCCTGCTGCTCAACCGTCGCGGCTACAGCAACTTTGTGTTTTGTCCGAGCTGCCGGCACACGCTGCACTGCCACAACTGCGACGTGACCTTGACATTTCACAAGAAAGCCGACGTGAAGAAACGCCAGACCGTCCTGGGCAGGCACATGGCCGCGGGTTACGCGATGTGCCATTACTGCCTTTCAAAGACGCTCGTGCCCGAATCATGCCCGCTCTGCGGCAAACACATGACGATGGTCGGTATCGGCTCCCAGCGGCTCACGGAGGAACTGGCCGGGAAGTTCCCCGCGGCCCGCGTGCAGCGCGTCGACACTGACAGCATGCAGGGGGCCGACCCACAGCGGTACTATCACCTGCTGAGCGACTTCGCCGCGGGCAAAGTGGACATCCTGGCCGGCACGCAGATGCTGGCCAAAGGCCTGCACTTTCCCAACGTAACATTGGTGGGGGTGATCAGCGCCGATACGGCCCTTGCGCTGCCCGATTTTCGCGCTAACGAACGGACGTTTCAGCTCATTTCGCAGGTCGCGGGGCGGGCGGGCCGATCCGAAAAACGCGGCACGGTAGTTGTCCAGACCTTCCTGCCGGACCAGCCGGCCATCCGCTTTGCGCTCAGCAACGATTTCGAAGGCTTTGTGCGGGCCGAACTGCCCCACCGTGAGAAGTGCAAACTGCCGCCGTTCGGTCGAATGGCGATTATCCGGGCCCGGGATACAAACTTTGAGCGGCTGGAGGCCGCCTGCAATGCCATACGGCAGGGGGTGGACGATATTATCGGTCGCGAGGGGCTCAGCATCACGGTTCGCGGCCCCATGCCCGCCGCCATCAGCCGGATACACCAGTTCCACCGGATGCAGATCATCCTGCAAGCCCGCTCGGTGGAGCCCCTGACGCGGTTCTTTGCCTGCCTGCGGGGCTTGGCGCCCGTCCGGCCCGCCGTGCACGTCGCATACGACGTCGACCCAATTAATTTATTGTGATTCATTGCAGCTTGCAATCGCGTCGAAACGTGGTATATTACGGGTTTCGGCCGGGGAGTAGCTCAGCTTGGCTAGAGCGCTGCGTTCGGGACGCAGAGGTCGCAGGTTCAAATCCTGTCTCCCCGAGTCTTTTTCATGAGCGGCTGTCTCCATCAGGGCGCGACGCCATCTCACCTTGCGCGGCGAGTCTAATCGTCGCCGGCCGGTTTCACATTCCGGCGTATCAGTTCAATGAAGTCCTCCGCGTTTACAACCCGCACATCTGCATCCAGCAGTTGAATTGTCTCGTGGATATCATCCATGCCCTTGCTCCAGGCATGAACTGTCACAAACGTGTAGCCATTCGGGCTTGTCGGATCTTTCGGCAGTGCATTGATGCTGCGCGCCAGGGATTCGGCCGTCGGACGCACCGCAGAGTAGAACTGTTCCGTTCTGAAGTCAAAACGGGCAGTGACCATGGGTTTACCATCGAACCAGAAGATCTTTCCCCCATGCGGGGCGTACTGCACGTACTCCAGGTAAAACAGCCCTCTGAGCTGCTCCAGCGCCATGAAGGGCTTGATCTTGCCTTCATAGTAACGGTGTGACAGTTGCCTCTCCGGCAGAACCCTGTCGATTACGAGAAGCGTCCGCAGGTCCGCCCTTTTCAGGAATCCTGCCAGTCGCCTGGCATGACTCTCCATGTGTGGCGCAACGTTGGGGTAAAAGTATCCCAGGCCGCAGTAGGCCACAAAGGTGTCGTTCGGTGTGGCGGCCTTATACCACATCTCCAGCCCGGCCGGCGACAGTTCGACAAGCGACGGCGCCATGCCCCAACTCATCGCAAATTGGCCCCGATGCGGATTCGCATAGAACTTCCTCGTCGAAAAAAAGGAATCCGTCCCGATCTCGGTCAGGATGTTATCCATGTCGCTCATGATGAACGTGACGTAATGCACGCCTGTCTCGGACGGCGGTTCCCTGCGAACGATCTTCTGTGCAAACTGCCGGTCCTTCAACACGCTGCCCATCGAGGCATGAACGGAAAGATTCAGCATCCAGTCACTGGGTATCTGAAACAGGCCCTCTTCCGAATGCAGTTTGATCGACAGGCCTTCATCGCTGGTCGTCGGGTCCTGCCAGCCGTACACGGGAGAACACGGCGCCATACTGCCATAGACTTTTCGCGAATACGCCTCGTCGTCATACCACCAGTCCAACGCCTTAAGGGCCGGGCCGAAATCCCGCAAGTAAGCCACGCTGGGGTGCCTGCGATAGTCGTTGGTGTGAACGATGATGGCGTTGTTGTTCAGCTTGTCGCGATAGTTCTCATACACCCAGCGACAGTCTTTGCCGCGAACGTCCAGCGTCCTGGAATAGCCGGCGGCCATGGCGATCGCCTCGAGATCAGCGTCGATTGCGATCGCGTCCAACAGACCTGCCATCGAGGAGGCGGCAGAAATGGATGGCTTATCGTCCATGTCATAGAGTACATATTGGCCGCTGGTGTACGGTTTCAGTTCCGCCAGTAAAGCCGGAAAGTCCCTTGCATACTTCCGGTCAAAGCGGATGCCGTAGTTTTCAGCTAAGTAGTTCAGGAACGTATCGTCGCCGTTATCAACCCATACTCTCGGCCGGTCTGTTCGCGAAACGACCCCCTGCAGAGTCTGTATGGCAATGAGTTGGTTATCCTCGGAACGCCGCCTGCCTTTCGTAAAGACATACAGGCTGTCACCGGCCTTGAGCGGCTTGATATCGCCATAAAGGGGGGCGTATCCCGGCACTTCGATTATCTCTCCTCTGGCGCCCATCACCGACAGACCGGCAGACAGCAGCAGGCACATCACAACATCCGCCCCAAGGCGACCATTTGAACCCCGACACAACATAATTCAGTCCTTTCAATCAGTTTTCTTGCGCAACCACCGGCCGCCGCGCATCTGTACGTATCCGAGGCCATCATACAAATGATGCCCGCGTCGGGCAAATCCGGCGGCCTTGGCCGGGGGGCGATTTGGCGGCCGGCCTTATTATCGGTCACAATCCATCTTTTTTCACCTCCGGCCGGCAGAATCACATCTGCCTCCTAAAGTGCGTCTTTTTGAATGACGAAATTAGCATGCCGACTTGTCGACGGTGACGATAGGCACATTTGTATTCCAGATGTCGGAGGTATGGTGTGATGAAAAGAAAGTGGGAGTTTGTTAGACGCACGTTGTGTCTTTATCTCGTTCTGAGCCTTCTTCTTCCCGGATGTACCACCAGGTACGGTCGTGTCCTGACGTCCGCCAAAGAGCGTCCTGAGATCGCCCAGACACATTCGGAATTTTCCACGCTGGCTGACAGTTCCGATCTGCCCATCATGTACGTAAGCGAAGGCAAGATCGGCGTCTCCAAGGTCGAAGCGGCCATGGAAGAAGCCGACGCGGTCGATGCACAGGCCCGCGCGGAACTGAATAAGCAGTTGGCCGACTTCAGCGCCCGCCGCACCGAACTGGAAGCACAGGTCAACAGGAAACTCACTGAGGCCGAGGCCCTCCGTGAGAAGTATCGCAAGGAATACGAAAAGGCGATGGCGGAGATTGCCTCACGCGAGGCGGAACTGGAGGCGCTGCTCGAAAGCAAAGAGACCGCGATCGCGGCGCTCATCAAGGAAAACGACAGCAAGCGCAGCGATATCATTGCAGAGGCACGCGAGAAATACGAGCGCGAGACCGCCCGCATTGCACAACTCCGACAGATCCATGACGCAATCGAGGTCGAGAGCAACGCCAAGATTCTCGAGATGACCGAAGCGGCCAAGGCCACCCGGGAACGGGCCGCCGCCACGGTACAGGAACTCGAGGCCCAGGCCAGGTCCGTCCAATTAGCGACACAGGCCCGCGCCGACGAACTCCAGGAGCAGATCCGCTCGACCGAGGTACAGACAAAGGCCGAGGCCGACCGGCTCGACGTTCTTCGTGCAGCGATCCTGAAGGATTCCGCCGCGCATGTAAAGGAACTGCGGGCCAAGGCCGCCACGATTCAAGCGAACCTGGCGGGCGAAGCCTACCAGCTCAAACTGACGGAAGCCGCATCCGCCAGGGCCGAAGCCCAGGCAAGAACCCAGGAGAAATCCGCCGCGGCGCCGACGCGGTTTGAGCGCGCCATGGCCGAGATCGATCGGCTGCGTGCGGAAATCAGCCACCACCAGAGCACAGCCGCCGCGGACTACGATTCCGGCATGGCCGAAGTACAGGCCAGGCTCGCCGACGAATTGAACGAAATCCGCAAGATTCGCGCCGCCGCCGAGAGGACCGAGCAGGTCGCTCGCGCCGAGTTCGTGAAGGCAGAGGCCGAAGCCCGTGCCGAGGCCCTCCGCCAGACCGCAACACACGCCGAGGCGCTGGCCGAAGCCCAGAAGCGCCAGATTATCGCCGAGGCGGAAGCTGAAGCGGTACGCATCAAGCAGGAAGTGCTCGAAGAAATCGCCGCCAAGAAAGCCGCCAACAAGGTGGAGCTGGACAAGAATACCACGGTTGTCCCCCAGGTGACCGAGGCCCTGCATCAGGTGCCGGCGGTTCCGCAGGTGGCGGCCGTTGCACCACGCATCGAGCCGGAACACATTGCCTCGTACCGCATTCAGTTGGCTGAAGTAATGAGATTGTACGCCAAGGCGGATGCCCATGAGATGGTCGCCAACGCCACCGCTGCTGAGGCACAGACAAATCTCCTGGCAGTAAAGACGCAGCAGGATGCGATTGCCGCCGAGCAGTTGGCTATCGCCGATGCCCTGGAAGCCCAGGCCCGTGCGCGGTTCAGCGAGATTGAAAGCAAGACCGGAAACGAAATGGACGTCCATGAGTCCAAGTATCAGGAGCACCTGGTCCAGGCCGAATCGTTCCGCAAGGAAAGAGAAGCCGAGGTGCTGGATTGCCAGAGCCAGGCCAACGCCCTGGAGCAGATCGCCAACGCCCGCGCCGAGCAGCTTGCGGCCGAAAGCCAGGCTGTGATCGCCCGCGGCGCAAACGACGTCAAGGAACTCAACGTCATGCTTTGGGCGGTGCAGCAGCGCGGCGAAGCCGAATACTCCAAGCTGATGGCCGAAGCCCAGAGCATCTCCAACTCACAGGAGGCCCTGGCCCTGCAGATCGACGCCCAGATCGACGCGGCCCGCAGGTCGCTCGAGGCGGAACTGACGAAGATCGAAAACGCCATCTCATCCGCGGAGCGGATTGCCGAAGCTGATTATCAGGAAGCCCTGACGCAGGCGACCGTGCTGCAGCAGAAGACCGATGCCGAGATCAGCCGGCTCAACGCCCAGTTCGCGATGGAGCACGCTGTGTCCAAGGCCCAGATCGAACGTGATCGGGAGCTGGCGCTGAGCCAGAGCCTCCGCGGCGAGGCGGCCTGTGACCGGATGGTTGCCGACGCCAACACGATGAAGCTGTGCGGCAACGCCGACATCGACGCCAGGCATGCCGCCGCCCAGGCGGACATGAACATCATCCTGGCCTCCAATGCGGCCAAGCGCGAGGCGGCCCAGGTCTACCTCAATGCGGTCAAGGCACGCTTTAATGCACGCATTCAGCAGGTCAAGGCCGAGCGCATAATCGAGCAGGCCGGCCAGGAGAATGCCGTCGCCCTGAAGCGGACCGATCTGGCGACCGCCCTGGCCGAAGCGAACGCGGCCCGCGAGAATTCCGCACGCAAACTGGCCGAGCTGAAGAAGCGGCAGTCCGAGCTTCAGGTCGCCTCCATGACGAACTGGTCGGATAAGCTCGCTATGGTCAGGAACGCCGCTGCCGAACTGGACTTCCCCGAAGTGCAGGTTAAGACCCAGCCGGTCGTTGAGATCCCGGTCGAAAACTCGCCGTTGAAGAAAGCCGTTAACTGGCGCGTCGGCCAGACGCAATAAAGTCCCACAGCATCGTACCTCCAAGGCAGGACGGGTACATGATACCCGCCCTGCCTTTTTCCTTTTATGGCACCGCTTGTCATTTCGCCCAATTTTTCCCGTCGGGCTTGGCCTGATTGCGATGTTCAGGTAGAATAGCCGCCCCGGCACGCTGAGGGTTCGGGAAGAAGCGTAAATGGACTTTGTAAGAGGTAAGGCTGAACAATGACAAACGACAAGGCACATGGCTGCGGCAAAGCGCAATACCTTTGCGGCAAGCGGATTCTCCCGGAACCGGTCACCAAAGCGACCGACATCGTACAGCTCGTTGACAACATGGACGCTTACAACGCAGGGCGTCTGCGGGCGGCCTGCCATCTGCTCCGGGATAAGTATTCCCAACCGGACGTCACCGTCGGTATGAGCATCGCCGGGGCATTGATCCCCGCCGGTATGGGACCGTCGGCTATCATTCCGCTGATGAACCACGGCTTCGTTGACTGGATCTGCACAACCGGCGCCAACATGTATCACGACATGCATTTTGCCTTCAACCTGCCCATGCACCGCGGCAGCGCCCGCGTCGATGACGCCGACTTGCGAGACAAGGGCATCACACGCATTTATGACATTCTGTTCGATTACGAAGTCGTCCTGCTGGAAACGGATCGCCGCCTGCAGCATATTCTGCTCAGGCCGGAGTTCCAGAAAGAGATGGGCACACGGGAATTCTATCACCATCTCGGCAAGGTGCTCAATGAGTACGAGCAGGCCAATGGCCTGGGTCAGGTCAGCGTGCTGGCGGCGGCATATCGCAACGGCATTCCGGTGTTCACCTCATCGCCGGGCGATTCGAGCATCGGCATGAACGTCGCCGCCCTGGAACTGCTGGCCGAGGCATCGGGCATGCAGGACCGCTTCAAGCTGAAGATCAACCCCAGCATCGATGTCAACGAATCGACCGCCATCATCCTCAACGCCAAGCGCTATGAGAAGGGTAAGACCGCCGTACTGCTGATCGGCGGCGGCAGCCCGAAGAATTTCGTGCTGCAGACGGAGCCACAGATCCAGGAGGTCCTGATGATCCCGGAGGTCGGGCAGGACTACGACATCAACATAACCGACGCTCGACCCGACACCGGCGGCCTTTCCGGAGCGCCGCCCAGCGAGGCGGCAAGCTGGGGCAAGATTGATCCCAGCAAAATCGACGAGGCGGTCACGGCCTATCTCGACGCCACGGTAGCCCTGCCGATCATGGCCGCCTACGTCATTCGCACAACTCAGCCGAAGCAGCTAAGACGCCTGTATGACCGCCGTGACGAACTGCACAAGAACCTCATCGAATCGTATCTGGCGAACAACCCGGAAGTTGAAACGCTCAGAAAGATGATGCAGAAGCTGCCGGTCTGATACAGAACAACGTAGAAAAAGAATCCTTCGGACTGGCAGCGAGGACTGCGCCGCCAATGCATCCGGAGCCGGCGGCCGAGGGTTTGAGCTTCGACGTTTGCAGCAGTACCCTGCTTCGCAGGCGCAAAGATCCTGCACGTCAACAACTGGCAGCCGGGATGGCCGGCTCAGGCGACCGTGATCGAGCCATCCAGATAGACGTCCTGGATCAGGTTCAGCAGTTCAACACCTTCCTTCATGGGACGCTGGAAGGCCTTGCGCCCGCTGATGAGGCCAATACCGCCGGCTCGCTTGTTGATGACCGCCGTCCGCACCGCCTGCGCAAAATCATTCTTGCCCGAAGCCCCGCCGGAATTGATCAGCGGCGCCCGGCCCATATAGCAGCAGGTAACCTGAAAACGCGTCATCTCGATGGGGTTGTCGTCCGGCATCAGTTCACCATAGACACGCGGATCGGTCTTGCCGAACCTCAGCGCCTCGAAACCGCGGTTGGACACCGGCAGTTTCTGCTTGATCATGTCGGCCTCGATGGTCACGCCAAGGTGATTCGCCTGTCCGCTGAGGTCCCCCGCCACATTGTAATCAGCCTCACCGGTCTTGAAGGCGCTGTTGCGCAGGTAACACCACAGGATCGTCACCATGCCCAGTTCATGCGCGATCTCGAAAGCCTGCGAGACCTCCTCGATCTGGCGATCGGACTCGGCCGAGCCGAAGTAAACAGTCGCCCCCACGGCCGCGGCCCCTAAATCAAACGCCTGCTGCACGGAGCCGAAGAAGATCTGGTCGTATTTGTTGGGATACGTCAATAGCTCGTTGTGGTTGAGCTTGACGATGAACGGAATGCGATGCGCATACTTCCGCGAGACCGCGCCCAGCACGCCTAACGTCGACGCAACAGCATTGCAGCCGCCCTCGATAGCCAGCTTGACGATGTTGGCCGGGTCGAAGTACTGCGGGTTAGGCACAAAACTTGCGCCCGCCGTATGCTCGACACCCTGGTCGACCGGCAAAATCGAGACGTACCCGGTCCCGCCCAGGCGGCCATGGTCCAGTATCGCCTGAAAATTTCGCAGCGTGCCGGGCTTGCGGTCACTCAGCGCCACAACGCGGTCCACGAAGTCTGGCCCGCACAGATGCAGCAAATCCCTGCTGAAACCGCGCGCCCTGTAATTCAGGAGTGCATCCGCCTCGTCGCCTAACAGCTCGTAAATCCTCTGATTCGCCATGTCTCTGGCCCCTCGCCTGAAAGTTCGCCTGATGTCTCAAGCGCTCTTTTCGGCGTTCATCCACGCCTTGCCGAGAAGTTTTCGACAGCAACCGTGCGGTTAAGGAATCGACGTCCGGATAGACATGACAAACCAATCCAATTCGACGCACTGCGCAAACTGTGTCCTGCCAGCACCCACACCGCGGGTGGTCAAGGTACCACGCATGAATCGAGGCATTTCCCCCTGCAGGTCACGCGGCTAATCCGGTTTCTTCAGTTCCTCGACGTTTGGCAGGTCCTTGAGCGATTTGAGCCCGAACACGTCGAGAAAACGGCGGGTCGTGCCGTATAGCATGGGCCGGCCCAACACCTCCGCCCGGCCGACGATCTTCACAAGCCCCTTGTACATCAGGTTGCGCAAAACCTCCCCGCTGGCCACGCCGCGGATCGCCTCGATATCGGCACGGATGAGCGGCTGCTTATAAGCCACGATCGCCAATGTCTCCAGCGCCGCTTGCGTAAGCTTGTTGTCGGTGCGGACGCGAAGCAGCTTGCGAAGCCACGGGTTGTAGGCCGGTAGCGTCATCATCTGGTAGCCGCCGGCGATCTCCTCGATGCGAAACGCACAGTTGGCGCGCGCATATTTCTTGTTGAGCTGCTTGACGCTGCGGCGAACCTGCTTGATCGAACCCGCCTCCAGCACACTGACCAGCCGCGAGGCCGTCATCGGCTCGTCTGCCGCAAAGAGGATCGCCTCCACCACCGAATCCAGGTCCGTCGCGACCTCGCTGTCATCATCAGTCCCCTCCTCCATATCGTCTTCGGACTCGTCCTCTTCCGCTTCCGACGGACCATCAAACTCCTCATCGTCACCGCCATCATCGGCGGCACGCGCCTCGACGAACTGTTCGACCAGTTGATCGTCACTGATCCCCTCGTCCGCCTCGTCGCGCCGCGGCGACTCCGTATCGCCCCGCGACAGATCTGCCGACGTATCCTCGAAGGCATCTCCAGGCTGGGGCGTCTCGGCCGCCTCCATCCCGGTTTCCTGCTGTGTCATATCGTTTTCCAAACAAACGGATCCTTGTCTTTGTCGCTTTGCCATATTGTGACGGTCGGGAGCCTTTTTTTCAACTGCTTTACGAGATTTTTCAAGGCGAAACGCTCCGACACGGTGTGCGACAGGCAGATGCAGGTCAGCCCCGCTTCCTGCGCCAACAGGGCGTGGTGATGTTTCAGTTCGCCGGTCAGATACAGGTCGCATTTGCGGTCAATGACCGTATTGATCAGGCCGCCGCAGGTCCCCGCGCAAACGGCCGCGGTTCTGGCGATGCGCCTTGGATCGCCAACGATACCCACCGCCCCGGCCCCCGTGACCTCTTTAATGTGCGGCAGCAGCTTTTCGACGGCTTGTGGCTCCCTGAGCCGGCCCATCCGCCCCAGACCGAACACCTTCTCGAAGTCCCAGTGCCGCACGACGTCAAACGCGGGCGTTTCGTACGGATGGGCCTTGCGCATGGCCGCGATCACCGCCGCCACCTTATCCGCCGGCACGATCGATTCGAACCGCACCTCCTGAACCGTCTCAAGTTTACCCTCCTGCCCGATGGCTGGTTTCGCCCCTTCCAGCGGCACAAACGTCCCGGTCCCCTGCACACGGAACGAGCATTTTGCATAGTTGCCAATCTGTCCGGCTCCGGCTGCGTGCACGGCCTCCGCCACCTTGTCCACGTCGGCGACAGGCACGAACGTGATCAGTTTGTACAGCGGCCCCGCCGGATCATCCACGTAATCGCCGATGGGCGTGCAGTCAACAAGGCCCAGCACGTCGGCCAGCGCATCATTGACGCCCCCGGCGACAACGTCGAGCGACGTGTGGATTGAATACACGCCGATGCCCGCATGAATGAGTTCATACACCACCCCCGCAGGACCGTCCGCCGTGATCTTCTTCAACCCGTCCCAGATCACCGGATGATAGCTGACTATCAGATCGGCCTCGACCGACTTCGCCTCGGCGACAACATCCCTGGTGATGTCGATGGTCACCAGTATGCGCCTGATCTCGCGATCACGGTCGCCGATCAGAAAACCAACGTTGTCCCAGCTCTGTGCGAGTTTCAACGGCGCAATCGCATCGATTTCGGCAGCAATACGATCTATTTTCATCGTACGTCTCCTGAAAGCCTATTGTGTCGCCACATACTCGTTGAACAGCGTAAGCACGCGTTTTGTCACGGGCCCCGGCTTACCATCGCCCACTGTATGCGCCTCCACCGCAACGACCGGCAGGACCAACATCACCACATTCGTTATGAACACTTCATCCGCCCCCAGAAGGTCGTGCACCGTCAGGTCCTTCTCCTCCAATGCAATATTCACCGCCGCCGCAAGCTCCAACACGGTCTTTCTCGCAATCCCCGGCAGTATGCCCGCCGCCGCTCCCGGCGTGTAAACCTTGCCGTCCTTCACGAGAAAAACATTGCTGATGCAGCCTTCGGCCAGTCGATTGTCCGTCGTGAACCACAAGGCCTCAGCGGCGAGCTTGCGATGCGCCGCACCCAGAACGATCAGCCGCGACGCATAACACGTGCTCTTGTGGCCGCTCAGCGGATCCGTCGGATTCTGACGCGCCTCGGTAAGCACGACTCTCACGCCGCGTTCATAATACTCCGAAGGATACGGCTCAAAGTCGGTGGCCGTGATCAGCAGTGTGGCCTTTGCCTCGCCCTCTGCCCGCGGCGGGCCGCTGGTCAGCGTCAGCCGCAGCCGCGCCTCCGTCAGGCCATTAGCCTCCAACAGCATCCTGATGGCATCCGCCAACTGCCCCCTGTCATAGCCATGCTCTATCGAAAGGGTTCGTGCGCTGGCTAAGAGACGGTTAAGATGATCATCGAGCCGAAAAACCTTGCCTCTATGGCACCGCATCGTCTCGAAGAGGCCCATGCCGTAGAGGAATCCACTGTCGTTGTGCGCAATCGCGGCTTCCGTCGCGTCCACAAGCCCTTCGTTTAAGAAGACTTTCGCCATATCTCCATCCCCTCACTACCGCGATTCCGCTGCCCGGATACTGAAACGATTCGCCTCGCAATCTGTGTCGTTGCCGCACAGTACGGCCGGCAGATAGCGCCGCAAGAAAACCTCTGCGACCGCCTCAACGCAGTGCCGCCTCTTGTAACTGCTGCAGTGCAGGCCCGCCGGCCATCGCATGCCTGCAGCGCACGATCTGCCTGATAACACGGTCATGACCCGCCCGCCCCGCCGTCAAAGGTTTGCAGTATCTCAACGGATGCCGAAGCACCGATGCGGCTGGCGCCCGCGGCCAGCATATCCAGAGCCTGCTGCGCGGTCCGAATGCCGCCAGCCGCCTTGATCCGGCAATCCGGGGCGCTCTCCGCCATAAGCGCTACTGCATGGACAGTCGCACCTCCGGCCGGCAGAAAGCCGGTGCTGGTCTTGATAAAGTCAACCCCCACCTGCTGGCAAATCTGACAGGCGAAGACAATCTGCTCATCCGTCAGGGCCGCCGATTCGATGATAACCTTCAGCAGCACCCGCGGCCTCATCTTGCAGCATTCCCGCAGCACCGCCATCAAATCCGCCGCTAATCGACCCGCGTCCCGCTCTAAGATGGCCGACAGATCCGCCACCATGTCGATCTCGTCTGCCCCGGCCATAATCGCCTCGCGGGCCTGACGCATCTTGATGCTCGGCGAATCCGCCCCGAACGGAAACCCCGCCAGCCCAACCACCTGCACCCGTTCTCTGCGCAGCAGGTCCGCCGCCAGCGCCGTCCATCGCGGCAGTACGCACACCGCATAGAAGCCGTAGGCGATCGCTTCACGGCAATGCCGCTCGATATCCTCCCTCGTCGCCAAGGGCGTCAGCAGCGTATGGTCAATGCACCCCGCCAATCCCTCCCTGGAACTGAAGGGATTCAACCCCGTTTTCATATCGCCTGAAGCTTCAGGTCCGTGCCGCTCCATGTCACGTCTCCGCCATCGCGTATTCGGCTTTGAAGAATGCCACCGCCTCGGCCATGCTTGCAAAAACCTTTGTCGCCGTCTGCGTGACAAACACCGACGGCCCCGCCGGCGCCGTCCACACTACGTACACGTCCTTGGCGGCCTCATGGGCGTGCTGAAGCTCCCGCTCCACGCCGCTGGAAATCGCCGCACGACCGTCCGGCAGGCCCGGTATGCAGCTTATGATCATGTCCGACTGGTCGATCAGCGCAAAATCCCGCGCGTAAATCTGACTGTTGATGTCCGGACGGATCTGCTGCACCTCCCGTGCATCGAACCGAATATGCCGGCCCAGCGCGGTCACCTCGATGTGCTGTCTGCCCGCAGAAATCGCCTCCGCCGCCCACACCGGCAGATACGCCTCCTCCAGATCCGCCGGATCGAAACACGTAAACATCTCCTTCATCTGCTTGCGAAACCGGCCGATCTCCGCCACCGCCGCCGGCTGATCCATCACGTGCGTCATGGGAAAACTCAAGTAAGCCTTCTTGCGCTGCGGCTCGAAAGCCAACCGATAAAATGTTTCCGTCGTTGGCTTCTCCACCCCCCGGGCCAGACAATAAAACTGTGCCGACGCATTGGTCCCCCGCTGCATCATCTCCGTCGCCAGCAACTCCTCCTCGCGCCACACAAGCAAATCCTTCAGCGAATGGCGAATCGGGTGCTCCTCCGTCAGCCGCACATGGAGCGCCTCCACCCCGTCGACCATGCACACGTACATATCCGCATCAAGCTGCCGCATCTGGTCGAAGTCGAACGCCGGAAAAAGACCATGCCGCCAGCGGAACGTGGCATGCGTGTTCACGATCACGTGTTCGACCTTCCGCGACCGCGCGATGATATCCTTCATCACACTTCGCCGCAGGTTGTGAAGTCGCTTCAGCGGTATGTCCAGTATGCGGCCCGCCGAGATGTCCGGCGCCTCGGCGTACATCATATCCCCCACATTGCAAAGGAGAATCTCAATGCCGCGACCGGCCGCAAGCGAACACACCTCCTCCAGATAGTGCTTCTTGTCAATGCCAACCGTTCCTGTGACGACAATGATCATTTTCTACCCTGTGCTCTCCCATGCCCCGATGCGTCCATCAGCCATCAGCACGCTTGCCGACGGACTATCCTGCCCCCGTTCAGCGTTTCACAGATTCTGCAAACGCTGCTGCTTGTCATAGTCCTGCAGCGCTGCAATTAATTCGTCCATTTCACCTTGGATTATGCGGTCCAGGCTGTACAGCGACAAGTTTATTCTGTGGTCCGTCAGTCGGTTCTGCGGGAAATTGTACGTCCGAATCCGCTGCGACCGGTCGCCTGAACCGATCATCGTCCGCCGCTTGTCCCCCCGGTCCTTGTCGATGCGGCTCTGGTAATACTCGTACACGCGGGTGCGAAGAATGCGCCATGCCTTGGCCCGGTTCTTGTGCTGGCTCTTCTCCTCCCGCATGTTGACCGTAATTCCCGTGGGCAAATGCTCCAGTTTGATAGCACTGTTGAGTTTGTTGACACTCTGCCCGCCCGGCCCGCCGGCCCGACTGACGTGTTCCACCACGTCGTTCGGGTCGATCTGCACATCAACCTCTTCCGGCTCCGGCAGAACCGCAACCGTCGCCGCCGAAGTATGGATACGCCCCTGCGATTCCGTCTCCGGCACGCGCTGCACGCGATGCCCGCCGCCCTCGTAACCAAGTTCAGCCCACACGCCCGGCCCCTTGACATTAATGATGGCCTCACGAAGACCGCCCATCTCCGTCGGACTGAACTCAAGGACCTCCACCTTCCAGTGCCGCCGCTCCGCGTACTTGGCATACATGTTGTACAGGTCGCGGGCAAACAGTGCCGCCTCCTCCCCTCCCGTACCCGGCCGAATCTCTATGATGATTGAATCGATCGCCGCGTCGTCGGCCATCACCAGGGTGTCCTTGATTTCCTCCATCAGGGCCGACTTCTGCTCGGTAAGTTGCGCTATCTCCTCCTCCGCAAGTTGCCGGAACTCCTCCTCGGTATCCGCATCGGCCAGCATCGTCTCGGCGTCCTGGATTTGCGCACCGAGTTCCTTGAACTTGCGATAACGCAGGATCAGCGGCCTCAGCTTGCCCTGTTCCTTGCTCAGCGGGATCAGCCGGGCGGGGTTGCCCGAAATTTCAGGGTCGCTGATCTGCTTCTCGATCTGCGCATAGCGAGCATCAAGTTCCTCAAGCTTGACCAACAACTTGTCCTGCTGCTGTACCATTCACTGTCCGGCCGCACATCCGCGGCACATCGATTCTACGCTCACGCGCAGGTTAAGGACAAAAAAATTACGCTGCCAATACGTGATCTGTTAAATCATGACCGACAGCGCAAGTTGTAGATAAAAAGCCGCTACTTCTTTTTCTTGAAGTACTCCGAGCCGAATTTCTTCTGGAACCGCTCAATGCGCCCCGCCGTGTCCACGAACTTCTGCTTGCCCGTATAGAACGGATGACACATCGAGCAGATTTCCGCATGAATTTCCTTCGCCGTACTGCGGGTCTCAAACGTGTTGCCGCATCCGCAACGCACCTTAACGACGTGATAGTCCGGATGGATGCCTTCTTTCATGGTATTAAGCTCCCTGTCTTGTCTCGTATAACAGAAACTTGAAATTATACCAAAGAAGCCCGCGGTTTCAATCAGTTTTTTCCAAAAATCCGCAGTGCTGACGAACGACGACCCGTCGAGATAAGCCCCCCGCTTACTCGTTCGCCACACCGGCCGCAGCATACGCCTGTGCCAGGGTCTCCTTGAGGGTCTCGGCCGAAGCCACAAGTGCTTCCTGCTCCTTCTCCGATAGAGGCGCTTGCAGAATTGAACTGATGCCCTCGGTACCCACCACGCAGGGTACGCTCAGACAGATATCGCGTATCCCGTATTCACCCGTGAGCAGCGTTGAGACCGTCAGAACACTGTTTTCGTTGCGTAGAATCGCCTCGGAAATCCGCCGCAGCGCCAGCCCGATGGCCCAATATGTCGCACCCTTATAATCGATGATGTGATATGCCGAACTCCGGACCGCCTCCTCAATTTTCCGATGTTCTACATCATGTTCACACCGCCCGCACGCCATGCAGTAGTCCCGCACGCGCACACCCCCGATATGCGCCATGCTCCATGCCGCAAACTCCGTATCCCCATGCTCACCAAAGACATACGCGTGAATGCTGCGAGGATCCAGACCGCAGAGTTCACTGAGCATATACCGGAAGCGGCTGGTGTCCAGGACCGTGCCGGACCCCATCACCCGCCCGCGCCGCCACCCTAATTTGCGGATTGCCACATAGGTCAGAATATCAACGGGGTTGGTAACCACAATAAGCACGCTTTCGTGGCAGTATTCGGCGATTTCATCGCAGATTCCCGATACAATCTCCGTGTTTTTACGCACCAGGTCGAGCCGCGACTGCCCTGGCCTCTGCTTGGCACCCGCCGTCAGAACGATCAGATTCGCGTCGGCACAATCCGGATACGCACCTGTGCGTATCAAGACCGGCGGCACAAACGCCAATCCATGACAGAGGTCCATAACCTCCCCTTCAGCCTTTTGCTGGTCTACGTCGATCAGCACGATTTCATTGGCCAGCCCGGTCTGCATGAGGACGTAACAATATGTCGCCCCGACAGCCCCGGCCCCAATGACCACCACTTTTCTCGATTGAAACGCCTGCATTTTCACCCCCTTGCTCAAAAGTTTACCTATTTTAACATCGGCACTCCGCTCGCACCCGACCACTTGCACGCCCGAGCCTGTCCCGGTTCATGCCTCGCGCCAACTAAGCATTTTGCACCGCAGCCGCGGATAAGGTATACTACGGCCCTGATTGGAAAACGATCCTGTTTTTAGGAAAGGGTGCATCTCATGAGTATTCGCAATCAGGTCCTCTCAAGCGTAATTAGCCTCTGCATCGCACTGACATCCCTCTGCCCGGCGCAATCCGCACAACTGCAGCGTGATTACTACGTCACGCCGGTACCGTTCAACGAGGTCCACGTCACAGACTCCTTCTGGACGCCGCGGCTTGAAACCAACCGCGCCGTCACAATCCCATACGCTTTCGAACAATGCGAACAAACCGACCGCATCAGCAACTTCGAAAAAGCCGCCGGCCTCCGCGACGGCAAGTTCGTAGGCATCTACTTCAACGACTCCGACGTCTATAAGATCATGGAAGGCGCCGCCTACTCACTGCAGGTCAACCCCGACCGCATGATGCGCCTCTACCTCGACCAGCTCATCCGCGTCATGGCGGCCGCACAGTGGGAAGACGGCTATCTCTACACCTTCTACTCCGTCCCCGAACGGCAGCCGGAAAAGCGATGGAGCAATATCGAAGTACTGCACGAACAGTACTGTGCCGGCCACATGTACGAAGCCGCCGTCGCCCACTACCAGGTAACGGGCCAGCGAACGCTCCTCGATATCGCAATCCGCAATGCCGACCTGATCTGCAAGGTGTTCAACCCTGACGGCCGCACCGACCCGCCGGGTCATCAGGAAATCGAGATCGGCCTCTGCAAACTCTACCGCGCCACCGGCGACGAGAAATACCTTAACCAGGCCAAGTTCTTCCTCGACCAGCGCGGACGCACCGGACGCCGCGGTCCCGACGGCAAGAAGGGCCTCTACGGCATGTACTCACAGGACCACGTCCCCGTCACCGAACAGACGACCGCCGTCGGCCACTCCGTCCGCGCAGTCTACCAGTACACCGGCATGGCCGACGTCGCCGCACTCACCGGCAATATGGATTACATCCGCGCCATTGACACCATCTGGAAAGACGTCGTCGAAACCAAACTCTACATCACCGGCGGCATCGGCGCCGAGGGCGGCCACGAAGGCTTCGGAGGCCATTACCAACTGCCCAACATGACCGCCTATTGCGAAACCTGCGCCTCCATCGCCAACATCCTGTGGAACAATCGCATGTTCCTCATGACCGCCGACGCCAAGTACATCGACGTCCTCGAACGGACCCTCTACAACGCCGCCCTGTCCGGCATCTCCATGACCGGCGACCTGTTCTTCTATCCCTGCGTCCTGGAATCCGTCGGCCAGCACCAGCGAAGTCCGTGGTTCGGCTGCGCCTGCTGCCCCTCGAACGTCGCACGCTTCATCCCCTCCGTCCCCGGCATGGTCTACGCGCACAAAGACGGCGACGTCTACGTCAATCTGTACGTGGGCGGCAAGGGTTCTCTGAAGCTCAGGAACAACCGCATCACATTGAAGCAGGAAACCCAATACCCCTGGCAAGGGGCCGTTCGCATAACCATCGAACCTGAAAAAGAAGACACATTCGCCGTCCTGCTTCGCCTGCCCGGCTGGACCCGCAACGAACCCGTACCCGGCAATCTGTACACTTATCTGCACAAGACATCGGATACGATATCATTGAAGGTAAACGGTGAGGCCCCCAACGTCGAGCTTGAAAAAGGCTACGCACGCATCGACCGCCGCTGGAAGAAAGGTGACACAATCGAACTCAACCTGCCCATGCCGGTCCGCCGTGTCCTTTCGCATCCGAACGTCGTAACCAACAGGGGCAAGGTGGCGCTCGAACGCGGCCCCATCGTGTTCTGCCTCGAAGGTCCCGACAACAACGGCCAGGTCCTCGACGTCTACATCCCCGACGACGCCGAGTTGAAAACCGAGTTCCGGCCCGACCTCCTCAACGGTGTCATGACCATAAAAGGCGTCGGCCGCACAGCCAAGCGCACGCTCGACGGCCGCATAGTCCCGCATGTCGAGAAGCACTTCACCGCGATCCCCTACTATGCATGGGCACATCGCGGCGCCGCCCACATGACCGTTTGGCCCGCCCGTACGCCCGAAGCCGCCCGACCCGCCCCGGCCGACACGCTCGCTTATACAAGCAGGACGACGGCATCCTTTGTGCACGTCTCACTGGACGCCATCAAGGACCAAATTCTGCCGGCCAACTCCGCAGACATGTCCTCCCTGCATCTGGACTTCTGGCCGCATAAGGGAACCACCGAGTGGGTGCAGTTCGAATGGGACGATGCCCGCGACATCTCGCGCGTCAAAGTCTACTGGTTCGACGACACCGGCCGAGGCGAATGTCGTCTGCCCGCGTCATGGCGCATCCTCTATCGCGACAATGAAGGCAGCTGGCAGCCGGCGAAAAACAAAACACCCTACATAACCGAAAAGGACGCCCTCAACCAGGTGGACATCGAACCCGTTCACACGAAAGCGCTCAGAATCGAAGCCAAATTGCAGAACAACTGGTCCGCGGGCATTCAGGAAGTTATCATCGAATAGCGTCGATCAGTCTTCCACAAGGGTTGCAGAACGGATCACGACGGGCACCTTCGGCACGTCGTCGTAATAGCCTTTGCTGGTCGTCTCCACGGCCGCAATCGCGTCCACGACGTCCATGCCCTCCGACACCCGTCCAAACACCGCGTAACCCGGATTCGAAGGCCCCCGGCAGTTGAGAAAGTCATTGTCCTTCAGGTTGATGAAAAACTGGGCCGTCGCGCTGTCCGGGTCGTTCGTCCGGGCCATGGCGATCGTGCCGCGATCGTTCTTAAGCCCGTTGGCCGCCTCGTTCCTGATCGGCGGCCGCGTCTTCTTCTGCGCCATGTCCGCCGTCAGCCCGCCGCCCTGGATCATGAAATCCGGTATCACCCGGTGGAATATCGTGCCGTCAAAAAAGCCGTCTTTCACGTAGCGAAGGAAGTTCTCAACCGTTATCTCCGCCCCATCACGATCGAGCTCCAACACAATGTCGCCGAGGCTGGTCTCGAGTCTCACGGTGTCCTTTGGCATCGTTTCTCCTGATTTGGCGCCGGCCAATCGGCTGACACACTAAGTTAGACGACTGCTATAATTGCCCGCCCCGCGTAAGCACGCCCGGGGCGTCCCCCAATCATTTCTGCACAATCGACGCCTTCTTGATGACGACCGGCTGAACCGGAAAGCTTTGCTCACCGTCTCTGACCACCGCAGGCGCCGCACCAAGGGCATCGGCAACATCCATACCCTTGATAACCTTGCCGAAAACCGTGTACCCGTAACCGTCGGGGCACGTGCCGTAATCCAGCATCGAGTTGTCTCTCAGGTTGATATAGAACTGGCTCGTCGCCGAGTCGGGCAGTGGCGTTCTGGCCATCGCGATGGTGCCGCGCACGTTCTTCAGGCCGTTGGACGCCTCGTTATTAATTGGCGAATGGGTATCCTTCGGGACCATGGACGCCGTATACCCGCCGCCCTGGATAATAGCCCCCGCCAGGACACGGTGAAAAATCGTACCGTCGTAAAAACCTTCCCGCACGTACCGCAGAAAATTCGCCACCGTCACCGGCGCTGCCGTCGGGTCCAGCTCCACTACGATATCACCCCTGGCAGTCTCCAACACTACCTGCGGCGCCTTGACCGCCGGCCGCGTTGTCGGCGTATTCGATGCCGCCGCGGGCGGCGGCGCAATCAACGTCCCTGTATCCGAAGTTACAGGATTGACGTCAGCCGACTGAGATACGGTCAGGCCGTCTTCCAAAATAACCTTTTCGCCCGGCGACCTGCTCGCATAATCTTCATCAACCCCCTCCGCGGCCTTCTTCCTGCACCCCGACAAGGCAAGACAAACCACAAGCAAACCCACGCCGATATTTGCATAAATCCTGGAAGTCATGAGCGATCCCTCTCTGAATAAATCCTTTCTACGCCTGTTTCTTCTGTGCTTATTGTGCTTATATGGCAAAAATGCCCGAAATGCAACCGCCTATGCCCCCGAAATCCCAAAATTGTCCCCTGCGAAATCACGAGAAAAGAACCAGACTCATCGCCATCACGGCCATGCCGACAATCAGCCCGTACACCGAAAGGTGATGCCGGCCGTACTCCTCCGCCGCCGGCAGCAATTCGTCAAAGGAGATGAACACCATGATACCCGCAACTCCGGCAAATAGCACGCCGAAAACGACCTCGCTGAAGAACGCCGCCAACAGCATATAGCCCACGATCGCCCCCGCAGGCTCCGAAAGGCCCGATAAAACCGAGTATACAAAAGCCTTGCGGCGGCTGCCCGTTGCATAGTAAATGGGAATCGACACCGCAATCCCCTCCGGGACGTTGTGAATGGCGATGGCAACGGCTATAGCAACACCCAGATGCGGATCCTTAAGCGCGCTTGCAAACGTCGCCAGACCCTCCGGGAAATTGTGGAACGCAATCGCCAGCGCCGTAAGCAGCCCCATGCGATAAAGCCTGTTGAAACGCGCCGCCAGCGCCGGATCGTCCATTTCCTCCGCTTTGTGTATCTCGTGAGGGTTCTCAAACGACGGCACGCACTTGTCGATCAGCGCAATGAATGCCATGCCCCCGAAAAACGCCCCAACGGTCGCCCAGTACCCGCCGTAAACGCCAATGGATGCCACCAGGGAAGCCTTGGCCTTCTGGAAGATCTCCACCAGCGACACATAGATCATCACGCCGGCCGAAAAACCCAACGCGGCCGACAGAAAACGCGTGCTCGTCCGCTTGGCAAAAAAGGCCAGCGCGCTGCCGATGCCCGTCGCCAGCCCCGCAAAAAGCGTCAGACCGAACGCCAAAGCCAGTCTTTCGGCACTCACATCCACCGCAATGCTCCTCGCTTATGTGCGCTTATGATGCCGCAACTACCCATATCCTGCAAGTCAAATCTCTGTCGCCGCTCCCCCCGCAGTCATCCTCACGGCCCGGCTCTTTTCCGCCAGACTCCCTTCATTCCTCCGGCCACCCCGCCGGGTCAATCCTGTAATAGTTCTTCAATGCTTCATACAGTTCCGGGTGCTTGCGCTGCATCTGCCTGGGCTTCTCGAAGAACGCCTCCGTAATCACCGCAAAAAACTCCGCCGGATGCGTCGCTCCATAGACGTGAATATCAGAATACCGGCCGCGCCTCGCCTTCTCGCACAACTGCTCGTACTCCGCCCCGAGCACCCGTGACCATACCGCGTAACCGCTCCGTCCATCGAGAACCGGAGCACCGTCGGCGTCGCCATCCTCCTGATCCAACTGATGGGCAAACTCGTGCAGCACCACGTTACTGCCGTCCTCGATGTTGCGTGCTCCCCTGCGAATACTGTCCCACGCCAACACCACGGGCCCGCGCCGCCACGACTCACCCAATCGCACGCTCTCCCGCTCGATCTCCATAACCCCGTCGCGAAACGTCTCCTTCGCCACGTAGCTCTCCGGATAAACATAAATCGTCTTGAGCTTGCGAAAGAACACCGTCGGCCGATTCAGCAACAGCAAACACGCCTGCGCAGCAATCGTCACGCGAATCTCATCGGTAATCTCCAGCCCCTTGCAGCCATAGAACCGCTTCTCGTCCAGAAAGACGTTCACAAGCCCGTGCAGTTGTCGCCGCAGGTCCTCCGGCAGGCGATTGTAAAGCCTCACGTTGCGCCTGCAGATCTCGCGCCACGCCTCCGGAAACGGCGCCGCCATCAGTTCACGCCGCCGCGCACGCCGCACCTTGCCCCGCCACACAAGAAACGCCCACAGCGCCGCAGCACCCCCCAGGACAATGACAACGCCGACCACAGCCCCCATATCACAACCGCCGCGGCGGCCGCATCGGCCGCGAAAGCATCCGTGCTGGCGCACTGACCAGATAAGGCGCCGCCACACCCGCATTGGCCGCACCCGCCCAAAAAGCCCGCCGATTCAATTTTCTTTCTCTACGGACAGCGCCCATGCTGATCCTCTCACGAATCCAGGCATACAACCATGGGCACGGATTATACCACCACACGCCGCATCCGTCCACCGACGCTCGCCCCCAGGCAACAGCCCGTTCTCAGGGCTTCACCGCTTCGGCACTTGTCGAAGCCCTCTCGCCTTCGCCGCCCGCAGACCGAAAGAACTTGTCCAGCACCGGCTTCTCCATGAAACACCGCCGCTCCCAGTCCCACCCGCAGACCGTCATCCGATCATCGGTAATCCGCACAACCCCGAAAACCGGATCGCCCTGAGGACAGCCCCTACGCATATAGGCAAAACCCGCCGGAGCAACCGTGTCGAACTCGAACCAGCGGCCGGCAAAAACCCTGTGAATGTGACCGTGGAAAAACGCCAGCACGTTCTTGTCCGCCACAATGTGCCACAGGTGCTCAAGCGTATCGTCGGCCTGGCGCGACAACCCGTCGGCGGGCGTCCTGTGGGGCGGCGGAGCATGCATCGCAATGATCACCGGCGTCGTATCGTCGATCCTGTCCAAGTACGCCCTCAGCCAGTCAAGCTGCTCATCGTCGAGGCTGGGAGTCCCCCCGTTCAGATGCGTGTACAGGTCGAGAACAACGAAATGTACGCCCTCCATCTCGAACGCATAATACGTGTTGTCCTGCCGCCGCGCAATCTGCCCCCGGATGTTCGTATGCTGTCGGCTGTCATGGTTGCCGGCCACTTCGTATATCTTGTCCGTCACCGTCAGATACCTTAGCGTCCGCATATAGCTCCGCTGATCGGCAAGGTTCGGATCATCCCACTCGCCCGCCAGCCCGTGCTCGGTAATATCCCCCAGGTGCAGCAGAAACGCCGGCCTGCCGACCTTCGCGTCTTCGAAAATCTCCGCCGGATACCTCGTGCCCGGCAGGCCATTCATCTGTCTGATAACCTCCAGACGCGTCGTATCCGCGTAGTCATAGGCCCCGAAGTGCGTATCGGACCACACAAAAAACGTCAGATCCCGTCCGAACGCCGCGCCGCCGACAACCAAAACCAGAAATAAAGCCGTCCGGGCCTTCACGCAAGTTCTCCTTCAACCCCATAATGTACCGGATGCCGTAGGCAACATATCGGCGCTGCGGCACGCGCACATAACGGCGACTGATAAACTCACTCGTTTCGCCCGATTGCCGGGCCCTCGGCAGAGCACCTGCCGCGGGCCCCGCCACGCGGCACTACAACGGCCGCTCGATGATCCCAATCCGCGGCTCATTGGCCGGCACGTCGTTCCACCGCCCCGCATCGGTCTGGTTCAAATGCGGCGCCTTCGAATTGATAATCACGTAGTGCTGCGCCTTGCGGTAGTTGTCCGGCTCCGGCGGCGCCCAGTTGAAGTACTCCACCGTCTCGCCGTTGACCGCCTTCCATTTGCCCTCTTCCGCCTCGTCGGTAAGCCCCGTCCAGTACTCCGTATCACCGCCGAACGTACTCACAAGCCAGTCGTTTTCCTCCTTGTTGTTGATCACAACCAGGTGTCCGCCATTGGCCTCGGCAAACGCTTTGGCCGCATGCCACGGCAGTGTAAACGGGATCGCCGCATACTGGTGCCGCCTCAGCGGATTCACAACCCACTTCAACTGACCGTCATTCTGCCCAGACGCATCGATCTTGCGCTGCAGCTCGGCCAACTGCTGCCCGTACCTGATATCCTGCGCCCGCAGCACGTTGAGCTTCTCCTCGAACGTCTTGTTCAACTGTTCCACTCGAGCCGCAACCGCCGCATCGATCCGCGCGTTAATGTTCTGTTCCATCGCATCAAGCGCATCCATGGTCGCACGTGCAAGCTCCGCCGCCGACGCCGATTCATTGGCGCTCTCCTTTGCGGTCCCCCTTGCCTTCAGTATCGCCAGACCCATCATGAGAATCAGCACCAGCACGATGGCATACGCAGCCATGTTCAAAACCGATTTGGTAGGGGTCATCCAGGCTCTCCTTCGAAGGGCATGCGGCACTACGGCCGCACGGACATCCTGTCCGTGGTCATGTCGTGTCTAACTCAACGATAACCTCTTCACCGTCAGCGACCTCCCACAGGCCCCCCACGTCGCCGGTCACCTTTCCGAAAACGTTGACCGCTGATGCCGCCTTTGGCGTCTCCCCGTCCGACGCCGGCGTCGGGCCGAAAAAGATGCAGAACGCCTTACCCACGGGCCAGTACGCCAGCTCGCCGACCGCCATCTCATCCCGGCTGTCGGCTTCGAGCCCAACGGCCACTCGCGTCGAAAAGTAAATCTCCCCACCCCACCGACGGACCCGACTGCGGATCGGCAGCGCCGCACAAATCGCCTCCGCCGTCGGCGTCGCAAAAAGCTCTGCCGCTACCGTAACCTCACCCGCCGTAATCCGCACTTTGCGACCCATCGCATCCGTCTCCAAAACGCGGCAGTTTATCCGTTGCAGCGCCGCAATTCAACCCCATCCTTCAATTTGCAGGCCGCGCAAGCCCTCCTGGCCGGCGTTGCAGTCCGGCCTCATGCGCCTGCAAATCTGGCCCGGCTCGTCAGCCCGCCGCATGACATGCAGCCAAGTAGAACCTCGAAAAACAGAGGATCTTTTGGCGGCTATGGAGCCCCCCCGGTTTTGCCGATGGTATATATAAGCGGCATAATGCCGCGAAAGTCCGGGAGGACCAATTATGGGGCGGGTAATCGGGCGTGTGCTTGAGAAGGTTTATCGGCCGCCGGCGGGGGAGCAAGCCGTGCTCTGGTGCTATCTGATGATCGAGCCTCAGAAGGGTCGACGCTTCATGATTCGCCTGCACAAGAGTCGAGTCAATCGAATCACGACGCGCGATACAGTCGCGTTCACGAAGCCGTGGTTGAAGAACACACGCGTCAGGGATATCAAGGTCCTCCGTGACAAAGAAGCGTGAGGGGGTCAGGCACCGGGGCGTCCGAGGCTCATATTGCACTCACCGCCCGGATTTGGTGCTCTGTTTCCGTTCGCTTAGCAGCCCAAAGGCGACGAAACGGCAACACGCAGGCAAGAGCCGACCATGCTGACGCTCATTAACCCAAACCGAATGAGGCCGCCGATTGCTCCCATCGGCTTGGACTACCTCGCCGCGTGCACCGCAGCCGCCGGCATACAAACCGAGGTCCTCGACCTCGCACTCGCGGACGACCCGCACAAAGTGATGGCGGACTACTTTGCCTCGCACAGCCCCGCCCTCGTTGGACTGACACTCCGCAACATCGACGACTGCTTCTGGCCCAACGCCCAGTGGTTCCTCCCGCAGCATAAGGAGACTGTGCTCATGCTTCGTGGCGTCACCGATGCGCCCATCGTGCTCGGCGGGGTGGGTTACGCCATCTTCCCCGAGAAAATCCTGCAGCACACGGGCGCCGACTACGGCATACGCGGCGACGGCGAGCACGCCCTCGTGCAGCTCTACCGCATCTTGGGCCAAAACCCCCACAAAACCCCCGGCCTCGTGTGGAAGGACGGCCAAACCGTCCGCGCCAACCCTCCCCAATGGCACAACCCACTGAAACTGCCCACAAATCGAAACGCAATCGATAACCGAACTTACTTCCGCCTGGGCGGGCAAGGCGGACTCGAAACCAAACGCGGCTGCGACAGAACGTGCATCTACTGTGCCGAACACCTGGCCAAAGGCAGGACGCTGCGGCAAAGAGACCCCGCGGAAGTGGCCGACGAGGCCGAAACCCTGCTCAAACAGGGCATCGACGTGCTGCACCTGTGCGACAGCGAGTTCAACATACCCCGCGCCCACGCAGAAGCCGTCTGCGCCGAATTCGTCCGCCGCAAACTCGGCGACAACTTGCAGTGGTACGCCTATCTGGCCACCACGCCGTTTGACGACGACCTGGCCAAGACCATGAAAAGAGCCGGCTGCGCGGGCATCAACTTCACCGGCGACTCCGGCTCGCCCGCCATGCTTGCAGCCTACCGCCAGCCCCACACCCCCCATGACCTTGCAAAGACAGTTGCCGCCTGCAGGAAAAACGGTATAAAAGTAATGATCGACCTGATGATCGGCGGCCCCGGCGAGACCCCCGACACGGTCGCCCAGACCATCGCCTTCGTCAAACAGATCGACCCCGACTGCGCAGGCACCGCCCTGGGCATACGCATTTACCCGAAAACCGAAATCGCCCGCATCGCCGCCGCCGAAGGCCCCCTCCAAACCAACCCCAACATCCGCCGCCGTTACGACGGCCCCGTCGACCTCTTTCAACCGACGTTCTACATCGCCCGCGAATTAGGCGAAGCCCCTGCGAAACTCGTGTGCGACCTCATCGGCGACGACCCGCGCTTCTTTAAACCCATGCCAGACCTCGCCAAAGATGCACAGCCCGCCAGCGACCACAACTACAACGACAACACGGAACTCGCCGACGCCATCGCCAAGGGCGCCCGAGGCGCCTACTGGCACATCTTAAAGACGCTGCAAAGCGAAGGCCGACGCTAATTGGCCCCGGAGGCCGCAGTACGTTCGGGGGCATAAGGCCTCACATCCGGAATCACACGCGTGCCTGACGTGAACTTAAAAGAATGCTCGGCCGGGCTGCCGAATGTTAACTCCACGAAGAATGCGGTGAAGCCTTCGGCCGGCTTGTCGACCTTCGCCACATACCGCCCCTGCTTGTCGGGCGCCAACGCCTCGCTCGTCCACTTCTTTCCGAACGTGTCCACCCGAAAGTCGCGCGCATCGGGATTGGTCGCCTTCCAAAGCCTTACGGCCTGCGGCTTATTGACAGGCTTCACAACCACCGTACCCTCGTCCGGGTACGCCGCCTCGAACCGCGGCAGGTCCCACCCCTCCAACACCGCCTGGTAGAACAGCACCAGCGTCTCCATCGCGTCGCTGTCTTCCAGCCCGTGCCCGGTGTTGGGCACGTACCGCAGCCGCTTGTCGCCCTTGAGTCCCTCATAATAGAATCGCCACGAGTCCGGCAGGAAGAACTGGTCCCCCGCCGAATTGAGGATGAACTTGGGCATCGTCAGCCGGTCCCGGTAGGCATACGGGTCGGCAATCGCCAACAGCCGCTCGGCCTCCGGCGTCTCAATTCGCGCAAAGATCTCCATCTGCTCGTAATCGTGCACCGCGGGGGCATAGAACCCGTAAACAGCACGATGGTGCCGAAACGACTCGCGTGCGTTAAGCATATCGATCACAATGGGTGCAATCGCTCGCACACGCTCATCGACCGCCCCCGTCAGCCACGTCGTCCAGCCGCGCTTGGACGCGCCGGTCACTACGAAGTCCGTCACCTGCACATCCGCTCGCTGTCTGCCGACGAACTCCTGCACCGCATCCATCGCCCGCACCACGGACTTGACCATCGGCAATTGCAGCGGCCAGTCCGCATCGCCGGTTTCGATGTAGCGGTCCCACGAGTAAGCGATGATCGCATCCTCCCACCGGTCGAAATCCTCGCCGGCAAACCGCAGCGGCTCGTTGGGCACCATCTTGATGCGTGCGACCACCGACTGCGTCCGCACGGCAATCGAGCCGAAGGCGCTGTCCAGTTTCTCCGGCGCCTGCCCACCGTTGCGCCCGCCGTCGATGATCATCAGGGCCGTCTTGTGCCGCACCACCTTCGGAACGGCGATATGCACCCAGTGCCGCCACTCGGTCCGGTTCACCTCGTCGGCGCTCCGCCACGTCTGCGAAATCATATCGAGAACATATCCCGTACCCTCGGGGCTCTGCATCGTCCGGACAAGCTCGTATTTGAACGCCGCGTCCGGCCGCTTCACATAATCATCCAGCGCCGTCCCGAACGCCGACGACAAACAAATCCCACATACCACGAACAGGCATGCTGCATGAATCCGGCGATTCCCCATCTGCTTAACTCCCCTGAAAACAGTAACAAGAAAACTGAAATCGAAAATCACCCGGCCAGCATCGGCTCGGCAACCTGCCTCATCCGCTCGTCGCCGAACAACTGCCGCACCAGTTCCAGCGCAAACTCCAGAGCCGTACCTGGCCCGCGGCTGGTTACGCAATTGCCGTCCGTAACGACACGACCTTCCGACGCCTCACGGCACACCAGCTTATCCGCAAGCGCCGGATGGCACGTCGCCCGCTTGTCGTCCAGCAGCCCATGACGCCCCAGCACCACCGCCGGCGATGCGCAAATCGCCCCGTACATCCGCCCGGCCGCCTTCTGCGCCTTGAGCATCTCCGCCAGCGCCGCACAATCCCGCAGGTGCTCCGCCCCAGGCATGCCGCCCGGCAGCACGATCAAATCGAACGTCTCGCCCTCGCAATCGCCGATCAGCTTATCCGCCACCAGCTTGACGCCGCGCGAGGCCGTCACCTGCAAACTGTCCACGGACGCGACCGTCACCTCTGCCCCCGCCCGCCTCAGCGTATCGATAACACAAACCGACTCAATCTCCTCGATCCCGTCGGCAATCGCCACGAGCACCGTCTTTCTCATCTCGATACTCCCTTATTGCAGATTCCCAGCCCCTGCCTCATGGCAGTTTGATCTTCGCAAGGTATATCGCCGCCTTGCCCTCGTGCGATGAATAATAGCTCACCCACAAAAGCCCGTCATGCCACACCAGCCCCGGATAGCTCGTGTCACCCCCGCTGGGCAAGGTCAGCAGCGGCTCGTAGCCCGACTCACTCAGCCGCCCCACCGTAGTCTTCGTCCCATCGGTGTAGTTGCGCCCCGCCGCCCACATCTGCCCGTCCGGCAGCACAATGAAGTTCGGCCCGCCTACCCGATGGCTCGTTTCACGCCATTGCCACTCGGTATACGGAGCCGCGCTCGTCCCCACCCACGCAAAGCAGTTGCCCGTCTCGCGCCGCACAAACGCCATCATCCGCCCATCGCCCAGAAACCGCAGCGTCGTCTCCCCCGCCTGACCGGGCACATGCAGCATTGTGACCTGCTCCCACCTCAGCCCGTCGGCGCTCTTCCAAAGCAGTTGTGGCCAATGACCCGCCGCCCCCGACTCGTACGTCACCCCGTAAGCCTTGCCCTCGTGCCATGTCACCCGCCACAGCCATTGCCCCGGCGAAAGCACCTTCTGAGACGCCGTCCAGGTCCGCCCGTCCTTCGAGAACGCCACGCGGCTTTGGCGCCCCACAAAGGTCTGGCCGTCATACACGCTGCCGCCCATCACAATCATGAGCCGCCCGTCCGGCATCCGGCTGATCTTCGGATCGCGCAGGTCCACCCCTTTTTCACTCAACAACGCCGCCGATTCCCACTGTTCGCCATCCTTACTCCAGATCACCCGGATCTGCCCGTCCCGACCGTAAACATGCCTCTCCGCCTCCCGAAACACGCACAGCCAGCCGCCGTCAAAACGTATCAGGTCCGTGAAAGCGTTGTGTTGGGCTTGGTCCCATATCTTCGCAACGGACCGGACCTCGGGTTTGTCTACCTCCTGCCCCGCCGCCGATATTTTTTCCACGTTGCAGAATAAAAAGCACGCCGCCGTACAAAATAGCAAATGTCCCATAATAACGCCTCCCATGCAAGCTAAGTCGCTTTCAATATAATGGGAGACACTCGAACTGTCCACGAAATACCCGCAAGCCGCCAAAAGCTCGAACCACCCCGGATTTTTTTGAAGTTTGCATGAACCTTCAGGCCTCAAGCGCGTATAACTATCAGACTGAGAATCAGTCGAAAAGAGATTTAAGGAGTAAGCGTTTTCTCCTGGTTATAAAACAAACTTTTCTCCTCCTCCAAAGAAGGGGTCCGGCCATCCCCGGCCGGCCCTTTCTTATTTGCGCACTCCTGAAAAGTCCGATAAGCTTAGGTAATGTGATAGCTGAAGCTGAATATCCGCGGCCGCTCGATCCGCAGGTATGATGGCATGTCCATCCGAATCGCCCGGTCATGCCTGCCGCCTTGGAACACGATAAAATCGCTCTGCTCGAGCCGATCGTCCATGATTGTCGGCAACCCGTAGAAACTCCCGAAAGGCGGCTCAGCCCCCACCTCGCAATCCTCGAACAGCTCCGCCATCCGTGCTTCATCCACCAGCTCGACGTGGTCCGCCTCAAGGACGCTCCGCAGCGCCTCAAGATCGATCTTGCAGCACGCCGGCAGAACACACACGTAATCGCGGCCGTCGGCGTTCACAACCACGCACTTGGCCACATTCCTGCCGCTGACATGCTCTTCCTGCGCCACCTCCTGTGCGGTATAGACGGGCCGGTGAGTCGACGTCTCATAATGCACCGCTTCTCTGTCCAATACATCTATGACTTCCATAGTACACCCCCTTATTGCTTGCCTTCAAATCTTCCTACGACAACGCAAAAACACCGGTTCCATCGGAAAAGACATCCCCCATGCAGACTGAGCACCCCCGATTACTTTGGAATCACTACCCGAAATGTGGTCGCCTTGTGAGGCGTGCTGACAACAAGCACCTCGCCGCCATGCATCTCCACGATCTGCCGAACAAGCGTCAGCCCTAAGCCGATGCCTGTACCGCCGCACTGCCCCTCGACCGGAATACTCGTAAAGCTGTCGAATATCCGCTCCAGGTTCTCCTGGGCGATGCCCGGCCCATCATTCTTGACATAAAAGGCGCCATCCCGCCCCCGGTTCTCCAGGCAGAATGCAACGTTGCCCCCTGCCGGCGCATACTTGGCCGCATTATCCAGCAGGTGCCGCAGCACCCGCGCCATCTTGGCCCGGTCCGCGCTCATCAGGCACTCGCCATCCGGAAGCACCGTCTTGAGCCGGATATTCCGTTCCTCCAGCCGCCCCCGGACGTCGTCGAGCGCCTCCCGGCAAAGCGCCGTCATGTCTAATTGTTCCTTCACCAGGGCCGCGCCGCCCAACTCAAGCTCCGACAGCTCCACGAAATCATCGATGACGTTGGCTAACCGCCGCACGCTGTCGCCGGCCATTTCCAGCGTCTCGCGCAGCCTGCCGCTGACCTTGCCGAGCGCCCCCGATTCTATATTCGAAATCGCATTCTGAAAGATACACAGCGACGTCCGCAGTTCGTGCGACAGCGTCGAAACAAAGGCCGTCTTGAGCCGGTCCTTTTCCTGCAGCACCGCATTGGCCGCCGCCAGCTTCCTCTCCGCTTCCACTCGCTGCGTCACGTCTTCCATTATGATGGTCGCCCGCCCGGAAATGGCGAGATCGTCGTCGACAGGACCTTGTCACCGTACTTCTGCTCCGGGAAACGCCGCGTCTGCCCCGTACGCATGCACTCCACCAACTCCGCGTGCATGTCAATCTCGTACTTGGCCGCGTAATCCCGAAACATGATGTCGCCAGGCTCGGGGAGCCGGTCGCCCGATTCCCGCTTGGCCCGGTTGAACATCACGATCCGCCCCGTGGTATCCACAACGATCGCCTGGCAGGGATTATATTCGAACAGCGCCTGGTAAAGCTGCTGCCCATCGCCTGACGAACCGCCTTCCGCAAGCGATGTCATTGTCTCCGACGATAGCATCTTCGCTCTCCACTGATTGTCGAACCATCACACTGCCGTGTCCTTGCGGATAGCCTTGTATTCGAACAATCCGCCCCGACGCTTAACCCGGAATACAATGGGATTTCTCCACAAGCCAAACGACCGATAATCACGCCCCTGGCTGTGCCGACCCGCCCACAAAACAGAGAAATGCTGCGCACTTCTGTACGCAGCATTTCCTATGACCCCGCTCTTTCGGGCCGCCCACGCTCCATCACGGCGCAAGCCAGTGTAAAGCCATGATGGCAAGGTCCGCCAGATTCACGGCGCAGTCGCCGTTGATGTCGCCGGCCACAATCACCTCGCACGGCGGCGCATCGAAGTACGACTTGCTCGCCTCGGCCGTCCCGCCGTAAGCACCCATGTTCACCACGCCCCCGGCCGCAAACGGCTCATACATGATCGGACTCATCGGATCGCCCGCGTCGATGCAGGGACTCGTCACCTCATCCTGCACCCACTCGCCGGCGGACGCATCCCACCGCCCCGCGCGCGACATCACGTGGTAGTCGCCGGCGATCCAGCAGAAGTGCGACAGACCGGTGTCGCCCGGCTTCACCCACCGCCCTGGACGCGCAAACAACGGATCAGCGTCGATGTTCCCGACGCCTTCGAATCCGCCTTCGACATTGCTGAACGTGACGTCCGCCCAGCCGGGGACGTCAATGTCGATTTCCTGCCCGCCGTCGCGAAAGATGCAATTGACCGCCTTGAAGGGCGCATGGCCCCGCACCGCATAGTCATATGGGCTATCCGAAAAGCCGTTCTCCGCAAACGTACAGTTGATGAACAGTCCGCCGGGGTAGGAAAGATCCACGGCCGCTCCGGCCCCGTATGTGCTGTTGCCCGCAAACAAACAGTTCCGTGCCGTCAAGACGTAATCGCCGAAGGGGGCATGCCCTATCGCCCCGCCGCCGTACTGGCTCCAGTTGCCCGCAAACGTGCAGCCCGTCAGCTTCGGCGCCGACATCCCCCGATTCGCCATCCCTCCAGCCCAGTTGCCCGTGCCGTTATACTCGAACACGCAGTCGCTGAGCACCGGGCTGCTGTCTTCATTCATCATGCCCGCGCCGTACGCATCGGAATCATAGTCATCCACCCAGTTGAAGACGAACCGGCAGCGAACAAGTGTCGGTTCGCTCGACCCGCAGTACATGCCGCCGCCCTTGGCCGCAGGCCCGCCATACACAAAAGCAATATTGCCGGTGATCGTACAGTCGATCAATGTCGGCGACGCCTCAACAACGTAGACGCCCGCGCCGCAGAAGTACTTCGCCTCGGCGGATTCCCCGAACGACGGGCCGTTGGCCGTACCCCCGGTGATTGTCACGCCCTCAAGAACGGCCGTGGCGTCCACGCCCATTGCGGAAACGACATGATAACAGTGGGTGTATTCGTCTACGCCGCGCGCTTGCAGAACCGATCCATAGCTCTCCCGCGTCAGCATCGGCAGTGTCCCGGCCGAGTCGCCGCTGAGAATGGTCGCATACCGCTCGACGTCGCGGGCATCCGCATCGGCCGCCCCCCAGCCCGCATAGCCGCCTTTGATCGTCACACCGCTCGCAAGCGCAAATGTCTCCTCGCGGCCCAGGCTCGGGCGATCGCTCAGCGAGAAATCGCCCGGCCTGTACACACCCCGGGCGACGCGGATCTCGCGGATATGATCATACCGTCGCGCTGCAGCCAGCGCATCCTGAAGATGGGTGAACGCATCCGCCCATGACGTGCCGTCGTTGGCCCCGGTGGCACTGTCGTCAACGTATATAATTTCTAAGAGTTCCGGCACAAGCAGAAAGGCCCGGTGCTTTCCCTGCGGGTTGACGCCGTAGCCGACCATCCACCCCTTGTCGTTGATGTCCTTTGCACACCGAAGAACCCAGCCGCAGTCCGGGTCGATGAGGGTGTTTAGGTCGATTGCCCCCCGCTGGCCGCTGGCATCGAAAAGGGCGGCGTGTTCATGCTCCCCACCGCTGTACATCACGCTCCCCACGACCTGTCCGTACGCGTTGATGCCCCACGCCTGTCCCGACACGGCGCCTTTTGGCAGCCCCAACGTACGATTTTCCAGCCCGCCGGTCGCGTCGAACAACATGGCCTGCCCGTCCCCCGCACCGACAATCTGTCCGGCCTCATTGACCGCCGCAGCCTGCAAGCCGCCAAGAAGAACGTTGGCGCCTGCGCCGGATGGATCGAACCTCGTTCCGTGCGCACGAATCGAACTGCCTTCCTGGTACTGGGCATGCCCGACGATGATCCCCTGGCTGTTGATCGCCAGCGCCATACTGTCGTCATTGCCGAAATACTCGCCGAGGTTGCCCAGGTTGATGTTGTTGCCGCCGCCGCTGGCGTCGAACAGCGTCGCCCGCCACCGCCCGTCGGCATGCATGGTCCCTCCCACTATCTGACCGATGTCGTTGATCCCGTAGGCGGCGCTGACGCGCTCCTCGGCCGTACCAAGATCGACGTTTGCTCCGCCGCCCGTCGCATCAAACAGAACCGCCGTGGCCTTTTCGTGCGCGCCGAGATTGCTCGACCCCACGATCTGACCGGCGTTGTTGATGTCATACGCTCGGCTGCCGGTACCGCCCAAGGTGCCCAGATCGATGTTGACCACCTTGTCGTGTACGAACAGACACGCATGTCCAACGCCCTCGTACGTATCCGCCCGCCCGACAATCTGGCCGCTGTTGTTGATGGCCGCCGCCTCACTGTGCATACCGCCTAACGTGCCAAGATCGATCACCCGGTAAGCGCCCGTCTGCTTCCGCACCGGGGTTTCGTATGCCCCCATATCGACCAACCGCCCCTGGATGCGCAGGTTGCCGTCAAGGTCCTTATCCCCCACGCCGCCGGGCGTCGTTAAGACCGCTGTCGACACACGGCGAGTTGTCTCGCAGACGATAATCGCCCGCCGCCGCATCCGCGAACAGCGGATCCCGCCCGAAATTGCCGTTAACCCCCGGAAAACCGCTCCAGCCCTCCACACAGCAATGCAGCAAACCCACGCTGGCCAACCCCTTGTCGATCTGCGCCCCTTCCAGGTCGCCGTCTGCACGGTTGCCCCACACGACGCAGTTGATGATCGTGGCCTCCGATTCGCCGGTGACACGAACCCCTCCGCCGCTGTAATCCGCCTCGTTGTTCACTATCGTGTTGTTGCACAACTGCGCCTCACCCGTGGCCGTCGAGATCAACACCCCCGCCCCCGAACCGGCCGCATTGTCCTCGATCAGGTTGTTCGCGATCTCAGCCCCTTGTGCATTGTACCCGATCTCGATCCCTCCGCCGCTGGTCGCCCGGTTGCCGCGAATGATGTTTCGCCGTATCTCCACCCGCCCCGAGTTATAGCAGTGAATACCTCCGCCCCCGCTGCCCGGCTCGCAGTGGTTGTCCTCGATAATGTTGCCTTCGATCAGTGGCGCCGCCCCGTCCCGGCACTTGATGCCCCCGCCGCCGTCACAGTCCCACGGCACACGATTGCCCCTGATGACGTTGCCGCGGATCGTCGGCGATGCGCCGTGCGTGCACAAAATGCCTGCACCCATATTCGCCACCGCGCTGGTAATGGTGAAACCTTCGATCACCGCCGAACGCGATTCGCCGCTATGGAGCACAAAGCCGCGGTGCATATTCTCCTCCGACGCCGCACAATCGATCGTGCAGTACGCCGGCCCGTTCGCCGAGCGCAAGGTGATCGCCTTGCCTTTCAGATCGATGTCGCGATTACCTGTACCCGTGTACACCCCATCTGCCACAAGCACTATATCCCCCGCCGCCGCCGCATCAATCGCCGCCTGAATCGTCGCATACTCCCCCGGCACCTTCAGTGTCGCAGCCTCCGCCGCCAACGAAACACACGCCGCAAGGACACACAAGATCCCGCCCTTCTTGCACACCTGCCACATAACTTGCTCCTTTCCATTTTGACATTGCCTGATCAACCGCACCCGTTCACGCGCATGCGACGCTTATCGCTTTATGCCCTGGCTTGTCGCCTCGATGCGATTGTCCTCCATCCAATGTTGCGCCATCAGTGACAGGTCCGTCAGATTCACAACACAATCGCCATTGAGATCCCCAGGCGTAACCACCTCACAGATCAACCCATCGAAGTACAGCTCGCTTCAGCCGTACCGCCGTACGCACCCATGTTGACAACGCCACCGTGCGGAAACGGCTCATACATGATTGGGCTGCGCGGATTGCCTGCGTCAATGCACGGGCTCGTCACCATGTCCCGCACCCAGGCTGCCCGCTGCTCATCCCATCGCCCCGCCTGCGACTTGAGATGATAGTCGCGGCCCAGGCTCGGGCGATTCCTCAAAGAGAAATCGCCCGGCCTGTACATACCTCGCGCCACCCGGACTTCGTCGCCAACCCCCGCCAACATCAAGGCATCCTGCAGGAACGGAAAAGTCGTCTGCCAGCTCCTGCCGTCCGCTTCCGCGGGGTTGGCGTCCGCCTGAACATACCACGTAACCGCCCCAGCCGCCCTTGCCGCATGCCCATCAGCATGCGCGGACCAGGACATGCATAACGCAATAATTACCAGTGCTGCAATCCTCCCAAAACGTGCGGCTGTCATGGCATGTCCCCTCTTAAACCCCGCTTCTTTTCTCTTCCCGACGCTTATGAGAGTACAGTCACTTCGCAAGCATAACAGAATTTCCGCTAAATCTCAGAAAACAGCCGTTCCCAGCTCAGAAAGGGCCCAAAAACTGGCATTAGTAACTTGGGCAATCTCCACCCACCCCTGCAAATCCACACAGCAGCATCGCCGTACCATGTAGGAACGTCAGTTACCACCCTCAAACACATACGTGAACGTCAGGGTACCACCGTCAAACGCCACACCGCCGCCCCCGCGCCGACACACCCTCCAAAACACATCGGTACATCACCTCACCCGCCACTACTTGGCGTTTGGCGGTGCGCGCAGAACCACTGCAAGCAAGACAAAAGAAAGAAGGAACGAAGGAAAGAAATGAGATTCGGCCGACTTACTTGTTGACGCCCGGCGATGCCGACGCCGACGCCGATGCCTCCGGCGGCAGCGCCGGGGTCGCCACCATCTGCCGCCACATACCCAACTGAGCCGTCCACCGCGGCCGCGCCGCAGGCGCCTTGATCTGCCCAAGCGCCTCCACGACCGCCGTCTTGGCCCCCGGATTCACGTCCCGAAGCCCTAAGAACGCCCCGATCTTCGCCGCAAACGCGTCCTCCGCCCCCATATCGCGCAACGCTAACCGCTCGGCCACAACGCTGGCCGCCTTGGCCGCATCCGCCGTCTGCAGATAGGCCTCCAGCAGCCGCAACTGAAGTCTTTCCCTCTCACTGCTGTCGGTCGTCTGCGCCAGCAGCAGGTCGCAGTACGCGATCGCCTTACCGTAGTCGCCGCGCTGGGCGTACCAGTCGCAAAGGTCCGTCCGCACCGCCCGAAGCAGCGCCGCGTCCTTCTGCCCCTCAGCCTTTTTCTCCGCGGCATCCAGCAGGTCCCGGGCATGATTGAACCGATCCTCACCCGAGGCCACCTTCTTCGCCCATTCATACACCGTCTTGGCGTCCGCACGCAGCAGGATATCACGCATCGCCTTCCAGGCCGTCTCCGCCTCGCCGTTGTCGTTGATCCGCTCGGCAAGCCATACCACGTCCTCGGCCGTCCCCAGTTCACCCGCCAGACGCATCACCACGCGCCGCACAACAGGGCTGTCGTCATTGGCCAGCCCGCTGTCCTTGAACAGCCGAAAGGCAGCCGCCTTGTCGATATTCATAAGCCCGGTCGCCGCCGCCTCGCGAACCGTATTGTCGTCACCCGCTGCCAGCCCCTCCAGGAAGAACTGTCTGAACACGCCCGCCGCCTTCTGACGATGATCGCCATCCCCGCAAAGCCGCGCCATCACGCCCAACAACTCCCCGCGAAGCATCCCCGTCGACCCCTTCGCCTGCTGATAACGCCCCGCCAGAAGCGCAAGGTACTCCCCGACCACCTCGCTCTGGACATTGTTCAATTCCAGCAGCTTGCCCATCACCGCCGCCCCCTGTGCGGCCACCCGCGCATCCTTGTCCTGCACGTACTGCGCCGCAATCGCAAGCGTCTCCGTCCGAATCGACTCGTCCAACGCGATCGGCGACCCCGGCGAAAACGCAAAGAAGCACGCCTCACCCAGCGCATCGAAGATCGCCAGACGGACATCCGAGTACGTCTCGACCTTTAACTGCGCCAACAGTGCCGCGGCCGGATCCAGTGCACTCATATTCGCAAGTGCCCGGGCCGTCGCCAGCCGAATCTCCCAGTCCTTATCCGAAACCAGTGCCAGCAGGTTCTCCCGGAACGTCTTCGGCCGCGGCCCCGTGAACGCCTTGGCCTTGTTCACCGCCCACAGCCGAACCGCCGCGTACTCCGAAGCCAATCGCTCCGCCAACATCCTGCCCTTGCCGTCCTCGTCGGACTTCTCGAACTCCCGATCCAGCGCACCAAGGTACAGCTTCTTCCACAGTTCACGCTGCGCCTCCAGCCGCGCCATCTGCTGCTGCATGCCCTCCAGCCGGGCCTTGATGATCTCGTCCGGACTCTTCCGCTGCAACTCCTCCAGAATCGCCTCCTTGTCCGCCCCGGCCTCGACCCAGTACGGAAGCGCCGCCGCGGCCGCAGCCGCAACCTCCGCATCCGCGTCGTCCAGCAGGTTCACCAATTCCAGGATCGCCTCCTTGTCCGGCCAGAGCCGCAGCGCATGGATCACGTTCAGCCGCACCCCGCGGTCCAGGTCGCTCATCCGTGCCAGACGCCCCAAACGATCCCCGATCTCGGCATACCGGAACACAAGCAGCGCCTCGGCCGCCAATCGCGCATCCGCACTCGACTCGTCGATCAGAATACCCAAAAGAGGTTCCAGAAATACCTTCCGGCTCCGCGTGTGCTCCGGCCACGAACGGCTCACCACCAGCCCGCGACATACCGCCTGCCGCGCCGCCGCGTTGTCCGTGCTCAGAAGCGCCTTCATCAGCACCTCCCAGGCCGCGTCGTCCTCGCGCCGCAGCAGCTCAATCGCAGCGTCCGTGCGGCTCCGGTCCGTTGAGCCCCGAAGAAGTGCCTCCTCGCAGATCCGAAGCTGACGTGCCGCCCCCGAATCGCTCTCCACCGCCGGCCTGCCCCCGACAGCAACCTCCTGACCCGTGGCCGGTGCGCCGAAACACACCAGCAACAGCACAATCATGCAGATTATGGGGCTTATTTGTCGCACGCAAACTCCGTCCGGCTTCGTCTTTGAAATACAGATCCCCGCGCCTCCCCTGGCTGGCCCTGCCAACGTCCCCATTATATCAGGGATTCCCATCACGTCAAGCAAATCCGTCGACTTATCCGAGAAATCATGCATCAATTCTGCCGCGCCGCCTTGCGTCCGAATAAATGCATGTACGTGCCTGTTCCAAATTCCTCGCCTCGTCACCAGTCCCCGACAGGTCCTTTATCGACACATCAACGCGCCCGCTGACACATTTTTCGCGCGCATTCTTCGCCGCAAACCACGTGATTGCCTGACCTCCATGCTCGTTACTCATACACTTAAACGTATCCTGCCGCGATTTTATTGCCCCGCGGCCCCGGTATTACAATGGCTCAGTGCAGACAACCCCGACATCCACACCCCCGCGCCACTTATCGGACACCGCAGCCGTACACCTCCTCCGCCCGCGCACATCACTGCCTCAAACACACGCCTCGGAAAAAAAATCTTGCTCACGTTGCCGGCCCGCCGCGGTACGACCCCGACACGAACCGCCGCTAATACCGGTCACTCAGGATCGAGTCCCGGCCCCAACATCGCCACCCGCGCCGGCCAGATCCACACGTCGTCGCTGCCGTCGCGGGGATTGTTCCGCCCCGCATCATCCACGCCGTTATCGCCCGTGCTGTACAGCACAAAACCCTCGCCCTGCCTGCGATACACAAACGCCCCGCCGCTCAAAGGATCCGCCGCAATCTCCCCCAACGCCCCGGCCGCCTCCAGGCTCTCCGGCCACTGCCCCGCGCGCCGATGGTGCCGCTTCAGCGCAACAAGCACCAGCGTCGCGTTCCGGCAAGCCAATCGCTGCGACCACTGGTGCCGATGCGGGTAAAGCCAGTTTACCGTCCGCCACGCAGCCAACTCGATGATCCCCTTATAGTTAAGGTCCGGGTCCTCCGCCCGCCGCTGCAGCGCCGCCACACCGCCCGGACGGAGCATGGTCGCAAAATACCGCCCAAAGATCTGATCGATCACCCGTCCCGTCTTTTCCGGCCGATGCGGAATCGTAAACCACAGAAACAGCGCCGTCACCCGCGGCGCATGCTCCATCCGCCGCACAACATGCAGCCCCATCCTGAACTGCTCATTGATCGCCAGTATCGAGTTGCGGCTGCACCGCACATCCCCCGCCTCATTGATCTCATAAAACAACCCCGCGATATGCTTGATATACAGCTTCTCGTGCTCGAACACCTCCGCCCAGTCCGCCTCCAACGTCACCTGCATGCCGCGCATCCAGCCCTCGACCGTCTCCAGGTCCTCCTCGCTCGGTTCACCCTCAACGATCAACCACGTCATCGCATTGTACGCCAGCCGCTCCAACTGCAAGCCCCGCGGCATATCGAAGAGCATCTTCTGCTGATACAGGTGATCCGCCATCCGCCGCAAAACGCCGATCTTCTCCATCGCCGCCGCCGTTCGCCCCTCGCCAAGGTCGTTGTAGATCGCGCGCACAAGCACCAGCCCCCAACGCTTGGCCAGGTTCGTCCGCAGCATCTGCGCATCGCGCTCCAACTGCGTCGACGCCAGTGGGAATCGGCATTGCGGCATCTGCCCGGCCTCGTACAGCATGCCCAAGCCTTCGGCATGATCCTCCAGCCACCGCTTCACCCCGGGAAACTCCGCGTCCCGCCAGCCCCGCATCAGCGTCTGCCCCTCAGCATCCGCCTCAACAAGCCCCCTGTCGAAATCCTCCGCGTCATACGCCGCAAACAGCCGCCCGTACACGGCCGCCGCATTCTCCTGCGGCACAATCGCCCGCGCCGCCTCCGCTCGCGCAACAGCTTCATCGAACGAATAAGGCCGCCACCCCGGATCATGACCATTGCGGCCGTAGTAGATTTCCCCTCTTTCCTGCCCCGCTAACGATGGCCCCCGCGATTCTCGCCTCACCTCCTCCAGCGCCCCCACAACCCACGCCGCAACCACCCCAAACACCGCGATGGTCACCACGTCGAAGAAAAGTCGCCACCGCCACGGCATGAACACCACGTTGGCCAACAGCAGCGCAATCACCGCCTCGATACGCCAGGGCGCCCGCACATAAAGACATGCCATCAGCAACGCCGCCAATACCGCCGCCGCGATGCACCGCTCCACGGCGTACGCAATCGCCAGAACCCTCCTGACCCGGCCCTGCCTCTTCAAGGCAGCCTTCACGCCCATCGAACCGGCCCTCCGCGGCGGCCGCGACTGTTACATCCCCAACCGCTCCGACAAATACGCCCGCACATGGTCGGCCGCCACACGAACCTGCTCCATCGAGTCACGGTCCCGAACCGTCACCGTGCCGTCCTCCTTCGTCTGACCGTCAACCGTTACGCAGAACGGAGTACCCGCCTCATCCTGCCGCCGATAACGCCGTCCAACCGCGCCCTTCTCATCATAAAAACACGAAAACCGCGACTTCAGATCATCATAAATCTTCCGCGCAATCTCCGGCATCCCGTCCTTCTTCACCAATGGGAAAATCGCCGCCTTCACCGGCGCAAGATCCGCATGAAACCGCAGCAGGTTCCGCGTCTCGCCACGCACCTCCTCCTCGTCATAGGCATCCACCAGAAACGCCAACGTACTCCGGTCGATCCCCGCGCTCGGCTCGATCACGTACGGCACATACCGCTCTTTCGTCTCATCGTCGAAATACGACAGCGGCCCCTTCTGGTAATCCGGGTCTTCCTCCTTCAGCGTGATCTTCGTCAGATCCCGCCCCGCCTCATACCAGTCGTTCATCGTCCGTATCCCGCGCTGATGCTGCCGCAGGTCGAAGTCCGTCCGGTTGGCGATCCCCTCCAACTCCTGCCAGTCACCCGACCCGAACGGAAAACGATACTCCACGTCAACGCATCCCTTGGCATAGTGTGCCAACTCCTCCTTCTCATGCTCCCGCAGCCGCAGGTTCTCCTTGCGAATCCCCAAGTCCGTATACCAGGCAAACCGCTCCGCCTTCCAGTACTCGTACCACTCCTCGTCCGTCCCCGGCGCACAGAAGAACTCCAGCTCCGCCTGCTCGAACTCCCGTGTACGGAAGATAAACGCCTTCGTCGTCACCTCGTTGCGAAAGCTCTTGCCGATCTGCGCAATGCCGAACGGGATCTTCACACGCGTCGAATCCAGCACGTTCCGGAAGTTCACAAAAATCCCCTGCGCCGTCTCCGGCCGCAGAAACAGCGTCATCGTATCGTCAACATTCGCCCCCATCTGCGTCTCGAACATCAGCCGAAACGCCATCGGCTCAGTAAACTGCCCCACCGCCCCGCACGCCGGGCACACCTTCCGCCCCAACTCCCCCGCCTCCGCCATCGCCGCCTCAGGCTTGATATGCGTCGTATGCTCCCCGCCGTCATCGACGAGATGGTCCACGCGCGAGCGAGTATTGCACTTGCGGCACACCGTCACAACGTCCGCAAACTTGTCCGCGTGCCCCGACGCCTTCCACACCATCGGGTGCATCAGTATGCTGCAATCCAGCCCGACCACGTCGTCCCGCATCTGGACCATCCGCTTCCACCACGCGTTCCGCACGTTCCGCTTCAGCTCCACCCCCAACGGCCCGTAGTCATAGCAGCTCGCCAAACCCCCGTATATCTCGCTCGACTGAAAAATAAAACCACGCCGCTTGCAAAGCGACACAATATCATCCAGTTTCCGAATCTTAGCCATATCAACACCTTACAAAAAAAGCCGGCCTCACCGGGCCAGACCAGACCGCACACGCCATGCACGCGCCTTAATGCCGCCGCCGCTCAACCGCGGCCGAAAGGGCGCCTGCCCGCCAAGCCAATCCCGGCCGCACGCACAATGCCCCCCCCATCACATCGGCAAAGAACCAACAGTATACCCGATTGCCCCCACAAAACAACGCCCGAAAAGATGAAAACCCCCCCCACCGGCCCCGGTCCGCAGCCCCCTTACCGCTCCACAACCGTCACCGCCCACCACGGCCCGCGTGTCCGCCCCAGACTCGCCGCCCAGTACCACGCCGAAACGTCACAAAAACTCCCCCCCTCTTGAATCCTCCTCCCCACGCATCCCCCTTGCGTGCCCCCGGGTGCCCCCGGGTGCCGCCGGGTGCCGCCGTCAAACGCGCACACGCTGCCCCCCGCCCCCCTGACCCATCAAAATGATCATGCCGCACCCATCCCCCAAAGTACCACGCCTTTGGTCGTGCTCCACCCCACCAGAACCTTCAGTTCACCAAACATCCTTCCCCCACATTCACCGCCCCCCAGCGCCGGCCTCACCCCCCTCACCACCTCCCACATCGCGCACCCCCCATTGCCGCGTACCGGAAATCTGCCCTCCGCGAAAGACGAGCCCCCCCATTTAAAACTTGACAACTATGCGTCTACGGCCCATTATTTGCGCTGAACCTTAGCCCGGAGGGACGAAATGGACGCAAAACAAAAACGAATCGTAAAGGTCGCGCGTTTCAGGATACTCAAGCCTGCAGGGGACCTGACCTGGAACGATCTCGCGCAACTCCTCCGCGATGCCAGGTACCGTGTCTACCGTCTTGGCAACCTGGCCGTCAGTGAAGCCTACCTCAATTTCCACCTGTGGCGCACCGGCCGGGCCGACGAGTTTAAAACCGCCAAAATGAGCGAACTCAACAAGCGCCTCCGCGAAATGCTCGCCGCAGAAGGTACCCCGCCCGAGCAGCTTGACCGCTTCTCCAAGACCGGCGCACTGCCCGACTATGTCGTCGGCGCTCTCACACAATACAAAATCGGTGCCGTCACCAACGTCAACAAGTGGGGCGACGTTGTGCGCGGCCATGTCTCTCTGCCCACCTTCCGTGGCGACATGGCCATTCCCGTCCGCTGCGACAAGCCCGACTATCGCAGGCTCGAACAAGCCGACAATGGCGAAGTCCACCTCGATCTGCAGATCTGCATGCGCCCGTACCCCCGCGTCATCCTCGGTACGCGCAACATCGGTGATGGACAGACCGCCATCCTTCAACGCCTGCTTGCAAACACTGCTCAGTCACTTGACGGCTGCCGCCAGCGCTGCTTCGAGATTACCCAGGACCGCAACGATGGCAAGTGGTGGCTCCGCGTCACCTATGATTTCCCCGCCCTGCAGCCTGCCCCTCGGGCCGGCGTCGTTGTCGGCGTCGACCTTGGAGTCTCCCTCCCGCTCTACGCAGCCATCAACAACGGCCACGCCCGCCTCGGCGGCCGCCAGTTCGGTGCCCTCGGTCGGCGTATCCGCGCACTTCAAGACCAGGTCGACGCCCGTCGCCGCTCCATCCAGCGCGGCGGACGCTTGCATGTTGCCTCTAACACGGCTCGCTCCGGTCATGGCCGCACCCGCAAGCTAATGCCGACTGAGAAACTCATGGGCCGAATTAACAAAGCCTACCAGACACTCAACCATCAGCTTTCCGCCGCGGTGATCGCCTTCGCCCGCAGCCACGGCGCGAGCGTCATCCAGATCGAAGACCTCACATCCCTCAAGGAAGAACTCACTGGCACCTTTCTCGGGCGTCGCTGGCGATACCACCAACTGCAGCAGTTCCTGAAGTACAAGGCCGAGGAGGTGGGCATCAAGTGCGAGCCCGTAAACCCGAAGTACACGTCGCGCCGCTGCAGCAAGTGCGGCCATATTCACATTGCCTTTGACCGCGCCTACCGTGACGCACATCGCGCCAACGGCAAGCCCGCTCCGTTCATCTGCCCCGAATGCGGCTACAAGGCCGACCCTGACTACAACGCCGCCCGCAATCTCGCAACCCTTGACATCGCCAGGCTCATCGAGCTACAATGCCGGCGCCAGGGAATTGAATATTAGGCTCTTTGACATAACGTTGCGGTCGTCACAAATGCCGCGCTAGCCGCAAGGCAACCGCCGGCGGACGATCGAAGGCCGGCCTGTACGGCCTGAAGGATGAGAAGGCACATATTAGAGGAAAAATGCTTCCCTTTGTGTACGCTCACCAGACTGCCCCGTTTCTTTTTCATGACGAAATCGCTGCTATCGTCTTCTGTGACAGTGACTTACAAGGCTTCTCCTGTAGCCAACCAATCTTCGCGGGGGGTATACAGGGTCTGCACACCGTCGCCCTGAAAATCACGGCCTGTAGCCAACCAATCTTCGCGGGGGGTATACAGGGCGCCATGTCCCCTGTGATTCTGGATTGTCCCTGTAGCCAACCAATCTTCGCGGGGGGTATACAGGTTTCCCCTAAGAAAGGGGGAACAAGGGGGACCTGTAGCCAACCAATCTTCGCGGGGGGTATACAGGGCAAACGGGACTGTATATCCCGTGGTGCAGCCTGTACCCAACCAATCTTCGCGGGGGGTATACAGGGGCCATACTTGCCCATCTGTCTGTTCTTGCCCTGTAGCCAACCAATCTTCGCGGGGGGTATACAGGGTATAAGTTTGTCACCGACAGCCACCAGCCCTGTAGCCAACCAATCTTCGCGGGGGGTATACAGGAAACAGACGCCTGCATCCTTGCCGAGCTTCCCTGTACCCAACCAATCTTCGCGGGGGGTATACAGGGGGCGTACTTCGACGAACAGATGAACCACGCCTGTAGCCAACCAATCTTCGCGGGGGGTATACAGGAAACAGACGCCTGCATCCTTGCCGAGCTTCCCTGTACCCAACCAATCTTCGCGGGGGGTATACAGGCTGCGTAAGGCTTCAAAAGCGACGGCCATACCTGTAGCCAACCAATCTTCGCGGGGGGTATACAGGAAAGTACGAACAGCTAAACAAAAAGGGGTGCCTGTAGCCAACCAATCTTCGCGGGGGGTATACAGGAGAACGATCCGAATCTGTACACGTCGCTGTCCTGTAGCCAACCAATCTTCGCGGGGGGTATACAGGGGCCATACTTGCCCATCTGTCTGTTCTTGCCCTGTAGCCAACCAATCTTCGCGGGGGGTATACAGGTGGGGAGCGTTTGGTCTGCTGTTGGACAGCCCTGTAGCCAACCAATCTTCGCGGAGGGTATACACGTATGCAACGGATTTCTAATCCGTAGCTCAGCCCTGGGGGGTAGCCAGGTAAGTCAAAGGTTGCCCCCTTGCCGTTCTAACCTATGCCGTTGATAGTTCTTGCCATCATAGTAACGGTGTTTACGATTCCCTCACCCTTCACATCTACATCGAGACAAGAGTCCTTACACCGTTAAGTCGTGGGTGATGACACGTGCTAATCGGCACCTATATAACCGATAGCCTTCCTATATAACCGATAGCCTTATCAAAGTTCACTTCCCAAAGATCGTTAACATATCTGGCAGCACCGTCAAGGTCAGGAAAAAGGCTCGCCCGATTGATATTCATGTGATCTAGTGCCGTTTCAAAAAAATATTTTTGATATTTGCGATTTGGCGACTTGCGCCATGCACAATCTGTTATTATATAGACAGAC
>DAOTMV010000015.1:0-89656 GCA_035450485.1 Anaerohalosphaeraceae bacterium | reverse complement strand
TCACCCGCGTTAACCTTACCCACTACGGCAACGACCCGGCCAACTGGCACGCCGCTCCACCCACCCCCGGCCAGTGATTACGTACGCACAGCGGCAATGTCCGAAAATAATTGCAATTCTTAGGCAAGAAGGCGTTTTTCAGAAATACCGCTTGAAGTTTATCACAATAAACGACTTAGAGAAATCTTGACATCCGCCAGGAATTCTATTGACTTCAGGGCCCATCCGTGGTATATTAAGAACTAACTGGGTACCAAATATTTTCGCGTACGGAACTGGAGGAAAGCAGGGCGGGAAAAGGCTCCTGAAGGGGTTGCCCGTACGCCGCCTGTTTTACCTCCCTTACCGTTTTGGTGCGACATAGCATAAACTCTGATCGGAAGCGGGTGAGCCATCCCCTGCCGATTGCATAAAACGTGAAGTAGTGTTTGTGTGTGCAGTTAACGTGTTGTGTGTGTAGTGTGTGTGCCCGAGAAATCGGGTTCTGTCGCACAGCTGAGCGTTCTCGTCGTCCTGTCGCGAGAAACGCTGCGACAGAAAACAGACAGGGCAGCGTACATGTCAGATACAGCAGGACGGCCCGCGGAAAGGAGCTTACCGCGGCTCACCGGCTTGACTGTGGAGACAGAGTACGGCAAACATCGTGCGCAGTGGAGGATTGACATGAATAAGCTCAAAGTACTTTTATTGTGTTTGGTGGCGGTGACCGTCACGAGCATGTGCCCGGCCGCCATCATCACAAGCGTGGACCGCATGTATGGGCAGTCCGGCGACAGGGCGCCCTACGGCGCGTTCACGGGCGAGAGCGACCCGTTGTTGGGCACCCTCGCAGTCGGAGAGTATGTTTACTCCGATCGCGAGTTTCGCTGGGTCGATGTGGCCAACCTGGCAGGCGCCGAGTTGGTGCGCACCTTCAACAACGACAAGGCAAGCAGCGAGATCTTCGTTCAGTACGTGGTGACCGTCAGCAGAGCATGCACCCTTGCTCTGACCATTGATGATCGCATTCCGGAGGTCCAATGGAGCGAAGCGCCTTCGCAGCAGGCTGCCGTTGACATGGTTGTGCAAACCTGGGCGCCTCCCGGAACGTTTACCGACAGCGGCATCGATCTTTTCATCGATGAGGCCAACGGGCCCAAGTTCAGTGTCTACACCGCTGAAGTTGAGGCAGGTACCTATGTCTTCGGCCTGCAGCCTTCGAACCTGAATTTCTACTCGATCATCGCGATTCCGGAGCCGGCCACATTGATGCTCCTGGGTCTCGGTGGGTTGCTGCTGAGGAAGCGTCGCTGATCGCATCGCCAAACGGTGTGATGATTCACGTCTCACGACGTGGATTCTCATGAGAATCCAATCGGGCTGTATGCCTGCAACTCAGGTGTACAGCCCGATTGTCTGCGCTTGCAGCTTTTCGAAGCGGGTCCCTCTCGGCAAAGTCTTAGGCGAAATGTCAGCGACCACGCGTTCCGGCCTGCAGCGTCAATTCTGTTCCAGCAGCTCGATCATGCCCTCTGCGAACGCCTTTCCCATACGATAATAAATGCGGGCGCTGCCGAGATAGTGATACCCCATTTCGGAGCCGACGTTATAGAACTTTACCCAATCCGGCCCCTTCCACACGCCGCTGTTGGCCATCCGTTCCACGTCAGGTTCCCAGAACTCAACGGTCTTGACCAGTTTGACAGTCCCCATCAGGTCAGGCAATTCCGCTACCGCGGCCTGTGCCGCCTGAAAGTCCCCGCGCTGCCCGCCAACCCCCAATTCGCCGATCACGACCGGGAGCCCCGGAGCATTCAGATCCTTACGAATGTCGCGCACCAGTTGCCCCAATCGCGCAGTATATCCGGCGTACTTCTCCGCCTTTTGCTCGCCGTCAACCAAATCGTTCCAGCCCTGGAAAAACACAAACCCGCACAGTTTGTAGCCGCGCCGAACATCGTATCCCGGAAAATGCTGATCCAGCTTGCCTAACACGTCCTGCACATGCCTGATCATATCGCGATACGCCTTGCCATAGAGCGACTTGATGTCCTCGATCGTGGCGTTCGGGTTCCTCTTGCGGGCGTTCTCCAGTTCCCTCTCGAGCTGCTCGGCCGGCGGCATTTCAGCCCCCGGCGGCAGGAAATCTCGCCTGATGCTGCGGCCGCCCCAGCACGTCTTGATCAGCAGCACCTGCTCATCCATGTATTCACCCATCACCCAGCCGAACCCGACTTCCGGCCCCATCTTCATCTCGCTGGCGCCGAAACCCGGCCTCAGGCTGCCGCTGCGAGGACCGTCGGTCGTCCACACCCACACGTCATTCCGCTGCGTCCAGCCCCCCTCCCGATCCTTCCACTGCTGGTACTCCGCCGCAGTCTCTTCATTGTAAATGAGATACTCCAGCGTCCGCAGCGCAGCATGTCCTTGCATGTTCGATTGTCCCGCAAGAACAAAGACCTTAACCGGCCCCTCTTTGGCCGCCGGCCACGGGTCCCGATTCGAATGCCGACTCCGGAACATTGCTCAAGCTCGTCCGGGTCCCCGCCGCAACCGCCACCAGGATAAAAAACTGCCGACAACGCATCATCCAACCTCCTGCCCGCAAGGAGTCCCCCTGTCCCGCCTGTCGTCTTGCTTCGCTCAAGTACAGAGCCCACGTATCCTATTTCAAGTGCGCCATCCACACTTCGCACAGCTTTGGCCATTTCGATACAGGATACGGGCTGGGCCGCAGGCCATAGCCATGCCCCCCCGCCGGGAAGATATGCAGCTCGGCCGGCACGTTTACCTTGCTCAACCCCAGGAAGTAAGCCGTGCTGCTGCCGACCAGCCGGCGGTCGTCCTGCGTCTGAACAATAAACGCCGGCGGCGTCTTCTCCGTCACCGGTATCTCGGCGACCAGTGCACCGTCTTTATCCGCCAGATAAGCGGGATACACCAGCACGGTGAAGTCGGGCCGACACGCCTGCCTGTCCGCGTCATCCACCAGGTCATAGTTCCGTTTTTCGTAGTGGTTGCTCAAACTGGCCGCAAGATGTGCACCCGCCGAGAAGCCCAAAACACCCATCCGCCGCGCATCCAGCCCCCATTCCTTCGCGTTATGCCGCAGCAGTCCCATGGCCCGCTGGGCATCCATTAGGGCGCCTTCGCGATTGCCCGGCACCCGGTACTTCAACACCGCCGCCGCATACCCTATCGAGTTAAGCCATTCCGCAATCTCGGTCCCTTCCAGATCGATCGCCAGGATATTATACCCCCCGCCCGGCAGAACCAGCACCGTCGGCCTGTTCCCGCCCTGTCCGGGCGTGTACAGGGACATCGCAGGCGTCGACACATTGGCAACCCGCGTCACATTCCCCCTGGTTTCCGCACTCTCCTCCTTATCGGTTACCTTACCCGGAGGCGTCCCGGGCCACAGCCGAATCACCCTTGCCTCCCCCAGCAGCGGCCTTTCCCCCATCAGCCTCCGTACGTGGGGCTCAATGGCCCTGGCCCACATGCTGTAGCCTTCCGCATTGGGATGCAGCAGATCCGGCATCACCGTCCGCGGCAGTGTCCCATCTCTCTCCAGAAAGGTCGAGTTGATATCCAGATAAAACACCCGCTCCCCATCGTCCATCTTCGCCAGTTTTTCATTGATCTCCGCGTTCAACTTGCGAAGCGGATCATCCGGTGTCGCCCCCCGCGGAAAGATCGCCAACAGCAGCACCTTCGTCTTCGGCAGCCGCGCTTTCAGCTCATCCAGAATCGCCTTAACCCCCGCCGCCGTTTCCTCCGCCGGGTCTTGGCGATGGCCGGTATTGTTCGTGCCAATCATCATCACCGCCAGCTTGGGCGATATCCCCTCCACCTCGCCGTGTTGCAGCCGCCAGATCACCTGCTCGGTCCGGTCGCCGCTGAAGCCTATGTTGAAAGCCTTCCGCTTGCCGTAATACTCATCCCACACGGCTTTGCCGGTGTTCTCCCACCCGTGGGTAATGGAGTCGCCGATCCACAGCAGATCAACCTCGCCCTGGCGCTGCTTGACCGCCTCTACCTTTTCCTTATGTCGGGCCATCCACCACGATTGAGCCCATTGGGCCGTCTGCACCTCCGGCGTCACCGCGGGAACACCCGCCACCGCCGCCGCCCACAACCCGCAAATCAGACACAACACCGCCAAAGACCTGCCAATATCCTGATTCATCATCCACCCTTTCACTGTGAAGCCATTTGGACATTATTAACAAGTAGTATAATCCTCTTCCGTCCGACTGAGGCAGGATAAAGCCAAAACCAAAAAGCAGCACCGACGGTGCAAATTCTGAACAATCGCGCCCGAAGGGATTCGAACCCCTGACCTACGGATTAGAAATCCGTTGCTCTATCCAGCTGAGCTACGAGCGCCCACACCATAGTGACTATAACCGCCCCTCCGCCGCCCGTCAAGGCGGATTCAAGCCCCACCCCGTGCTCTTCGAAGGCAAGGTTGTCCGCCAGGACCGGTTGGCGGTCTACAGCATTATACGGCGAGGCCGCGCGGGTGTCTGATCGAACTTACCGTCCTGTCACACTGAAAACGTACGACCCGCTGGGAACTTCGTACACCACATAGTCCCCCTCTTGCCGCAGAAACTTCACCTCGAGTGCCGTCGACGCGACAACGCCTCCTTCGCTGACTTGTTCCGGATCCTGCGCCGGCACATACACGGTGGCCGTACTGCCCACCGGCACGATAACCTCCATGGTAAATTCGCCGCCCTTTTGACGCCAGATAATCCCCGCCTTGCCCCTCACCGTGTCGTTCACGTACTTCACATAGAACAGGTCTTTTACGCGGTACGGCTTGAATAGCTAAACGGCAATTAAACTAATTGCGCTAATTACCTTTTGAGGTAATACAGTTATCCAAATGCTTATTGCCGATTGCGATGGTTTTTTGGAGATATTGTGATTACCGTACTTCGAAGTTTACGGCGGACGAGGCGCCTGCTTTGTTGAGGCAACGGAGTGTGTAGCGGCCGGGCACGACGGGGATGGATTGGTGCGCGGCCTGAGGACGGAGCAGTTTTCCGTTGAGAAACCAGGTCAGTTCGTCGTGCTTATCGTTTGTGTTGACGGCCAACACGATTGGGACGGGCTGGCCGCCGGATGAGAGGAAGATGTCTCCGTCGGCGGGACTGACGATGTGCAGGTCCGGGCTGGCGCTGGCCGGCAGGGGCAGCGGCCGGTGCACGAGGATGGGGTCCGCTGGGGTGACAAGGGGCTCAAACCGCAGCGCGGGCAGAGCAAAAATCCGTGCAAGCAGGGGTTCGGCGGCAAGGGCGCCAACGTACTGAAACCGGCCCGTCCCTCGGAATCTGCCGACCCAAACCCCCACCGCCCAGCGACGGTTGTGCCCGAGGGCCCAGGCATCGCGCCGGGCGGCACTCGTGCCGGTCTTCCACATGAACCAGGGCACATCGGCCGGGGCAAAGTCGGCCATGCCGTTGGGGCGGCGGGCGCGGGAGGACAAGATGTGATCCAGGGTCCGACAGACGTTAGAGTCCAGCGCGGGGCGGCCGGAGGCGGAGGCGGGCTCATCCACAAACAAACGGGCCTTCCTGTAGAGGCCGCCGCGACCAAGAGCGGCGTAAGCGTCTGCCAATTCCAGCAGTGAGACCTCCGCACCACCGACGGCCACGGCCAGACCTGTCCGGGAGACCACGTCATCGGGGAGGGAAATACCGGCCTGGCGCAGAATGCCGCAGCAGCGTCCCACGCCGACGGCGCGGGCGATCTGGAGGGCGGGGCTGTTGAGGGACTGGCGCAGGGCATCGGCGGCGGTGACTTCCCGGCGGAAAGTGCGGTCGAAGTTGTCCGGCCGCCAGCCGGCGAAATTGACCGGCACGTCATAGACAATCGACTCCGGTGCGAGCCGGCCGGCCTCGAAGGCGGCGGCATATATGAAAGGTTTCAGTGCGGAGCCGGGGCTGCGGCGGGCCAGCGCGCCGTTGACCTGGCCGTCGACCGGGTCGGAAGGATCGCCGGAACCGACCAGAGTAACGATCGCCGATTGCTCGATGTTGATGACGACGATGGCGATTTCGGTGCCGTCGGGCAGGGTCTTGAGGTGTTGCTGCGCAAGCGACTCGATCTGCTGCTGCAAGCTAAGGTCTATCCAAGTCCTGCCGCCGAGGGGCCGCTGCTTGAGCGCCATCCATGCGGCATGGGGGGCATGGCGGCCAAGCGGCAGGTCATTAATGACCAGCGGCGTCTCGGCGGCCATGCGGCATTCCTCCGGCGTGATCATGCCGGCCTGCTGCATGCGGGCCAGGACGGTTCGCTGTCTCTTTAGTGCGGTATCGAGATGTGTGCGAGGGTTGCAGCGCGTCGGGGACTTGGGCAGGCCCGCCAGGAGAGCGGCCTCGGCCAGAGAGAGATCGGCGGCGTGTTTGGAGAAGTACATCAGCGAGGCCGCTTCGACACCGCGGATGTTGCCGCCGTACGGGGCGGTGTTGAGGTATATCTCCAGCACCTCGTTTTTGGTTCTGAGCCGGCTTAGCTGGAGAGCGCGGAAGCTCTCAATCACTTTGGCGGTCAACGTGCGCGGGCGGTCGTCCATCATCCGGCAGACCTGCATGGTGATAGTGCTGGCGCCGGACACGACGCGCCCGCGCACGATGTTCTGTACGGCGGCTCGGGCCACCGCCAGCACGTCCACGCCGCAGTGGCCGTAAAAGCGTTCATCCTCCACGGCAATCGTTGCCTGGATCAGCCGCGGGCTCATCGCGTCGAGCGGTACGGGCATCGACCATTGTTCGTCGGGCGAGACGACGCTCAGAAGCCGGCGGCCATGGGCGTCGGTGACGACGGGGTTCGGGCTGAAGCGCTGGAGCCTGTGTTCGGGAAAGGGCGACAAGTACCAGGCCGCGGCGAAAACCACGACGGCCGTGAACAAGGCGATCAGCGCACCGGTCGCCAACCATCGGACAGTGCTCTTGAGTCGCGTCCTGGTCATGGCAGGATCCTTATTGTGGCTGATTCACCCAGCGCGGCCACCGACGGATCGTACATGCATGACGCCTGAATCGGCGGCAGCACGAAGGTCCCGGCCGTTGTGGCCCGGAGGGCGTACCTGAAGGTCTTTGTGCCATTGTGCGTGGAGGCGAAGAGAACGACGCGGTCGTCGAGGAACTCGGTGTGGTCGGCATGATCGCCGCGGTCCTGGGCCCGTTCTGCGGAGGTTATGAGGCGGGGGTTTTCGACTTCGAAACCGCCGGCCAATGCGTCGACTATGGCGATGTTGTCGAATCGCTCGTTTGCGGACATGCTGAGCTGGACCTGCACAAGGTCGCCGACACGTATGTTGTTGGGGTCGACGGGGGCGCCCGTGCGATCCAGCCAGCAACGCTTGAGGGACAGGCGGCGGCTGTAAGGCCGGACGAGTCCTTCTTTGGCGAGACCCTCGGAGCTGAGGGCGATGTAGAGTCGGCCGTTGCCTTCGGAGCTGATGGTCAGAGGCCCGGCGAGGTCTTCGATGGTGTGGGTGAGGGTCTTTGTGTGGTCGAAGGTGAGCGTCTTGCCGTCCGGGAAGGCGATTGTGCCTGAAAAGGCGGGCTGTTCTTTTGCGGCGGTGAGGACCTGGTAGCGGCCCAGGGCAGTGATTGCGGCGGCGTTCTCCAGGGTGCTTGCCCAGCAGCCGTCCCTGCGGGCATCCATAATCAGGGTGACGAGCGGGGCGACAAGTTCGTGATCGGGGTCGATGTCCAGAAGGACGCCGAGCCAGACGGCATACTGCTGCAGCCGTGATGTCAGCCGGCCGCTCGTGGTGGTGGCCACGGTGAGGTTGAGCATGTCGGTGGGAAGGAGGCGCAGGGCGCGTTCGCTGTCGCCGGCTTCGTGGAAGGCGGCCGCCAGGTGGGCGATGGCTTCGGTATCCAGTTCGTCCTTGCGCTCAGCGAGCCGGGCCATCCAGCCGTGCGGCGGTCTGCCGAAGCCGCTGAGGATACGGCAGAGCAGTGCGCGGGTGTTCTGAAACTCCTTGTCGTAGTTTGTGCTCTGCAACTGGGCTTCGAGATAGGCGATCAACTCGTTGGTGAACTGTTCATCGACGCCGTAGCCGGCGTTATTGCATTCCAAAAGACAAAGGCCTACATAGCCGCTGGCCCAGACAGTGGGCTCGGTTTCGCCCGGCCAGCAGGTGAGCCCGCCGGAGGCGGTCTGCATCGACCAGAGGCGCGTGATGCCGGCCTGGATCATGGCGCGGATGCGGTCTTGGTGGGCGTCGCCGAGGATTGGGCAGGCGTACAAGAGCGCTAAAACGCGGCTTGCCGTCTGTTCGGCGCAGCCGTAGGGATAGTGCACCAGCTTTTCCAGGGCCGGGCCGAGCTGAACGGTCGGGCGGGCGCTGATGCTGACGGTGAGCCGCTGTGTGCCCGGCACGAAGGCGTCGGAAGGCTCAACAGAAACGGTCCGGCCGGCTTCGATACTCTTGAGCGTGACTTCGGTGTGGAGTGCGGCCGCCGGACGGACCCTGAGGGTCTTTTCGTCCGTGAAGGTCGCCGGGGCGTCGCTGTCGTCCACCTGACGGGCGGTGATGCGGACTTCGACAGGTCCGATCCGGTCGGCTGTGGCCTGGAGCAGGCGGGTTATTGCCTTGTCCGGCGGGATTTCGACGGGACCGGCGCCTGCTCCTGTTATCCGGACGGGGCCATTGATGGCGGTTTCGAGGGTGATGCGCATGGGTTTGTCGGTGGAGTTGAAGAGTTTGACCGGGACTTCAAAGGTATCGCCGGGGGCGACAGATCGCGGCCAGTTCGACTCCACGATGAGGTCCGAGGTGAGCGTGAGGGGTTTCTCGGCCCGGCCATACCGGTCATGATCGACCGCGCTGGCCATGAGCCGCATCTCGCCGATGAGTCGGGGCAGGTGCATCTCCACCGTAAGCACGCCGTTGGGGTCGACGGCGGCCGCGTGCCGCCAGATCACGTCGGGCAGGCGATACCGTGTTTCCACCGGATTGCGGCGAAGTTTGCCCATGTCGAAGTCTCCATCGGCACCGATCCGTGTGATGGTCTGGGGGCGCTCATAATCAGGCAGCAATTGATAGAAGAGGTCAGAGGTGAACACGGCCGGGGTCCGCGGTGAGAAGAAATACGCGAACGGATCCGGCGTTTCGAAGGCGGTGGGCAGCAGCAGGCCCTCATCCACGGCCCACAGGTGCACCATGGCCGGGCGGTTCGGGTCGGCGGAGGGCCCGGTGGTCACGGTCACACGAATGGTCTGGCCGGGGCGGCTCTGTCCGGCTGCCTGGACTTGCAGCGGAATGCGCTTTTCCTCATGGTCCAGAAGCAGGCGCTTCATTCCCATGGCGCGATGCGGCAACCAGTCGCGGGCGCCCGGATCGATGGCACGCACCACGCTTGCGGTCACGAAGACACTGCCTCGCAAGTCTTCGGCGATTTGCAGCTGCAGTTCGGCGGTATTGTTGACCACCTCGGCGATTTGCCAGTCGGTGACGCGGTCGCTCTCGACGGTCGCCAGGACCGTGCCGGGCACCGGACTGAGAACGAGAACCTTGACTGTTTCGCCCGGGCGGCAGGTCTCTTTTTCCGTGACAATCTCCAGCCGTTCGGGGTCGGCCATAGACAGGCTCTGCGGTGCTCCGGGGGCCGAGGAGTACAGGTCCAGCCATGTGCAGCTTCCGCTTTGTACATCGCAAACAGTCAGGCGGTAGCGGCCCACATCCGGACAGACAACCTCGAAGGCGCCTTCGGCATTGCCGGTTGCGGTGAGCGTCTGCTCTTTAACGGGAATGAGTCGCTGCACGGACTGCCAGACACGGCGGCCGTCCTGCTGCCTGACAACCGACTCATACACCACGGCCTCAAGCTTAGCTTTCAGATCGCCGGGCGCTTTGAGCACATCGTCGCCGGTGAGGCTCACCCACTCGATCATGATGGGAGTGCCCGGCGATGGAAGCATTCCGCCTGCACAGCGCAAGCCGACGTGGTGATTGAGCCGATCGAGGATCACGGAAGAATTGACTGAAACAGATCGGGCCCCCGGCTCGGTAACGGTGGTAGTGATCTGCATGGTATAGAGCGCCGGGGCGATTTCATTATTCAGCGGTATCCGGAGAGCAGCCTTACCCTCCACGCCAAGCCTCCCTTCGACCGTTCCCAACATGAGAGGCCGGTGCTGCGGCGGTGTGCCAAAGGTATACTGTCGCCACTGCTGTGATGTGTAGCGGCCTGCCACGAGCGTCGCCTCGGCCTTGACCTGGACGTCGGCCGCCGGCTGGTCCCAGAGGTACCGACCTGAAACGTGGATCTCAGGTGTTTCGTCGCCGTTATAGCGATGGGCGGTCGGCGTCGCCGAGACCCGCATACGCTGGGGCAGAAACGCTTCCACAAAAGCCCATGTCGACCCCAACACCTCATGGTCGCCGGGCACCGTGACATCGAAGCGGTACTGGCCGGTCTGGCCGTCTGTGCGCGTCAGAATGTCTGCGTGGAAAATGCCCTGTGCATCGTCCGGGGTGGCGGTCAACTCGGCGAAGGTCCTGCCGTCGGGCCGAATGACCTTGATTGCAAACGGGAAGGCCGGGGGAACGCCGCCGTCGCGCTGCCGCACGATACCGGTCAGGTGCACGGTGTCGCCCGGCCGGTATACCTGGCGCTCGGTATAAACCATCACCTCCACGTCGGAGGGATAATGTCGCCCGGACTGATCGACGTCGTCGATCATCCATTGATTGTCGCCGGGCCGCAGATAACTCAGATCGTCGCCTTTCTGCGCTACGATCGCCCACATGGCTCCATCGGGCCGGCTGTCCGGGTACGGCAGATGCGCAATACCGTCGCGGTCGGTGACAGCCTGTACGAGGAGCTGGTTATTAAACGAGAACGCCTTTACTGTGACGCCTTCGACCGGCGTGCCCTGCCGCAGCGACGTAACCCATACCAGGCAGCCGTCCGGCTCCGATTTGGCTGTAATCGCCAGATCGGTTACCGTAACCAGCGTCTCATCGTACGCCCAGCGCGGCGAGGCGGACTGGGCACAGATCCAGTAAACGCCCGTCTGTGATTGAATCAGATCCGAGATGCTGACGGCATAATTCTGCACCTGGTTCTGCACCGGGTCGAGCTTGACGATCTTTGCGGGTAACCGGCGGGAGGTAGCCTGGCGCCACTCGTTGTGAAGGTGCGCTACCAGGTTGTTCTCGTGCACGCGCCAGACCAGGAACTCCACCTCGCGGACGTTGACCGCCCTCATATCGAGGGTCAGGTTCCCGCCCGGGGACAAGATGCCGCGGCCGCCGGTGAAAGACAGCCGCGGGTACCTGGCGGGTATGTCGACGAAAACGGAATAATCGCGTTGTAATGTTTGTCCATCTGCCGCGGCAAGTTCGGCGGGCAGATGCACGGTGTAACGCTGCTCGGGTCTGAACTTGCCCACGAGCACCAGTTCATGATCGCTGCGGTGGACGCCCAGGCTTTCCACTTCCGGCGTCGTTGTGATGGCCGGGAGGTCGTGTTCGAGACTGAGCTGATCTGAAAATCGCAGGCTGACCCGCACGTCTTCGTCAAAAGGCGGGACCCAGACATCACTGCTCAGGTAGGTAAAGCTTTGGGGAACCGCGACATCCCACCGCTGTGTGTGGGACAGCGAAAGGTCGCCGTTGACGCCGGTGAGGTGCTGGTCCAGGCGAATACCCAGATGATCCGACGGCGGCCGGGGTACACGCACGACGAGACGGTCCTCGGGGCTCTTTGTCAGGCACTGCACGCCCGTCAGGGCCCGGCCGCTGCGGTCGGCGGCATTGCTGAAGGTTATATGTCGAAGCAGGTCGGCGGGCGCCACAGGCTGATTGAAATTCAGCTCAAACGTCACCCATTCCGGATCGGCGGCGACGACCTTGGAATTGACCAAAGCCAGGGCAGCCGTCGTGATTTCAAAAGACATTTTGCCATCCAGTGACAGGCCGGTCATCGAGCGAAACTTGTCCGTCACCGTCAGTTGAAAACGCCGTCCGGGCGGCAGCGGCTCGTCGAACAGATACTCCAAGGTGTCCGACGAGGCCCACCGCCAGCAACCCTCCCGATGCGGCTGAAGGACAAAAGGCATCTCCTCAACCGGCTTGCCAACTGCCTCGGGCAGAACGACCCTGCGGTCGAAAGCAATCCTCAGCCGGTCGGCCTTCGAATCGTCGGGCGAAAGGGTCACCTCACTGGCCATAACCGTTGCAGGCCGGATAGCAGTCAGATCGTGGTGGATCCACACCAAGCCGATCACATTGATCACGATGAGAATAACAGCCGGTTTGAAGAAACTGCAGAATCTGGACATGATTCGCTCCATCGAAAAAGGGTTCATCCATGACTGGCCGAGCGGCATGGCACGCCTTGGGCAAAACTTCGGAAAACGGGACCCCTTATAGCGGCTGCCTTCGCGCCGTCATGCGGTCAAACGTGCATTCAGCGCACACCACCACAGGCGCCATGCAAATCATACCACAAGAAAGGGCGCATGCAAACGGCAGGCTGCAAAATACCCAAATTAAACCACGCGGCGGCAAGGGAGGCGTTTTCAGGACATCTATATATTTCAAAAAAAGCTTGTCATGCAATTGGCGGCGGGTATAATTGCCGCCGACATACGGCCGGCATGCCGAAGCCGGCTGTCGTGTATATAGAGGCACCAGGAGAAGTTCAACGTGTCGCAGGCCCTGCCAATCAACAACAAGGCCAGCCACAACGTCACGGCCGCCGCGGAAGTATTCCTCGAATACGGCGAATTCATCCGCGCGATCATTCGAAGCAGGGTCCCTGATGAGGGCGAGGCACACGACTTCTTTCACGACTTTTTCGTTTCATTAGTGACAAATCCGATTCCTCGCCACGTCACCAATGTCAAGAGCTATCTCTACCGGGCCATCATAAACGATCTTGTCGACGCACGGCGCCGGCGCATGATCCAGCAATCGGTCTTGCAGGAGTGCCGGTTCTATGAGCGTTCGAGGGCGGCCAACACGCCCGATACGGTGGTGATGGATCGCGAAGAGGTTCTGAGGCTTTTCGATCTGATAGAAAGCCGGCTCAGCCGCACGGAGGCCGAGGCGGTCAATCTGCGTTTTCGGCAGGATTACACAACCGAGGAAGCCGCACGAAGAATGAATATTAAGCCCCGGACACTCAGCAGATACGTGTCGGTCGGCCTCGAAAAACTGAGACAATGCATGTCGGAAGGTCAGGGGTAACCTAATGATGACATCTGAACAAGAAACCACGTGCACGCGGGCCAGCGTGTACTACTATGATTTCCTGTGCGGGAATAAGGCCGGCGATATCCCGGAGGCGTTATGGCGGCACATCGACGGCTGCGCGCATTGCAGAAGCGAGGTGCAGCGTCTTGACGCGGCCATAGGCGGCGCCGGCGCTGCGGGCCCGGACCTTGCGGCAGCCACGGGCAACCTGCAGCTGCACATGGCGTATCTGGGTCAATCGGTCGACTGCACCACGGTGCGGCCGTTTCTGGCGCCGATGGCCGATCCGCGGTTCGAGGTCCGCGCCACCACGCCGATTACGGCACACCTGAAAGAGTGCCCCGCCTGCGCGGATGACCTGTCCGCCGTTGGCCGCATGGGCTTGACGTCGGCGCAGCTTTGCCGTTTTGGTGCGATGCTTGCCGAGGCCGGCGATAATGATCCGGCCATGTGCGGGGCTGCGGCCCAGGCCGTGGGGCAAGTGGCAGCGCTTGACTTTGAGGACGTCGATGCGGCAGTTCTGCGACACATCTGCATCTGCCCCGATTGCCGCGCGATGCTTTTTGCGCACCGGCAGCGACTGTGCGATGCGCTGCCTGCTCAGCATGGGCACAACGGCACCTCGTGCGAGGCGGTGACGTCGAGTCAACTCTTCGATCTGTGCCTGCCGTCGGGCGCTGCCGGCCTTGCATCGCCGGTCTCGGCCCACGCGGTCTCCTGCCGTCGGTGCATGGACAGGATGCAGGCCCTGCTGCACACTGTGACGCAGATCATGGATCGACCCAATTCCGGGATCGCAACGTGCCTAACCCTGGCCGATCTTTCGCGCATGCGCCGCGTAGGCTTCCGGGCCGAACCGTCGAGGCGGCCGGCTGAACGGCTCCAGCCGGAGGCGCAGCGGAGTCAAACGTCCGCGAGACGCCGGGCGGCGGCCATGCTGCGGCCATTCCTAAAGCCCGCGGCGGCAGCGGCCGGCATTCTGTTGGTCGCCATGTTGGCGTTTCACGGAACCAGCCTCAAGGCGACCGACCTGAGCGAAGTCTACGCCCGGCTGGCCGAAGTCAACACCATGCACCTGAAGAAAATCAATCCGGAAAACGCCGAGGTTGTGCAGGAGATCTGGATTTCACGGAACACGAAGATCTTCAAGGACGGCGGCCAGTATGTGATCTGGGATCTGGATGGCAAGGCGAAAACGGTCGCCAATGTTGTGACCGGTGAACGAGAGACGGTGCGGCTCGACAACGAGGACATTGAGAGAACCGCCGCAACACTGATCGGGCCCATGCACATCCTGCCGTTTGTTAAGTTTTCCAGGATTCCACAGGATGCTGTGTGGCATCGTCTCCCGGAACCGCCGGCCGACGCGGCGATGGGCGGCATGGATATCTACGAGATGGTCTGGATGGACAAGTCTTCCGGCGGTGCACCGGTGTATCGCAAGTGGCGGGCCTATGTGCAGCCCGAAACGAAGCTGCCCGTCAGGACGGAGCATTACAGCAAGCCGAACGCCGAGGCCGATTACGAACGGCTGCTGATTTCGGAAATTGCCTATCCGGACGCCGCCTCGGTGCAGGAGATGCTTCGGCAGATCGGCTTGTGATGCCGGATTACGGCAGCCAGAGCGGCGATTGATTCCTCCAACCGTCCCCAACGGCTTCCACAAGCAACGACTCGGCGGCGATGGAATTGACGTGGCCGTCGGCGTAGGCCACGTTGATGGTCCGACCCGCATGTCGCCCTTCAATCGCATCGTCGCGGCAGGCCATTGAAAACGCACGGTGGGTATTTATGGACAGGCCCGGCACGTAGGTTTCCGTATCCCGCCCCACGTGGCCTTCGGCCCGCTGCAGGACGTTGTCCGCGGCGGCCTGCCAACTGATGAGACAATAACCGCTGTCGGCGGCCAGCAGGGTCATGGCCGGATGCGCGATCTGCTCAGACGCCAAAGGTTTGCCCACGTACGCACTTGCCACGGATCCCCGAACATCCATGCAGATCGCCCTGTTGATGCCATAGTTGCCCAGAATGATGCCGGACAGGCCGGCGTCGGCGACCTTGCGTGACGGGCACCAGAAGATGGAGTTCTTGTCGTGAAAATCCCCGGCCGAGCCGTCAAGCTGCTCGAACCACCACCGGCCGAGCGTATCATAATTCTGATCGCCGGCATACCACCCGCCATGCATCAGGGCACTTCGACTGTTGTCGAGCCCCTGAGGGAATGTTCCGTTGGCCTGCTCGTAAACGGCTAATGTCGTGCCAACCTGCTTTATGTTGGCCATACATACGACCGTCTGTGCCTGCTGCCTGGCGGACCACAAGGCAGGGGTCATGATCCCGGACAACACAGCAATCGCAGCGATGACAACAAGAAGTTCAGTCAGTGAGAGTCCATGGTGACGATCCATGACTGCCATGATAGCATGGCGCGTTCATCGCTGCAACTGACTTCTTTTTCGTTTGGGCCTGAGCTGGCCCTCAGTCACATGCGTGAATCATATGGACGATTGGCTCACCGCCGGCGCTGCATCGGCCCGGATAATAAGGGTTTTCGAGGCAGTTATAGCCTATAAAACTGGCGAGGCCCTGGCTGGTACAGGTGCCACCGGCATGGTCCAACCCGCATGCCCAGCGAGCGAAATACTGGCGGTACTGGCCGCCACATGCTGCCTCAGGGACAGGGAAACAATATACGACATGGTGATCCTGTATCAGCTGATTGCACGAATATGTCCCAAAGCTGTCTGCACCTATCATCTTCTTTAATTGCGTGTCCCCAATGACAGGCAAAGCTTCCGCCTCGGTAAGGGCCTTCTGCGACACCAGAAGCGCCGTGCCGTCAAGCCATTCGAGATGGAACTGGTCGAGGTCCATGGGGAAATAGAAGCGGTCGTGATCCAGATCGATCAGCCAGACGCGCTGCTGCTCGATATGATCCAGAATGACAAAGTGTTTTCTGTTGGGCAGGTGCAGGATCACGGAGCAGTCTTTCACTTTTCGCAGTCCGTCCAGGTCGGTGCGCACGGCGCGGCAGTTGAGGCCCGCACCGGTCAGCACGGCCTTGACGTCGTGCAGGCTGGGGCCGGAGCCGCTGCCGGCAAGAAGGGTCTTCTGCTGCTGGGTCATCTGTTTGCCGGCGCGGGACAGCACGTAACGCGCGGCAACAATCGCACAGTTGCTCGATTGCGCCCCGCCGGCGGCAACAATCTCCAGCCGCTTCTGCCGGAGCATCTCCGTATCCGCCTGGGGACGCGTGTACCAGGTCAAGGGTTTGTCCGACAGCCTGGTGTACTCCTCGATGCGGACGCCGGCCTCAAGAGGCACACGAAACGCAGAGGCCGCGGGCCTGTCCGTGCTGACGGACTGGAAGTCCCAGTGATCGAAGGAGATCAGTTGGGCAGGGGTCTGGCTGTCGTCGTATAGTTCGACGTCGACGGTTGAGGGCAGCCACCGTCCGCCGATTAAGCGATGGCCGTCGCAGGTCCTGACGAGAATCGAGCGTCCCACGCTGCGCACCGTGCCTGCCAGCACGGCATAATCCTTCTGGCGGTCCAGTACGAAATCCATGCGGAGCGTGTCGTTGGGCTGGACCATCAGCTCGACGACTGTTCGCCCGCCCCGCTGCGTCTCGATCGCCGAGACGTGCCCGCCGCTCAAAGCGTCATACGTGAAGGCGCCGACGCCCCAGGGAATCAGCCCCGCAGTCAGCGGCCCGTTTACCGTAACGGGCAGGCGGCTGGCGTCTTCATAGACTATGACCTGGTTGCCGGATTTGAAGTAGATGGTGTATTTGCTGCCGTCCCAGACGTAGATGCGATCCCTGTTTTGCTGCACGTCGATGGCTCCGGGCAGCGGCCGCTGCTTTGCATCCTGCCCGCCGTGGCTCGAATCGATGTTGATCTCCCAGTAGAACCGGTCGCCGTCGCAGCGCACCGTCACATCCGATTCGATGATCTGGTCGGTTTCAGCTCGATATTCGAGATGCCGCGCCCGCATGACGCCCGAGGATATCCACGTTGTGACCGGCTCTCGCGTCAGCACGCGCAGTACGTCGGCGACTTCCCTGGCGTCCAGCATTCGCTGTGCTGCGCCGTGTGCGCACAGGGTTGCAAGTATCAGCAATATAATGATCAAACGTTGTCTCTGCATGTTTACCTCCGCGTATCCGCCGTGTACGGCCGCCCTATCGGGCGAGCGATTCGGATTTCTTAACGTCATTGATAAAATTCTGCCATCGGTCCCTGCTGACGAGCTTTTGCATTTCGGCATCCGTGCGGTAGATATCCTCCAGCCGCTCGACCATTTCCTCGACGGTGAGCTGAGTGGAGACGGGCTGTTTGCCGCCTTCGGTCATCATGGTTGTCGCGGAGGTCGCCTGCAGGAGGCCGTCGATCTGGTGAATGATCATCGGCTCCAGACGCACAATATGGCCGCCGAGCAGGTCCGTAAGCTCGAGCTTCACATCGCCCGGCGCAAGGCTGGTATACACGAAGCTCGCTATCCATCCGTCGTTCATGGGCGAAATGATGCTGGCGGCGCTGAAGCTGATGCTTCCGGGCTGCTGGCCGGGGCCAAAGTCATCGAAGAACGTGTCGCGCGGCTGAGCCAGAATGCGGGCCGTGGCATGATTGGGGAGCGATTCCGGGTCGTACGGCGTATTGTCGATGCCGCCCAGGGCAGGATCGGAGACGTTGACCTCTAAATTGAAGAGATTTACGTTCGTATCGTGCGTTTCCATGGAGATGTACAGGGTGATGTTCTCGCCTACAGCGAGGCTGATTTCATTTGATCCGAGGGCGTCCGTCAGGCGGTATGTCACTTCCGGGTCGACCGGCAAGAGCGGCTGCCGCGGCACCCCCCAGAGCCAGTAATCCGCAAACAGCGCCAAGTCTTTGACGTCCACGAGTCTGTCCCCGTTAAGGTCCACCCTGCCGCAGCCGTTGGGGTCAAAGCAATCCGCCGCCTCCCAGTGCGAGGCAAGCATCGCATAGTCGATAATGTTGACCAGGCCGTCGCCATTAAAATCGCGCGACGGCACATGCGAAAAGGCGATCACCCCGTTGGGGTCAGTGAAACTGTGGGCGTAGTCGAAGACTTGCAGGTTCGGCTCGCCGACGCCGATGGCCTCGTAGTCGAGGATAAACCATCGACCCGGCAGGCCGTTGGCATCCGATGTGTAGGTGTCGAACCCCCACATGTCCTGATTCATCCAACTGATGACGCGGGCATCATCGCCCGCGGCGGGATAATGCGAATCTCTCCAGTCGCACGAATCGGGGTCGCGCCCTCTGCCGTACAGCCGCGCCAATGCGCGGTCGTCGCCGGTGATGAACAAACCGCCCCCCCAGTAACCAGCCACATCAGAGGAGACAACTATACAAACGTGGCTGCCCACCATCAAAGGGCGCCCGTCGAACGGCGTCAGTCCGTCACTTTCGTAAATCTCGACCGACACCGCCGCATATACACACAAGGGCGCACACGCGAGCAGAAAAAGGACACACCAGGAGCTTCTCATCACCATTCTCCAACGAAACTCATCCACCACAACTGTTTGCAGTTCCTGCACGAGTGCTCCGCCACTCGTACTCCGCAGGTCCGCTGCCCCATAAAGCGAATGAACCGGCGGGGTGTTGATATCCCATCCGCCGATTTTTACAAAATTTCTTACCCTCACGGGCAGGTCCTGCACTTCAGAAATCGACTATATCCGGACGGTCCTTAACCTCCAGACAGCCGTTTTCAGCCTGAAAACACGGCCGACAAACAGGACCGACAGCATCGACACCTCGCTTTATCGCGTCAAAAACGCGCCTGTCCAAAAAATTTTTCAAAAATGCAGAAAAACCATATCAACACCTGGCGTTCTCGTTCGCTTATTCCCGCGAGTGCTTTGTACCGGTATCCACCCGGGCGCATGGAAACGGAGTTCCATGAGGGGGGTGCGCCCTCCTTTATTTGCGGCCGGTCTGTTGAACATTGTTAGCGAGCCTGTTGATCTGCTGGGGATGTTCCCGTGTAAAAGCGGGTTCATCCCCATCGCAGTACACAGAGAGCCGCTGTCGACGTGAAATCGGGTGATGGATGAAGGAACGTCAGACCTTGGGTTGAAGTTGAAAAGGAGATCATAAAACATGAGACGCCTGGGTCCTCCGCTGTATGGCGCCCGGTACTGCGCCGACAGGGAGAGAAAACAGATTCATGACCTTGACGCGGAGACGTCCAACTGCCGCATCGATGAAATCATCGCGGCAGGAGAGGCTCTGTCCTTTCAGTCTCTCGAAAACGGACATGTCTCCGGCTACAGGAATTGCCGTTATTGCATCGGCGCCCGAGTTGATGCGTCGGCAGCTGGCCGACCGGACTCGATAAATAAGCGGCAGTAAGCACGGACGAATGCGCAACGCATTCCCGCCGGTGGTGAGGGTGTGCGCGCATCGCTCCGGGGGGTGTTGGTGTGCGCAGGGTTGCTGTTTGCGCGCACCAGAGCATGTCTGCCGCGCACCATACATGGGTTAAGCATCTCCTGTTTCCTGTCGATAGCCTTTACGGCTGCACAAGTGGCAGAACTGTCGAATTGGGGGTTTGACCGTACCGGACCACAGGTGAACCGTACCGGGCTGCGATAGACAAACACGACAACGACAAGCCGCCCGCAGGCGTTCGTTATCGTTCCGAAAGTGCTTCAAAGGCGCAATGAGGGGCAAATACGAAAGGAGAGTTCCATGAATGTCAAAGAAATCATGACCTACAACGCCGAGACGATCGACAGTCAGGCTACGCTCGTGGAGGCGGCCCAGAAAATGAAGCAATTCGATGTAGGATCACTGCCCGTCTGGGAAAGCGGCGAGCTGGCGGGCATCATAACGGACCGCGATATCGCCGTCAGGGCCGTCGCACAGGGCAAGGATGTCAGCCAGACCACGGTCCGCGAGGTGATGACGCCGCAGGTGTTCTACTGCTACGAGAATGACGACATCCACGAGGCCGCGGAACTGATGGAGGAGAAGGCCATTCACCGCCTGCTTGTGCTCAACGACGACAACGAACTTGTCGGCTACGTGTCGTTGGCGGACTTTGCCGTCAAGAGTCGCGACGAGCGTCTGGCCTGGGAGATCCTGGAGAAGATTTCAGAGCCGGCCTGCCCGCAGAGATAACGCCGCGGCGGCCGCTCAACCGACGAACGGGTCCCGTCTCTTCGGGGCGGGGCCCGCCAATAACCCTGAAGGAGGACCACATGGATACGATCATGAAATGCAGAGAAGACCTGCTATGCGGCGTCAACCGCGTCGAGGATCCGGACAACATGAGCGAGCTTGAACGAGAGCACCTCGTCACCGTCACCGCGCCCGAGCAGGTCTCCGCCAATGAGCCATTCGAGGTGACCGTCGAGGTCGGCGAAAACATGTCGCACCCCCAGCAGCCGAAGCACTACATCGATTTCATCGACCTCTACGCGGGCGACACATACATTGCACGAATCGGACTGACACCGACGATGACCTCGCCGATCATGAAAGCCCGAGTTTTGCTGAGCCACACGCACGGCGCGCTGCGCGCCTTTGCGCACTGCAATCTCCACGGCACGTGGGAAGGGCGCGCGGCCATTGAGGTGTTCTCCTGAGTCATCGCGCCTTCGGCATCGGCGACTCTACCGGCGTCGGCATCGGCCAACGTGACCGCAGGTCATCGGGGCGTGCCCTGATTTATGCGAAAGCACGCCGCCGCGGCTTGACAGGGTGGTGCCGTGAGAGAAAATCGGCCTTAAAGCCGGTTGTCTGCGGCCGGGGGCCGCAACTGCGCAAAACGGCTTAAGGGAGATGCGCCTATGCAAGCACACGAATTAGCCAACAGGCTGGAGGCTATCCTCGACGACGCCAAGACCGGCGTCCTTGCGACCGCCGATGCGGACGGACGCATCCACATGCGATGGATGACGCCCGTCGTACTCAAGCAGCGCCGCGGGGCGATTTTCGCCTTCTCCAAACCCGATGCAGCCAAGGTTTCACAGATTGCCGCTTCCGGTTCGGCCGCGTGGATCATCCAGACGCGCGATCTCCGCGAGATCATCCATTGCAGCGGGCCCACGCGTGTCGTGGACAACCCTGCACTCAAGGCCGAACTCATGGAAATCCTGGGCCCGAGACTGGCGATCTTCTGGAAAACCAATGCGCCCGGCGAGGAATTCGTCGTCATCGAGACGATCATCAAAGAGGCGACACTCTTCAAGCCCATGCAGGCCGTCCGCGAGACCGTCACGTTCTGATTACAGGGATACGAAAGGTGGCCAAAGGCAACGCAAAGAAGCAAACACGATACAGCAAGGACCTGCTCAACGACCTCCTGGAGCGCATGCTGCTCATCCGCCGCTTCGAGGAGAAGGCGGGCCAGATGTACGGCCTGCGCAAGATCGGCGGTTTCTGCCACCTCTACATCGGCCAGGAGGCTATCGCCGTCGGGGCCGTGGCCGCCATCGATCTGAAACGCGATTACGTCATCACCGCCTATCGCGATCACGGCCATGCACTTGCCGTCGGCATGGACCCCAACGTTGTGATGGCCGAACTCTACGGCAAGATCACGGGCTGCAGCCGCGGCAAAGGCGGCTCCATGCACCTCTTCGACGCCCAGCGCCACTTCTACGGCGGCCACGGTATTGTCGGTGCGCACATTCCCCTGGGAACGGGCATGGCCCTGAAGCTCAAATACATGGGCGAAAAGGGGGCGGTCCTGTGCTTCTTCGGCGACGGCGCCATCCATCAGGGCTCTTTCCACGAGGCCCTCAACATGGCCGGGGTCTGGAAGCTGCCCATTGTGTACATCTGCGAGAACAATCAGTACGGCATGGGTACGGACTTCCGCCGCGTAAGCGCGGTACACGACCTGTCGGCACTGTCAGCCTCCTATAACATGCCCGGCAAACAGGTCGACGGCATGGACGTCCTGGCGGTCTACGAAAGCATCAAGGACGCGGTCGCATTGGTGCGAGCCGAGTCTCAGCCCAGCCTGCTGGAATTCCGTACTTACCGCTACATGGGCCACTCGATGAGCGACCCGGCCACGTATCGCACCAAAGAGGAGGTGCTCAAGCAGAAGGAGCAGGACCCCATATTGATCCTGAAGAAGAAAATGGTCGCTGACGAGATGCTCAGAGATGACGAATTCCAGCAGATGGACAAACGCTGCAAGCAAATTGTCGCCGAAGCGGTCGACTTCGCCGAACGGAGCGAGCAGCCCGCCATCGAGACCATATACGAAGACGTGTACAGCGAGGAACAGCAATGCCCGTGATTGCTTATCGCGATGCACTGAACCAGGCCATTGACGAAGAAATGGCCCGCGACAAGCGTGTCATCCTGATCGGCGAGGAGGTGGCGCTCTACAACGGGGCTTACAAAGTGAGCCGCGGCCTGCACGACAAATACGGCGACCGCCGCGTCATCGACACGCCCATCAGCGAAGAAGGCTTCACTGGTATCGGTATCGGGGCGGCGATGGCCGGGCTGCGTCCCATCGTCGAATGGATGACCTTCAATTTTTCCATCCAGGCGCTCGACCAGGTTATCAATAACGCCGCGAAGATGCGCTACATGTCCGGCGGCCAGTTTGCGATACCCATCGTTTTTCGCGGTCCCAACGGTCCCGCCGAATGGCTCAGCAGCCAGCACTCGCAGGCGCTGGCGTCGATCTACACCCACGTACCCGGCCTCAAGGTGGTCAGCGCGGCCACCCCGTATGACGCTAAAGGCCTGCTGAAAACCGCCATCCGCGACGACAACCCCGTCGTCATGATGGAGGCCGAACTGCTTTACGGCATAAAGGGCGACGTTCCCGCGGATGAATATCTCATCTCCTTGGGCAAGGCCGACATCAAACGCCCGGGCCGCGATGTCACCCTTATCACCTTCGGCAAGGTCGTGCATATGGTGCTTGAGGCCGCCGAGACCCTGGCGCAGGACGACATCGATGCCGAAGTGATCGACCTGCGCAGCCTTCGCCCGCTCGACGAGGCCGCGATCGTCGCCTCGGTAACCAAGACCTCGCGCTGCGTCGTCATCGACGAATCATGGCCTGTCGCCAGCGTCGGGTCCCACGTGGCCTGGCTCGTGTCGCACCGCTGTTTCGACCGGCTCGACGCGCAGGTCGAACTCGTCGCCGGCGAAGACATCCCCATGCCGTATAACCATCAACTGGAACTCGCCGCCCAGCCGTCGGTTGAGAAGATCCTCGCGGCGGTTGAAAGGGTGCTGTATCTTTAAGGAGCGGAGAAATGGCTGAGAACATCCCAATGCTGGCCCTGTCGCCTACCATGGAGGAAGGTGTCATCGTCAAGTGGGTCAAGAGCGAAGGCGATACCGTCGAGCAGGGCGAGGTACTTTGCGAAGTTGAGACCGACAAGGCGACCATGGAATACGAATCGCCGGCGTCGGGGACACTTCTTGAGATACTCGCCGCAGAGGGGTCAAGTGTGCCCGTCGGCAAGGAAATCGCCGTTATCGGCGAGCCTGACGAAGCCGTCCAGGCGGCACAAAAGGAAAAACCCGCTGAGAAGCCCGCCGAGGAAAAACGCGGGCAAGAGCCAACGAGCGCCGAAAAACCTCCGGAAGCCAAGGAGGGACAAGGCCTGCCTGAACCCGCACAACCTCCGCAAGAGGCCGAGAAGATCAAACGCGCCGAAGAAAGGCCACCCCAGCCGCAGAAGGTGACGCCCATAACCGAAGAACAGGCCGCCCCCGACAAACTCGCCGAGGGCAGGATCCTCGCCACACCGCTGGCCCGCCGACTCGCACGAGAACGGCACGTGGATCTTGCAGAAGTCAAGGGCACCGGCCCGGGGGGTCGCATCACACGAAGCGACGTGGAAGAAGCCGCGCTGGCGACCGCGGCTCGACCGGCGCCGACGGAGGTTGAACTCAAGGACAAGATCGTCGAGATCACGCCCAAACGAAAGGTCATCGCCGAGACGCTGAGCGGTTCGAAATTCTCCGCTCCACACTTCTATCTGAAGCTCACGGCCTGCGTTGAGGACCTTATGGCCGCCCGCGACCGCCTCAACAAGAGCCTCAATGCGCATGTTTCGGTAAACGCCTTCCTCATGAAGTTCGCCGCCGAGGCGCTCAAGCGTCATCCCATGGTCAACGCCGCATGGACGGGCGACGCCATCGTCCAGCACGCAAACATCGACATTGCACTGGCCGTCTCCCAGCCCGATGGCCTCATCGCCCCCGTAGTCCGCGACTGCGGCGCCAAGGGAATCCTCCAGATCGACCGGGAACTGAAGGCCCTCGTCGAGAAGACCCGCAAAGGGACTCTCACGCGCGCCGACTACGCAGACTCGACCTTCACCATCAGCAGTCTCGGTACATACGGCATCGAGGAATTCACGGCGATCATCAACCCGCCCGGCTCGGCCATCCTTGCCGTCGGCGAATTCATGAAGATGGTCATGGCGGATGAGAACGAACAGATCTGCGCCAGGCTCTGCACAAGGCTGACGCTGTCCTGCGACCACCGCGTCATCGACGGAACCGTCGGCGCCAACTTCCTGCGCGACTTCAGGTATATGATCGAATACCCGATCGAACCATTGTGTTAGGCTTGTCCGGCGGGGGGAGCAATGTGACGAAAAAGAAATGCCAAATCCGCGTCGGAGCCTCGGGGTGGCACTACGACCACTGGAAAGGCGTCTTCTATCCCGACGACGTTCCCAAGACCTGCTGGCTCAACTACTATGCCACGAAGTTCGACACCGTCGAAATCAACAACACCTTTTATCACCTGCCGGCGGCGTCCACCTTCGAAAAGTGGCGCGACCAGGTTCCGGCGGGCTTCCTCTTCACGCTGAAGGCCAGCCGCTACATGACACACATCAAACGGCTGCTTGACCCGGAGGATTCCGTCGACCTGTTTTTCGAACGTGCCGAGTTGCTCGAAGACAAACTCGGCCCCGTCCTCTTTCAACTGCCGCCCAGCTACCACAAAGACATCGACCGGCTCGAAACCTTTCTTCAGGTTGTTCGGCATCGCGCACAGAGCTTCTTCGAGTTCCGGCATGAAAGCTGGTTTGACGAGGATACGTGGGGCCTGCTCGACAGATTCGGCGCAGGGCTCTGTGTCCACGACCACGGTTCGTCAGCCCCGCCGCGCGTGATAACCGGCAAGATGATCTACCTCCGCCTCCACGGAGCCGCCGGCGGCAGATACGAAGGCAAGTACAGCGATTCCCAATTGAAAGACTGGGCAGACTGGATCGGCGAAAACCGCAGCAAAGTGACCCATGTCTACGCCTACTTCAACAACGACGTCCACGGATACGCCGTTGAAAACGCCATGACCCTGCGCAGTCTCCTTGGGGCTGATTGAATCCTGACCTGCCGTTGCGAAGTGGTCTGTTGAAAATCGCCGGCCCTTGTCGGCGCGTCATCAAACGCATGCCTTTACCGTAACTCGCCAGTGCTCGTACACCTACTTCGCCCGTGCGTGCTCGGACTTCCATCGGTGGAGAATCTGGATCACCTCTTCGTCACCGACGTCGTACCAGTTCTCATACACCTGCGCGACGGCATAGAAGTTCCGCGGGCATGAAAGGATCACGATTTCGTCAGCGAATCGCGCGACCTGCTTGGCCATATCCAGACCCGCCACCGGGGCGCCCACGATAATCCGCCCGGCCTTCTGGTTGCGGCACAGCGTAATAGACGCGCGCATCGTCGAGCCCATGGCAATCCCATCGTCAATCAGGATCACCGTGCGTCCCTCCATGGGCGGCAGCGGCTCACCGCCTCGCAGAACCTCCACACGCCGCTTGAGCTCGGCCTTCTGCTGCTCCGTGACCTCGCGAATCGTGGCGCCCGAAAGCCACGCGGCCGCCTCGCGGTTGATGTAGCGGCTGCCATCTTCGGCAATCGCCCCGAAGCCCGCTTCCGGATTGTCCGGAAACGGCAGCTTCCGCGTCACAAGGATGGAGAAATCCGCCCCGAGGTGCCTGGCCACTTCGTAGCCAACCTCGACGCCGCCGCGCACGATCGCCAGGATGAGCGGATACTGTTCCTTGTAAATCTCCAGTGCCTCCGCTAATTGCCGTCCGGCATCCGCCCGGTCTTTGAACATGGTCTTGCCCCCTTGCGTCCTATCAGAACCTCGAGCCGCTCTTTGTACTTCGGTAAATTCCGACCGCGGGTTCGCGGCCGGCGCCGGCGCGCCGAATACAGCCTTTTTCTGCCGCAGTCAACCGGCAAAAGGGTCGAACGTATCAAAGAGAGGTTTAAGGGGGCAGAACGATGGCACAGACAACTACAGATCAGCACAGCCGGCCGATATATAAACCGGTCAGTACGCAGGACCTCCGCCGGTGGGACAAACGGCACAAGACGCCGTGGGAGGCCGTGCAGCAGCAAAGGCTTCGCCGCCTTCGCAACTCCAAAGAGGTCCGGCGAAGGCTCAGGGTGGAGGTCTTCTCGAAGTTCTTTGTCTAAGAGGCAAGTCTCGTCCGATACGAACAGGCAATGCCGAAGTCAGGAGGGAAGAAATCATGTCCGTTGCAAAAATCATCGAAATCAGTTCCGAGTCTCCCAAGAGTTTTGACGAGGCCATCAAGGAAGGCATAGCCCGCGCTTCCAAGACCATCCACAACATCAAGTCGGCCTGGGTGAAGAACCAGTCGATGATCATCGACAACGGGAAGATCATCGAATATCGCGTTGATCTCAAGGTGACGTTCGTGCTCGATTGATCTGGTGCAGCGCGACGAAGTACAGAAGTTTACCTTGGCGTTTCGGCGGCGGAGTATTGAGAATAGTCGCATCAGACACACAGAAGGAGAAACGCAATGAAGGCCGTATACATTAAGGCACACGGGGGTATGGACCAGGTCCGCGTTGGCCAGCTCGACGATCCAACGCCCAAAGACGATGAGGTCGTGCTTGCCGTCAGGGCCGCGGCACTCAACCACCTCGACATCCACGTCCGCAACGGCCGCCCGGGCTTCGACATCCCGATGCCGCACGTACTCGGCTCCGATGCCGCCGGTGTGATAGTCGCCGTCGGGCCGCGCAGCCATGCCGTTCGTGAGGGCGACGAGGTCATCCTCAACCCCGGCCTCAGTTGCGGCTGCTGCGAATTTTGCCTCCGGGGCGAGCAGAGCCTGTGCGCGTCCTTCGGCATCGTCGGCCTGTCGCGACCCGGCACGTTCGCTGAAAAGGTGGCCGTGCCCTTCTGGTGCGTCCGTCCCAAGCCCGCGTACCTGACGTTCGAGGAGGCCGCCGCCCTGCCGCTGGCCACCCTCACCGCCTGGCGCATGCTCATGACACGGTGCAATCTGCAGGCCGGCGACACCGTACTGATCCACGGCATCGGAGGGGGTGTGGCGCTGGCGGGCCTGGCGATCGCACGCAACGCCGGCGCCCAGGTCATCGTCACCTCTTCCTCCGACGTGAAGCTCGGCAAGGCCTCGGCACTCGGCGCCCACCACACCATCAACTACAAGACACAGGACGTCGCCGCCCGCGTCCGCGAGATCACCCGCGGCCGCGGTGTCGACATCGTCATGGACTCCGTGGGCGCCGCAACCTGGCCCGTCGATTTTGCCGCGGTGCGAAGAGGCGGCAAGATCGTCCTGTGCGGCGTCACCTCCGGCCCGCTGGCCGAAACCAACCTCCAGGCGCTGTACTGGAACCAGTTGAACATCATGGGCTCCACCATGGGTTCGGCGGAGGATTTCCGCCGCATGTTAGCCGCCGTCGATACCGCAAACTTCAGACCGGTCATCGACAGCGTCCTGCCCATCGACGACGCGCCCCAGGCACTGCAAAAAATGGAAAGCGGCGCTCAGTTCGGCAAAATCATCCTGCGAATCGAAAAATAAAGATAAGCATAAGAGCAAATAAGGAGAACACGCAAACAGTAATCCTCTATTTTTGCATCTTTCTATTCCTTGCCGGTGATGAGAGCGGCCAGGACGCGGACGTAGGCGAGGGGGGAGATGTAGACGGCGTTTTCCGGCAGTGGCACGCGGCCCGGGAAGGGACGGTGGTGGACGCGGACCATCGTGTGGTGGAGGACATGCTCTCGCGGATCGCTGTGCAGGAGAAAGAGGATGAAGCGGCTCACTGGGCCGGCGGCGGGAAAATTGCGGGTGGCGAGGTTGCGTTCGTCGAGGTCGCCGTCGACGATGATGCCGCCGTGCTGGATCATCTGGTCCTGATGGACAACGAAGGCACAGATCCAGAAGTTGATCGCCCAGGGGATGAGCACCTGCGGGGCAGCGAGGCCGAAGGTGAGTGCGGAGGCAAGGCCAATGGTCCCATAGATGAGCGTGATGCACAGGAAGGCGAGGATCGAACTGGACCGGCTGTAGCGGTCCCGGTAGCGGGGATGACGCGGCACGACGCACGCGAGCAGGGCGAAGATGAAGATGAGGCCGAAGACGATTTCGAGCGTATTGTAGAGGGCGCGATGCGGCCTTGACGGGATGCGGCCGATGGGGTGGAACTCGGTGTCGTCCCACGTGTGGATCCTGGAGTGGTGGTAGCCGTGGACGAGCCGGTAAAGCTGGGGATCGCAGCCGAGAAGAAGGTTGGCAAATTTCAGGAAGCGGTCGTTATTGACGTTGGGAACATATCGATGCCACGACTCATGCATGAGATACGAAAGCCAAGCGTAGAGCCAGGCGCCCGGGATGACCATCAGCAGGATCGACCACGGGCCGAAGCGTGTCCAGGCCCAGGGAAGAAAGAAGGTGTACACTATCCAAAAGATCGGTACTGCATAATACTTCCACGCCTGGCGGCGGAGTTCAATGTCTGATATATATTCGTGCATATTGACTACCGTTGGTGATAGAATCATCGGCGCTTTCCTGTTTCTTGGCCATGAAAAAGGGCGGGAACGAAGTGCAGAGTTGAATGTCAAAAGTTTCGGGGAACAAAATTCCGATAGAAATGTTAGTTAAGAGACCGGACGTCGGCGTCGTGACGGAGTTATGGGGGAGTTTGAATCGCGGGCACGTCTGTGAGCCGGGTGATTCGTTTCAACACCACTTGTGATGCAGGAAGAACTATGCAGGTCAAACTCTCTCTGGACAAACTGAAGGGGATTCCGAAGACTTTGTTGATTCCGCTGCGTGGGCGTTATCTGGAGACGAAAAGGCCGAATGGGATTGTAAGGGATCCGAAATCGGTCGAGATTTTGGATTCGCTGGACCACGATTTTGGTGAGCTCGATCTGCCTTGGGACAGCCAGCTTCTGATTTCGGTCAGGACGGAGATCCTGGATGAGGCGATCGGGCAGTTTATGGCGGAGCATCCGGATGGGGTGGTGGTGAACCTGGGATGCGGCCTTGATACGCGGCTTCATCGGATGGACAACGGACAGGTGGAGTGGTACGAACTGGACCTGCCCGAGGCGATCGAGATACGCAAGCAGTTCTTCCGGGAGAATGGGCGATGCAAGTTCATTCCGAAGAGCGTGTTCGACTACAGTTGGATGGATGAGGTCCCAAACGACCGGCCGACGCTGTTTATTGCCGAGGGGTTGTTCTGCTATTTCACGGAGGAGCAGGTGCGGGAGGTGCTATTTGCGATCAAGAACCGTTTTCGCCAGTCGGAGATCATGTTCGAGATTTTTTCGCCGCTGATGACGCGGACATGGCACCGGCATCCGCATTTGCGGGGTGCGCTGTCGCTGTTCAAGTGGACACTGACGGAGGGGCGGAGCATGGAGTCGTGGGACAGTGGAATTCAGTTCATGCACCAGTGGAATTACTTCGACCGGCACCCGAATCGGTGGCGGTGGATGCGGTGTTTTCGGTTCATTCCGCCCCTGCGGAAGATCATGAAGGTGGTGCACCTGCGGTTTAACAGCAATGGGCATATGAACAATTAAGGGGCCCCCGCCCTCGCACATTCTGAGTTTTTTGAAGACCCTCGGAAATCGCGAGGGTTTTCGTATGCGCGGTTGAGTATATCAGACGGTTGTGAGAAAAGCGTCGCGATGTTCACGGCGGCAGCGGCCCCAGGGCTGCTGGACGGGGCAAAAACGCGGGTCCGTGCGGGGTGCGAAAAATTCTCTTGCATTTTTTCAAGTTCTGGCCAAGCTATTCCGAGAGAATGTATGGCTGTTGCATACGGCCGGGGGGTTCTGAAGTGGGGGAACCAGTGATTCATTCCCGCGGCGTCAACGGCATGTGTTCAAGTTTGAATGGGGTGGATAGTTTTTCAGGCCGGTGAATGCATCGGCGCTAACCTGAGGAACGAGGATTTATTAACATGACTCTTTTCTTTCTTTTCCATCACACTATCCCGGCAGGCAGCTCACCGCTGTTCTGCCGGGGTAACCTTTTTTCGCCCTGTGCGGCGGGTGGAAGAGGAGATTCGGCACGGCCGGAAAGGGTAATGCCTATAACTTGACTCTTTTCTTTCTTTTCCATCACACTATCCCGGCAGGCAGCTCACCGCTGAATCTGCCGGGATAACTTTTTGCGCCGCATCTGCGCGGCACAGCCGCAACATTAGTGAATGAACCTGCGCGGCAGGCCACCAAGGCCGCGCATTAACACCAATGCTCACGAATTATACTTCACGGGCGGGATACGTGCGTGACGTTTTCGTGCGGTTGAGGTTTCCGTGGGCGTGTGGTATGATTGGGCGGGTGGGGAGGCTCTTTATTTTGAGAGTTTTGCGTGCGTTTTCTGGCGGTTGTTGGGGTTATCGCATCGACGGCGCTTGGAGGCGGGGTTGATGAAGCGGCTTATGTGCATGATACGGTGCGCCAGCCGCTGGCGGATATGATCCGGCTGGGCGTGCCAACGGAGTTGGGCAATCGTGCGCTGGCGGATCTGGGCTTTGTGGATGTGACGGCGGCGCCGTTCGGGGCCGACGCCAGCGGGACCAGGGACAGTACGGAGGCCATTCAGCGGGCGGTGGATTTTGCTCGGGACCACCAGATGGCGTGCTTTTTTCCGGCGGGCACTTACAAGGTCAGCGATACGATTCGCTGTATCCAGGGGTACTATCGACGGCAGAACGGCAGGATCAGCGCGGCGGGGAACTTTCCATGTGTGTTAGTGGGGTCGCGGAAGGGCCGGCGGCCGCGGATTGTCCTGACGGACGGCGCCCCGGGGTTCGACAATCCGGACAAGCCGAAGTATGTGGTGCATTTCTGGGCACGGAGCGTGGAGGAAGGGCCGGAAAAGCCGCAGCCGAATATCAGCTTCAACCAGATGTTCATCGGGATCGATATTGCGCTGGGCAAGGGCAATGCCGGGGCGGTAGGGATTCGGCATCGGGCGGCTCAGGGCTCGGGGGTGCAGGATTGCACGATTGATGCGACCGGCGGGCTGACGGGACTGGAGGGCGGCGCGGGATCGGGCGGCAGTCATGCCAATATCACGGTGATCGGGGGGCGGATCGGGATGGACCTGCGGCAGACGCAACCGGCGCCTACGATTACGGGGGTGACGCTGGTCGGGCAGACGGGGCCGGCGATATTGAACGACAGTCGGCAGGCGCTGTGCGCAGTGGGGGTGAAGATTGTGCGGCGGCAGGCGGGGCCGGCGATTGTGGCGGGGGCGGGGTGGAACGTGCACTTCCAGGGGCAGATGGTGTTAGTCGACAGCGAAATGGTGTTCGAGCGGCCGGACGCGGGGAATGTGGTGGTGGAGGCGCAGCGGAGCTTCTATCTGCATAACGTGTACGTGAAGAATGGGGCGGTGCTGGCGCGGCTGCCGAAGGGCGGTGAGGTTGCGGGGCCTGCGGAGGGTTGGCTGCGGGTGGTGCAGTTGGCGCAGCCGGTCGGGACGCCGGCGTACAAGGGGCGGCAGTATGCGTGCCCGGTGTTTGTGGATGGCGAGAGACTGCCGGGGGCGCTGGCGCGGACGGAGGCGGCGGATGGGGCGCCGAGGGATTTGTCCAGCCGGCATTTGTGGGGGGCGGATTTTGCCGGATGGGAGGATGCGCGGGCGGTCAACGTGAAGGCCGCGCCCTATGGGGCAAAGGGTGATGGCGTCAGCGACGATACGGCGGCGCTGCAGCGGGCAGTGGATGAGAACGCGGTGGTGTTTTTGCCGAAGGGCGTTTACCGGGTGAGCCGGACACTGCGTTTGGGGGCGAAGACGAAGGTGATCGGGGTGGGCAAGGCGTTTTCGGTGATCGCCGTGCGCGGGGATGAGGGGTTCTTCACGGATGCCAAGCGGCCTCGGCCGGTGGTTGAGACGGCGGATGCGGCAGATGCGGAGACGGTGATGGCGTTTTGCGCAATCTATGTGCCGCAGGAGGTTCCGGGTGCGTATGCGCTGCGATGGCGGGCGGGGGCACGGTCGTTTGTGCGGGACATGCAGTTTCCGCTGATGCCGGGTGTGGGATACGGCAAACGCGGCCCGGACCGTGCACCTCGAACGACGCCGCTGGTGGTGGTGACGGGCAATGGCGGAGGCAAGTGGTACAACTTCGAGGCGGGCGTGGGCGTGGCATCGCCGGGGTATCGGCACATCCTCATCGATGGGACGCATGAGGCGTTAGCCTTTTACCAATGCTGCCCGGAGGGCGTGCGGAGCGAGGCGAACATGGAGATAGTCAACAGCCGCAACGTGGACATCTATGGGTTCAAAGGAGAGGGCAACACGTACATGGTGTGGATGAAGGATTCGGCGCGGGTGCGGATCTTCGGGTACGGAGGCAATGCGTCGGGTCGGCCGGATGATACGCTGTTCCGCCTGGAGCGGTGCCAGGACTTTCTGTTGGCCGGCATGGTGGATCACCCGATGGAGCAGGGTGTTCAGGCAATTCGGGGAGCGGTGGGGACAGACCCGCAGCGGTGGCACATGGTAATCGAGACGACGCGGGCGGGGGAGACGGCGCGGACGGGGTCTCTGGTGCGGCCGATCTTGTATCAACGGGGTAGTATTTGCGACATCAGACCTTGAAAAAGGTTGACTCGGCGGCTATGATCAAGCGCCGAATGGCCGTGTGATGGATGTTCCCTTCAGAGGAGACAGCGGTGAATAGTCGTGATTTGAGTCGGCGTACATTTCTTCGGATGTGCGGGGTGGCGGCCGCCGGGTTGGCGGTTCCCGCGATTGGGGCGGAGAAGGCATCGCGGCCGAATTTTCTGTTTCTGTTCACGGACGACCAGACGTTCTGGTCGATCAATGCACTGAACAATCCCGAGGTCAGAACGCCGAACCTGGACCGGCTCGTCAAACGCGGCACGGTCTTTACGCATGCATTCAACCAGGGGTCGTGGTCGGGGGCGGTGTGCGTTTGCAGCCGGGCGATGCTCAACAGCGGGCGGTATATTTATCATGCAAGGCGGGATTTGGAGAAGGTTCCGCTGTGGGGGCAGACGTTCGGTGCGGCCGGTTACCGTACGTGGATAACGGGCAAGTGGCACAACGGGCCGCGGACGTTGGCGAAAAGCTTCAAGGCCGGGGAGAGCATCGGAAGTGGGATGTACGAGGCGAAGGACCAGTACGACCGGCCCAAGCCGGGGGGAGTGGACTGGAAACCGTGGGATACGGAAAAGGGCGGGCACTGGCGGCCGACGGTGACGGATTTCGATCCGACGGCGGCGGATCCGTCGAAGTGCGTGGTGAATCCGCATACCGTCGAGCAGCACACGACCGATCTTTACGCGGACAATGCCGTGCGATTTCTGAAGGCACAGGCGGCCAGCAGGGACCCGTTCTTCATGTATGTATCGTTCAATGCGCCGCACGACCCGCGACAGTCGCCGAAGGAATACGTGGACATGTACCCGCCGGAGAAGATCAAGCTGCCGCCGAATTATCTGCCGGAGCATCCGTTCGACCAGGGTGAGCGGTATACGCTTCGCGATGAGAAGCTGGCGCCGTTTCCTCGGACGCCGGAGGCGGTGAAGGTGCATATCGCGGAATACTATGCGATCATCACGCATGCCGACGCAGCGATCGGGCGGATTCTCGATGCGCTGGAGGCGACGGGCAAAGCGGATAACACATACATTATCTTCTCCGCTGATCACGGTCTGGCGGTGGGACAGCACGGGCTGATGGGCAAACAGAACCAGTACGATCACAGCGTGCGGATGCCGCTGATCGTGTGCGGGCCCGGCATTGCGCAAGGACGCACGATTGACGCACTTGTGTACTTGCACTGCATGTTTGCGACGACGTGTGACCTGGCGGGAATTTCGATACCGGAGACGGTGGAGTTTAAGAGTCTGGCGCCGCTGCTGAGGGGCGAAGAAAGGCGGCCGTACGATGCAATCTATGGGGCATACAAGGATTTTCAGAGAATGGTACGAACAGAGGATTACAAACTGATCGTCTACCCCAGGGCCGGCGAGGTGCAGTTGTTTGACATCCGCAACGATCCGTGGGAGACAAAGGACCTGGCTGAGGATGCGGCGCATGCGGATACGGTGGTACAGCTGATGCGGAGGCTCAAGGAACTCCAGAAGGAGGTAGGGGATACGTTGGAGATTAATCTGCCGACGGCGGGTGCGTCGCGGAGGTCAGCGTGATGTTGGCCGCGATGAGTGACGGAATAGGCCTGATCTACTTGGCCTGTATTCTGGGCTACCTGCTCCTGTTGGGGGGCATCGGGGCGTGGAAGTCGCGTCAGGTGCGGACGGAGGCGGATTTTGCCGTGGCGGGGCGGACGCTGTCGCCGTGGATCATGGTGTGCACGATGCTGGCCGTGTGGATCGGGACGGGGTCGATCGTCGGCAACGCCGAGCGGACGTACAAGGACGGGATGGCGGCCCTGGTGCTGCCGGCGGGTACCTTCATCGGCATGACCCTGCTTTCACTGATTGCGGCCAGGGCACGGCGGATCGAGGCCAGTTCGGTGCCGGAGATCATCGGAGGGCGGTTCGGACAGGTCGCGCGGGGGCTTTCGGTGGTGTCGCTGATAATCGCCTACATGGTGATTGTGAGCTATCAGTTCAACGCCGGCGGGGCGGTTCTGGAGGTGATTACGGGCAAGAGGCCGCCCGTAGAACTGGCGAGCGGCGATGTGGTGACCGGCCGGCAGCTTGTGCGGGGATGGGTGATCTATACGCCGCCGGCTGATTGGGCGGGGCAAGCCATGATTACGCTGCACGACGAGAAGCTCGGTGATCTGACGTATCGCATCGACGTTGTGCCGCCGGAGGAGATCGGTGCGGCGAAGGAACGCGTGAAAGGGGATGTACGGGCCGCGGCGATCAGGCAAGGCAACTACAAGCGGGTACTGTATGCCGATGAGGAGTTGGGCGAGGGGCCATATCGCGTTGTTTCCGTGGAGGGCCAGGGACGGCTTGTTCTGGAGGAGCCGCGGCTGACGAAGGAGGTTGCAACGGTGATTGCCGCGGCGTTCATCATCCTGTTCACGGTGTTGGCGGGGCTGATGAGCCTTGCATATGCGGATATCGTGACGGGCATCGTGATTACGGTGACGATGGCGATCACGCTGCCGGTGTACTGGGCGAAGGCCGGCGGGGCGACGGGGATGGCCGAATCGTTTGCCGCGATGGGCGACCGCCCGCATCATATGCAGTTCTTCGGTGTGTACTCTCCCGTGACGATAATCAATTTCTGCATGCCCGTCTTTCTGCTGGTTCTGGGCGATGCCAACCTGTATCAGCGGATCTTTGCCAGCCGCAACGCCAGGGGGGCGACGGCGGCGGTGACGGTGATGGTTTTCGTGGCGCTGGCGATTGAACTCTTGATCATCGCATGTGCGTGGGCGGCAAGCAGCCTCGTGCCCGATCCTGAGAACGGCAAGTACATTCTGATCTATGCGGCAAAGCATTTCCTTCCGCTGCCGTTAGGATGCCTGTTCATGGTGACGGTGGTGGCGATAATCGTCTCGACGGCGGATTCGTTTCTGCTGGTGCCGGCGACGACTTTTATGAAGGACGTGTACCTGAACTACATCAACCCTAAGGCCAGTGAAAACAAGACGGTGTTTATCAGCCGTGTGATGGTGCTGGTCTTCGGTGTGATCGCATATTTTGTCTCGAGGGCGTTTGCTGAGTCGACGGGCTTTTTCGAGAAGGCGCTGTATGCATTTACGATCTACGGGGCGTCGATCACGCCGTCGTTAGTGGCGGCGATCGTGTGGCCGCGGGCGACGAAGGCGGGCTCGATCAGTTCGATCGCGTCGGGGGCGGTTGTGGCGCTATTGTGGAGCGAGGCAAAGTTTGTTCATAAGGTGCTGCCGGGCGAGATCGGCAATCTGGATGCGGTGCTGCCGGCTATCCTGGTATCGGTGATCTGCCTGGTGTTGGTGAGTCTGTTGACAAAGAACAGGCCGCGCAAGGGGCATTCGGTTTCTTCCCTTTGATGTCGGAGGATGCAGTGATGGCAAGGCGTAACGTGATTGGTGTTCTGGCGATCTGGTTGGTGTGCGCAGCGTCGATGCATGCGGCAGAGCAGGACCTGGGGGCCTTTCGGCCGCCGGCGGTTCCGTTGGTTACGGTGGACCCGTATATGAGCGTCTGGTCGTTTTCGGACACGCTCAACGAGGGCTGGCCGCAGCACTGGACGGGGGCGATTCATGCGATGGCCGGGATGATTCGCGTGGACGGCCGGGCGTACCGGTTCATGGGGCCGCGGGCGGTGTGTCCGGAGGCTGCGCGCCAGACGGGGCTGGAGGTGTACCCGACGCAGACGGTCTATACGTTTGTGGCCGGGGCTGTGGAGCTGAAGGTGAACTTTACGACGCCGATGCTGCCGGACGAGTTGGGGCTGATGGCCTCGCCGATGACGTATGTGCGTTTTGCGGTGCGGTCTACAGACGGCAAGGCGCACAATGTTGCGCTGTATTTCGACGCCACCGGCGAGTGGGTGGTCGACAAGGCCGAACAGGAGGTGACCTGGCAGCGGATGCCGGAGGCGGTGGCGGGATTCGAGTTTGTTCGCATGGGGTCGGCTCAGCAGGCGATTCTGGCCAAGGCCGGGGACAACCTGCGGATCGACTGGGGGTATTTGTACGTGGGGCGGCAGCAGTTGGCCGGTGACAGGTCGGTGGCAGGGTTTGCCGACGATTGCCGCAACATGTTCGCCGAGTCGGGGACGATCCCGGCTGCCGACGATACGGACATGCCGCGGCGGGCGAATGATCGATGGCCGGTGATTGCCTGCGCGATGACGCTTGGGCCGGTGGGGGAGGCGAGGGTGGAGCGGATGATCGTCCTGTCGTACGACGACATCTATTCCGTGGAGTTCATGCACCAGCGGCTGCGGCCGTGGTGGTTCAAGGTGTACGGCGGGTTTACCGGGATGTTGGAGCGTGTATTGCGGGACTATCCGGCGATTTTCAGGCGGTGCGATGCATTCGACAAGGAGCTGATGGCGGATGCGCAGACGTTGGGCGGCCAGGCGTACGCTCGGCTGATCGCGCTGGGGTATCGGCACACGTTGGCCAGCGGCAAGATCGTTGCATCGCCGGATGGGACGGCGCCGTGGTTCATGCACAAGGAGTGTTTCTCCAATGGGTGCATGACGACGGTGGACGTGTCGTATCCTGCGTGTCCTTACTTTGCGCTGTTTGCGCCGGTGCTTCTGAAGGGAATGGCGGCGCCGGTGTTCGAGTATGCACTGACGGACGACTGGACATTCGATTTTGCGCCGCATGACATCGGCACATATCCGAAGGGCAACGGGCAGGCCTACGGGCGCGATCGCAGGACCGGCCGGCTTCGGTTCGAGGGACAGATGCCGGTCGAGGAGTGCGGCAACATGATCCTGATGGTCGCGGCGGCGACTCGCGCCGACGGGGACCTGTCGCTGGTCAAAAAGTATCGCGGGCTGCTGCGGCAGTGGGCCCAGTACCTGAAAGAAAAGGGGCTCGATCCGGAGAACCAGTTGTGTACGGACGATTTCACGGGGCACCTGGCGCATAATACGAACCTGTCGCTGAAGGCGATCAACGCGCTGGCGGCCTACGGGATGTTGTGCGAGATGGCAGGCGATGCGGACGAGGCGGCGGCGTATCGCAAGTTGGCCCGGGAGATGGCGCAGCAGTGGGCGCAGATGGCCGCCGACGGCGATCATTGCCGACTGACGTTCGACAAGCCGGGAACGTGGTCGATGAAGTACAACCTGGTATGGGACAAGCTGCTGGGGTTGGACGTGTTCCCGGCGGAGATTGCACAAAAGGAGGTTGCGTACTATCTGAAGATTCAGAATGCCTACGGGATGCCGCTGGATAACCGGGCGGATTTCACAAAGGCGGACTGGCTGGTCTGGTGTGCGACGCTGGCCGAGTCAAAGGCGGACTTCGAAAAGCTGATCGGCCCTCTGTACCGCTTTGTGAACGAGTCGCCGGACCGCATGCCGTTTAGCGACTGGTATTTCACCAGCACGGCGAAGGTGCGCGGGTTCCGGGCCAGGCCGGTCATCGGGGGCATATTTATTCGATTCCTCGATGACGAAAAGCTGTGGAAGAAGTGGGTTGCGCGGGCCGACAAGCCTTAGTCGCGGCGGCGCTTGGAGCGGTTGGATGTTTGCGACTGAGACGTATGTTGAGCGGCGGCGGCTCTTGCGCCAGCAGGTGGGCGGCGGGCTGATCCTCTTGTTGGGCAGCGGCCCCAGCCTGATGAACTACGCGGACAACGCGTATGCGTTCCGGCAGGACAGTTCATTTCTGTATTTCTTCGGACTGGATGCGCCGGGTCTGGCAGGGCTGATCGATGTCGAGGCCGGTCGCGAGACTGTGTTCGGCGACGACGTGACGCTCGATGACGTGATCTGGATGGGGCCGCAGCGGAGCATTGCCGAGCAGGCGGCCGAGGTCGGCGTGACGGAGACGATGCCGTCGGCCGGGTTGGCGGAGGTGCTGAAAGCGGCTCTCAAACAGGGGCGACGGATTCATTATCTGCCGCAGTATCGGCCGGAGAACGTCCTTCGGCTGCACGAGATGCTCGCGATCTCGGCCACGGAAGTTCGCCGCGATGTGTCGGACGAACTGATTCGGGCGGTGGTCCGGCAGCGATCGGTGAAGTCACAGGCGGAGGTCGCGCAGATCGAACAGGCACTGGAGATCTGTCATGCGATGCAGACGGCGGCGATGCAGGCTGTGCGGCCGGGCGTTGTGGAGCGCCGGATCGTCGCACTGATGGAGGGGCTGGTGATCGAGCGAGGGGCGAGGCTGTCGTTTCCGACGATTTTTACGGTTCACGGCGAGACCCTTCATAACCACGACCACGGCAATGTGATGCAGGAGGGGGATATTGTGATTAATGATTCGGGCGCCGAGTCGCCGCTGCACTATGCGGGCGATATTACGCGGACGATTCCGGTCAGCGGGCGGTTTACCCCTCAGCAGCGCGATATCTATACGATTGTCCTGAACGCACAGGCGGCGGCCATTGCGGCGATCCGGCCGCGCGTGCTGTTTCGGGATGTGCATCTGCTGGCCTGCGAGGTATTGGCGGCGGGCCTGAAGGACCTTGGACTGATGAGGGGAGATCCGCGACAGGCCGTGGCCGCCGGGGCCCATGCCCTGTTCTTTCAGTGCGGCCTGGGGCATATGTTGGGGCTGGATGTGCATGACATGGAGGGGCTGGGCGAAGATTACGTGGGATATACGGAGGCGATCAGGCGGAGCAGCCAGTTCGGACTGCAGTCGCTGCGTTTGGCACGCACGTTGGAGGCGGGGTTTGTCGTGACGGTGGAGCCGGGCCTGTATTTTATTCCGCAGTTGATCGATCAGTGGCGGGCAGAAAGGCGGCTGGAGGAGTTCATCGAATATGAGGCGGTGGAGCGGTTCAGGGGTTTCGGCGGCGTACGGATTGAGGATGATGTGCTCGTGACGGAGAACGGTTGCCGCGTGCTGGGCCCGACCATACCGCGGACGATCGAGGAAGTCGAAGCAGCCTGCACAGAGGCGTAAAACGGTCGTATAAGCCAGCCAACTGAAAGTCCTGTAGGCCTTGTACCAATTTCTCAACACAAGCCTTCCCACAAACCAATCATTGCCGCGTATAAATTGTTGAGATATACTCAAGCACGAGGTGCAATCATGAGGTCGCAACACCGTAAATACTCTATAGGTCTCCTCCTTACTGCCGCCGTCTTCCTGCCGCTCGTTGCGGCCGCCCCGGAAAAGAGTCCTTTGCCGCCCGCCGACCCCAACGCCGTCATCGCCACGCCCGAAGAACAGCAAAAGGCCCTTAAACTCGCGGCCGAAGACCACGTCGCCCTCCTCACCATGCTCCTGGAACGCCACGACCGCACCGTCCGCGACTATACCGGCATCTTCCACAAACAGGAAAAGATCGGCGGCAGGCTCACGCCCGGCCAGAAGATCGCCTTCCGATTCAGGCCGCAGCCGTTTTCCGTCTGCATGGAATGGCTCGAAAACCCGGTAGGCGCAGACCGGCTCCTCTACGTCGAAGGTCGGCACGGCGGAAAGATGCTCGCCCACCCCACCGGCCTCATGTCATGGATGAAAGCCGTTAAGCTCGACCCCGAAGGCAAGCAGGCCCTCAAATCCACCCTCCGACCCGTCACCATGTTCGGCTTCCGCAACAGCCTTGTCCAGACCATCAAGGTCTACCGCGAAGCCGCCGAAAAAGGCCACCTCCAAACCGCCTTCTCCGGCCCCGAGACCATTGAAGGCCGCAAGTACTTCACCATCGAACGCTTCCTGCCCAAGGACAAATACGAAAACCCGCAACTCACCATCCGCATCGACATGGAGTACCTCCTCCCGACGCAGATCACCACCGCCGATGCACAGGGCGATCTGCAAAGCCACTACGCCTGGACAGACCTCAAATTCAACACCAACCTCACCGAAGGTGACTTCACGCCCAAGGCCTGTAATCTCGAATAACACACCCCCTCGAACAGGGGTACATGCTTAATGCTCTGGCCCCACATCATCAGAGTCTGTCGACCTGTGCCATGGCCGCAGCGTCAAGGGCGCATTCAAGTGCTGCGCGTCGATTGAACCAGCTCACAAACAGGCCTTCGCCGCTTACTCAGCAGGCCCCCTACTCTGTCAGCATCCACCAGTGCGTCCCCCTTGCCGCCGGAAGCCGCAGGATGTACCGCCCGCCGTCGTACGGCGCCTCCACCAGGCCCAGATCCGCCCCGTCGCCCCCCAGTGCATGCACCTTAAGCCCCGCACGGGCCCTCACCCGTATCGTTCCTTTCACCGGCTCCGAAAGCATAGGCATCCGCCCGCCCGCCGACGGCCTCACCCGCGCAATCGCCGTCACCAGTATCCGCTTCGACTCCCCTATTGCCGCCCCATCCAGGCTCGACACCGCCACCGCCGCTTTTGCCGTCTCGACCTGCACGGCCACCTCCCCCATGACAATCCGCTCCCCGCCGATCCACCCGTGCGCCGCCTGCGTTTGCGCCGTATCGATCACCTGATAGCCCTTCACCCAGTCGCGCATCAGCTCCCCCGTATCGCTCCGCACAAAATTCTGTCCGGCCGCGATGAAGTCCCGGTCCAAATCCCGCACGACCTCCACACCCGCCGCAACCCGCGTCGCCCGGTCCCACGCCAACTCCGGCGTATCCGGCAGCCCCACGCTCACTTTGCTCTGCTCGACCAACGTTCGCAGCGCCGCCGTATTCTTCACGTGCCGCCCCTCAAAGTACAGCGCCTCGCGATCCAACATCACGCAATACGCCCGTTTCGCCTGGCGCACGTGCCCCTGCCGATACAGCACCGCCGCCGCCGGCATCATCCCCGTCAGCGCCAGATCCGAATACGTCGACCACATGCTCGGCCGCTGTGGTCGCCCGAAACCCTCCTGGCTGTAGTTGTAAATCATCGGCGCATCCCACCCCTGCAGCGCCGACACGCTCGCCACGTACAACGGCGCCGTAAAGCGGTCCTCGCTTGGGTACGGCACGTTCCATTCCGTAATCGCCAGCGGCATCCCCGCCACCTGCCCGGGCGCTATATACGCCACGTAATTCGCCTCATACCGTGGGTTCACGCTCAGCGCCTCCTCCTGGCCGTACGAGTGCACGTCAATAATCCCGCCCGCCGTCAGGGGGCTCAGGCCACACAGCCCCATATCGCCCCACATCTGCGTAGTCGCCGCCGGCACCCGCACGCCGACATCCGCCAAATGCTGCAGCATCCGTACGTTCCAGGCATACTCCCAATCCGCCAGAAACAGTTTGCTCGGTCCCGGCAGCCATGTCTGCCCGGTCTTGCCGGCATCCAGGCCATGCCGCGCCGCAAAGGCCTTTACCTCCGCTTCGAACCGCGCATTGTGCCATGGATTGCCCTTGTCACCGAGCATCAGATTCCCGAAATGATTCGTCAGGTCGTTCTCATTCGTAATCAGCACCCCCATGATCGCCGGCTCATCCTTGTAGGCCGCGCCCGTATACGCATTCACATGTTGCATGTATTTGGCGTTGAACTCCTTCATCAACGCCTCCACGCGATCGTTGAAATAACAATATCCCTTCCCCTCCGCGCCGTTTGCATTCCCCCGCCTGGCCATCTCCGCAAAACCGGCTCCGATGCCGTCGGCCTCCTTGAACAGCCGTCCCACGTGCAGATCCAGCCACACGTAAACCCCCTCCTCCTTCAGGCACGCAATCCACCAGTCCAAGCGGTCCATCACCTCCGCATCGAAATGCCGTGAATCCGCCCGCGACCTGTCGATCACCGTCCGGCCGACCCAGCCCGTCGAATCATGATGATGAATCCGCATCAGGTTATATCCAAGCGCCGCAATCCGCCGCGCCTGCACCCGAATCTGCTCTTTATCCGCGAACAGCGCATAAGCCGCCAGGTTTCCGCCCCAGAACCTCGCCTGCTGGCCATTCTCAAATACCAGATCCTCACCTCTTGCCTCCACAAAGCCGAACTTCCCTGCCGGCCGATGATTCAGGAACCGCAAATCAACCGGACTCGCATCATGCTTTAGTGCATCGGAATACCACCTGGCCGTATCCGCCTCTCCGTACCGCTCGCCCGCCGACTTCACCACTTCCGCCCCTTCCGGCAGCAATATCGCCATCCGCACCTGGTGCACGCCCGCCGCAACGTCCATCCCCACAAACATCGCCCGGATCTGCCCCCGATTGCCCCGCTCGAAATACACGTTAAGCGGCTCATCGAACGACACCTGGATCACCTGCCCCCTCATCGCATTCCACTGCCATCCCCGCTTGTCCTCCAACAGCTCAGGTTGGCCCACGTCCTTTCCCAACACCGGACTTTCCAGCGCGACCCGAAACTCCACTCCTCCACCGATGATGCCCTTCAACTCCCGCCGCGCCTCTATCGTCCACGTGTATTGCAGCACATTCCGCTGCACGCTCCGCACCACCGCCTCGATCTCCAGCCCCAGGTTCTCCACCGACCCGGCAAACGTCCGTGCACCATCCTCGGGCTGCCCGGCCTCGAACCGCGCACCGGCATACTGCCAGTTCGCCCCCCAGAACACGTACTGACTCGTCACCACCGGTGTCTGCCGACACAACACCTCCACCCCCGCGTCGTCTGTCGTCCGCACCTGCCAGATGGCCTCCCCATAACAGACGCCTGTGAAAACAACCGCCGCAGTAAAACACATCATCGTCCGCATCACACGCTCCAGAGGAAAAATACGCAGGCTTGTGCCCGCTTAAGCCATTCACCCTCGCACACAGGAGGGGCACATCCGAATCATAAGCCGTGCCCCCCCTATTATCAACAGAACTGAGTGGCAGGGTTCGCCAAGCCCATCAACAAGGATTGCAGCCATTTGACCAAAGCACAAGCGGGTTTGTTGTTACAAGAAACCTCGTCGCACCAGCGCGCAAAAAAAGGTCACAGCCCAAAAGCCATGACCTTTGTGGTTTCGTTAGTCAACAGCGGCCGAAGCCGCCTGCCGGTCGCCTACCGACGGCGACGCAACAGGGCCAATCCGCCAAGACCCAACAGGCAAAGCGATGCCGGCTCGGGCGTGCCGAAGAACTGAATCTCGGCGATCTGCATGGAATTGGCCATATTGAAGCCGTTCTCATCAAAGTTCTTCGTGCTCAGAAACTGCATCTTGTACGACGTAAACGGTCCCGCCGGGGCCGGCAGGTAAACCATCGGTCCCACTGTGTCCGGTGTCAGGGGCAGGTCGAGCACGCCCACGCTGATGAACGTCCAATTCTCATCAAGACCCCTGCCGTTGTCGGTGGTGACGATGGGATCGTTCGTCCCGAACAACAAATACGCAATAGGAGTCCGCTCCGGCGAATCATTGGCAGTCGTGATCTGGAAACTCTCGATGATCGTGGGCCCCATCGAAGGCGTCACGATGAACCCCGAGTTTTCACGCCCAAAGTTCAAATACTTCGCCAGCGTACCGTCAATCGCATTGGCCGGAGACTCACCACCAGGGTACTCACTGTTGCCGTCCATGTCGATTGCGATAATTGCATCGCCCGGCGAAAGCAGAGGAATGGCGAAAACCGAAGAACTGGACAGGACCACGATGGCTGCGATGCTCAGTAAACGCTTCATAACACATTCCTCCAAAAAAGAAAACCTTTCGGCACATCACCCGTTTTTCATAACCTTCCTCGGACGCACCGTGCGCCCTCTTTTCCCTCCATGTACTAACTATTCCATATTATAGGTCGACTCGCGACCACAATGCAACCCCAAAAATACAAAAAACAAAAAAATTTATCACCACCCCCAGAAAAACTCTCAAAAACTGCATTAACATACCAGACACACAATTGCTACATGCATTGCACGCGGATATAATGGATGTGACATTATGCTTAGTGCGGCCGCCACCACCGATATTACCTTAGTAGGTAGACAATAGCTATGAAAAATGCCGTTTTTAGAACCAGGCGGCACGGTTCTGCTGAACAAAGTCGCTGTCCGCCAGGTGGGGGTAGCTGTCGATGATCCGGTCGATCTGTTCTGCCTGGTTAGGAGAGAGTTGTTCGCGGGGGTTCAGCGTATGGGTATACCGGACGAGGCCCTGGCGCTTCAGGACGTGGAGGATGCCCGGGATGCAGCCGGCAAAGTTGTGATCGGCGTCGAAGATGGCCTTGTTGGCCAAGGTAAGTTGCGCCGCCAAGGTGAGCAGTTGCGGGGGTACCGGGGCGTTTTGGCGGTGGATAGCCTGTATCTGCTGGAGGATGTGAACGGCATTGCGGGTCCAGCAGGCCCATTGGCCAAGGAGCCCCCCTGCCATGCGAAGGCGGACGGTGCGGCCGGCGACGTTGAAGCAGTAGCTGGTGAGGAGGTCACCGATGACATTGTCGTCATTTCCGGTATAGAGGGCGATTTCGTCGGCCCGGCCGGATGCAGCGACGGCCTCAAGGACGTCCAACGTCTGGTAGCGATTGAAGGGGGCGATCTTTATGGCATGGACGTTGGGGATTTCGACGAAACGGCGCCAGAAGGTCTGGGGCAGCGTCATGCCGCTGATGTACTCTTGCAGATAGAAGCCTATGAGGGGGATGACCTCGGCGACATTGCGGGCGTGGTCGATGAGCTCATCGATGGATCGGCCGGCTAACGCAGTCAGCGACAGCAGGCCAAGGTGATAGCCGGTGTCGCGGGCGAGTTGCGCCTCCTTGATGGCCTGGGGTGTCTGACCGAGAATGCCGGCGATCATTATGGGCGGAGGCTGGTTTGTCCTGGACGTGTGTTCTGCGGCCGTCTCGGCGGCAAGTTCGAGTACGGGTTTGAGAAGGCCGACCTTGGGGTCGTGGATAGCGAAGCCTGTGGTGTGAACACCCACAGCCAGGCCGCCTGCGCCGGCGGCGAGGTAGTAGCGGGTCAGCGCCCGCTGGTGGCGGGTGTCGATGCGATGATCGGCGTCCAGCGCCAGCGGATGGGCGGGGATGACGCAGCCGGCTCGCAGTCTGTTGATGATCTCGGTATCCATTGGGGGCCTCTAAAACTTGCCGTCATACACTTCATATTTCGTTGGTTTGTTCAATGTCGGCTTGCCGGCGGCGAACCAGGAAACGATCATGGAGATCATATCTTCGAGACGGGTTACTGGGCGGCCGAACTGTTCGAAGCAGCGGGAGGCGTCAGAAAGCAGGCCCTTTGGGCCTTCAGGGCTGCTGAATTTTGGCTCCTTTCCGAGCAGTCTCCCGATTTGTGCAGCCGCCGCGCGGACGCTGACAGTCTCCGCCCCTGTGACGTTCAGGATGGTTGGCGGACTTTGGGCTAAAGTGATGGCACGGGCGATGTAGTCGTTGGCGTCGCGCTGCCAGATGAGGTTGACTGCGGGCACGGTGAGGTCAACGGCCCCGCCGTTGATGATCTTCTGCGCGAGGTCGACGAGGATACCATAGCGGGGTTCGTTGGCGTAGTTGAGGCGGATGAGGGTCATGGGGGTGCCGTTTTGCCTGGAGAAGTACTCACAGATACGCTCGCGGCCGAGGCAGGACTGAGCGTACTCGCCGAGCGGGTCCGGAGGGGTATCTTCGGTGACGCAGGCAGTCGGGGCCACGTATGGATAGACGTTGCCCGTGGAGAGCACGACCAGGCGCGAGTCTTTGTAGTGCTGGGCCATTGTGCCGGGCAGAAAGGTGTTCATCGCCCAGGTCACCGGCTGGTTTGCCGCGGACCCGAACTTCATGCCGACGAGGTAATAAACGTAGGGGACCTGCGGCAGTGCTCTGTGAGAGGCGGGATCGAGGAGGTCCGCACAAACTGTCCGAACGCCGGCATTGTCCAATCGCTGTTTGACGGCGGCGTCGGAGAACCGGGAGACGGCGAAGACATTCTTGTTCGGGGCGGCTTTCTTGAGCATCATGGCCAAGGTCGGGCCCATCTTGCCGCCGGCGCCAAGGACAGCAACGTCGCCTTCGAGCGCAGCAAGGGTCTGGCGCAGTTGGGGTGAAGGTTCGCTGAGGAGGTCCTCGAGCTGGTCTTCAGTGAGTTGCGAGAGATCTTGCATTGGCTGATTCCGGTTCAAGTAAGTTTCAGGATGATGAGAATAGCGACGCGGACGGCGATGAAGAGAACAATGAGCAGGCCGGCGACGCCAAGCACGTTGGTAAGCAGGCGGTTTCGGTGCGCACCCATGACGTCCTTGCGGTTGGCCAGCCAGAGCAGCGTGATCGCCATGAGCGGGTTGCCCAGGACGGTTAGCGCCTGGCCGAAGATGATGAGCGTGACGGGCTTCTGACCGGTTCGCATAGCCAGGACGGCGATCGTCATGCCGGTAAGCAAAACGGCGACCGTGAGCAAGCGCGGCCCGCGATCGCTGAGGCGAGCCGGCAGACCAAGGCCGTCGGCGAGAATACCGCCGCCGATCATGGCATTGATGAGAAAGGGGTTCATGGCGACGGCGAGAAGGCCAAGACAGAACATGACATAAGCAAGTGAGCCAAGGAGCGGCTGGAGGGATTTGGCCAGTGCGCCGACGTCGGTGGCGGCCTGACCGGGGATGACAGTGGCGGTGGTGATCATGATGATGGCGCTGATGGAGGCCAGGACGGCGACACCGGTCATCGAGTCGCCGATGCCGCTGCGATATTCGGCAAGGCCCCAGCCCTTCTCTCGGACAAGGTTGCCCTGATAGAGGGCGGCGCCGACGGAGAAGGTGGTACCGAGAAGGGACGCAACGAGGAGCATGGGATCGATGACGACGCCGTCGACTTTGTGGGGCAGATGCAGGGACATGCCCGCGGGCAAACGCGGAATGAAGCCTTTGACGACGGCCAGAAGGTCGGGGCGGGCGGATATGAGGTTGACGGCGAAACAGATGAGGATGATGGCAACCATTACCTTCATAGTGCGTTCGAGGAAGCGGTAGATATGGCGGGCAGCGAAAAGAAAGAGGATGATGGCGGCGTTGAGGGCGATGATGAACCACTGCGGGGGCACGGATGGGACGAGAGCTTCTGCGGCGGCGGCTGCGGCGAGATTGTTGGCGAATTGAAAGGTGGTGCAGATGAGAAAGAGGGTCAGGCCTATGACGCAGGCGGCGGCCCGGCCGAGACGGCGTGCGACCAGGGTGCAGGGGGTCGCCCCACCGACGACGCCAATACGGGCGGCCATACTCATGAATGTTCCCATGAGGATAGCAGTCAGGATCAACAGCCAAAGGAGTCCCGGGCCGTATGTTGCGCCGATGTTTGCGCTTACCAGCAGACTGCCGGGGCCGAAAACGACACAGGCGGTGATGAGGGCCGGGCCGATGGACTGATACCACCGGCGAGGCTTTTCCGGTGCCTGATTCGAGGGCTCTTCCATAGGCGCGGCTTCCATCGCGATTAACCGTTCGGCATTGTCATGCGCCGCCATAATGTACCCGAATGAAGAGTTATCTTCAAGCGCGCAAAAGTACACCTGCCCTCACTGGTGCTGTTGCCTCGGCGGGCAGGCCTTGATATGATGTGGAGGGAGCGAACAACCATTAACGTGGATCTTTTGCGTAAGGAGAATCTATGAACTGTCTAAGGCGGTCGATCATTGTGCTTTGCCTTGCGATGTGCTCAGTCCTGGTGGTCCTGCTGTCAAACCTGCCGGCGCAGCGCCGCGGCCCGGGGATGGGGCCGCAACAGGGAGCTTCGGCGTTGGAGAAGGCCCCCCTGCCGCGGGACGATGCGGAGAAGATGATTCTCGGCATTCTGGATGATATCCGCGCGAATCAGCAATACCAGAACGTACCGCCGCAGGACGGGCGGCTTTTGCGGATCATGACCGAATCAATGAACGCCAGGAATGTGGTAGAGATCGGAACGTCGACGGGATATTCAGGGATATGGTTCGGCCTGGCACTCCTGAAGACGGGCGGCAGGATGACGACGTTCGAGATCGATCCGGGACGGGCCGCGACGGCACGTGCGAATTTCAAGCGTGCGGGGATGGCGGATATTATTACAGTTGTCGTCGGCGATGCGCACGAAGAAGTGAAAAAGCTGAAGGACCCCATCGATATACTATTCCTTGATGCCGACAAGCAGGGCTATATCGATTATCTCAATAAGCTGCTGCCGCTGGTTCGGCCGGGCGGACTGGTGATCGCGCATAACATCACGCCGGGGATGGCAGACCCAAGCTTCATGAAGGCGATCATGGAGGATACGAACCTCGAGACAATAGTTCGGGGCGGCGTGAGCATCACTCTCAAGAAGAAATAAGAATGTCACTGCTAAAGGACCTGGCTGCAAGCCGGCCTTTTCGCCGCATGCGTTGACCTTGGGAGCGCTGGCTGCGGTAAATGGCGCCGGCAAAACCGTCTTGCCCGAGGCCTTTCCACCTTCACATTGCGCCTCAGCACAACGGCGGCTCGGGAGCGCTGCCGCACAGCGACAGTTCCGGCACGATCTCCGGTGACAACTGTTGGGCCGCGTCGCGGAGGGCGGTGCGCAGCGCCTCCTCGGCCGTGGGGTGGTAGAACGGCATCTGGAGCAGATCGAAGACGGTCATGTGATTCTGCATGGCCAATGCCAGCAGGTGTCCCAGGTGCTCCGCGTCGGGGCAGACCATTTCGGCGCCCAAGAGCCGTGCCGATTCTCGGTCGGCGTAGATGTGCAGAAGACCCCGATTGTGCAGCTCGAGTTCGGCGCGGGACTGGTCGGCGAAGTCCGCCCCTCCTGTCACGAACTCAACCTGCCGCTGAACCATCTGCCGCCGGTCCATTCCAACCTTGGCAATCTGCGGATCGCTGAAGACCAGAGGCAGGCGCGTCCTGCGGCCAAAGCAGTGCGTCTCCTGTGTGCTGCCGTTATAGCCGGCGATGAAGCCTTCATCAAGTGCTTCATGGAGGATCGGCCGGCAGCCGGTGGCATCGCCAGCGATGTAGACGGGCAGGTCTGCGATTTGCGCGGTCCGCGGGTCGTACGGCGGTAACCCGCGTTCGTCCAGTGGAACCCCTAAGTTTTCGATCCCGAGGCCATCGAGGTTCGGCGCCGCCCCCACGGCCACAAGGGCAGCGTCAACTGGCGTAGACATTGCCGGGTGCCTCACGAGCAGGCCGCCGCTGTCCTGCTGCAAGTCGACGGCAAAGCCCGTGTGCACTGGGAACTCCTCGGAAAACGCCTGCAAAGCGGATTCATTCACCTGCTCGTCGGCAATCGCGGCGATGTTTGGTCTGACGCTGAACGCAACGATCTCCAGTCCCAGACGGCTCAGCGCCTGGCCCAATTCCAGTCCCACCGGCCCCAGCCCGATGACGGCGATCCGTCGTGGCAGATCTGGCTGCTCGAAAATGGTATCGCTCGTTAGGATGCAATCGCCCAGTGATCGCCAGTTCTCCGGCACTCGGGGCCGCGACCCCGTTGCGATGATGATACGATCCGCTTCGATCTCCTGTTGGCCCGCGCGGATCCGGTTGGGGCCAAGCAGCGTGGCATGTGCCATCACCAGCCGGTCGCCGGCCAGGCGCCGCGTCGTCTCGGCCATCGCGCCGGCAAAACGGTCCCGCAACACACGGACATGCCGCATGACAGCGGAAATATCGGCACGCAGGCGGTCACCGCCGCGTATGCCCTGCCGTTCGAAAACATGACGCCGATGAAAATCATTCGCCACACAGATCAGCGCCTTGGAGGGCATGCAGCCGACTCGGGCACACTTGGTGCCTAACGGCCCGGGGTCGACCATCACGTAGTCATCCGTGCGTTCTTTAACGCGCCGCAGCGCAGACAGCCCGGCACTGCCGGCGCCGATGATCGCAACCTGTACCTTATGTGCCATCTTTACAACCTCATTGGCCTTCGGGCGGCCTGCCGCCTTGCCTTACCTTTGTCAGCTTTTCAAGTGCTTCCGAGAGCGCCTTGAGATAACCCCCCGTCTGATCGAACTGCCTGCCACCTAAGGCGTTCAGGTAGTCTTCGAATGCCTTGTTGGCCTCCTGTATCAGTTGGCCCACCGTCCGGTCGACGGCAGCCGCCTCCTCCGCGGGCAATTCGGGTCTTGCCTCGCCAACCAGCCCCTGCAAGGCCTTTTCGAAGGTCTCGGCATAGCTGAGCCGGTCGTTGTGCATCACGGCCACCAGCCTCAGTTCCGGATACGCTGCGGTCTCTGCCTGCAGGTAAATTGGCTCCACGTACAGCAGCGTATTCTCAACGGGAATCACCAGGACATTGCCGCGAATCACGCGCGAGCCTCGCTGGTCCCACAGCGACAACTGCTGCGACAGCACGGGGTCCTGATCGATCTTCGTCTCCACTTGCTGCGTGCCGAGAACCCGCTCTTCCTTGGGAAACTGATAAGCCAGCAGTCGCCCGTAATCAGGCGGGTCGCACATGGCCGCGATCCAGCCGATGAGCACCTGCTTGTTCTTGGGCGTAAACGGCTGCATCAGGATGAACTGCGCCTCGTCCGACCCGGGCCGCTCCCACATGATATAGTACGGCTGCACGGGCTGCGTCTGGTCGTAATACTTCTCGGTCGCACGCACCCACAGGTCTTCCTGGTTATAGAAAACCACGGGGTCGGTCATGTGGTATTTGGCATAGATGAGTCCCTGGATGAGCAGCATGTCGGCGGGATACCGGATGTGCCGCAGCATGGCTTCAGGCATTTCCTCGCGCGCTCTGAACAATCCTGGAAAGACACCCGACCAGGCGCGGATGAGCGGGTCTTCAGAATCGAAGATGTAAAAAGAAACGCTTCCGTTGTAGGCATCCACGACGGCCTTGACCGAATTGCGCACATAGTTGATGCCGCGCAGATTGCTTGCCGCCTCCAGTTCGCTGACCAGCGTGCCGCCGTACGGGTCCGCCAGGCGCAGCCGCATCGCCGGTTCGCTGTACGGATAGTCCGACGAGACCGTATACGCATCCACAATCCAGTACAGCCTGCTCTCCGCCAGAACGATATACGGGTCGTCGTCGAACTGCAGGAAGGGCGCGATAGTCTTGACCCGATCCCTCACGTTTCGGTGAAACATTATGCGGCTCTCCCGTGTTGGATAGGCAGAGAACAGCAGCCGTGTCCCGTCGAATTTCCAGCCGAACAAGAACTTGCGCCACAGGTTGGACAACTGCACGCCACCCTTGCCGTCGTAATGAATGTAAACGTTGTCGCTTCCACTTGGGTAGTCCAACTCCTTTTCTCTGCTGTTGACGATCACGTGTGTGTCGGTAAGTTCGCCGTAATAGATCCGCGGCTGCTCGACGACAAGCTCCGGATAGCGGCTGACGGGCGGTATGTCCTTGATCAGCAGACGCGGCAGGCCTTCGGGCGTGAATTCACTCACCGGCGTAAGCGTTATCCCGTTGCCGTGCGTGTACTTGAACCGCCGGTTCACAAACGTCTGGCTCGGCGGCGGCAAATTCTCCAACTGGATCTCGCGGGCTGACACCATCACCTGGCGATACTGGTCCTGGAACGTGTAACGATCCACGTCCACGTCGGCAAACTCATAGTACAGGCGGATCTCCTGGAACTGCGCATAGATTGCATCAAGCACCCGCCAGTCCCAGAGTCGGACGTTCTCCACGAGGTTTCGATTCTCCGCAATGGTCCGCTGGCCGAACTCGTACGATACCGGAAAATGGACGTCCTCCATGCGGTGCAGGCCAAACGCCCGCCGCGTAAATGCGATATTGTGCTCAATGTACGGCCGCTCTAATGTAATCTCGTTGGGCGCGACCTTGAGCCATTGAAACAGCCCCGGCAACACCGTCAACAGGACAAACCAGCCGGTCGCGGCGACCGCAGCCACAACCCCCACCGACAGCACCGGCCCATAAGCAGCATCCATCCCGAGACGCCCGACGAACTTCTCCGGCAGTCTCCTCCAGAACGGCACAAGCAGAATGAGCCCGCCGGCCGCCAGCAGAACAATCATGACAATAAAAGCCGGAAGGCGGACATGAACATCCGTCCAGCACGCACCGGTAACCGCCCCCGTTGAGGAATACATCAGGTTGAACCGGTCCAGGTACCTGCCCCACGCCAACACAAAGAACACTGCCGCCGCACTCAGGTAGATCGCTCCGTGCCCTGTTGGATCACGAACCTGCCGCAGTTCGACCCCGTCGCCCCGCCAGTGCACAAAAATCGCCGCCACCGACGCAACCAAAGCCAGAAGCGCAAGCGTTAACAGCACGCCGTACAGCGAGTTACAGACCGGCAGAACGAACAGGTAAAAACCCGTGTCCCGCCCTAAGATCGGATCCGTAACGCCTGTCGATACCCTGTTTAGCAGCAGCAGAATACGATCCCACCGCGCAATAGCCCGCTGGCCCCCGAAATAGGCCGCAGCAGCCGCCGCGATCGCCTTCACGACCCACCGCCGCCCCGGAATCTGCCACATCAAAAGCAGCACAATCGCCGCACCGGACACCGCTCCCGCCGACCCCAGAATCACCCGGGCAAGAATTACCTTCCAGAACCGCCCGCTGTAGCCGACCGATTCGAACCACAGCGCCTCGCCCCAGAAGCTCATGAACCAGAAGAAAAACGCCGTCAGCCCGCCAACGCACAGCCCCGCCAGCACATACCCCCACCGCCGCCGCGTCGCTCCGTAAAGCACCAGCCCGAAACCACACCCGAAAAGTACAATCAATATGAGCGCATACATAAGCTCAGCGCCGGCGCCGGCCGCATCGAATTATTCGCACCACGCGCCTCTACGCGGACACGAGGTTCTGCAAGTTCACGAAGATCTCACGGCAGAACATGGGCAGATCGTCCGGCTGGCGGCTGGTGATCAGGTTGCCGTCCACAACCACCGGCTCATCCCGATAATCCGCCCCCGCCGCGATAACGTCGTCGCGCACACCCTCCCAGCATGTCGCGCGCCGCCCTTGCAGCACATCCGCCGAGATCAGAATCTGCGCCCCGTGGCAGATCGACGCCACCATCTTGCCGCTGTTCATCATGTCGCGCGTCATCTGCCGCGCCGCCGGAATCAGCCGCACCGTTTCCGGCGACTTGCCCCCGGGCAGAATCAGCAGGTCGTAATCCTCCGCACTGATCCCCTCCAGCGCAAGATCGCCCTTGACCTCGTAGCCGTTTTTCCCCACCACCGTGCCGCCGTCCGGCGTCGCGACATCCGCTTGAATCCCCTGCTCCAACAGGCGGTAGTAAGGATAAAAGAATTCCAGATCCTCGAACCCGTCCGCAACCAGAATCGCCGCTTTCATGATCTCTGTCCCCGTATCCCGTATAATGTTTCGCGCAACCCGGCTCCGCGCCGTTCACGCTCCTCGACCAGCCCTGTGTGAAGACCGCACCGCACCCCGCCGAAACATCGCCTTCACCGGCGGCCGCGTGGGCGGCGGCTTGCTCGGCGGGACCTTCCGCTGCGGTGTCCGCGGCGGCTTCTCAGGTTCCGGTTTGCGCGGCGGCTTCTCCGTCGGCGGTTCTTTCGGTTTGTCGTCCGACCGCCTTGTCATGCCCGCCCCACGTCTGTCGTATTGACGCTTGTTTCGCATTCAAACCTCCTGCCGACAAAACCCCGGCCGCAGCACAAGAAGTAAATTCGCAACTGACATGTTGTACCCGTGACAATCCGAAGGTTCGCTCGCCTATTTGTATCTTGCCGCCATCTGCTCATACGTACGCTTCAGGTCCACATACGCGCTCTGTGCGGCGTCCTTGGCCCCCTGCCACGCCTCGCCCGAAAGCTGCTCGGCGTCCCTCAGGCGGCCCTTGGCCTCAGCGATCTTTGCGTTGAAGGTCTGTTTCTGTTTCACGAATTCCTCATCTGCCTCTTTCCCCTTCGCTTCCAACTCCTGTTCGAGCTCGTCCCACTTTTTCTCAAGCTCATCCAGTTTCAGTTGCATTGCCGTCATAAACTCTTCCTTCTTCTGATCCATGTAGTCGCGAGTCGCTTCGGCCGCCTCTTGCGTCTCCTTCTTCATCCGCTCATAAGCCGCATCGCTCTTGTCCGCCGGTTCCTTCCGCCTGCATCCGCCGACAACCAGCGCAGCCATCAGACAAAGACAGACGATTTGCACCAAACATTTCATGTCAAAAGCCTCCGTCGTGCAGCATGTATCGGTAGTCCCGATCATCCCCGCATACTTTTGTATTCGGTCAATCCGTGATGTCGATCAAGAAAAATCGCACCGCCGCATGAGGCGGCCGGCCTCCAAGTCGTAAGATACCCACACGACACCAGAACCTGAAGTCCCGATATGACAGTACGGATCGTGCCGGCCGTTTCGAATAATTGCACAGGGCATGACCATGTGCCGATATGGTTGAGCAGAGCAGTTGCCTGTGCGGCGCATCGGTCATGTGTGTCACACAGGCTTGACATACTTTTCCGGAGGGAGCTTATGTTCGAGAGGCGCATACCGCTGTTCAGCCTGTTCGGCTTCAAAGTCGGCGTCGACATCACGTGGTTCATCCTCGCCGTCCTCGTAACGTGGTCGCTGGCGGCCGGCCTCTTCCCGTACTATTTCGAAGGCTTCTCGACGGCCACCTACTGGTGGATGGGCGTTGCCGGCGCATTAGGATTGTTCATATCGATCATCTTCCATGAGTTTTGCCACTCCATCGTGGCCCGCCAGTTCGGAATGCCCATGAAAGGCATCACGCTGTTCATCTTCGGCGGCGTGGCGGAAATGACCGAAGAACCCCCCAGCGCCAAGGCCGAACTTCTCATGGCGGCCGCCGGCCCCGCCTCCAGCGTCGTCTTCGCCGGCATACTCTTCCTGGTGCACTTCGTCGGCCGGACCATGCTGTGGCCCGCACCCGTCAACGCCGTGGTCGTCTACCTCGTCTGGCTCAACATCGTCCTGGCCATTTTCAACATGATCCCCGCCTTCCCGCTCGACGGCGGCCGTGTCCTCCGCTCCATCCTGTGGGCCGCTAAAAAGGACCTCCGCTGGGCAACCCGCATCGCCTCCCGGATGGGTTCCGGCTTCGGCATCTTCCTCACCGTGCTCGGCGTCATCAGCTTCATCGGCGGCAACTTCATCGGGGGCCTGTGGTACTTTCTCATCGGCATGTTCATCCGCGGCGCCTCGCAGTCGTCCTACCGCGAAATGCTCATCCGCCAGGCCCTCGCCGGCGAACACGTCGAGCGATTCATGAAATCCGATCCTGTCGTGGCCCCGCCCTCCATCTCCATCCGGCAACTCGTCGAGGATTATTTCTACCGCTACCATTACAAGATGTTTCCTGTATCCGATGGAGGCCGCCTCGAAGGCTGCGTCTCAACGAAGGACATCAAGGACGTGCCGCGAAGCGAATGGGACCGCCGCCAGGTCGCCCAGATCGCAAAACCCTGCTCCGACGACAATACCGTCGCCCCCCAGTCCGACGCAACCGAGGCCCTGGCCACAATGAACCGAACGGGCAACAGCCGGCTCATGGTCGTCAAGGAAGGCAGACTGACCGGCATCATCACGCTCAAGGACCTGTTGAAATTCCTTGCCATCAAGCTCGACCTCGAAGAGGGCGAACACCTCGCCCTGCCTCAGACCTGACAGGACGAGTTGGCTCGGCCACTCTCCAAGGGACGGTTTGCTGTGGCGAATGGTCAACCGCGGCACGATCAACTTCATTGCCGAATACGAATAGAATGCGTGCCGATTCGTGAACATTCGCGGCTTTGGTTGGCTCACGTCAAGTCCGCTTCAGCAGTTTTCTCAGCGCGCCCAGACTCCGCGTGTTGGCGATCTGCCGCGCCTCAAGCCAGCCGCGCCGCGCCTGCCCGATACCCAGCCGCATGTTGTTCAGATGCCCCGTCCGATGCGCATCCGTCGACACCGCAATCATCACCCCCATATCCGCCGCCATCTTACAGTTGATGTCATCCAGGTCCAGCCGGTCCGGATGCGAATTCACCTCCAATATGCAGCCGCTCTCATGCGCCGCCTTCATGACCTGCGCCAGATCCACTTCGTACGGCGCTCGCTCGCCGATCAGCCGCCCCGTCGGATGCGCAAGGATGTTAAAGTACGGATTCTCCATCGCCTTCAGGATGCGTTTCGTCTGCGCTTCTTTCGGAAGATTGAACTTGTAATGAATCGCGCATACCCGCACATCCAGCGCCGCAAGAATATCATCAGGCAGGTCCAACGTCCCATCTTCGAGGATATCCACCTCCGCGCCCTTCAGCACCGTGATGCCTTTCACCGCGGCATTGACCTCCTCGATCTCGGCAATCTGCCTTTCGATATCCTGCTGCTTAAGCCCCCCCGCCACGGTCAAATGCTGCGTATGGTCCGTGATCGCCAGGTAGCTGTAGCCCAACTCCCTCGCCGCCTCCGCCATCTCGCGGATCGTATTATGTCCGTCAGTATAGTTGGAATGAATGTGCAGATCGCCGCGGATATCCTTCAGCGTCACCAGGTGCGGCAGCCGATCCTCTAAGGCCGCCTCCACCTCGCCGCGGTCCTCCCGCAACTCCGGCTCGATATACGCAAGCCCCAACGTGCGATACACCTCAGTCTCCGTCCGCCCCGCAACGCGCTTCTCGCCGCTGAACAAGCCGTATTCATTGAGCTTGAGCCCCTTCCTGACCCCGATCTTCCGCACCCCGATATTATGTTCCTTCGAACCGGTAAAGTACAATAGCGCCGCCCCGTAGCTCGCCTCCGGCACCACGCGAAGATCCACCTGAAAATTCGACCGCAGCAGCACCGTCGACTTCGTCTTGCCCTTGGAGATCACCTTCTCCACGTCTTCGTACCGCGTGAAATGCTCCATGATCGGCGAGCCGCGCGTACACGTCACCAGAATATCAAGGTCCCCAACCGTCTCCTTGCGGCGTCTGAAACTGCCCGCCGCCGCCACCTCCTTGACGCCCTTGCACTGCTTGAGGTATTTCACCAAAGGAATCGTGATCTCCTCCGCCGTCGCCAGTTTCAGACGCCTGCCGCGCTCCTGTTCCAGCCGGGCAATCTCCTCACGGATATTGGCCTCAGTCTTCTTGCCGAAGCCAGGCAATTTGCTGAGCCGCCCGTCTTCGATAGCCGCCTTGAGCATCTCCAGGCTGCTGATGCTCAATTCCCGGTAAAGCTTCGCCACGCGTTTGGCCCCTAACCCGGCGATCCGCAGCAACTGATCGATGTCGCCCGGCAGTTCCTCCTTCAGTTCCGTCAGTACATCGAAACTGCCCGTTTCCACAATCGCCTTGATCTTGCCGGCCAGGTCCTTGCCGATCCCAGGATGCTTCGTCAGGTCCGTGCCCTCCTCGATCATCTCAGCGGCATTCTTCGGAAGGCTCATGACCGTCCGCGCCGCATTGCGGTACGCACGCACACGAAAGGGATTCTCCTCCTGGATCTCCAACAGGTCCGCCGCCTGGTTCAGTAGCACCGCAATATCACTGTTATGAATCGGCATACCTGCGTCCTCGAACCGTTCACGGCTCTTACGGGTTGCCCCCCCCACAGGCCCCTTCAGACGGGTGGAGTCCGTCATTCCGCCTGGCATGCGCACAGCCATGCGCGCAGCCGCCGGACCGCCCAAGGATATCTTGCGGCGCGGCGATCACCCCGCCGCAAAACGCACCTCAACATCCTCATAACTACAGCCAGTAAGCGGGCCGGCCGTAATAATCGTACAACTGCACTTCATACTCCCTGTTCACAGGCGCCGTTGGATCGAACTCCGGGCTGTCCGCCACCGTCTTGCGGCTCACGTCTACAAAGATCTCCGCCGCCCCCCAACTGATCTCCTTCACCCATTCCGGCGGCAGGAGCACCTTCCGGCCCGGCAGCCACTTGCCCGTATCCGCAACAAGATACCGGATCACCCAGTCCTCCACGTTGACGATGAAGTCGTCGACGTGCCCGATGTACCCGTCCTCGGCATGGATGCGATAGTCGATCACCTCGCGGGTACTGCGGAGGTGTTCACTGGCCTGCTCCTGCTCGCTGGTCCGACCCGCCAGATCTTCCGCGGACCGCTCGGCCGCATACGGGCTCACAGTCGGCTCCCAGGCAGCGCCGCCCCAGTAAGACGCCCAGTTGTAGTAGCTGTGAAGCTCGGCCTCCTGCTGTCGCGAGACCGGCCGGTCCGTGTCGATATCCGGGCTCTGCCGGATCTTCTCGCGCGTAAGCTCCACCGGAAACACCCGAAGCCACCCCACCGGCCTGCCAAGCGCCGACGGCACAATCAGCACCTTCCGCCCCGGAAGCCACTTGCCGGTATCCACGACCAGGTACCGTATCGCCCAGGTTCGATCGTCGAACAAAAAACTGTAAACCTGTCCGATATTACCGTCTTCGGCCTCGATCGTAAACGAACTCAGGTGCCTGATACTCAGCAGCATCCTGTGGCTCCATAGACGCCCGGCCCGTGCCTCGGCCTCACGCCGTGCGTTCGGCAGGCCGCCGCTCGCGCACCGCCAAGCCAAACGCCGCCATCGACACGCCGTTGAAGATCAACTCGATGCCGACCAGCAGGCCAATCGCCCAGACCGCGGTCTCAGGCAGTCCCAGCCAGATCATGATAGCCACTGCGATCGAGATCAGGCCGCTTAGCAGTTGCCACCCCCATTGCGACACACGCCGCAGGTGAAACGAAAGCACGATCTTGTCAATGCCCACCAGCAGGAATAATACCACAAGCACCACCGTCAGCGTGACCATCCCGCGGGCAGGCGCCGCCAACAGGAAAATGCCTGCAAGCGCATACAGTATGCCCCCGATCAGTCTCAGCAGCCAGCCCTTGGACCCGTGCGTCTCGAAGGAGTGGGCGATATGCGTGACGCCCGCGACGACAAGCAGTATGCCAACGAACAGCGTCATAGTCAGCGTCGCCACGAACGGCAGGAGAATCGCAATCACGCCTAAAATGATCATCAGAATGCCTGTGGCCAGCAGCGGCCTGCGTATCAGACTTTCCGCATGACTCAGGTCCGGCCATATCTCCGTAATGTGCACACGTTCCACTTTCATTGATACATCCCCTTTCACTAAAACAGTATCTTCCCCCGCATACGCACAGCCGCCGCCGACGTCCCGTTTGTCAAGGCATAGGCGCCGTATGCCTCGTGCCTCACAGCGGCGGCACGCTTCTGCTTCGGCACCACCGACCCGGCAGTTTAATACGCGCACACCGCGCCGCCCACGGCGCGCCGCGCGATACGGCATACGGCCGCCGCACGCCGTCACCTCACAACATTGTGTGGTCAAGGCGGCCTACGTTACCGCGCTAACCCGTTGTTCGATTAAGCACCACGCCAAAACCGCCGACAAAATTCCGTGACGGCATGCCGATTAGAGTGCCGCACGGCGGCCGATATCCGGCATGCACCGAACGCAAATGCTTGCATAATGGGGGATAACATGATCACCAGAAAAGCCACCGCCGCATGGAAAGGCTCGCTGAAAGGCGGCCAGGGCGTCTTGTCCGCAGGGCCCGAAATGGTAGACCGCCTCTTCGACCACGAATCACGTTTCGGCCAGGGCCGCGGCATCAATCCCGAAGAGATGATGGGCGCTGCCCTTGCCGGATGTTTCTGCATGGCGCTGGCCCATGCAATCGAAGAGGCCGGCTATGAACCCGAAGGCGTCGAGGCATCCGCCGAGGTCCTGCTCGACGAATCCAAACCCGAGATCGCCGGCATACGGCTCTGGACGACGGGCAGCGTGCCGGGCCTGGGCCAGGATGAATTCGACCGGCTCGCCGAGCTCGCAGCCCGCTCCTGTCCCATTGCCAAAGCCCTGGCGTCCCTTCAAATCGCGGTCGAAACGGCCATGCTGACGCCAGCATCAAGCTGAACAGCTCACTGACAGGGGGACCAATGGACCAGGTAACGCAAAAGGAAATCGCCCTCCCGAGCGGCTATCGCATGCCCGTCATCGGCCTCGGAACATGGCAGCTCACCGGACATCAGGCCGAACAGATCGTCGCCCAGGCCCTTGACGTCGGCTACCGACACATCGACACCGCCGAAAACTACGGCAACGAAGAAGCCATCGGCAGAGCCATCAGAGGCGCAGATCGCAACGCCCTGTTCATCACCTCCAAGGTCGACCCGTCGCATGCTCATCGAAAAGGCGTCATTGAGGCTTGCGAACGAACGCTGGACCGCCTGCGAACGGATTACCTCGACCTCTATCTCCTGCACTGGCCTGCCGAGAACATCCCCGAAGAAGAAACCATGGAAGGCATGGCCTGGCTCATCGAACAGAGAATGATCCGAAGCGCCGGCCTCAGCAATTTCAACGTCGCCGGTATCCGCAAAGTCATGTCCGTCACGGACGTACCGATATGCAACAACCAGATCGAATATCATCCGCTGCGAAATCGCGACGACATCATGGCCTTCTGCCGCGACCACGCGATCAGCGTGACCGCCTACTCCCCGCTTGCACGCGGCGAAGTCTTTAAGAACGACCGCCTCCGCGAACTTGCCGCAAAATACGGCAAGACGCCCGCCCAGATAAGCCTCCGCTGGCTTATCCAGATGGGCGCCGCCGTGATTCCCAAGGCCGGCTCCGCCGAACACCTCACGGCCAACTTCGACCTGGATAATTTCGAACTGTCCCTCGACGACATGGATTACATTCACGACATGAATATCGAAAGGCGGCTGATCGACATGCACGCCTGAACGATCTTATTAGGTAGGGAGAAAACGATGTATGTAACTCTTGACGAACTCTGCGGCTGTGAGGTCCATTGCAGTGACGGCCGCCTCGGAAAAGTCCAGGACCTCGTCCTGTCCCGCAGCGCATGGCGCATGCGCTACGCCGTTGTGAATCTCGGACCGGAACTCGAAAACGCACGCGTCCTCCTCCGCTTGACGGAGACGGAGCAGGCCGACGTCTGGCGCCATCGCCTCTCCACCTCGCTGACCCGCCGCCAGCTCGAATGGGCCCCTCCCTACGACGCCGCCCGCTCGCTGACCCGCCGCCAGGAAGCGCTCCTCGCAAAACGCTGCGGCTGGCCCCCCGAGTGGCTGCTCGAGGCGCCGCATGCCGAGCCAGTGCCCGTGCCGCTCGATTCGAAACGACCCGTCACCGACACGGAGCACACACTGGAGCAGATGCTCTGCGATGAACCCGAAACACAGTCGGCCTCACGCATGATCGCTGCCTTCACCGCCTTCACCAGCGACCGCCAGGTCGCCTCCGTCGAAACCCTCATCGTCAACACAGAAAACTGGCAAATCCCCTGCCTGGTCCTCACGCTCGCCGCCGCACCGCGACCCGTAATGCTCTCCGCCCGCAATGTCGAGGCCATCGACTGGCTCCACAAGCACATTTACCTCGCTGAAACCGCCGAGCAGATCCGCCGCAAACCGAAATACAACCAGCAGGCCGCCGCCCGCTTTGATGCAATACGCCGCCTTACCGCGTCTTCCGCCGAAGCTGCCGCATCCGCCCTGCTCAACACGCCGCCCGGCGACCGCCTCACGGAAGCCGCTTGCGCCGCACAAACATAACACAACCGCGCATCGGAGCCTACAAAATGAACCGCCCGGAACACGCACAACTCCAGCAGCGTTCACCGGAACAACTCCAGCAGCTCAGCCTCGAAATGAGCAAGCGGATCATCGAAATCACCACCCGCGCAGGCTCCGGCCATCCCTCCAGTTCGCTCTCCGCCATCGATATCCTCGCCTGCCTCTACCTGCGTCCGATCATGCGGTACGACCCGCACTATCCCGACTGGACCGACCGCGACCGCTTCATCATGAGCAAAGGTCACGCCGCCCCGGCACTCTATGTCACCATGGCCCACGCCGGTTTCTTTTCGCCCGACATACTCCCAACCCTCCGCGAACTGGACTCACCTCTCGAAGGCCACCCCAACATGCGCGCCCTGCCCGGCCTCGAATCCTCAACCGGCTCACTTGGCCAGGGCCTCTCCATCGCCATCGGCCACGCCCTCGCCGCCAAAATCGACAACGCCCCCTACGCCGTCTATGTCATGCTCGGCGACGGCGAGGTACAGGAAGGCCAGATCTGGGAAGGCGTCATGTTCGCCGCCGGCCGCAAACTCGACAACATCACCGCAATCATCGACCACAACCAGTTCCAGCAGACCAACGCCGTCAAAAACGTCATGCCGACCCTCTACCCGCTGGCCCCCAAGTGGCGCCAATTCGGCTGGCACGTAGCGGAAATCGACGGCCACGACATCCCCGCCATCCTCCGCACCTTCGAAGAACTCGCCGCCGTCCGCGACAAGCCCAAAATGATCGTCGCCCACACGCTCAAAGGCAAGGGCCTCAGCAGCTTCGAGGAAGACACACAAAGCAGAAAACATGGCAAGCCTCTCGAAGAAGACGAAATCGCCGCCGCCATAAGCGAACTCCAGCGCCAATACGAATACGAAACCGCACAATAGGGATGCACCCATGAACATCGGAAAAGACAAAGGCCTCGAATACGGCCCCGCCACCCGCGATGCCTTCGGCAAGGCCCTCGCCGAGGCCGGCCGCCGCAAACCCTCTCTCGTCGTTCTCGACGGCGACGTCGCAAACTCCACCCGCACCGAATATTTCGCCAAAGAATTCCCCGACCGCTTCTTCAACATCGGCATCGCCGAAAGCAACCTCGTCGGCATCGCCGCGGGCCTCGCCGCCTCCGGCAAAGAAGTCGTCGCCGCCAGCTTCGCCGCATTCCTCATGTGCAACGCCTTCGACCAGCTCCGCATGAGCATCGCCTTCCCCCGCGTCAACGTCAAGTTCGTCGGCTCCCATCACGGCATCAACATCGGCCAGGACGGCCCAAGCCAGATGGGCATCGAAGACATGGCCCTGGCCTCCGCCCTGCCGGGCTTCACCGTCCTCTGCCCCGCCGACGCCCCCTCGACCACCAAAGCAACGATGGCCATGCTCGACCACGAAGGCCCCGTCTACATGCGCGTCGGCCGCCCAAAGTTCCCCATCGTCTACCGCGACGACTGCAGCTTCGAAATCGGCAAAGCCAACACCCTCAGGCACGGCGACGACGTTACGATCATCGCCTGCGGCCTCATGGTCGCCTTCTCACTCCTCGCCGCCGACCAACTCGCCGAAGAAGGCATCGACGCCGCCGTCCTCGACATGCACACGGTCAAGCCGCTCGACGAGGAGGCCGTGGAAGCCGCCGCCCGCAGCACCGGCGCCATCCTAACCGCCGAAGAGCACCTCCTCACCGGCGGCCTCGGCGCCGCCGTCGCACAAGCCGTCTGCAAGACTTCCCCCGCCCCCGTAATCTCCGTCGGCCTCGACGACACCTACGCCGCCTCAGGCGACCCTGAGCACCTCCTCGACCGCTACAACCTCACCCCCCCGCACATCGCCCAGGCAGCAAGAAAAGCTATAAGCATGAAGCACACCGCCGAACTGCCCAAATAGCCAACCACCTCCGTCAGGCTTGGGTGTCCCACAGCCTCCTCCCCCCACTGCGCCACAGTGCCACCGTCAAACGCGCGCACATGACGTACACCTGTCCCGAATCCACATGAAACCACAGTCGCCAACCCTTCCACCAAAGCCGCCACGAATTGGGCGGTGCTTCCCAACCCCGCAGATAGGCAAAACTCGTGCTGATTCGTTCGTATTCGTCGCTTTAGACAAGGGATACGTAATGACGGCAACTGTAAGTAAACGGCTTAGCCGGAAACTGCGCACCCCAGGCAATATGCTCGCCCCACCGCAAGCATGCGCCACTATACTGTAATGGGAGGTGCGTTTGTCTCGTACCTGCCGGATCCGGACATAAGACCTGCGGCCTGACCGCATGCAAAGCTAACAAGGGCAGCATCGCCCGAATCGGAGAAGAAAAATGGCACATCGAGACAGACGCAGCAACCTCCTGCTGCTGGCGTGCATTGTCACGGCCCTCCTGGCCTGCCCGCCCGCGCGCTGATCGTCACCGAGGTCATGTTCCACCCCGTCGAGACAGGCGGTACCCCCGACGGCCCGGAAAACCTCGAATACATTGAACTCTACAACGACCGCGCTGTCACCGAAGACATCGGCGGCTTTGCCTTCACCACCGGCATCCACTACACTTTCCCCGCCTCCGCGAAAATACCCCCCAAGACATATATTGTCGTCGCCAAGGATCCAGCCGCGCTCCAGGCCGCCTATGGCATCACCGGCGTCTACGGCCCCTTCACAGGCTCGCTCGACAACGACGGCGAACGCGTGACCCTCTCCAACGCAAACGGCGGAATCGCACTCACCATTCGCTACAGTGACGGACATCCCTGGTATCCCGCCGCCGACGGCACGGGCCACTCGCTGACCCGCGTCAAGTTCGCAGGAGACCCCGAAGAAGCCTCCTCATGGGCGCCCAGCGTCTACATCGGCGGAACGCCCGCGGCGCCCGAGGTTGCCGCCCCGCAAGCCCGCCTTTGCATCAACGAACTGCTCACCAACAGCGAATCCGGCTCCGGCCAGGACTGGATCGAGATCTACAACCCCGGCCCGGTCCCCGTCGACATGAGCACCGTCTACCTCAGCGACGCCCGCTTCAGCCTGATCAACGAATACAAGTTCCCCGACGGCCTCGTGCTCCAGCCCGGCGCCTTCATTAGCGTCGACCAGGCCGCCCTCGGCTTTGGACTCAGTTCCGCCGGCGGCGAAACCGTCTTCCTCACCCAAAGCACCGGCGGCCAGAAACCGCGCCCCCTGCGCGTACTCGACGCCGTCCGCTTCGCCACCGTCGAAGCAGACGTCACCATCGGCAGAAGCCCCGACGGCGGCGGCAAAATAGTCGCCCTGAGCACCCCGACGCGCAACGCCGCAAACGCCGCCCCGCTGCAGCGGCCCATCGTCATCAACGAGATCATGTACCAGCACGGCTCGCGCGATCCCCGTTACGAGTTCGTCGAACTCTACAACCGCAGCGGCTCAACCGTCTCGCTGTCCGGCTGGTCCTTCACCGACGGCATCGATTACGAGTTCCCGCCTGCTGCAGCCCTCCCCGCCGGCGGTTATGTCGTCGTCGCCGCCGACCCGCACTTCCTCGCCTCCGTCTACAACAACCTCACCATTGGCGTCAACCTCTTCGGTCCCTGCACCGGCAGCCTCAGCGACCACAGCGAACGCATCCGCCTGGCCAAACCCGCCGCCGAAATCAACCCCGACACCGGCCGCCCCTGGCCCATCACCGTCGACGAAGTCACGTATTATGATGGCGGACGCTGGCCCATCTGGGCCGACGGCCGCGGCGCAAGCCTCGAACTCCGAGACCCCGACAGCGACAACGACTCCCCCGACGCCTGGGCCGCAAGTGACGAACGCGCCAAGGCCCAGTGGAGCTCCTTCACCTTCACCATCGACGCCTCCAACGCCAACTACACCCATGACGCAATCAACATGTTCGAGATCATCATGCTCAACCGCGGCGACGTGCTCCTCGACGACCTCGAACTGATCGTCAATGGCGCAAACCGCCTCAACAACGGCGGCTTCGAAAGCGGCCAGGCGCCCTGGAACTTCCGCGGCAATCACGTCCAGTCCTTCATCACCACCGAAGACAGCCGCACCGGTTCACGCTCGCTGCACGTCCGCGCCACGGGCCATGGCGACCCCGGCGCAAACCGCGTCAATTGCTCCATCGCCGAAGTAACCGCAGGCACGGTAACCTTCCGCGGCTGGGCCAAGTGGCTCCGCGGCTCGCAGCACGTCCTTTTGCGAACCTCGCGACAGCTCACCCCCGTCCAGCCGCCCCGCCCCGCATACGTCTGCCAACTCGCCATGCCCGCCGACCTCGGTACCCCCGGCCGCCAAAACACCGCATGGACAGCCAACCGCGGACCCGACATCGCCGACGTCCGGCACACACCCGTCCTCCCCGCCGCAAACCAGCCCATCACCATCACCGCCCGCGTCGCCGACAACGACGGCGTCGCCGCCGTCATCCCCGGCGCAGCCGCCGGCACCATGCGCGCCTTCTACATCGTCGCCTCTGACGGCGCCGCCTCCACCCGCTTTCCCGCCCGCCTTGAACACACCGCCGACGCCCCCGATCGCACCTGCCTCGTCCGCGTCGGCGACCTGACCTTCGCCTCCAACTTCGCCACATATCGCGTCTGGATGTCCAACGCAGTCGTCAACACCTTCAAGTCACGCCCCAACCTCTCCAACGAAACCCTCGACTGCACCTTCGTCTACAACAACACCGAAGTCTTCTACAACGCCGCCATCCGCTACCGCGGCAGCCCCTTCACACGCAGCGGCTCAAACCGCGCCCCCGTTCCCGGCGATAACCTGCCGCTGCGCCTCGACTTCAACCCCGACCAGCGCTTCCGCCTCCGCACAGAGATGAACCTCGACGGCACCGAAGGAAGCCTCCGCGGTCCCCTCCAGGAACGCGCCGCTTACTGGTTCTACCGAAAGATGGGCCTCCAGTACTCCACGCAGGAATACATCTGGCCCATCCTCAACGGCGCGACTCACCACACTTACGAAAATGTCCAGAAAATCGACGGCGATTACATCGACGCATGGTTCCCCGAAGACAGCGACGGCGCCCTCCACAAAATCGATGACTACTTCGAATACAACTTCAACGGCACCAACTTCAAGAACCTCGACGAAGGCCTCATCCACGACGCCGCGCACCCGCTCATCAAGGAAACGTACCGCTGGAGTTTCGAAAAGCGCTCCCACCGCGAAAATGACGACTGGTCAGCGCTCCTCCGCCTCGCCGAAATGCTCAACACCCCCCCGACCGACCCGCAATACGAAACTAACATCGAATCCGTCATCGACCCGCACGCCTTCATCATGGCGCTGGCTATACGTCGTGCCATCGGCGACTGGGACAGCTACGGCTTCCTCCGCGGCAAGAACTACTGCCTCTACTACGCCCCCAACGCCGACCGCTGGTCCCTCATACCCTGGGACATCGATTACGGCTTCGGCTCCGGCGCTGGCGCCACCACCATCATCTATGGTGTCGCACCCTGGTTCCCGGAGATCGACGCGATGCTGCAGTATCCCAAGTACAAGCGCATCTACGAACAATGCCTCTCCCAACTCGTCAACGGTCCCTGGCGCACCTCATGGGGAACCGCCGGCCCGCCCACAGAATTCGACCGCTTCCTCGACGACGCCGCAAACGCCCGCATCGCCGACGGCATGGCTGACCAGCCATTCATCGACCGATGGAACGCCATCAAGGCATTCGTCGCCGAACGCCGCAGCTACATCCTCGAACAACTCCCCTCCGGCCACCTTGAAATCACCACCAACAACGGCCTGGACTTCTGCGCCCCCCAGGGCCAGACCATCCTCCGCGGCGTCGCTCCACCCGAGGTCTCGCAAATCACCCTTAACGGTGTCCCCGTCCCCGCGGCCTTCTCCGCCAACAACGTCTTCTCGATCAATGTCACCGTCGCACTCGGCCCCAACGTCTACAATCTTCAGGGCCTCGACGCCGCCGGCCTTGCCGTCCCCGGTGCCGCCGACAGCATCGCCATCACCGGCGTACCCCTTGCTTCGATTACATCCGTCGAACCGGCCGCAGTCTGCACCGGCCGCACCGCCGAACTCACCATACACGGCAGCGGCTTCGAGCCCGGCAGTGCAACCCAGGTCGCCCTTGCCGCTTACTCTGACGAGATCGGCTTCGACGCCATGTATGTCAAGGCCTCCCTCGCCATCGACCACATCAACACCGCCTCAGCCTTCCTCGACGATCCCGATGCAGGCTTCGGCGACCCCGTCCGCGCCGTCCACACCGCCGTCAATCTCTACAGCGCAGGCTCCTCCGGCATATTCGTACCCAACGATCCCTTCGCCGCACCCTACAACACCGGCATCCAGGACTTCGCCATCCGCTTCACCGGCTGGCTTGTCGTCCCCTCGCCCGGCCTGCGCCACCTCGGCGTCAACAGCGACGACGGCTTCCGCCTCTCCATCGACCTCAACGATGACGGCGACTGGACCGATTCCGGCGAGACCATCGGCGAGCACCCCACAGCCCGAACGCCCGCAACAACCATGATGTCCGTCAATTTCCCTGCCGCCCGCCGTTACTATCTCGTCCTGGACTACTTCCAGCGCGATGGCGCCGCCGAAATCGAATTCTTCCAGGCCGCAAACGCCGCCGGCCAGGCGCCGCGCCTCATCAACACAGACTCCGAGTTGGTCGTCCTTCGCGACGATACCCGCGTCATCAGCGCCACCGACGTCCGCGTCACCGGCACACACACCATCACCTGCCGCGCCGACTTCACCGACGCTCCGCCCGCATTTTGGGATATCGTCGTCACGCCCGCGTGCGGCCCCGCAAAGGCTCGTGCCCGCTCGGTCTTCCGCACCTCCCTCTGTCCCAACGACCTCAACCGCGACGGCCGAATCGACGCCGCCGATCTCAGGATCATCGCCGACCACTGGCTCAACCCCTGCACCGCCCCGGACTGGTGCGCAGGCGCAGACCTCGACCACAGCCAGCGAGTCGACCTGGCCGACCTCGCCGCACTCGCCGCCTACTGGAATTAAGGGACCACCCGTACAGAGGGCCCTGCTCTGAATTGAAGGAGCTGCGTGGGTCTGGACAAATATCCGACACCTCTTCCTGGGTACCACCGTCAGACGCCCTCACCGCCCATTCCACAAGCTCTGCGCCATTCAATAGCCCGGTAGTGTCCAAGCGCCTCGCCGCTCACAGGCGGTTTGGCGCCGCTGCGTCTCTATCCCCGCCCATCTACTCACCCTCCCGCACATACTCCCGGAATACCTCAATCAGCTTCCGCGTGCAAGCCCCCGGCCGTCCCTCCCCTATCTGCACCCCGTCGAACGCCGCCACCGGCACAATATCCTGCGTCGTCACCGCCAGAAATACCTCCTCCGCTCGTGCCGCATCCGCCGGCCGATAGACTTCCTCCACCACTCGCACCCCGGCCCGCTCCGCCAAGCGCTCCACAACCGCCCGCGTAATCGAAGGCAGGATATCCGGCCCCAACGGCCGCGTCACGATCTCGCTGCCGCCGGCACGCACCAGAAAAATCGCCGAGCTCGACCCCTCCGTCACCTCTCCGGCCTCATTCACCAGGATCGCCTCCGCGCACCCCTTCCTGTCCGCATCCATCTTCGCCATCACGTTGGCCAGCAGGTTCAGCGACTTGATATCGCACCGCTTCCACCGCCAGTCCGGAAAAGTCGATACCGCCACCCCGCGTTCCTTGTTGGCCGGCTTTTCCGCCAGCTCCGTCACCGTCAGAAAAAACCGAGGCCGCGTGTCCGCAGCAACCGTGTGGCTGCGGTCTCCCGCCCCACGCGTAACATGAAAGTAAATCTTTGCATTGGCGATACTTGCGCGATTAAACGTCATCGTCACGCGCTCACGCACATCCGCGATATCCACACCCTCAATCCTTACCTCGCGCAAGCTCCGCCCGAACCGCGCCAGATGCTCCTCCAAGGCAAAGATCCGCCCCTCATAACTCCGCACCACCTCATACACACCGTCCCCGAAAAACGTCCCGCGATCAAGATACACCGGAGCCAGTTCCTCATAAGGAACCACCCTGTCCTCAACCATCGCCAACTGCATACTGGTGACCTCCCACCGTCAATCACAAGTCCCTTAACAAGAACGAGCACTATGTTAACCGCAGCCCCGCAATTTGCCCGAAAAAAATCGCATACTGCCCGAAATTGTCTTTACAGCGCGAACCGACCTCCCTACAATACCGCATTCTTTACAGAAACACAGGAGCACAAAGATGTACGCAGTAATAGAGCAAGGTGGAAAACAATACAAGGTCAGCCAGGGCGACGTCATAAAGATCGAACTGACTGAAGTCGAACCCGATGCAAAAACAATCGAACTGGACAAGGTCCTCTTCATCAGCGACGGTGCCGATATCAAGGTCGGAAACCCCTATCTCGAGGGCGCCAAGGTCATTGCCAGGTTTCAGACGACTGCCGAAGATGCCCTCGTAAAAGGCCCTAAACTGTACCCGATGCACTTCCGCCGCCGCAAGAACAGCAGCCGCAAGATGGGCCACCGCCAGAAATACCTGCAAGTCTTCATCGACGCCATCGAGGCCTGAAGTCTCCCCACCTAAAAGTAAAAACCGGCCCGGCCTGAAAACCCGGGCCGTTTCCTTGCGCCAACCCTTCCCGCACCCATGACACGCATGACAATCGGCGGCTGCGCGCCAACCGCGTGCCCGGAATACTATTTCAGCGTTACAATCCTGGGCGATTCCATCAACTGCCGCCCATTGTCATTGCCCACGACGTTATAGTACCCCGCATCGCTCCAGAACACAAACCCCGCAAGCTCCGGAAAGCTCCCCTCCAGCTTTCTCAACACATCCATGCAATCCGCTCGCGGCCCCGAGTTATCGCGGATACCCAACTCCGCCCACCATATCACCTTGCCGGCCTTCTTTCTCTCCACCGCCCACGCATACTCCGAAAACACCAGCCCGCGCCCGTACGCCGACTTGCCGATCACATCCACATACGCATCGCCGGGATAGTACTTCTCCAGGGCCACGTGGTTCTGCGTCGTATGGTACGCCCAGATGATATTGTCTAAACCCTTGTCCTTCACGAAGTAGTCGTGCACCAGCCGGTACAACCGAATAATATGCTCGTTGGTCTCCTTCGCATGCCACTTGTTGCGATCGTCGCTTTCCACGAACGGCGTGTACACAACCGGTACACCCCGATCCCTCAGCCACCGCAGGTTGCCCGCCATCCGATCCATCTGCCCGTAGAAATTTCGCTTCGTCGCGTTGTCTTCCGCGGCAAAGATAAGATCGATATCGACCGGACCGTTCCACGACACGCCGGCCGGATTCGCAAAAAACGTATACACCCCCGCGATCATCCCCCGGTCCCACATCTTCTTGACCCCCGCATTCCATGCCTCATCCGGGAACGGATCGTCATGAAAATCATAAGTGATCACGCCATACCGCGGCAGCCGCCCCGTATGATCATACACCTTCTTCAGCCAGTTGCTCCCATGCTCCATGTCCGGGTTTTCATTATGCACCCACGTCGCCACCTGCCCGAACAGATATGACCCGTTGCCTAATCCACGAAGATACTCCAACACCTCCGCTCTGGCCGCCGCCGCGCTCTTCCCCCCGGCCGCCTCGGTCGCCTCACCAAACGCCGATGCCGCAAAAACAGCCGCAAACACAAATACCGCCAATCCCCGCATCCTCATCGCATCACTCCAGCAAAAATGCACAGACTCTTGAATAATTCCACTCCTTATTGTGCGGACGACCGTCAAACACACCCCCACCCTGCGCCCCCCGTACACAGCTAACGAACGCCGCTGTGTCCTGTTGCACCGCCCTTTTGTCGGTGCTGCACATCGGCCCGCCGGCAATCGCCTGCACCGCTTTCTCAATGGCGCCTCAGGCTCCGCGACGGCACGCGCAAAACAAAGCACCTCCGGGCGCATCCGTCCCGAAGGTGCTCGAAAGTTCATGCTCGCTGTACCTGGACCTTAAACATCCTTCCGTCGAATGAAGACTATTTCCTGCGGCGAATCAAAAGGCCGCCAAGTCCCAACAGAACCAGCGTCGCCGGTTCCGGAACCAGGGTCACATTATCAAAGCCGTACGAACTGTCCGACGCATTTGGTCCGCCCCAGCCCGTCGACGTGCCTACCACCAGCTTGATCGCGTCGGCATTGGCGGCGATGGTGTAATCCATCGAATACGTCGCCCAACTGCCAGTAACGCCGCTGATCTGCACCTCTATATCCGACCCCGGAATGAGTGCTCCGCCTGCCCACGATTCCATCTTCAAAATCGCGCCGCCGCCGCCCCCGCCAGCCACAAGATCAATGATGTCCGCCCCAAAAGTCACCGTCTGCCCGGGCACAAGCCCCAACATATCCAGGCCGATTTCGCTCGCCGAGAAAACAACTGCATAACCGCCGCCCTGCGTCCCGGCCACATTCGCTACCGCATAGCCGTTCGTCCCGTCCGTATCCCAGTACGCGACGCTCGGCGCGCCCCACCCGTCCAGACTGTTCCAGTAGGCATCCCATGCATTGGGCGTAACCTGACCGTCTCGTCCGATGTACGTGCCGTCTTCAAAATCCCAATTCAGTGCTGGTGCCACCGCGCTGGCAGAACCAACGACCGCCGTCAGCACCAGAAGAAGTGACAAACCCTTCATCATCATTCCTCCACAGAAAAATACCCTCTGTCCTGCGCCCGCCCAGCCGCCATGCCGAGCATCCGAACACCCCGTCCGAATAAAGCAATGGTACCCCCCAGGCCGCGCAAAGTCAACAAAGCATTTTTTTCCTGTCGCGGCGAAGAGGGAATCGTCCCCGACCAGACAACTCCGTCGCCTAATATAAATAAAAACCGTGCTGATTGGCGGGTATTCGCGGCTTAGGTTTCGAATCAGCCTACCAGTATAATCAGCGTCAAAGTTCCCTGCCAGGCTGGAAGGTCAAACCCATAAGCCCTTGCCAACCAACGTCTTACGGTTTTTAGTGTGTCTGTTGGGTTTTCCTCTGATTTCCTGTATAATCTTTTGAACACCGATACTTACTGTATCAGCAGCAAGAACAAATTTTGCCTTCGCGTGGAGACCTGTGATGAGTGATGTGAATCGCCGCACCTTCCTGAAGACGGCCGCCTGCGGAATCTCGGCCGGCGTACTCCTGAAATCCGCCGCCAAAGCCGCTCCCGCCGAAGCCCCCAAAGCAAAGCCCTGGTCGCTGGTGATTCTGCCGGACACCCAGAAATATGCCAGAGACTACCCCGGCCTGTTCCATATGCAGACGCAATGGATCGTGGAAAACAAAGACCGGCTCAACATCGCCTATGTGCTCCAGAACGGCGACGTGACCGACAACAACGTGCCGCTGCAATGGCAGCGGGCCGCCCAGGCCTTTTCCCGCCTCGACGGCAAGGTGCCTTACGCAATCGCCTTGGGCAACCATGACTTCGGTGCCAACGGCCGCACACAGGACCGCACAACCTTGGCGGCCGATTACATTCCCCTGTCCCGCTTCGAACGAATGCCCACCTTCGGTGGCGCAATGGAGCCAGGCAAAATCGACAACACCTGGCACCGGTTCACCGCCGGCGGCCGCAACTATCTGATTCTCTGCTTTGAATTCGGCCCCAGAGACAGCGTCCTGGAGTGGGCAAACGGCATTGTCAGCAGCCATCCCGACCACAAGGTGATTGTCGTCACCCACGCCTATCTCTACTCCGACTCAACCCGCTACGACTGGAAAACCAAGGGCAAAAGCCAGACATGGAACCCGCACAGCTACGCAATAGCCGCCACGGGACTCACAACCATCAACGACGGCCAGGAAATGTGGGACAAGCTCGTCAAGCGGCATCCGAACATGTTCATGGTAATCAACGGCCACGTGCTCAACGACGGCCTCGGATACCTCGTCAGCCAGGGCGATGCGGGCAACAACGTATACCAGATGCTGGTGAACTTCCAGATGCTGCCGTTGGGCGGAGAGGGCTGGCTGCGGATACTCACGTTCAACCCCGAAGCAAAGACGATCGACGTTGCCGATTACAGCCCGCTCTACGACAACTTCAAAACCGGCGACGACAACCGTTTTACCATAAACCTCTCCGAGTAACTGACGGCATCGGCAGTAATGCAAGGTACCACGCAATTAAGCGCGTCAGGAGCGCCCCCGACGCCTTGATTCACTCACTAAGCACCTTCCATGCGCGCGCAATCCCTCATCCCACCCCGCCGCTCCACAACCCCAACCCGCCCCATCCACAACCATCAATGTAGCAACCCCGGCAATGTGCACTCGCATCCTTCTCATCCATTCTCATCGCGTCAAACGCTCGTTGCGAGTTCTCAGCGTTCAATCGGTAGTGCAAGGGATTATGCGCACATTTGTTGTAGGTCTTTCTCTGGTCTGTGGTCTGCGGCCATGTTTCCCTGAGCCTGCCCCCATGGGGGCAAAAAGTTATAGGTCGTTAGGCCACCACCTCTGCCCCCGGGTTTATGGCTAAGTACAAGACAGTTCGGACAAAATTGTACGATAGCTGTTTCTCCACAATGTTTCGATCCTCCACATCTCCCTGTCAGTCCATGCGATATAGTTCTTGACCCTCACGCTGAAATACCGTACACCCGCCACAGATATGCCTTGTCGCTGAACTCACACTCGTCGAAGCAGTACGCCGCAACTCGCCTCATCCGGCCCATGCAGGTCAGCGCAAGCATTCGCCGTCAGAAAAACGCTCACAGGCTTCTCACTGCTTACATCCATCCGGACCTCCGCCTCACAGCAGCACCCTCTTGCACGCCCGCCACCCAAACACCGCCACCGTCAAAACCGCATGCACCCCAACCCCCGTCAAAGCAATCCCCCTCGCCGCCAAAGCCCGCATCGACACGACAGCCGCCGGCCCCGAATCGAACGACCTGTCGAACTGGATAGAAATCGCGATGCTCGCCTTTCGAATCACCAGCAAAACGAAAACCACAACAACCGTCGCCAGCGTCAGCGCCGCCGTCTTCCTCCAGTCCGCCCGCCCGAAACGGACCGCCACAAAAACCAAAGCCGTAATCAACGCACCCCAGCACACCGCCGCGCCAAACGGCGCCTTCGTCGAACCGACAACAACAAACGAGTCGTCCGGCATCAGAAAACGCACCACCGCCCAAACCACCCCGCACCCGGAAAGGATGCCGAGCAAGAAAATCCCGCCCCACAAAAACACCCCCGCCCCCGGTCGCCTCACCGGAGCCGACCACGCGACTCGAACCATCTCACGCAAACTGAACCCGTTCTTGCTCACCTGAATCCCCTGCAAAACCGTTCTTGCTCCTCACAACTGAACACCGTACACCCTCCGCAGATATGCCTTGTCGCTGAAATCACGCTCATCGAAGCAGTATCCCCTCCGAAACCTGCCTCCTGCAAAGCTCAGCCACACGCTCACATCGTTGCCCTTCCAGACCTCGTCCACCTCGATACGCCGCAAGTCCTTAAACCCAATACTCCATCCCGGCTCTTTCCGGTGCGCCGTAAACGTGCTGACCGCTCTCCCGTCATCAAGCTCGATCCGCAGTTCCGGAATCCGACCCGTCGCCTCAACGCCCGCAATCCGCCTGCCCTTCAGGCCTCGGTGCCGTTCATCAATGATCCCCCGCCGGCTGCAAATGCCAAAATCAAGCGACCGCGCCTTCTCAACCCGCCAGCAGCACTCCAACATGAATGTAACCTGCCCATGCACCGGCCGCACCACCCTCTTGCTCGTCCGCACAGTCTCCGCCCTCAGCCGCCCGCACTCCAGAAACAGAGCATCCGCATGACCAAGCCACACACGGCTGATCTTCATACCCGCAAGACGCGCCAAATGCCGCTCTACTTCCGACCCTGTAATCCGATCAAATACTTCCATCAGCCGTTATCACGCTCACGCCAACCCAACACGTCGGCAGCGCCCACCATAAATAACGCCGGCAAAACAAGAACTCTCAGCCCGCTCCCCATCACCCGCGGGATCGATACCACGGCCGCCGCAAACAGAACCGCATTAGCCACCCACAACAGCATGTCCTTTCGCCTGTTCTCCAACTCCACCTTCCTCTTCCTGCATTCCAGCCAAAATCACGTTCACATCCTCAAGAGTCACAGGCCGCCACTTCTGCCCCTTCTCCATTGTCATCCAGAGATGTTGCCTCGTCTACGGAGTATAAGAACTTAGTCATTTTCTCAAAACTGCACGGAACAAGTACATTGTCGACGAGTACATAGCCTCGCATGAGCACAGTTGGAACAGATGCGTTCATATCGTTACCTATGTACCATCCGCCCATCATGCCGCCACTTAGCCACTCTCTGTCTTTAAACCGGGCCTCCTCGATCTTGGCATCGTACACCTCCCGCGAAACCAGATGTGGAGCATTTCGCAGCTCGCCCAGGAGATCCATTCTATGACGGATTCGCGCATCAAGGTTCCGAACTTTGAAATGTAACATTTCCACCCAAAAGGCGTTCCTTGTTAGATTGAACAGAGTTGTTCCCGTTTGTATATACCCCAACTGTTCCGCCAGCTCGAATACCTCCGCCCGATCATAGTCATCCAGATACCAGTCTTTTTCCTTGCATTCATCAAGCAGGTAGCCTATTTGTGACCGACCGTTTTTGGCCTCTGAAATGATAATCGCACGCTTCACCGATAAAGCCGCCGTCACAAGTACCGCTGTTGCCACCAGACACGTTACAATTGTGATCGCCACCTTCTTATTCACAGGTTTCCTTTTTTTTGATATCATACCACAACACTCGACTTGCTCAGCCCGCCTTCCTCTCGCGTCCCACTCCCAACGTCAGCCATTATAGTCCCTCATTTTGTCCCTGGCTCAAGAGTCGCGGCGCCGATACACCAGACTTCTTTCAGCTTTAGCAGTTCGCCGCCCGCTGCGTCGGACAGCTTCACAACATACGGCTCATCGAACGGAAACCCCGGATTGATCGTCAAGGTCATCTCACCACAACCGCGGACTCACAGCAAAGCACCGGCCTCCCAAACGCCGCCCTCGCCCAGTTCCTCAGGTCCTTGCAGCAACACCTCCCCGCCACCGGAACAAACCGCATCCCCCGCCCGCCATAGGGCCCAACAATCGTCAAAAGCCCCGGCCGCACAACCAGTTCCGCGTCATGCCACCCGGCCTCATCCCCATACCGCACCCTCACACTCGCCGAAATCGTCTCCATACGCAACGCTCGCCCAAACCCACCCACGACAACCCCGACCCGCTCACCCCCAAATTATACCACCCCCCAGCGTGCCTCTCAACAATAAGTAATAATCAATCTCCGTCATCTGCACAATCAGCGTTCAAGTCGCTTCGCGCCGTGAAACCCAAACCCTCCATCCCCGCTACCCCCCCACCGCGCCTTTCAACAATAATCAATCATCAATAAGCAATAATCAATCTCGCACGCTTGTCTCCACATAGCACGAAACGCGTTTGCACTATCTTGCTATCGCCCATTTTTTGAAAAAATTTTATTTCCTTGCGCCGCAAAGACTTACAAATTCTGGACCCAGGTACAAAATCGGATTTTTCGCACGAAACGTGCAGGTTCGTGCATGGATAGAGGGACGATTAATTGATAATCGTCCATTGACGATTGACTATCGATCGAACAAAGGAGGCATCATGAGAACCAGGCAAGACCCAACTGCCCTGCCCGCGCTCGCCGCGCTCCTCCTGTGCCTCCTCCTGCCGCCGCCCCCCTGTTCACCATCTTGTACTCACCATTCAGTATCCCCAATAGTAAATCGAAAATTGGAAATCGAAAATCCAATCTGCCCGCCATCACCCCTCCGCCCCCCGCAAAATCGCCGCAATCACCGTCAACTCCTCTTCAAAATACTTCTTCGCTCTCTCCTGATCTTCTGCATCGCCCTGTTCCTCGTAGTTGTGCCTATAGACTGCACGCACCGCCTCCTTCCTCCGCTCGTAGCTAAGCCACTCCGCAAACTCCAGCGGCCGCTGCCCCGCCCTGTTCCGCACCCCAACATCCACCCCCGACTTCACCAGCAGCCACACCGTCTCCACCTGCCCCCAGAACACCGCCTCGACGATCAACGGCTCCTTAAGGAACGTCCCCTTCACATCAGGATCCGCCCCCAACTCCAGCGCTTCTCTGCCCATCTACTCTACTACTTTACTACTCCGCTACTTCCAACTTGACATTTTTGCCCCAGACGCCTAAAATTATTGGCACAAGGACGGCAGTTTCGGTAACATTTTGGCCGTAAAAACGCGGAATGCCGCGCTTTCGTGGAGAAAAACCGCAACTTCCGCGCTTTCCTGCGTAACAATCGCAGGATCACGGCAAAAAAACCGCAAATGCCCGCGAAAGAGCGTTGCATCACTGCATGAACGCCGCTAATGCCGGCCGAAATGTTACAGACTATGGGAAAAAATGCATGATTAACGTCAAACTTCCGGACGGGAGTGCATTTCAGGCCCCGGACGGCGCAACTCTGGCCCAAATCGCTCAGCAAATAGGTCCCGGCCTCGCAAGAGCCGCTATCGCCGGCACAATCAACGGCCAAACCGTTGACCTTTCCGCCACGGTCCCAGACAATGCCGAGGCAACCATCATCACGCTCAAAGACGAGGCCGGCCTGGAGATCCTCCGCCACAGTTGCGCTCACATCATGGCCGAGGCCATCTGTAACCTCTGGCCGGACAGCAAGTTAGTGTACGGCCCCGCCGTCCGAGACGGCTTCTACTACGACATCGATCTCGACACACCCATCCGTCCGGAAGATTTTCCCCGCATCGAAGAAAAAATGCGGGAAATCATCAAGGCCGACACCCCCTTCCGCCGCACCGAGATGTCACGCGCCGACGCCCTCAAAAAAATGGCCGGCGACAAATACAAAACCGACAACATCCAGCGTGCCGAAGGCGAAACCATAAGTTTTTACACTCACGGCAGTTTCGAAGACCTCTGCCGCGGCCCGCACATCCCCTCGACCGGCAAAATCGACCCCAACGCCTTCAAGATCATGTCCGTCGCCGGCGCATACTGGCACGGTGACGCAAATGAGAAAATGCTCCAGCGTGTTTACGGAACCGTCTGGCGCAACAAGAAGGAACTCGACGAGTACCTCCGGATGCTCGAAGAAGCGAAAAAACGCGACCACCGCATCATCGGCCGCCAAATGGACCTTTTCAGTTTTCACGAAGAAGGCCCGGGCTTCGCTTTCCTCCATCCCAAGGGCATGATCATCTGGAATGCGATCATCGACTACTGGCGGCAGGTCCACCGCAAATACGGCTACGAAGAGGTAAAAACCCCCATCATCCTCAACGAATCCCTGTGGCATCGCAGCGGACACTGGGACAATTACAAGGAAAACATGTACTTCACCAGCGTAGACAACGTCAACTACGCCGTAAAACCCATGAATTGCCCCGGGGGCCTGCTGATTTACAAATCCGCAAAACACTCGTATCGCGAATTCCCAATCCGCATGGCCGAATTGGGCCTCGTCCACCGCTACGAACCCAGCGGTCAGATGCACGGCCTCGTCCGCGTCCGCCAATTTACACAGGACGACGCGCACATCTTCTGCACCCCCGAACAGATCCAGCAGGAAATCGTCGGTGTCATCAATCTCATCATGGAGATGTACAGCGCATTTGGATTTGACGATTATCACATTGAGCTTTCCACGAAACCTGACAAGCATATTGGCTCGGACGAAATCTGGGAAATCGCAACTTCCGCTCTGGCAAATGCACTGGACGAAAAACAGATTTCCTACCAGTTGAATCCGGGGGACGGCGCTTTCTACGGACCGAAAATTGATTTTCACATTTCGGATTGCTTGAAACGCAGTTGGCAGCTCGGGACTATTCAATTGGATTTTTCCATGCCCCAGCGTTTCGAACTGGTCTACACGGACAAGGACAATACCGAGAAGACGCCGGTGATGATCCACAGGGCGATTCTGGGATCGCTGGAACGGTTTATGGGAATCCTGATTGAGCATTACGCCGGGCGTATGCCGCTGTGGCTGGCCCCGGAACAGGCCCGTGTTCTTCCCATCAGCGACAAGACGGCCGAATATGCGGCGGCCGTGGCTGCTCGGCTGAAGGAGGCCGGGCTGCGCTGCGGACTGGATACCACAAGTGAAAAAATAGGCGCCAAGATCGCCAAAACCCACAGCGACAACGTGCCGTATATGCTCATTGTCGGACCCAAGGAGGCCGAAAATAACGGCGTTTCCGTTCGTTGGGCGGGCCAAAAGGAGACCGTTACCGTCGGCGTTGAAGAATTCGTCTCTATCGCAAAGCGGAAAATTGACGATAAAAGCAGAGACGCGGCTTTTTAGCCGGGAGACGTGCCCCGTCGGAGGGTGCGCAGAATAATGTTTTTAGAAAGGCAAGGTGATAGACAATCAGTAAGGAAAAATTGCGAGTCAATGAGCAGATTCGGCGAAGTCCGGTCAGGCTGATTGACGAGTCGAACAATCAGGTCGGGATAATCCCGACGCAGGAGGCACTGGCGATGGCCAGGGAGGCAGGGCTTGATCTGGTGGAGGTTTCGCCGGCCGCGGAGCCGCCGGTTTGCCGGATTATGGATTACGGCAAATGGCTGTATCAGCAGAAGCGAAAACAGAAACAGAATCAGAAGAAGCAGCACGCCCTGACCATGAAAGAGATTCGGCTGAGGCCGAAGATCGACGATCACGACCGCGAAATCAAGATCAACCATGCCGCAAAGTTTCTGGAGAAGGGTCATAAGGTTCAATTCACGATTCTGTTCCGCGGGCGTGAACTGATGCACCAGGATCACGGCATCGAGATGTTCAACGAGATCATGGCCACGCTGGGGGACACGGCCAAGATGGAGCGTGAGCCCGTGAAGATCGGTCGACGCATGACGATGGTCGTATCTCCGAAATAGGGTCCCTGGGACGCGTAACGGGGGGTTCTTGGATGGCCGACTGGCCCGCGGCAGGGGTTTTTTTGATTTTTCAGCATATTCCCATTGACCCCACGGCGGGGTTATCGATATATTACCGAATTCTCTAAAATTGACACAAACGACATCGCTATGTGTATGTAAAGGACAGACGGATGCCCAAGCAGAAGACCCATAAAGGTATTGCCAAGCGGATGAAAGTGACCGGGACCGGCAAGGTCAAGCGGAAGCGGAGTTTCGGCAGCCACCTGATGAGCACCAAGAACGCCAAACGGCGGCGCCGGATCACCAGTACGACCATGGTCAAGGGCAAGGTCGCCAAGACGTATGCCGACCTGATCGACTGAGTCGAATCTGTATGAAACCCCGCTTCTCGGCCCTCATCAGCTGCCGCAGCGGGTAGAATGTTCACCACAGTGAAAGGGAAGCTGATATGCCACGCGTACGCAAAGGCGCTGCACGGCGTCAAGCAAAGAAACGAATACTGAAGGATGTCAGGGGCTACCGCGGCCAGACGGGCAAGCAGTACAGGCTGGCCAAGGAGGCACGCGTTCGGGCGGCGGTCAACGCCCGCGTCGGTCGCAAGCTCAAGAAGCGGGACTTTCGGGCCTTGTGGATTATTCGGCTCAACGCCGCATGTCGGCAGCGAGGACTGCGCTACAGCCAGTTCATCAGCGGCTGCCGGAGGGCGAAGATCGCTCTGAACCGCAAGATGCTCAGCGAGATCGCGATTAACGATCCGGCGGGCTTCGATGCGATTACCGAAAAGGTCAAGGCCGTCCTGTAAATCGCCGGCCGCATTTGGCACGAGGCTGTGATGCTGGACGAATTCGAACGGATCGGCACCGAGGCGCTTGCGGCTCTTCGTGAGATCAAGAGCGAGGAGGCGCTGGAGGAATTCCGGATTGCGTACTTAGGACGCAAAGGCCGAGTGACCAATATGCTCAGCCAGATCGGCAAGCTGCCGCCCGAACAGCGGCGCGACGGGGGGCAGTTGGCCAACAGGATCAAGACGGAGGTGACGGCGGTCTACGAGGCGCTCAAGGAGAAGCTGGAGGGGTCGCGTGCACGGGTGGAGCCCATGGTGGATGTGACGCTGCCGGGCGAGCCGGTGCTGGTGGGCCGCAGCCACATCATCAGCCATACGATCAGCGAGCTGCTGGAGATCTTCGGCCGGATGGGTTTCGGGATTGCCTACGGACCAGAGGTGGAGGACGAGTGGCACAATTTTGTTGCGCTCAATATTCCGCGAGAGCATCCGGCGCGTGATCCGCGGGATAATTTCTACATCGATGATTCGATGCTCTTGCGGAGTCAGACCTCGACGATTCAGATCCGCGTGATGGAGGCGACGAAACCGCCGATTCGCGTTGTGGCGCCGGGGCGGGTGTATCGGCCGGACACGGTCGACGCAACGCACATGTTCATGTTCCATCAACTCGAGGCCCTGGTTGTGGATGAGGGCGTTTCCATGGTGGACCTCAAGAGCAGCATCAATCAGTTCATCCATGCGTTCTTCGGGGCCGAGACGCAGTGGCGGTTCCGGCCGAGCTTTTTCCCGTTCACGGAGCCAAGCTGCGAGGTGGATATCCTCTGGGTAGACAAGAGCGGCCGCGAGGACTGGATGGAGATCGGCGGCTGCGGGATGGTCGATCCGAATGTCTTTGACGCCGTCGGGATCGACAGTGAGAAATACACGGGCTGGGCGTTTGGCTTCGGCATTGAGCGGCTGGCCATGAAGAAGTACGGCATTTCGGATATCCGCCTCCTGTTCGAGAACGACCTCCGGTTCCTGCGGCAGTTCTGACGGGGGCCGGTTCCTCATTTTCCGATGAGCAGCCCGAGGGGAATGTCTGCGCCGGATCTATGGTGAATGCGGCGCACCATGAACACTCTTACATTTTCTCCGGGAAGCTTGCAAGACTTTCGTTTGGGGTGGTAATGGGTGGGAAGTCTTTGACGGTGGGAGCCACCGGGGCGGCCCCCCTGCCGATGTGGGTGGGGAGCACCGCCAAGCGTCTGGCAGCGGCGGGCGTTTGACGGTGGCACACAAGGCTTCCTGGCACCCATACGGCTTTTCTGAGGGGTGCGTGGGGCGGGATGCGCGGCAGGTAAGGCGTGCAGTGGCGCGGCGGGTTGTGCGGGGTATTCAGGTCAAACGGTGCTTGCATTGTGGTCCGGACGGCGGTAGTATGGTGGGCTTGTGTGGGGGGACGGGTCGTTTTTGTTGGGAAGGATGATGTCGGAAGGTATTGGCAGGCAGGAAGTTATCGGGATGCTGCGGGGGGCGGCGGCGGCGATTCGGGCTAATCATGAGATGCTTTCGCGGCTGGATTCGTTCGGGGGCGACGGCGATCACGGCACGACAATGCTGCGGGGGATGGCGATCCTGGAAAAGACGATCGAGGACAGTACGGCCGGCGACGTAAAGACGCTGCTGAGCGACGTGGGATGGGCGGTGATGGGCGTAGACGGGGGCGCAACGGGGCCGCTGTTCGGGACGTTTTTCAACGGGATGAGCGAGGCGGCGGCTGACACAATCGATGCGGCGACCCTGGCGGCGATGTTCGAGGCAGGCCTTGCGGCGGTGCGAGGCCTGACACAGGCGAAACCGGGCGACAAGACGATGATCGATGCGCTTGTGCCGGCAGTGGAGGCGGCGCGGGCGGCGGCGGATGCGGGGGACGACGTTGCGGCGGCGCTGGAGAAGGCGGCCGAGGCGGCGGCGCAGGGGGCAGAGGCGACCAAGGGGATGAAGGCGGCGTTCGGCCGGGCAAAGAACATCGGGGAGAAGAGCATCGGCAATCCTGATGCCGGCGCGACGAGTGTTTCGTTGATATTCAAGGGTTTCTGTGAAGGAGTGCGCTAATGCCGGATGCGGATAAGAGCAAGGAGACGAAGGATTTCGGGATCGGGATTCCCGTGGCGACGCAGGGGTTCTTTTTGAAGGGTGCGGCGCATTTGGGCTGGGGGATGAAGAACCGGCTGTCGCGAATATTCAACCCGGAGACGGGCAAGACGGTGATGTTGGCGTTCGATCACGGCTACATCATGGGGCCGACGAGCGGGTTGGAGCGGATGGACCTTGCGATTCCGCCGCTGGCGAAGTATGCGGATTGCCTGATGTGCACGCGTGGAGCGATCCAGACGTGCGTGGATCCGACGTGGAACAAGCCGTTCGTGCTGCGTTCGAGCACGGGGGCGACGGTGCTGAAGGAGCTGAGCAACGAGGTGATCGGCGTGGTGGTCGAAGACGCGGTGCGGCTGAATGCGTCGGCCATTACGTGCCAGGTGTGCATCGGGGCAGAGTATGAGAAGGAGACGCTGGCGAATCTGAGCTACCTGATCAACGAGGGCAACCGGTACGGGATACCGACGCTGGGTGTGACAGCGGTGGGCAAGGAGCTGGTTCGGGACCGCCGTTACTTAGGGCTGGCGGTGCGGGTGATTGCGGAGTTGGGGGCGCATTTTGTCAAGACGTACTACTGCGAGCCGGGGTTCGAAGAGGTTGTCGCAGGCTGCCCGATTCCGGTGGTGATCGCCGGCGGCAAGAAGATCCCGGAGCTGGATGCCCTGACGATGGCGCGGAGGGCGATCGATGCCGGGGCGCTGGGCGTGGACATGGGGCGGAATATCTTCTGCGCGGAAGATCCGGCGGCGATGATCCAGGCGGTAAGCGCGGTGGTGCACAAGGGCGAAAAGCCGGAGAAGGCGCTTGATATGTACAAGACACTGATGAACGAACGGAAGAAATGATTCGGCGGGCGAGCGTCCGCCGAGTGGCCGGCGGATGCGGAGCCGCAAAAGGAGAGATGAACATGGGTATGAATCGAAGGCAAATGATGGGTACGGCCGCGGGTGTTGCCGCGGGTCTGATGATGGGGGCAGCCGGTTGTCAGGAGAGCAAGATCAAGATGTCCAAGGCGAGCTTTTTGAATTACGGCAGCGAGCATTTCTACAACAAGGACGGGTCGTTCAACGTGGAGAAGGCGAAGGCGGCCTATTTCGAGATGATGCGGTATTACAACTATCCGATTCCTGAGGTGCTAAAGACGGATGCGTTCTGGGTGTGCGACTTCCTGCAGCGCGACCTGGCCAAGCTGGGTATGGGCGGCATTTTCTGGATTAACGCCAAGGGCGTGTACGGTGAGAACGGCGCCAAGGCGTACAAGGGGGAATTTGCGGACAAGAACTATGGCTACCTGGGGCACGAGATTTATCTGCTGCCGGGCCAGGTGCTGCCGGAGCATCGGCATGTCGGCGGGGCCGAGGGCTACGGGCCGAAGATGGAATCGTGGCAGGTGCGTTATGGGGAGGTGGAGTTCTTCGGCGAGTACAAGGGGGCGGGCGATGAGACGCTGATCAGCGATATGCCGGAAAGTGAACGGCCGTGGGGCTTCGGGCAGGACTGGTTCAAGTCGAAGTACGTGGTGAAGCGGACGGCCAAGAGCGGGCAGATTTATACGCTGGAGGACCCTGAGTCGTGGCATTTCCAGCGGGCAGGCAAGACAGGCGCGATCGTGACGGAATATGCGACGTACCATAACCACGTGGTATTCAGCAAGCCGGGGATGGAGTTTTCGTCGTCGGCGGCAATTTAACGGCTGGCGGCGGTGTCACACTGCCGCGACCTTTTGAGTGGCCCCCGTCAAGGGTTTCAGGGGCGGCTGAGCATCTCACACTCGGCCGCCTTTTTTTTCGGGTTGGCCCCCCTGCCGTTTTAGTCAACGCCGAGTTTCTGTCGGAGGATGCGGAGGTTGACGACGTCTTCTTCGTTGTAGTCGAGGAGGGTTTTGAGGGCGTTGTGGTCGGCGTTGTTCTTGTATTGCCACCAGAGCAGGACAGCGGTATAGCCGTCGACGTCGGGGAGTTTGCGGGGGATTCCGATTTTCTTTTCGACGGCTTTGAGGCCGCCTTTGAGGTCCTGCTTCCAGCAGGCGTACATGAGGTCCGTGTGCTTGACGCTTTGCTTGAGGTCGAGCTTGAGTTTGGCCTTGATCATGGGCAGGTCGAAACGGCTGCCGTTGTAGGTGTAGAGTTCGTCGACACCGCGCAGAGTCTCGAGGATCCATGCGTCGGTAATGGTGTCGACCTGGCGCGAGATGCGGATGCGGCCGTCGTGTTCGACGGCAATGCCGACGACGGTGATCTCGCTGAGATCGCGGCTGAGGCCGGTGGTCTCGATGTCGAGATAGGCCCTGATCTTGGCACCGTTGCTCGCTTGGCCATCCATGAGCCTTCAGCCTCTCGTCCACATGAACACTGGTCCCCTATTTGCCACCTGTCCTGTCACCGATGCCTAACAGCAGAGACTTGACACAGATGTCTTCGTCGAGGTCATCCCAGTGCAGGCCCGTCCCGCCTCCACTGATGACATACTGGCCGCGTTGCTGGGGCGTGGCATTTAACAGGCGAGGGAAATACGCCAGAGGCACGCCAAGCGTTCGTCCATCGGCAAAGTAAAGCCACATGTTATCTTCATCAAACCGTACACTCTTAACGACAGGGTCACTGATTAAAGTGTTCATTCCATGCGCTCCTGATCAATTCTGCATTCTTGACGACGACCTTGCTCAACATGTGTAATTCCGAGGATGTCATTCCATACGAGTTTGCCACTACGACACGGGGTTCTAACCAGAACTTGGCAAGACTTTCGCCCTTGCGCACGTGCACATGCAAAGGTTCGGTTGGATCGCCTTCGTTCGAGAAAAAAAAGAAGCGATAGCCCTTGTAGCGCAATATGGTTGGCATTCGCGATCCTTGCCCGAGTTAACTACCTAATTATAAAGGTTTCTGTTCACCATCTCAACCTCTTGATGTATCTGCACCTTGCCGCCAATCAGATTTCCTTCCATGTGCCCGGGGTTGGTACGGGGTAGCGGCCGCGGCTGTCTGCCAGGACCGGCGCCGGGCCGTCGGCGGTGAGACCGGCGACGTCAGGGTAGAACTTGAAATTGGAGGCCAGCATTTCGTCCCAGGTGATGATACGCTGGCAGTGGACTGCGGCGCGGCCCATGATCGAGGCGAGGTTGGCGTATGCGGCGCGTTCGGTTTCGTTGTGGGGTTTGTCGTTACGGACGGCGTCGAGGAGGACGTCCCATTCGGCCTGGTAAGGGCTGATGCGTTCGCGGGGCGGGGTCCAGGCGACGTTGTCCTTGTCGCAGCGCTGGTCTTTGAAGATGCTGACAGTGGGGGCGTGGACGTTGCCGGAGAACTGGGCGGCGCATTTTGCGCCGTGAACGAAGGTGGCGAACTCGTTGTGGGACCTCTGCATGAGGCGGTTGTTGACGATGGCCTTGCCGCCGTTGGCGAAGGTGTACTCGATGGAGTATGTGTGGAGGTTCTGGCTGCAGTCCTCGCTGTTGGGCTCGCGGCCGCCGATGCCGTGGGCGGAGACGGGCCAGCCGTCCTGGATCCAGCAACACTCGTCGACCTGGTGAATCATCATCTCGATGAACCAGGCGGAGGAGACCCACAGGAAAAAGTAGGGCCGGCGTATCTGCCAGTAGACTTCGCTGTCGCCGCCGGTGTAGGGACCGAGGCGGGCGCCGGGGTCCATGCGGTAGGCGCGGACGAGCACCGGCTGGCCGATCGCGCCTTCACGAATCTTGTCGATGAGGGCCTGGCGGGCGGAAGAATGGCGGCACATGAGGCCGCAGGCGATCTTGAGGTTTTTCTGCTGGGCGCGCTTGCCGATGGCGAGGATTTCCTGCGTGCCGCCGGGGTCGGGGGCGAAGGATTTTTCCATGAAGACGTGGACGCCATTGTCGACTGCGTAGCCGACGTGCAGCGGGCGGAAGGCGGCGTGGGTGGCCTGGATCATGATGCCGCCGGGGCCGAGGACGTCGATGGCCTTGCGGTAGGCGTCGAAGCCGACGAAGCGGCGATCCGGGGGCACGTCGACCTGGGCGCCGAACTGGTCGCTGAGGGCCTTGTGGGAGCGGGCCATGCGGTCCTCAAAAAGGTCGGCCATGGCGACGAGTTTGACGGGACCGGCAGAACTGGAGAGTGCATTCCCGGCGGCGCCGCTGCCGCGGCCGCCGCAGCCGACCAGGGCCAGGCGGATGGTGTTGTCTTCGGCGGCGTAGACACCCGCGGCGTTGATGCCGGCAAGGACCGCGCCGGCGACGACGCCGCTGTGCGACAGGAAAAGGCGACGCGACATGGCGTTGAGGTCGGATTTCACGTGAGCGCTGTTGTGTTTCTTCATGGCGGCGAACCCTCCACAGAATTTTTCCTGATTGCCGGTTGAGTCAGACGACCGGCATTTGACTATCCGGGATACATCATAGCATAACCGCCGGCGACCTGCATCCGTTTTTATGCGGCCCTGGCGGCTTGGGCAGCGATGGTCTGGTGCTGGCGATTGTGGAGTTTCAGGTCGATGACCGTCTTGAGCACGATGAGTATGACCAGCAATCCGATGGGGGAACCCATCGACATGGTGAGGAAGCCTCCGAAGAGGATGGCGACGTGCATGACGATGATTCGGCCATAGGGCTGGACCATGAGCTTGTCTGGAGTAATGGCGGCATACTCGCGCTTGTAGAGATAGTTGTAGCCGAACGAGACACCGTGGCTGATGAACATGGCAAGAACGACCCAGCGGGCGCCGTTTGGGATTTCCAGCCAGGCCTGGCGAATCACCCCGCAGAGCATCTGGACGAACACAAGAAAACACGGCCAGGCGTCGCCGCCGGGCACGATGTCGGGGTCCTTTTTGAACATGGCCAGAATGAAGACGCCGTGCACGCCGGTGAAGCCGCTGTAATGAACGATGAAGAAGGGTATGGCGAACAGTTTGCCGAGGTGAGCGGCGGGTTGGCCGACTCTTGCGGCGGCCATTTTGAGGACGTTATAGAAGCCGACAGCGACGTTCTCGGCCCAGTACAACAGGACGATAAGGAACGCATCCCAGCCGAGGAAGAGCACGCCGATGAGGGGGATGGCGTTGCAGACAAGCAGCGAAATCAGCGGCAGTTTGGCGAAGATCTGCGCCAGCGAATTCGTTAGCTGGGCCTTATTTTTCATGCCGACGATTGTACGGGCGCGTGCGGCAGATTTCAAGGCGTTGCCGGCGGCGTGGGGATATTCAGGCATAAAAAAAGCCTCCAAGGTTTCCCTTGGAGGCTTTAATAATCAACAGTTGATACGTGAAGCAGCCGAAAGGCCTGACATTAGCCGCCGTTATGAACACTGATGTTCCGGCGGTGTCTAAGTTATCCCTTAGAAAGGAGGTGATCCAGCCGCAGGTTCCCCTACGGCTA